>JANPIV010000113.1:0-42126 GCA_031425155.1 Saprospirales bacterium | reverse complement strand
TTGCTCATGTCGCTTGGATACTTCGCCCGTTTGGACGTACTTTGCATTGTACTCATTACGTGTGGCTTTTATGATTAGACACCACAAAATTCACCGTTTTGAGTACATTTTTTAGCGTTTTTAGGTTTTAAAACAGCCTCTGAAAAATGGTACATTCTGGAATGTACCTTACAATGCATACTACGCCTACATGACCAAACAAAGGTTCTCGCTGAAAGCTGGGAAAGAATATCCAGACGGCCTAAGGGAAGCATCTTTTATTCAAGATATTCCTTTAACATTAGGAAAGCATACTGTTAAATTAGTAAAGTTGTTATCTGACTTTAATAATGGCATACCAGATGGCTTGTACACTATGGCTGTTTATGATGAAGGTATTGGCAATTTTATTCCTGATACCACCCGCACCGACAACTTTATCGAAGTGCTGCGTTTCGATACCATCACCAATGAAGTAGAAGGTCGTTTCCAGGTCTTTATGGGCAAACGGGGCGGGCCCAGTACAGTACCGGGTGTACCCGATTCGGTCTTTTTAACAGATGGGAAGTTTTATTTGAAATTGCAATAACCGTACCGACAGGTTTAGCCGCCGAAGTCATATTTTATACGGCGGCTGAACCCGTCGGTACCAACAAAAAAAGCAGCAGGCGGATTGCCTGCTGCTTTTTTAATGAGATACTAAATCAGGATTAGGTACTGGGTGGAAATGTGGAGAGAGGACCAGCCCTACCCCCCAGATGGACTGGTCTCTCGACCACGGGTTTTAAAGCCGCATTCGGCCTTAAAATATCATTCATGAGATTATAAGCAATTCATGGTTCCGATCATCATCGGATATACTTTAAAAGGCAACTACTGTGCCAATTTTCAAAATTCCCGATTTTAAATGAAAGACAATTTGTCAGGCCAGGGCGGGCTGGCATACGCTTTGAAAAATGGGTAGTAGCGTCTCTGATCGCTGCTAATGCCTCTTTATTGACAGATTAGCCTTTAAATGGGCCGACAATATTGCAGGTGCCGCTTTTATCAACCTTTATAAGCCCCTATCAACTTTTATCAACCCTTTTCTCACGCAATCAACCGCTCACCAAATCAATAGCAAGTATTTATGCAAAAAGGCACGATTTCCGTCCAAACGGAGAACATCTTTCCTATTATTAAAAAATTCCTGTATTCCGATCACGAGATTTTCCTGCGTGAATTGGTGTCCAACGCCGTAGATGCGACCACCAAACTGCAGACGCTGGCCCAGCGCGGCGAAGTGAAAGGCGAGATTGGCGATACAACCATCGAAGTGATCCTCGAACCGGAGGACAACCGGCTTATTATCCGTGACCGGGGCATTGGCATGACGGAGGAGGAAGTCCAGAAATACCTGAACCAGATCGCGTTCAGCAGTGCCGCCGAATTCCTGGAAAAATACGACGACAGCAACGTGATCGGCCACTTCGGTCTGGGTTTCTATTCGGCGTTTATGGTCGCCGATAAGGTAGAGGTGGTGACTAAAAGTTGGAAGGAAGGCAGCGAAGGCGTGCGCTGGATATGTGAAGGCAGCCCGGAATTTTCGATTGAAACGGTGGAAAAAGCCGAACGCGGTACCGACATTATCCTGCACATTAATGCCGACAACCAGGATTTTCTGCAAAAACACCGCATCGAAGGATTGCTGGAAAAATACTGCAAATTCCTGCCCGTGCCGATTCAGTTTGGCACCAAAACCGAATACACCGAAGTAGGCGAAGGCGAGGACAAAAAAGAGGAAAGCCATGAGGTGCCGAACATCATCAACCAGCCGCACCCGCTCTGGAAAAAGCAGCCGCTGGAACTGAAAGACGAGGATTATCGCGCTTTTTACCGTGAAATGTATCCGATGGCCGCCGAGCCGATGTTCTGGATTCACCTGAATATTGACTACCCGTTCAACCTGACCGGTGTCCTGTATTTCCCTAAACTCGGCAACGCCGTCGAGACCACCCGCAACAAAATCCACCTGTATTCCAACCAGGTGTATGTCACCGACGATGTGCGGGAGATTGTACCGGAGTGGCTGCTGCTGTTGCATGGGGTGATTGATTCGCCGGATATTCCATTGAACGTGTCGCGCTCGTATTTGCAGAGCGATGCGAATGTGAAGAAGATCAGCGAGTATATCACCAAAAAAGTCGCCGACAAACTGAGTGATCTGTTCAAAAACGACCGCCCGTCGTACGAGCAGAAATGGCGCGATTTGGGTGTATTTGTGAAATACGGCGTTATTTCCGATAAGAAATTTGAAGATCGCGCGATGAATTTTGCCCTCGTCGAAAACACGAAAGGCGAGTTTTATTTGCTGAAAGATTTTAAAGAAAAAATACAGGCCACGCAGACCGACAAACACGGCAAAGTGGTGCTGATCTATACCAACGATGTGGAGGGCCACAATGCCCCGATCAAGGCCGCCGAAAATCGCGGTTACGAGGTACTGCGACTGGATACGGTGCTGGACAATCACTGGATGCAACACCTGGAATACCGCTCTGAGTTGGGCATCGTTTTTGTGCGCGTGGATTCCGATACGGTGGACAACCTGGTGCAAAAAGACGACAAGCGCGAATCGGTGCTATCCGAAAAGGAGCAGGCCGATGTGAAATCCATTTTTGAGGCAGCGGTGAAAGGTCAGGCGGGTGCCAGCATCACGCTGTCGCCGCTGTCGCCCGACGATCAGCCGGTGATTATTACCAAACCGGAATTTATGCGCCGCATGAAGGAAATGCAGCAGTTGCACGGTATGGGTCTCGGCGATATGCCCGATTCTTATAACGTGGTGGTGAATACCAATCACCCGCTGGTGGCGCAGAAGTTATTGAAACTTACCGAAGAAGCAGAACGCGGCCAATTGTCGCATTATCTGGTCAATCTTGCGCTGCTGCAACAAGGCATGTTGCGCGGGGAAGCGTTGACAGGATTTGTGACGCAAACTTTAGGAAAGTTATGAGGTATGAGTTATAAGTTATGAGTTTCGCAGGTTTATGGCCTTGGTTTGCAGCCTGTTGGATGATTTATAACTTGATTTTTAAAAAGGGTGGGACGTGTTGTCCTGCCCTTTTTTATTGTACCCCGAAACACCAATTTCGGGAATTAAGAGCAGCGAAACTGGTGTTTCGCTGTACGGTGTAGTAAGTTTGACCTCAAATATCAACACAGAAATGCATTAGTATTGCGGCACTCATAACTCATCACTTATAACTCATAACTCTTTTGACTTTGGACACCGAAATCATCAAGGAACTCATCAAGATTATTCCGACGCTGCTGTTATACATCGTTATTCTGATTGTATTTCTGCGCTATCGCAAATCTTTCGTGGAGGGCATCTTACCCAAAATAAGCGGTTTCAAAGCCTTTGGTATTGAGGCATCGTTTGTACGCGAGGGCATCGAAGGCGCAGGGCGATCGGCCAACAAAACGGGGGTACAAGCCAGTCCCAGTTTGCTGCGGCGACTGTCGTATTATCCTAGAAAATCGTTGCGTATTCTGTGGATAGACGATAATCCCGACACGGTGTTGTATGAATCGGGGGTGCTGCAAAACCTCGGTATGATGGTCGAATTTGCCAAAAACTCGGCCAACGCGATGGAACGCCTGAACCGGGAAAAATTCCAACTGCTCATTTCCGATATTCACCGGGGCGCACAAACCACTGCCGGACTGGATTTTATGCACGACATGCAGGCCCAGCAAATGAATCCACTGATGATCTTTTACGTCTCGCATTTAGATAAATCGAAAGGGGTGCCGCCTGGTGCATTCGGTATTACGGACGATCCGAATGAGTTGATTCATCTGGTGCTGGATGCGACGGAGCGGTTGTAGGATCAGTAATAGAATGTACGCTCTATAATTCTCTGGGACAATTTATACAGCGGCAACTAATTGACTTTAATAGTGGTGCTGCTAATTCTACTTTTAATTGTAGTAATTTACCGACGGGCATTTATGCTTTGCGACTGCGGGCGGGTGAGAGAACGCGGTATGAACGAGTAGTGGTACAGCATTGATGATAAGTTAAACATATTGGCAAGTGGACAAATCAGTAAGCGGCCCGGCAAATGGAGGTCAGAGGTTATCAAAAGTCCGCCCTACTTTTCCGACCTTTGCGCCGCTTTTGTCCTGCCGACCCGTAATTAGGTCGTAGCCCGGCACCCGCATTCATTTGACTGCCAATTCCTTGACTATGTCCACCACCACCATCGCGTCCGTCATCCCATATTCTGCCCAGGGTTTTAAGAAAGAAACCTTGCTCCATCTCCACGAAGAACTCGTCAAACCTCGCCTGATTGAGGAAAAAATGCTCAACCTGCTCCGTCAGGGCCGTATTTCCAAGTGGTTTTCCGGCATCGGACAGGAGGCGATTGCGGTGGGTGCCGCCTGCGCTTTGCAGCCCGACGAAGTGATTTTTACCATGCACCGCAATCTGGGCGTATTCACGGCCCGTCAAATGCCGCTCGACCGGCTGTTCTGCCAATGGCAGGGCAAACGACTGGGTTATACCAAGGCCCGCGACCGCTCCTTCCACTTCGGCGCAATGGAGCACGGCATCGTCGGCATGATCTCGCACCTCGGGCCGCAACTTTCGCTGGCCGCTGGTGTGGCCCTGGCGCACAAACTCCGGCAGGAAGGCAAGGTTTCGCTGGCTTTTACCGGCGAAGGTGCGACCAGTCAGGGCGAATTTCACGAGGCTCTCAACGTGGCTTCGGTCTGGAAATTACCGGTCATTTTTGTCATTGAAAATAATGGCTACGGCCTCAGCACCACCAAAAACGAGCAGTATGCCTGCCGGGATTTGGTGGATCGTGCCATTGGCTACGGGATGCGCAGCGCGAAAATAGACGGCAATAACATCCTTGAAGTGTATGCCACGATCAGTAAAGTCGCTGCCGAAATGCGCGAAAATCCCGAACCGTTCCTGCTCGAATGTATGACATTTCGGATGCGCGGCCACGAAGAAGCCAGCGGCACCAAGTACGTCCCGAAGGAACTGATGGAAGAATGGGCGGCCAAAGACCCGCTTGAAAATTACGAGCGTTGGCTGCTGTCGGAAGGTGTGCTGGAAGCCGAAACCGCCGAAAATTTTCGTAAAAACTATAAAAAAACGATTCAGGATGCCGTCGAGGTCATGTTCAACGAGCCGGAGCCGGTGGCGGATACAGAGGAAGAACTGGAGGATGTGTACGCCCCCCCCGGAATACGGAATGCGGAATACGGAATTGCCGACGATTCCGCACTCCGCATTCCGCATTCCGAATTCAAGGATGTCCGTTTCATAGATGCCCTCACCGATGGCCTGCGCGAAGCCATGCGCCGCCACTCCGAACTGGTGCTCATGGGCCAGGATATTGCCGACTATGGCGGGGTATTCAAAATCACTCAGGGCTTTGTGGAAGAATTTGGCAAAGCGCGAGTGCGGAACACACCGCTTTGCGAATCGGCCATCGTCGGTATTGCGCTGGGGCTGAGCCTGAAAGGCATTAAAAGTATGGTGGAAATGCAGTTCGCCGACTTTGTGACCTGCGGTTTCAATCAGATTGTCAACAACTTAGCCAAATTGCACTGGCGTTGGGGCCAAACCGCCGATGTGGTCATTCGCATGCCCACGGGTGGCGGTTCGGGGGCCGGACCTTTCCATTCGCAGTCGAACGAAGCCTGGTTTACCCATGTGCCAGGGCTGAAAGTCGTGTATCCAAGTACGCCCTACGATGCCAAGGGACTGCTGCTGGCCGCGTTTGAAGACCCCAATCCGGTGATGTTTTTTGAGCATAAAGGCATGTATCGCTCGGAAAGCGGGCCCATGCCGGAAGGTTTTTATACCGTCGAGATTGGGAAAGCGCGGCAGGTACGTGAGGGGCGCGACCTGAGTATTCTGACCTACGGCCTCGGCGTGCGTTGGGCCGAGCAAGCCACCACTGAACTGGGTCTGGATGCCGATATTGTGGATTTGCGTTCGCTGGTACCGCTTGATTATGAGGCCATTACCAACTCCGTGAAAAAGACCAACCGGGTGCTTATTCTGCATGAGGACACGCTTTTCGGTGGCATTGGTGGCGAGATCGCCGCCTGGATTTCGGAGCATTTATTCCAGCACCTCGACGCGCCGGTGATGCGGGCCGCCAGTCTGGATACGCCCGTGCCCTTCGCTATTCCCTTGGAACAAAATTTCTTTCCTGTGGAACGCATGAAGGAGCAGATGCGGAAGTTGATGGCGTATTGAAGAAAATTCGTTATTTTTGTAAAAAATCACGCTTATGGGTACTGCTGCTGCGCCTGCTGTTAAAAAATCTACCGTTAAATATGTGCCGCGCAAACGCACTAACACGCCACCGACCACGTTGGCGGCTTTTGTGCATTGGAAACCGGAAGATGGCTATAAATATGAGTGGAATAATGGCATTGTTGAAAAATCTTTGAAAATGATTACGCCTCAAAATTTCTATTTGGTTGATCACCTTACTACTCTTCTGGAAAAAACCAACCCAGTTCAAGGTGGGCGACTGATTTGCGAAGCAGGTAATATGACCTCCGCTACCCAACTGCGCATTCCCGATATTGCTTATTATACAAAATCGGAAATTAGAGAAGCAGCGCAGAGCACTACCTGGCCGGTTACGGCATTTGCAATAGAAATAATTTCGGAAAACGATAAGATCAATAAAGTCTATAAAAAATTGGAAGAATACTTCCATGCCGGAGTGAAAGTGGTGTGGCTTATTTTTCCGCAATTAGAATTAGTACATGTCTATACATCTCCTGAACAAGTAACTATTTGCAAAGGAAAGACAATTTGCAGTGCAGAAGCAGTAATTGCCGGATTTATGATTAGCGCAACACAATTATTTGATAAAGGGGTGTAATATATTTTAATATTAGTTCTTGGAAACCTTCTATAAAATCAAGCAGAAAAATGAATACAGCCGAGAAATTTTATACCGTGGCTGAATGGCTGCATTTAGAAAAATCTGCTGAGTTGCGCCATGAATTTTATTATGGAAAACTATTTTTACTTTCTGGCGGATCTAAACGTGCTAATAGAATTACGAGTAATTTAATTGAAATTCTAGATGTGTCTCTCTATGCGAAGGGTTTTGAAATCTTCGATCATGATGTAAAGGCAGAAGTAGTTCCCAATGGTATTTATCGCTATCCCGATCTGGTGGTCGCTCCAATCGCCGACGATGAAGATGATTATATTGTTAAACATCCGGTACTATTGGCCGAAGTGGCATCCGAAGGCTCCAGCCAACGTGACCGAATCAAAAAACGGCGCGAGTATTTGGAAATTCCTTCTTTGTGGTACTATTTGATTGTGAACCAGAATGAAATGTTAGCAGAGTTGCACCTCCGTGATAATGACGGACGTTGGATGCAATACTATTTTACCGAACCAGAGGAAATAATAGAATTATCACGCTTTGAATTAAGTTTTCCTTTGTCTGCCGTGTACGAGCGTTGGAAGGGAGAAGCAATGCCGGGATAACTTACCCCCCATACCATTTCCGCAAAATCCCCTCTCCCAATTTCCCTTGCGGCGTATAATCCCGCTCCGGGTAACCTTCGTGCCCCTGCATATTCGGGAACCACTTCCATAAAAATCCGCCCGCCCACCAGGATTCCGCCTGAAAAGTGGACAGTAACGCTTCCAGACAGTTAGCCTGGGCCAATTGATTGATGGGGCGATTTTCCACGCCGCGTTCCAGTTCCCAGGTGCGCCAGCCCGCACTGTCCACGCTCAGGTAGCCAAACTCGGTAAACAGAATTGGTTTTTCGTATTGCTCGCTAAAAGAGCGCAGTTTTTCACGAATGGGCCGCCAGGCTTGCCGCAGTGAGTCCACATCAGGCGTAGCGGAAGCGGCCAGCGGGAAGTAGGCACTCAGGCCAATATAGTCCACCTCTTTCCAGAACGGCGTATTTTGGTAGTCCGCCCAGGTCGCGCAGTAGGTAATCTGCCCGTGGTAGCGGGCGCGTACTTTCTGGATCAGGCTGCGCCAAAAGTCGGGACGTTTGGTGACGGCAATCGCAAATTCCGTCCCGACGCAGAACAGATCCACTTTCATGCTATCGGCCAGCGTAGCCATCGGCAGAAGATAGTTTTCATACGCCGTTTCCCATTTCTGCCAATCTTCCGGCGTATTAAAATCGAGGCTGCCCGGCCAACTGCGGGGAATATACACTTGAGGCTTCAGCATCACTTTCAGACTGGCGGCGTGGGCCATTTGAATACAATGACGTACGCCTTCCGGGCTTTCGCCCCACCACTGCTGACCGTGCGTGTTGTAATGCACATCGGGTACACCCAAACGCGTGAAGGCGTAAGGCACCACCGCGATCCAGTTGGCACCGATCGAAGTTACGGCGGGCATCGGATTTTCGACCGGCGGCTGGGGCGGTGCCACGAAAGTGAGGCCGTTCATTTTGCCCGCCACCGGCCCCTGCGCGGGGAGCGAGGCGTTGGGTGGTTGCATCACCGGATCAACCGTTGGCACAGTGGACTTGGGCGAGCGATTGCAAAAAGCCAGCGTAGTCAATAATGTAAGAATCAAGTGCTTCATAATCAATAAATTAGCAAAATAAAAAATGGCAAAAAGCAACCCGAACACTACGAAAGCACTCATTCCCCCTTTGCTTTTTTGCTCTTTGCCGATTGCTTTATTTGCTTTTTGCCTTATTTGCTTTTTTGCCAATTGCCCTCATTCTTTCACCCGTCCAAAACCCAACGTTTTCAGCATCCAATTAGGCAACGGCCGGGCGGGTTGACTGCGTTTTCGCAAATCCAGGTACCAGCCTATTTTTTTCAAAATCGGGATTTTGTGCGTCTCGACAAATTCGATAAGCGTACCGTCTGGGTCTTCAATGTAGGAAAAATAACCCGCTGCTTCGCCCATATCGAAACTGCCGCTGCTATCCACGGTGAACGGGTGACCGTTTTTGGCCGTAAAGGCCTTCATTTCGGCCATGCCCGTAATATCGAAACAGAGGTGAATAAAGCCCAGATCACCCCAAAAACGGTTTTCATAAATCGCCCGGGGCGTTCGATCAAGGCTTTGTACCAGTTCAATTTCCGAATCACCCAGCAGTCGGCTGAATGGCCCCACGTGCGGTTGCGCATGACGCAGCAGCACCCGCCGGTAGCGACCGAAACCGCCGTCCACACCATGCCAATCGGCAAATTCGTCGGTCTGATCGTAGGCCACCGTATCGTAGCCCAGTATATCGGCGTAAAATTTCAGTGAACGATCCATATCCGTGACCCCGATCACCGCGCCGTACATGCCGCCGGTTTGGAAAGGTCGGTCGGTCTTAAACCAGTCATCGGCACTCACCACCTCGAACGTAAGTCCCCAGGGGTCTTTTACGAAAAAATGGTCGCGTCCATCGGGGCGCGGCAGCAGCTGCGTGAGCAGGTGTACGCCGCGTTTCTGCAAATCCTGAAAACAGGCGGCCACGTCTTTGCATTTTATTTTGGCCACAAAAATGCCAAGGTCGCCGAGTTGCGGCTGGAAGGCCGGTGCAACCGGCGTGCGACCCGTGTATTGCCAGATTTCCATGCCACCGCCGCCCTGCATATTGAGGGCGAGAATAGCATGACGAGCCTGCGGCTGACCGCCGGTATAAGGCAACATTAGCCCGGCCACAGCGGCCTCCTCGAACATGGGTACGTCCATGCCAAAAGTCTGGCGATACCAGCGAAAAGCGCTCTGCACATCGGCGACGCCTACACCAATTTGTTGAATTCCGGAAATGAACACTGGGCAGTGAAATTAGTAAAAGTAAGCCGGTCTGAGCCGGGCGGCAAAGATAGAAAAGTGTCGTTGGGAAAAACAGATGGGACTTGCCGGGGCTTGCACAAAATTCCGGGGCCAATTTTTCGTTTTGGCCAAAATGTTCAATTTAACGCTCTATGCTCTATCGTTTCTACTTTCTGCTCGCCGCCTGCCTGTTGCTCTACCCCGCCCAGGCCCAAAGTTCCCGCAAAATCAAATTAACGCCCGTAGTGCTCGGATTTGATCTGCCGCCCTCTTACAAACAGCGCACTTTTATCAAGGGTTTGGCCGGTTTTGTGAGCAAAATTGACCAATTGGTGGGCGCGATGATCCTGATTGAAGACAATAAAACCTCGGTGCTGACGCGCTTTGTCCGCCAGGATAAACCGCCCGTGGTAGCCACCGCCACGTCCGACGTGATTTACAGTGCCAAAATTGACTCCAAGTTCAAGTTCAATGGCGCCTACAGTATTGCCTCCACCAAAGTGGAAAAGGATGTAATTAATGAATTGATTATCACCGATGTAGGCTCCGCTTTTTTACCGGAAGACTACATTCCCTACGTCGAAATCTGCCGCGCCTCCACCAATGTCACCCCCGAAACGCGCCGGAAAACCTATTATGTGCGCTCCGCCAAACTCACCACGGTCTATACCCGCGCTTTCCAGAAAGTTGCTGGCGATACCGAAGTGAGTGGCGTGGTATTCAGTGCGGGCGGCGAAGTATTCAGCAGTTCCGACCAGTTCAAACTGGACTATGTGGTGTCCGTGGATTTGGTGAGTCTGGAAAAATTACTTTCCCTGCAAAACTGTAACGACCTCATTAACAGCGAAGAACTGGCCCGCCGCGAAAAAGCCGAACGCGCCCGGCTGGATGCCCAACGCGCCGAAGAAGACCGGAAAAGCCGGGAAAGTGAAGTCGCGATGGCCAAAACGCAGGTGGAAGACCTCAAAAAAGCCCTTGGCGACAACATGGTCAAGACCGAAGAAATGCACCGCCAACTGCGCGATGCTCAGGATAAAGAACGGGTAGCGTTGGATCAATTGCACACCGCCATTCAGCGCGCCGACGAGATGACCTCCCGCGCACAAGTGGCGCAACAAAACGCCGACAGTCGCGAAAATATCATTTTGACTTTCAAAAGCAAGGACGGCAAAGTGCTGGAAATCAAAAGTTTGGAAGAATTGAGTCAGGAAAAACTGCGCGACCTGGGTTTTGATGTGGAAATATTGAAGGAGCAATCTAAAAATTGAGGATTTGAGGAACTGAGTATTCGAGGATTTGAGCCGCTGATCTTCAAATACTCATCTAAATATTCACCTCCCAAATCATCGCCGTACGGTCGTCGCTGGCCGTAACCAAACAATCTTGGAGCCACAGCAGGCGATTGACCGAATTAATATGGCCGCCGTAACGCAGCGTATCCACCACTTTTAATAGTTCGCAAGTCTGGGCATTCCATATCTTAAACGTCTTGTCGCGGCTGGCCGTAGCGAACATTTGAACATCGGGCGAAAAGACTAAGTGATTGACCGTAAAAAGGTGGGCAGGTAGCTCCAGCAAGAGTTCCAGGTCTTTTTCCAAATCCCAGACCCGTAACAGCGCATTGCGCCCGCCACTCATAAGTCTTTGCTGGTCAGGCGAATACACTGCCGTAAATACAGAAGGCAAGTGGGCGTTGGGCAAAGTGCGGCGCAGGGCCAGTGTTGGTTCATCCAGTAAATAAATACTGCCATCGCTCGCTCCGACGGCCAATTCCTGCCGTGCGGCGGAGTAAGCCAAAGCACGCAGTGGCCGGTTGGAGAGTTGCACACTTTCCACGGTGCGGCCTTCCAGCACCGACCAGCGGGTGAGCAGCCCGTCGCCGCCCGCACTGTACAGCCACTCGCCCACCACCAGCAGGTCATAGACGCCTTTTTGGTGATGCTGCACATTGCGGGTGCGGGAGGGATCGGCCCAGTCTATCCAATGCACACCGCCGTTCATGTTGCCCGCCACCAGCAGGTTTCGTTCCGGTAAATGCAGCAACGAGAACACCTGCGTTTCCACCGAGGCCACCAATTGGCCCGTTTCGGGGGCATCCAGCGACCAGTCCACGACCCAGCCATCGCCGCCAGCACTCAGGAAATGGCGATCATCGCGACCAGGGGCCAGGGCATACAGGGCCGCCCGGTGGCCGGTACAGGTGTGCAGTTTTTCGATGTGCATGGTAGTAATTAAAACCCAAAGAAAGTTGAAAACCAACGGATAAGCCGTATCAAAGTTGACGACAAATCGGACAAAAGTGGTACTTGGCCCATTTCTTGATGAATACCCCTGAATTATGCCATTTTTACAATTATTCTTTTCACCAAATATTTGGGCGTTTTGGGTTAAAACTGACTAATAAACGGCATAAATTGTTAAGGTTAAGTTGTATTTCTGAATTTTTTATACGTTTACCTCAGATTTCAAGTTACTTTTTCATCCTCAGTAGTCTCATTTAAAGACCGACGATATTACTATCCCGGCAAGGCGTTTCCTGTTTCATCTCACTACAATTCTTCATGGTTCCTTCTGTGCAGAAATCTCGAATTTGGCCCGCTGAGCAGGCCGTGGCCTGGTATGCCCAACAAAAATGGCCGGTCGGCTGTAATTTTATTCCCAGCAATGCGATCAACCAGCTGGAAATGTGGCAAGCCGACACCTTTGATCCCGCTATTATTCACCGGGAACTTTCGCTGGCCGAAAGCCTGGGCATGAATACCTTGCGGGTTTATCTTCATAACCTGGCCTGGGAAAACGATGCCGAGGGCTTCAAAGAACGCATTCGCCTTTTCCTGGATTTGATAGAAATACATCGTATCAAGGTAATTTTCGTCATTTTTGACGATTGCTGGAACGAAAATCCGCAAATTGGTAAACAGCCCGACCCACTACCCGGTGTCCATAATAGTGGCTGGCTGCAAGCACCCGGGAAGGAACGTTTGCTCAACCCCGCTACCTGGGGGCCGTTGGAAGCCTATGTCAAAGACATTCTGAGCAGCTTCGACGGCGATGCGCGTATCCTGCTGTGGGACCTCTACAACGAACCTGGCAACAGCGGTTATTTGCTGCAATCCATGCCACTGCTGCAAAAAGTGTTTGAATGGGCCTGGGCCGTGCGTCCGTTGCAGCCACTTACCTCGGCCCCCTGGAACCCGGAATTTACCGAACTGAACGCTTTCCAGCTGGATAACTCCGACGTTATCACTTTCCACAATTATTTGGACATTGCCAACGTAGAGGCAGAAATTCAGGAACTGCAAAAGCGCGGGCGGCCCATCGTTTGCACCGAATACATGGCGCGCGTGCTCAACAGCCGCTTCGAGACCCACCTGGCGATTTTCAAACGCTACCAAGTAGGGGCCATCAGCTGGGGACTGGTGGCAGGTAAGACCAACACCATTCATCCATGGAAAACGGTGCCGGAAAGCAACGAGCCAGTCGTTTGGTTCCACGATATTTTCCATCCCGATGGCTCGGTGTATGACCCGCAGGAGGTGGCAGTGATTCGGCAAATGACGGGGGTAGAAATGGAGCCAGCATTCTGATTATCAAGGAATTAAAAATAAGTGGGTTATAAAAACGCCGCCGTTTCGAAGACTGAATCGGTGGCGTTTTTATTTTGGAAGTGCTTAGATGCGGCGGCGCATTTTTTCCAGAGGCAATTCAAAACCCGGCAGCACATCCTCCCCGCTCAATATTCGGTCGGCAAAACCTTCAGTAATTTCCACCTCTTGAGCCAACAAAAAAAGCCGCCGCCCCGAGAATCTCTCCCGAAGCGGCGGCTCAAAAATATCTAAAAACCAGAAAACTTACCGGGCGTCTGCTTCTTCCAGTACGCCATCCGGCACATCCCGGAACGGACGACCAGAACCAGTGACCTGCAAGTTTTCGTACTGACGCATACCTGTACCCGCCGGGATTTTCTTACCCACAATAACGTTCTCTTTCAGACCCATCAGGTGATCTTTCTTCGCCGCAATAGCCGCCGTCGAAAGTACCTTGGTGGTCTCCTGGAACGATGCGGCAGAAATCCACGATTCCGTACCCAGCGACGCTTTGGTGATACCCAGCAACATACTGACTGCCGTAGCGGCCACTGCATCGCGGTATTCCACCAGTTTCTTGTCGTTGCGTTTTAGGAACGAGTTCTCTTCACGCACCTGACGCAGGGTCACCAGCGCACCAGCCTTCAGTTTGGTGCTTTCACCTGCTTCCAGTACGAGTTTCTTGTCGTAAATCCAGTCGTTGTAGTCAATGAACTCGTTGCGCTCCACAGGTTCCCCTTGCAGGAAGTGCGTATCGCCGGCATCCACAATTTCCAGACGACGCATCATCTGGCGAACGATCACCTCGATGTGTTTGTCGTTGATGTTGATACCCTGCGAACGATACACCTCTTGTACCCCATTGACGAGGTAGGAGGAAGCAGCAAACGGGCCACGAATCGCCAGAATGTCTTTTACCGAAATAGTGCCTTCCGTCAGAGCCGTACCGGCGCGCACAAAGTCACCATCCTGCACCAGCAAGTGTTTGGTCAGTGCGATCAGGTACTTACGTTTCTGGCCGTCTTTGGCTTCGATCGTCCACTCCCGGTTGCCACGTTTGATGGCACCAATCGTGATTACGCCATCTATTTCGGCGACAGATGCCGGGTTAGATGGGTTACGTGCTTCAAAGAGTTCCGTTACCCGTGGCAGACCGCCGGTGATATCCGCAATCTTACCCAGTTTCCGTGGAATTTTCACGATCTGCTGACCAGATTGCACCGCTTCATCATCGTCCACCGATACATAAGCACCCACGGGGAGCGAATACGTTTTCATCTCCTCGCCGGTTTTAGCATTGAGGATGGTGATAGACGGAATCTTTTTCTTGTTCTTACTTTCCGTAACGATCTTCTCGGCAAAACCAGTCTGGTCGTCGCGTTCCATACGGAAGTTGGTACCTTCCTCCATGTTGTTGTACCGAATCACCCCGTCGAAATCGGTTACGATCACGGCGTTGAACGGATCCCATTCGCAAATCTTTTCGCCCCGTTTCACTTCCTGACCATCCACGACGAACAAGAAGGAGCCGTAAGGAATGTAGTTATTGGCCACAACCCGGTTGGTTTTCGGATCGAGCGAACGAATTTCACCCGTACGCGATACGACTACCTGCACGGAATTGCCCGCAGTATCCACCCCGTTTACTGTACGCACGGAGTCAAACTCCATTTTACAGTCAGCACGAGCCGTGATATTGTTCTCTGTCTGGCCAATCACCGCCGTACCACCCGTGTGGAAGGTACGCAGGGTCAACTGGGTACCCGGCTCACCAATGGATTGCGCCGCGATAATACCCGTCGCATCGCCCATTTCAGCAATCCGGCCAGTCGCCAGGTTTTTGCCATAACATTTGCTGCATACCCCGTGGCGGCTTTCGCAGGTCAAGACCGAGCGAATAGTGACCATTTCGATTTGGGCCTCATCAATGTCGGCAGCAATCTTATCGGTGATATATCCTGCCGCAGCTACCAGCAATTCTTCCGTATCAGGATTGTACACATCATGCAAACTGTAACGGCCTTTGATCCGGTCGCGCAGGTTTTGAATAACCTTGTCGCCTTCTTTGAAAGCCGTGGTGTCAATACCACGCAGGGTAGCGCAGTCCACTTCACGAATGACCACATCCTGGGCTACGTCCACCAAACGACGGGTCAGGTAACCAGCATCAGCGGTTTTCAAAGCCGTATCAGCCAGACCTTTACGCGCACCGTGGGTCGAAATGAAGAACTCTTGTACGGACAGGCCTTCCAGGAAGTTCGACAGGATCGGGTTTTCGATAATGGCACCGCCAGTATCACCGGATTTCCGTGGTTTGGCCATCAGACCCCGGAGACCACACAACTGTTTAATCTGTTGTTTGGAACCACGTGCACCGGAGTCAAGCATCATAAACACGGAGTTAAAACCTTGTTTATCGGTGCTCAATTCTTTCATCAACTGGTCGGTGATGCGGTTATCCGCAAACGTCCATTTGTCAATGATCTGGTTGTAACGTTCGTTATAGGTGATCAGACCCATATTGTAGTTCTCCCACACTTCGTCCACTTCCACCTGTGCAGCGGCCAGAGCGGTTTTCTTCAAGGTCGGGATAACTAAGTCACCCAAATTGAAGGACAAACCGGCCTTAAATGCCCAGCCGAAGCCCAATTCCTTGATCGCATCCAAGAATTCAGCCGTCAACTTGAAACTGGTGCGGGTAATGATTTCCCCGATAATCACTTTCAAGTTACGTTTGGTCAGCAGCTCATTAATATATGGTACACCATCTGGCGCGGCTTGGTTGAAGAGAACCCGACCGACCGTGGTCTTGATGCGCTTGAGCACAATCTTGCCGTCTTCATCCTGCGGTACCCGGCATTCGATGCCAGCATGCAGGTCCAGTTGGCCTTCGTTGTAAGCGATATTCACCTCTTCCTGCGAATAGAAACGGCGACCTTCGCCCCGCACCGGATTTTCCGGGATAGACTTGCGTTCTTTGGTCAGATAATACAGACCCAAGACCATGTCCTGCGAAGGCAGCGTGATCGGCGAACCGTCCTGCGGGTTGAGCATATTGTGGCTCGACAACATCAACACCTGCGCTTCCAGAATAGCGGCGTGACTCAACGGCACGTGAACGGCCATTTGGTCACCGTCAAAGTCGGCGTTGAAAGCCGTACAGACGAGCGGGTGCAACTGGATTGCCTTACCCTCGATCAATCGTGGCTGGAAAGCCTGGATCGAAAGACGGTGCAGCGTTGGCGCACGGTTGAGCATGACCGGGTGACCACGCAGGATATTTTCGAGAATTTCCCAGATCACCTGATCCTTGCGATCCACCAATTTCTTGGCGGATTTCACCGTTTTCACGATGCCACGCTCGATCAATTTCCTGATAATGAACGGCTTGAACAATTCCGCCGCCATTGCCTTTGGAATACCGCACTCGTGCAATTTGAGCGTTGGACCTACCACAATTACGGAACGACCGGAATAGTCCACGCGCTTACCGAGCAGGTTCTGACGGAAACGACCTTGTTTGCCTTTCAGAATGTCGGACAGCGATTTCAGCGCACGGCCACCTTCGGCTTTCACGGCGTTGGATTTCCGCGAGTTATCGAACAGCGAGTCCACGGCTTCCTGCAACATCCGCTTTTCATTACGCAGAATCACTTCCGGCGCTTTGATCTCGAGCAGACGTTTCAGACGGTTGTTGCGGATGATAACGCGACGATACAAATCGTTCAAGTCAGAAGATGCGAAACGACCACCATCCAACGGCACCAAGGGGCGCAGTTCGGGCGGTACCACCGGCAAGTACTGGATCACTGTCCATTCCGGGCGTTGTCCGGCACTTTCGAGGCCCTCGCGGAAGGCTTCCACCACCCGGAGGCGTTTGTTGGCTTCGCTTTTCTTTTGCTGACTGGTCTCGCTATGGGCTTCGTGGCGCAATTGGGCGGACAAGTCATCTAGGTTGAGCGTGCTCAGCAAAGAATAGACCGCTTCAGCACCCATTTGGGCGATGAATTTGTCCGGATGCGAGTTATCTAATTGCTGGTTCTCTTTCGGCAAGGTATCCAGAATCTCGAGGTATTCTTCCTCGGTCAGCAGATCCATGCGGTTCATGCCTTCTTCCTTCTTGATACCCGGATTTACGACGACATAACGTTCGTAGTAAATAATGGCTTCCAATTTCTTGGACGACGTGCCGAGGATATAACCGATTTTGTTCGGCAGGCTCTTGAAAAACCAGATGTGTACGACCGGAACTACGAGCCGAATGTGGCCCATGCGTTCGCGACGCACTTTTTTCTCGGTCACCTCTACTCCACAGCGGTCGCAGACGATGCCTTTGTAGCGAATACGTTTGTATTTGCCGCAATAGCATTCGTAGTCTTTGACCGGGCCGAAAATCCGCTCGCAGAACAGACCATCACGCTCGGGTTTGTAAGACCGATAGTTGATCGTCTCCGGCTTGAGCACTTCGCCATAGCTGCGCTCCAGGATTTCGTCCGGGCTGGCCAGAGCAATGATAATGGTATCAAAGCCCTGATCGGTTTTATTGCTTTTCTTTTTGAACGGCATATTGAGCGGTTGAGAATTTTGAATTTCAATGGGTGGCGACACCCGCAATTTTACTTATTTCTTTCAGCACTTCGCTACGCTTGATGTTGCTGAATATTCCTATTTGCTAAGATGGTTGACTATCCAACACTGAAATTTCATACACCTCATTATCTATTATCTCCGCTTGATTGTATAACACGATAGGGTCTATCTCATAAGGGAAGTTTTCTTCTGTTCCATCTTCTTTAGTCAGCAGCACCTTCACATTTTCCCAAGAAAGCACCCCATCATGGAGTTTTATTTTCTGAAACTCTTCCACATTTAAAAGCGGATATTCAACATCACCAGGTTTCACCTCCCATTCCTCAAAGAGTTTTTCAAAGTCAATAATCTTATTTTCGCCCGTGTTGAATATACAAAACACACGAAAGCCATCTACTTTATCAATACTTTGAATGCGTAGTATTGCTCTATCTTGCTTCATAGTGCTTAACTCCGTTTTTCGCGTCTCTTCTTTTTCTTTTCTGACAAACCATCAATCATCTCTTTGTCTTTCTCTGGGGTGACGCTTCCAAATGGCTTTCCCATCGAAGATGGTTTATTGCACAATCCATACGAGGTGTTTTTGTGGATTTCTAGACCTTCAATGCCATCTGGCGTAAGCGGTTTCATGTTTTTTCTTTTTTCCGAGTGCGAGATTCCAAAGTAAAATTCAGTTTCTTGCTTAGACTTGGATATGATAACAGGCCGCTTCTTACCCCAAACTTTTCCTAATACGATAACTCCACCGATAAGACAAAGCAGCAGTCCGATACTCATAGAATCTCCCATTTGAAAATGCTCTGATCAAACAGCACCATTTCCCCATCTTCATCTATAACATACCGCTCATCATCCTTTTTATCATCAAAAACCGGATATACCTGACCAGATTTAATAGTTTCAATTTTGGAGGAAATGACCCTCACCATCATCACTACTTTATCCGTGGCTTTCCATTTAAACGACTGTTCATCCAGCAGCGTCCGCAGTCCTAAATAATTATAGATAAATGCCTGTCCTTTCCGCTTAATTACTGGATACACTTTTCCACTTGGAACGCTATCCAAGTTGGATTGGGTAACCAGAATATGGCTCGGTACGGCTTTCATCAATTCAAAGATTTCTGACTTGCATTGTTGATTAAACAATAGTCAGTGTCTCACTAAAAAGTAAGACACTGACCTTCTCTATTTCTCTACTCAAACTTCACATCCAAAGCCAAACCGCGCAACTCGTGCACCAACACGTTGAACGACTCCGGAATATTAGCCTCCGGCAAATTGTCGCCCTTCACGATGGCTTCGTAGGCTTTTGCCCGGCCCTGAATATCATCTGATTTGTACGTCAACAACTCTTGCAGGATGTTGGAAGCACCGTAGGCTTCGAGGGCCCACACTTCCATTTCCCCGAAACGCTGACCACCGAACTGCGCCTTACCACCCAACGGCTGCTGGGTAATGAGCGAGTATGGTCCGATGGAGCGAGCGTGCATCTTGTCGTCCACCATGTGGCTGAGTTTGAGCATGTAGATCACACCCACCGTCGCCTTTTGGTGGAAACGGTCGCCCGTTTCGCCATCGGAAAGGTACGTCTGACCCAATTCGGGCAAACCTGCTTTTTTAATCCACTCGTCCACCTCGTCGGTTTTGGCACCGTCAAAGATAGGGGTAGCGAATTTCACGCCGAGGCGTTCGCCCGCCCAACCCAATACGGTTTCAAAAATCTGACCCAGGTTCATCCGGGAAGGCACACCCAGCGGGTTCAGTACCACATCCACCGGCGTACCGTCTTCCAGGAACGGCATATCTTCCATACGGACGATACGACTCACGATCCCCTTGTTACCGTGACGACCAGCGAGTTTATCACCCACTTTCAGTTTACGCTTTTTCGCCACATATACTTTGGCTAATTTCAACACACCCGCTGGCAATTCGTCACCAATCGAGATATTGAATTTTTCGCGTTTGTAGCGGCCCACTTCCTCGTTCACCTTGATGCTGTAATTGTGCAGCAAGCGGCCGATCAGGGTGTTTACATGTTTATCATTCGTCCAGTTGGTATAATCCACCTGGCTATAGTCAATGTTTTCGCGGAGCACCTGCACCGAAAGTTTAGAGCCTTTCGACACCATTTCTTCGCCATAAATGCTGCGAATACCGTTGGTTACCTTGTCTTTGATCAACAATTGAAGTTTGTCAATCAAGACCGTTTTCAACTTATTGAGCGACACTTCGTGCTCGTCGTCTAAGCGATCCAGCAGGGCCTTTTCGGACTCTTTCTGAATTTTATCCTTTTTCGCACGGGCAAACAATTGCTTGTCAATAACCACCCCGTTGATACTTGGCGGTACTTTCAGCGAAGCATCTTTCACGTCCCCGGCTTTGTCACCGAAAATAGCGCGCAACAGTTTTTCCTCCGGTGTCGGGTCGGTTTCACCCTTTGGCGTGATCTTGCCGATCAGGATGTCGCCTTCTTTGGCCCAGGCACCGATACGGATAATACCGTTTTCGTCGAGGTCCTTGGTCGCTTCTTCGCTCACGTTCGGAATATCCTGCGTGAGTTCTTCTTCGCCCAGTTTGGTGTCGCGCACGTCCAATTCAAAGTGCTCGATGTGGATAGAAGTAAATACGTCTTCCTGTACCACCCGCTCCGACAACACGATAGCATCCTCGAAATTGTAGCCTTTCCAGGGCATAAAGGCCACTTTCAGGTTCTGGCCGAGGGCCAATTCGCCGTTTTCGGTCGCATATCCTTCGCACAAAATGTCGCCTTCTACCACGCGCTGGTTGCGGCGCACAATCGGCTTCAGGTTGATACACGTACCCTGGTTGGTACGCATGAACTTGGTCAGCGTATAAGTCTTGCGCGAATCCTCGAAAGACACCAATTGGTCTTCCTCAGTGCGGTCGTAACGAATCGTGATCTCGTTGGCGTCCACGTATTCCACCACGCCACTGCCTTCGGCATTGATCAGCATCCGGCTATCGCGGGCCACTTTTGCTTCCAAACCGGTACCCACCATCGGCGAGTGCGGACGGATGAGCGGCACGGCCTGACGTTGCATGTTCGATCCCATCAGGGCGCGGTTAGCATCGTCATTTTCCAGGAACGGAATCAGCGAAGCAGACACACCCACAATCTGGTTGGGAGCCACGTCAATGTATTCCAGTTCGTCGGGAGTCAGGATCGGGAAGTCACCATGTTCCCGCGCTTTCACGCGATCATTGAGGAAAGCTCCGCCTTCGTCCACGAGGGAGTTGGCTTGCGCAATCTTCATATAATCTTCCGCTTCGGCAGACAGGTATTCCACATCGCCTTCCAGCACCACTTTACCACCGACTACGCGACGGTAAGGGGTTTCCAAAAAGCCCATTTTATTGATTTTCGCGTGGGTACACAGCGTCGAGATCAGACCAATATTCGGGCCTTCCGGCGTTTCAATGGTACATAAGCGACCATAGTGCGAATAGTGTACGTCACGAACCTCAAAACCGGCGCGTTCGCGGCTCAAACCACCTGGTCCAAGGGCCGAAATACGCCGTTTGTGCGTAATTTCAGACAGCGGATTAGTTTGGTCGAGGAACTGCGACAACTGGCTGGTACCGAAGAACGAGTTGATAACCGACGACAGCGTCCGGGCATTGATCAAGTCCACCGGAGTGAAAACCTCATTGTCACGTACGTTCATCCGTTCCCGGATAGTACGCGCCATACGGGCCAGACCCACGCCGAATTGCGCGTACAATTGCTCACCTACCGTCCGCACACGGCGGTTGGAAAGGTGATCAATATCGTCAATTTCGGCTTTGTTATTGATCAAACTCACGATATAACGTACAATAGCGATGATGTCTTCTTTCGTCAACACCAAGTTATTGTCAGCAATATCGTGGCCCAGCTTGCGGTTGATCTTGAAACGGCCCACTTCGCCCAAGTTGTAACGCTTGTCGGAGAAGAACAATTTCTCGATAATACCACGCGCTGTATCGTCATCCGGTGGATCGCTTCCGCGCAGCTGACGGTATATATAGGTCACGGCTTCGAGTTCGCTCGAAGTCGGGTCCTTTTGGAGCGTATTGTAGATGATGGCGAAATCTTCTTCCACCTCCGTACGCTGCAAAATGATAGTTGTTACATTCGTGGCCGGGTCGAGGATCAGTTCGATATTCTCTTCGTCCAGCACGGCGTCACGCTCGAGGATGATCTCGTTCCGCGCAATACTCACCACCTCACCCGTGTCTTCATCCACAAAATCCTCCGTCCACGATTTCAATACGCGGGCAGCCAGTTTGCGGCCAATAGACGCTTCGAGGTTCTCGCGGGTAGTAGCGACTTCGTCGGCCAGATCAAACAAGTCCAGAATAGACTTATCCGTATCGAAACCGATGGCGCGCAGCAGCGTGGTCACCGGAAACTTCTTTTTCCGATCAATGTAGGCATACATGACCAGGTTGATATCCGTCGCAAATTCCATCCACGCCCCTTTGAACGGGATGACCCGCGCCGAATAAATCTTGGTACCATTCGGGTGATAGCTTTGTCCGAAGAACACGCCGGGCGAACGGTGCAACTGCGACACAATGACGCGCTCCGCCCCGTTGATGACGAAAGTACCTTTCGGCGTCATGTAGGGGATATTGCCTAGGAAAACGTCCTGAACAATCGTTTGGAAGTCAATGTGCTCGGGGTCGTTACAAGACAGGCGTAATTTGGCTTTGAGCGGCACCGAATAGGTCAACCCACGCTGCATACACTCATCAATGGTGTAGCGAGGTGGGTCGATGAAGTAGTCCAGAAACTCCAGGTTGAAAATGTTCCGCGCATCAGTGATGGGGAAATTTTCCTGGAACACCCGGTACAGACCTTCGTTAATACGATTGTCCGGCGTAGTTTCCAGCTGGAAATATTCCTGAAATGATTTGAGCTGAATTTCAAGGAGGTCAGGGTAGTGACCGGCGAGGCGAATTTTTCCAAAATTGACGCGCTCTTGTACGCCGGTTTTTTGGACTGCCCCTGTTGAGATGCCGTTATTGGTCATTTTTGCAAATTATGCTTGAATGCTGATTGGCAGATTTTGCCGACGCTTTCGCCGACAGGGCTTGCAACCTGAATGTTTGTAAGCCGATTGTAACGCAAAAAGCAGGTACAAAGTTCACACTCCAACGTGGTTTTTGCCAATTATAGATTAGCAGTCGTCCACAGACAACGATAGGCTTAACGCCCTCCCACGGATGGAAGCGGCGTTAAGCCCAATCGTATTATCTAAAAGGAGGGTAAATACCGTACATTTTGGCGAAAGTCGAATAAGGTGAGGCCAGAAAAACAATCTCCTAAACCAGGAGGCTGTTGCTCAAAACGAGGCCGCCTTACTTCACTTCCACCACTGCACCAACGGCTTCCAGAGCCGATTTGATGGAGTCTGCTTCGGCTTTGTTTACGCCAGTTTTCAACGCGCTTGGTGCACCGTCCACGAGGTCTTTTGCCTCTTTCAGACCCAGGCCGAGCAGGTTTTTCACCTCTTTCACGACGTTGAGTTTGTTGGCACCTGCATCTTTCAGCGTCACGTCAAATTCAGTTTGCTCCACTGGAGCTGCATCACCTGCACCACCGCCAGCCGGGGCAGCAGCCATCACTGCGGAAGCAGCAGGCTCAATGCCATAATCGTCTTTCAGGATACCGGCCAGTTCGTTGGCCTCTTTAATTGTGAGGTTTACCAGCGATTCTGCTATTGCTTTCAAATCTGCCATTGTAGTAGAATTTTAAATTTTTTTTGCGAAATTGTGTGGAAAAGAAATGATTCTTCGGGCGTTATTTAAAAAGCGTTGCACCAACAATGGCGCGTACTTGGAAGCCAAATTTTTAATGTGGTCAATGTGACTAATGCGTTAAATGTGATTTGAAACGCATTGTCCACATTGTTTTTATTGGCCACATTATTTTTACTAACCTTCGCGTTCTGCCAGGGTCTTGACAATACCGGCGATTTTGCTGCCGGAAGCGGTGATCTGACTGGCGAGGCGGCGACCTGGCGACTGGAGCAAGCCGATGATCTCACCGACCATTTCTTCTTTGCTCTTCAGTTTGGTCAGGATGGCCAGTTGATCGTCACCGATGTACACCGACGTATCAATGTAAGCGGCTTTGAGCGACGGGCGGGCATCTGCCTTACGAAAGTCCTCGATCAGTTTGGCGGGGGCCTTCGGATTGGACGCAATCAGGATAGTGGTTGGTCCAACCAATGATTCGAACAGTGCTTTGTAACCTTTCGATTCTGGCGCATCTTCCAGCGCTTTTTGAATCAGGGTATTCTTGGCTACTTTTATCGTGATGCCTTGCTCGAAGGCCATCCGGCGAAATTTATTGATTTTAGCGACCGGCAGGGTGGAAGAATCCGCGAGGTAAAAGAACGGGGCATTACCCAGTTCCTCCCGAAGTTCCGCAATCGCTGCCGTTTTATCGTCTCTGGTCATTTCTATGTTGTTGAAATGTGAGTTGTTGATTTTGTGGAGTATCTGACTTGTGAGTATCTGCGTATTTGATTTCAAATACTCGAATCCTCAAATCTTCAAATACTCACTTTAGACTTTGATTGATTTTGGATCTACCGAGATACCCGGGCTCATGGTGCTGGCTACGGAGACGGTACGCATATAGACGCCCTTGGCACTGGATGGCTTCATCCGCGACAGGGTAGCAATCAGTTCGTGGGCATTTTCCACCAGTTGCTCCGGCGAAAAAGAAACGCGACCAACCGAGGCGTGTACAATCCCGAACTTGTCCACCCGGAAAGCGATTTTACCTTTCTTTACCTCCGATACTGCGGAGGTAATGTCGTTGGAAACCGTACCAGTTTTGGGGTTCGGCATCAGGCCGCGTGGACCGAGGATACGGGCCACTTTACCCAGTTGGGCCATCACATTGGGAGTAGCGATGATTACATCGGCTTCCATCCAACCTTCGGTCACTTTCTGGATGTATTCGTCCAACCCGACAAAATCTGCACCGGCGGCGACTGCCTCGGCTTCGCGATCAGGGGTACAGAATACGAGTACTTTTTTGGTCTTACCCGTGCCGTGTGGCAGCGAAACCGTACCCCGCAGGGCTTGATCGGCTTTTCGTGGGTCCACTCCAAGGCGGACGTGAACATCCACGGAGGCGTTGAATTTGGTGGTGTTGACCTCTTTGACCAAACCCATCGCGTCTGTTAGCGAGTAGAGTTTGTCCTGGTCCACTTTCAAATCAACGACTTTGCGTTTTTTTGTTACTTGTGCCATTCAAATGTTATAGTTAAGGTGTAACGTTCCGACAAGCGGAACTTCCTTGAAAAAAATCAAAATAAAAAAATGAATGTGGTCAATGTGGTAAAATGAGATCAATGTGTTTATCCCATTGGTCACATTAAAGTTATTGGCCACATTAATTAATTGGCCACATTCGCCTCACTCTGTCCTTTCGGCAAATCGCCGGTGATGGTCAGACCCATGCTGCGGGCCGTACCAGCGATCATTTTCATGGCCGATTGCACGGTGAAGCAGTTCAAATCGGGCATTTTGCTTTCGGCAATAGCCTGCACTTGATCCCAGGTGACCGAACCAACTTTTTTACGGTTTGGCTCAGGGGAACCTTTACCGACGGCCAGTTTGGCGGCTTCGAACAATTGGATCGCTGCCGGTGGTGTTTTGATAACAAAGTCAAAGGTTTTGTCTTTGTACACCGAAATGATGACCGGAAGAATTTTGCCAATCTGCTCCTGCGTTTGCGCGTTGAAACGCTTGCAGAACTCCATGATATTCACGCCTTTGGAACCGAGGGCCGGGCCAATTGGGGGTGCAGGGTTGGCTTGACCGCCTTTCACCTGGAGTTTGATATAAATATCTACTTCTTTTGCCATTGTGTTGCCAGATTTTCAGCCCCGATGAAATCAGGGTAATCTTGAATGATTTATGTAAAACCGTTGGTTCGCCGCTGTGGAAACGAGCCCGGGAGAAGCGGGCATCAGAAGGCTGTACTAACTGATTTTTTCTACTTGCATGAAGCCCAGTTCCATTTCGGTACCACGGCCAAAGATTTTCACGATCACTTTGAGTTTCTTCTTCTCGTCGTTCACTTCCTGCACATCGCCCACAAAATCGGCGAATGCACCGTCCACGATTCTGACCGTTTCGCCGATCAGGAAAGGCTCGCTCAACGTTTCACCGGCTTCGGTACTTTCATCTACCTTGCCCAGCAGCCGGTTGGCTTCCACCTGAGTCATTGGCAGCGGGGTTTCCTTGCCCAAAAAGTGGATGACATTCGGAATATCGCTGATCATTTTAGCAATATCGCCGTTCAACTTACCGGCCAATGCTTCTACCAGAATATAACCCGGCAGCAGGTTACGCTCCGTCATCACCTTTTTCCCGTTACGGATTTTATAGACTTTTTCCGTGGGCACCACTACCGAAAATACTGCATCTTTCCAGTTGGAACGCTCTATTTCGAGCAAAATGCGCTCCTGGATCTTCCGCTCCTTGCCACTGATGACACGCAGGGAATACCATTTTCTGTCTGCAGCAGCCACCGAAGGGGCCGTACTATTTTCTTGACTCATGGTGGTCGGAGAAAGGTAAGTGGAATAGGACCTCTATTATTAAGGTGCCCAGGTTCCGTAAATAGTTTTGAACACCACGCTGCACAGACCATCCATCAAAAAAATGAGGATAGCCAGGGTGGCGGCAGTTACCAGCACGACCAGTGTACTTTCCTGCAACTGCTGCGCAGTTGGCCAGGAAACGTTGTTCACCAGCTCGTGGTAGCTTTCTTTCAGATAAAGTGTAAATTTTTCCATCGCGAATCGTTGTCTGCCACTTGGTTAGAAGTAGCATTTAGTCGGTTGTTCCTTCTCCATTCCCGGTAAAAAAAATCCGCTGCCGAACAAAGCGGACAACGAACCTGCCTGCAAAAAAGTAGGCAAATGGCGAACGAGCAACGCATTTTTAATGTGCAGGGGCAGCAGGGATCGAACCCGCAGCCTACGGTTTTGGAGACCGTCACTCTACCAGTTGAGCTATGCCCCTATTTAAGTTATGAGTTATAAGTTATGAGTTATTGCCGCTTTGGCATAACTCATAACTCATCCCTTTAAAAATTACTTGTCAAGAATTTCCGTTACCTGACCGGCACCTACCGTACGACCACCTTCACGGATAGCGAAACGAAGACCTACTTCCATAGCGATGGTGTTCAGCAGTTTCACTTCCAATTCGATGTTGTCACCTGGCATCACCATTTCCACGTTCTCCGGTAATTTGCAATCACCCGTTACGTCCGTTGTACGGAAGTAGAACTGTGGGCGGTAGCCATTGAAGAAAGGCGTGTGGCGGCCACCCTCTTCTTTCGAGAGGACATACACGGCGCACTTGAAGTGTGCGTGTGGTTTTACGCTACCTGGTTTGCAGATAACCATACCACGCTTGATTTGCTCTTTATCAATACCGCGCAGCAACAGACCGGCGTTGTCACCGGCTTCACCGCGATCCAGCAATTTGCGGAACATTTCCACACCTGTGATGGTAGAGGTCAATGCCTTAGCACCAATACCCATCATCCCGATGATTTCCACACCGTCGCCAACGTTGATTACGCCGCGCTCGATACGACCGGTAGCCACAGTACCACGACCAGTGATCGTGAATACATCTTCTACTGGCATCAGGAATGGCTTATCCACTTCACGCACTGGATCTGGAATATCGTTGTCGCAAGCATCCATCAAATCCATGATGCGCTGCGAGTAGAGTTCGTCGCCTTCCAGGGCTTTCAGGGCAGAACCTTGAATGATGGAAGCGTTGTCACCGTCGAAGTTATAAGAGCTCAACAGTTCGCGAAGTTCCATATCCACGAGTTCCAGCATCTCGGGGTCATCCACGAGATCCACTTTATTCATAAATACGACGATCTTCGGCACACCCACCTGACGGGCAAGCAGGATGTGCTCGCGGGTCTGTGGCATTGGGCCGTCGGTAGCAGCACACACCACGATTGCACCGTCCATCTGGGCGGCACCCGTGATCATGTTTTTCACATAGTCAGCGTGGCCTGGGCAGTCCACGTGAGCATAGTGACGCTTTACTGTTTCGTATTCAACGTGCGCGGTATTGATAGTAATACCACGTTCTTTTTCTTCAGGCGCAGCGTCAATGGCATCATACGACGTTTTCTTGGCTAGGCCTTTCAGGGAAAGAATATAGGTGATGGCCGCAGTCAGGGTCGTTTTCCCGTGGTCAACGTGACCGATCGTACCAATATTTACGTGCGGTTTAGAGCGGACAAATGTCTCTTTTGCCATTGGTTTAAACTGTTTAGTATCAAACGTTTGTGAAAAAAATCATTGTAATTTGAATGCCGGGCAATTTAATATTCAGACAGGAAGCAAAAATTATCCAATATTAAAATATCCGGCAAAACATCTTTGAGCCGTTGATGAGAATTGAACTCACGACCTCTTCCTTACCAAGGAAGTGCTCTACCCCTGAGCTACAACGGCACTTATTTTTAATGATGAATGATAAATGGTGTAATGATGAATTTACCGTTTATAATTCATTTTGGAGCGGCGGACGAGAATCGAACTCGCGACATTCAGCTTGGAAGGCTGACGCTCTACCAGCTGAGCTACCACCGCGTTTGACCACCAAAGCCAGGAGGCAAAGGCGGCAAGTTCACCGTTTTAAGCCGGAGCAGAGGTGATAATTTTGCTCAAAAAAGCCTTTTAACCGCCTTCGCCTTGCGGCTATGGACGGCTAAAAGTGCTTTGAGCAACCCGCCTTTACTTTACAGTTCAGGTGGGTAAACCCGCCTTCGCTAAAAGGCTACGGCGGGTAAAGTGGGGGTGGTGGGATTCGAACCTACTCAGCGTTGAAGCACCAGATTTACAGTCTGGCCCGGCTCTCCGGCTCCGGCGCACCCCCTTGTTTGGAGAGAAAAGTGAGAGGGCAAGAGATGTGAGAAAAATGTGAGAGACGCGAGCAGTGTGGCCCTTGTTTATCTCACTTTCTCACTTTTCTTACCTTCTCACCCTTTAAATTGAGCCACTAGAGGGACTCGAACCCCCGACCAGCTGATTACAAATCAGCTGCTCTACCAACTGAGCTACAGTGGCGTAGTTTAGTGCCTCTACAGGCTTAAATTGAGACGTCAAACAACTTTATTCTTCCCGAAAATATACCCCTCTCGAAAAGCGAGTGCAAAGGTAATTCTTTACTCCAAGACGAAAAAACAATTTATAAAAAAAACAGCAAAAATTAAGAAGAACTTTGCGACGTGGGTCAATATGACCCCGAATTGGTCAAAATCCGCCCTTTATCACTCGTTTTCATCTCCCTTTATTCGTTATGTCCGATCCTACCCTCGAATATTGTCAGGCCCATACCTCGCCCGTGCCTCCTGTACTCGCTGAACTGGAGCGCGCCACCCACTTACGCACGCTGAGTCCGCAAATGTTGTCGGGTGCTTATCAGGGCACTCTGCTGCGCTTTCTCGCCCTGATGATCCGGCCCCGGCGCATCCTCGAGATCGGTACGTTCACGGGTTACTCCACTATTTGCCTGGCGGAAGGGTTGCCCGACGATGGTCTGCTCCATACGATTGAAGCGAATGACGAACTCGGCGGAATCATCGGCGAGTATTTGCTGAAGGCAGGCGTGGCTGAAAAAGTTCATTTGCACCTCGGCGATGCGGCGGAGATTATTCCGACGTTGGAAGAGAAGTTTGATTTGGTGTTTATAGATGCCGGGAAACTCGACTACGCCCACCACTATGAACTGGCATTGGGCAAAATGCGTTCGGGCGGTTTCCTGCTCGCGGATAATGTGCTGTGGGACGGAAAGGTAGCGCGCGGGGATACGCAGGATGCCACGGCGCAGGTGCTGCGTGATTTCAACCGGATGGTGCAACAGGATGTGCGGGTGGAAAATATTTTGCTGCCAGTGCGGGATGGAGTGATGGTGGTGCGGAAGAAATAAATAAGCAAAATTGCAAATGGCAATAAGCAAATGGAGCAACGCGACATCCCGATTTTTATCAGAATTTCAATGATAACCAATGACTTACATAAAATATTAACTTAAATTGATTTCAATAAAATACTTATATCAAAACATTTTATTTTGATAAACTTATTATAAAACAATTGGTTTTATCTGCATTGTTGGCTAACTTTGTCCGATGCAGCAGGAACGAATCCAGGAAAAACTCAAAATATTGGCCGACGCCGCCAAATACGACGTCAGTTGTGCTTCCAGCGGCGGCAAACGCGCGAATACGCCCGACGGTCTGGGCAACAGTCAGGGCATGGGCATTTGCCATACTTACACGGAAGATGGCCGCTGCGTATCGCTGCTGAAACTCCTGCTGACCAATCACTGCATTTTCGATTGCGCCTATTGCGTGAGCCGCCGCAGCAATGACGTAAAACGCGCCGCATTCACCGTGCAGGAAGTGGTGGATCTTACCATGAATTTCTACCAGCGCAATTATATTGAAGGCCTGTTTCTCAGTTCGGGCATTTTCAAAAATGCCGATTACACGACCGAGCGACTCGTGCGCGTGGCCAAGGAGCTGCGCACCATCCATAAATTCAACGGCTACATTCACCTCAAAGTCATTCCCGGTGCCAGCGACGAACTGATGCGCGAGGCCGGGCTTTTTGCCGACCGATTGAGCGTGAACATCGAAATTCCTTCCGAAGAAGAACTGAAAAAGGTGGCTCCGGAAAAAAACTACGCCGATGTGCTGGCACCCATGACTTTGTTGAAAAACGAAATCACGGCCAACAAGGAAGAGCGCAAACTTTTCAAACACGCGCCCATGTTCGCCGCTGCCGGTCAGAGTACGCAGATGGTGGTAGGAGCCACGCCGGAAAACGACCTGCAAGTGCTGCGGCTGGCCGATCACCTTTATCAAGAAAAAGGGCTGAAACGGGTCTATTATTCCGGCTACATTCCAATTATTACGGATGAACGCATTCCCGTGTTCACCCAACCGCCCCTGCTCCGCGAAAATCGTTTGTATCAGGCCGATTGGCTGATGCGCTTTTATGGATTTAAAATCGGGGAAATCGTGGACGATGCTATTCCAGACCTCGATCCGGCCATTGATCCGAAACTTTCTTACGCGCTGCGTCATCCGGCTTTGTTTCCGGTAGATGTCAATAAAGCCGACTATGGGATGATTTTGCGTATTCCCGGCGTGGGCGTGAAATCTGCCAATAAAATTATCGCGGCCCGGCGGTTCGGGCGACTGCGGTACGAACATTTGCAGCAATTTGGCGTGGTGCTGAAACGGGCCAAATATTTTCTCACCTGCGCGGATCGCATTCCGGTTCATGCTGGGCTGGACCCGACTTTGGTGCGGCGGCAATTGCTGCATGATAAGCCGATGGAACGGCAATTGAGTTTGTGGTAGGGGTGTCGGCTTACACTTGCTCGACCCCCGACCCCTGAAGGGGAGTACGGCTCGGTTAGGAATGGTTGTAAATCATATTTTATCCAAGATGTACTCCCCTTCAGGGGTCGGGGGTGACCGAGCGATAACCAGGATTTTGAATTTTAACACATCCCCCTTTCAATGACAAACATTTGACCACCACCCAACGACTTTTCCTGTACGATGGCACTTACGAAGGCTTGCTCTCCGCGATTTTCGAGAGTTACCGTTTGCACCTCGAAGCCAGTGGCTTTGTAGCGGAAGAAGACTTTCATGGTGATCTGTTCGAGGCTCCGCTGATCATACCCACCGATCTCGCCCATGCCGAACGCGTGAAAGCAGGCTTGATCCGCAAAACGTCAGCGCAAGCCGCCACGATACTCTACCGGGCTTTTCATTCGGAACATGCGGAAATCGAAATGTTGATCTACCGTTTTATTCGGCTGGCGATGGTGAGTAAGCATAACATCGAAGAGAATTTCATCGAACCCTGTGTGCTGAAATTGGCGCAGTTGAATAAGCAGATCGGTCGGGAAGTACACCGGATGCACGCTTTTGTGCGTTTTCAGCGCACTACCGATGGACTGTTTGTGGCCGTCGTGGACCCGGATTTCAACGTTTTGCCGCTCATTGGCGACCATTTTGAAAAACGCTATCCCGCTCAACACTGGGTGATTTATGATACGCGCCGCCATTACGGGTTGTATTACAAAAATCATCGGACGGAATACGTGACGTTCCCTGCGGAGGCGCATTTGCGCTTGCGCCAACAGGCCAAAGACGCGCTGGCCACCGATGAAGACCAGTACCAAACGCTCTGGAAAGATTATTTCAAAAGCATCACTATTCCCGAGCGGCGCAACATGAAAGTACACTTGCAACACGTGCCCAAGCGTTATTGGAAATATTTGACGGAAAAATATTGACATAAAAAGCGGCAAAAAAGCAAACAAATGCGGCATTTTGTCGCAAAAGGCTAACTCCTCATTTGGTTGAACGTAAGTTTGTGCCAACTTCATTATGTTTGCCGCTGCTGCGGCCCGACAGGGTCGCCGATTTTTAACCTGACCACCACTTATCCTATGGCCGACTCAAAAGCACACCTTTTATATGTAGAAGACGACGAAAGCCTCAGCTTCGTGACCCGCGACAATCTGGAACTGAACGGTTACCAGGTTACTTACTGTGAAGACGGGCAAAAAGCACTCGACATCATCCAATCCAACCAGCGGTTCGATCTGTGCATTCTCGACGTGATGCTGCCCGAAGTGGACGGCTTTACGCTGGCGCAGGAGATTCGCAAACGCGATGAGCAGGTGCCGATTATTTTCCTCTCGGCCAAAAGTATGAAGCAGGACAAAATTCATGGTCTCACGCTGGGCGCGGACGATTATATTACCAAGCCGTTCAGCATCGAGGAGTTGTTGCTAAAGATCGATATTTTCCTGCGGCGCACCCGCTTTATTTCCGCCGCCCGCACGAATACGCCGGTAGTGATCGGTGACTATACCTTCGACTACAAAAATCTGAGCCTCGCGCACGGCGAGCAGGCGGAGACGCTCACCCAAAAGGAAGCAGACCTGCTGCGACTACTCAACGAGAACCGCAACCAAGTGGTGAAACGATCTTACATTCTGGAAACGATCTGGGGCAAAGACGACTACTTTCTGGGCCGCAGCCTCGACGTATTCATCTCGCGGATGCGTAAGTACCTGAATCAGGACGACCGGATCAAGGTGGAGAATATTCACGGGGTGGGGTTTAAGTTTCGGGTGGATGATTGAGGGGAGTTATGAGTTATGAGTTATGCCAACCCATTTTCTATTATTTCAGGGTTGGAGAACGAATACATGCTTGTGCATAGGCGAAATACACGCAATTTTGACTACATAATTGTAGTCAAAATTGTGGGAAACACGAATTTATCTCATATCAAACTCAAACTTAGCAAACAATAAATGATATATTGTAGAAAAAATATTTTGATTCTTCTTGCTGTATTATTTCAATCCAATCTATTCGCTCAATATTATTTAAATAATCTTGCAAATCCGATTGTTTTGATTGAATCGTCAAGTGAAAAAGGTCAAGGAATTTTGGTCACTTCAAATGAACCGTATTTAGGGCAGATTATTCTAATTTCATCTTTGAGTACCTTTACAAAAGAGCATGAAAGTCCAACCAGTACAAATAATTTGGAGTTTATTGATGAACTAGTTTCAGTTTCACACTATTTTAGGAAAAATGAAAAGGACTATTTAACAGAATATGCGAAGGAATGTGGCGAAGATAGACCCCTGAAAATTCAATTTAATTTTAAAACTTTAGTGGATTCAACTAATTGTGTAACATTTCTGGATAGTAGTGATGCGGTTGCAATAAAACTATATGATAATAAAAATAGTATTGATAAACGATTTGTATCCTTTGATGGGATTTGTGCATTAAGGCCATTAATACACGATTCAAGTATAAAAAACGAGTTAAATACAAATCAAAACTTAACTAAAGAAGTATATCTATTTTCTGAGCATAGTGAAGAATCTACAAGGATATACTTGATGGATATTGACATTCGGAAAGATTCCCAAGGCAAAAAGATTATTCCTTTGATTGGTACAAATTATGTGAGCAGAGTACTATTCAAAGTTAAAAATGATTGGGTAAGCTTTTATGGAATTGCAAATAAGGAACAGGAAATATTTGAAATAAACATATCTTCTATTCTTAAAAACAGAATGTAGTTAATTTGAAAATAAAGAAACATCAGATAACAATGGACTGGATGCACAGACTTCCTATCAGTCGTCCGTAGCCAGTGCTCACGTTCCCGGCAATAAAAAAGTTACTATAAAAATGATAACACCTGTACTTTCACATCAAATATAAAAACACCCTCTTATTGAGTCCTCAAAATGAGAAGTCAGACAATTTACTTTATTCTGATAGTCAGTTACTTTTTATCAAGTTGTGCTACTCAAAAAGTTACTGTACTTACAGGAGTTGATTACGATGAAAGCCAGAACCGGACGGAATACTTTGTCATGCCCTATGGCACCGTTTCCATACCTGGTAAATGGAATAAAAAGCACTATAATTCGGTTAGCCGTCAACAATTCTTTACCAATTCAGATTCGGTAGAAATTGCCCTTGCGATTGGAGATAATAAATATGAATTTAATCCAAATGGCGCAGTAACCGGGTTTGAATTTGTAAAAGCCTTTTATGAATGGGATGCTAACTATTTTGTAGAATCGCATGGGTTAAACACGAGTTTGATAGAAGAAGATAGTGTTAACCATTACCTTATCTGGAGGCTTTTTGGTGATAAGAAACCAGGAAAATTCGATACCTATTTTCTAATAGGTGAAAAGAAAGGAACCGTGAGTAGCTTTTCTATAACGTTGACAGACAAATGGTCAACACCGGAAAAGATTAAATTTTTAAAGGAACTATTCCTATTTAGAAAACAGGAATAAGTAGTGCTGACACGCCGCTGAAATGCCAATCGGCTCCCTGCCGCAAAGTTTTATTACGATGCCACCGGTGTACGTGACTTACGTGGTAAAAAACGATACAAAAGCACTTCTATCCTATGCCTTAATCTTCCATGCAAAGCCACTTCCTCCCCTTCCGAAACGGCCGCATCCACTACCTGCAATTCGGCGATGGCCCGGAGTTGCTGATCGCGTTGCATGGTTTTGGCGACCGCGCCCGCATTTTCGCGGTGCTGGAATCGGCTTTGGCCACCCACTATACGGTCGTCGCCCCCGATTGGCCTTTTCATGGACAAACCGAATGGCGGGAAGACACGTTTTCCAAAGCCGATCTGCTGGGAATTGTGGAAAAATTAGCCGAACACGCTGGTAAAACACGCTTCAGCATACTGGCCTACAGTTTCGGCGGGCGGTTGGCGCAGGCGATGTTGCCAGAACTGAGCGGACAACTTAATCACCTCTACCTGCTGGCCCCGGACGGCATCGAAACGAAAGGTATGACGATGGCCACGAAAACGCCGATGTGGTTGCGCCAAGCCTTGTTTCGGGCCTTACGCCGCCCCGCCTGGTTTGTCAAATTGCTGGATGGGGGCCGCCGGGTACATCTCGTGCCGCCGATGATTCACCATTTTTTGAGCAACAACCTGACCCGACCGGAGCGTTTTCGGCGCACCTTCGGCTGCTGGCTGGCCTTGGATTCGTTCTATCTGGGTCGCCGGAAAATCAGGGCCATTTTGCAGGAAACGGGCTTGAAAACGGAGATTTACCTAGGTGCCCGGGATGAGGTGATCGGCTCGAAAGCCCTGCACGCAATGGTGGACGGCCTCCCTAATGTCCGGCTGCACATCATTGATGAAGGACACCGCATCATTGGCGAACGCCTGGCGGCGGCCATCATAAAAAACCGTTGAAGGGAAAAGTGTTTATAAAAGTTGATGGGGGTTGATAAAAGTTGATTCGCGTAATTTTACCTTTCAAAATAAGCCTTTAAGTTCTGAAAGAATGCTCACTCCATTTCTCCACTTTTAACCGCCGCAGCCTTTTCAGGCGTAGGAGGTACTCCACATTATCAACGTTCTCAACCATTTATCATGTCCCCTTTCTTCGCTACCCTGCTCCGCACTGTCCTTGTTTTCGGCTCTTTTTTGGGCATTCAGTACTTTATCCCCTATTATTTTCTGGCTATCGGTGGTCTGCTGGCCGGCATATTTGTACTGAAAACCAGCAATGACCGCCCGACCGGGCTGGCTTTTATCATTGGCAGCGTTCTGTTTACGATTTTCGCTTATCTGTGGGGACAGGTGCATGTGATGGGTTGATTTTTTTTAACGCAGGGCCTTTTTTTCGCATTTAAAAGCCCCTACTTTTGCAGCGTTTATTTCTAACATTCCAATAAAAACACACCAACATGAAACAATTATTGCTTTCCGCCTGTGCTGTATTTTTCTTTTCAGCCGCTTTATTTGCCCAAGTCAGCACGATTCAAGTTTCCGTGAGCGACACCATAGAAGTGCCCGCCAACCACCTCACGGTGATGATTAATTTCAAAGATACCAGCGATACATCCGAACAGCCGGTTGATCTTACCGCATCCCGCAAAGAAGTGATCCAGCTGCTCGAAGCCAACAAAATAGGTTGGAAAAATGCTGCCGAAGACCTGGGTTTTCTGGGTGTCCTGAGCCATATGGGCGATAATGGGGCCGGGGGAATGGACAACGCAATCAGTGCGGATTTCTCTTCGGCGGCCCAATTGGATGCCTGGTTGCCCAAAATAAACGCCATTGCTTATGTAAAAGCCATAGAGACGGGCAATTCTCTGGATAAAAGTACATTGGATATGACCCGATTGTATGCCAAACTACTCAAAAAGGCGCAGGCTAAAGCGGAGACGCTCGCCCGTTTGTCGGGCAAAAAAGTAGGGTCGGTTTACCAGATCGGTTCTGCCTTTGATGCATTCAATCCCTCTACTGCGATGGAATCCATGATGGGTGGCGGTGGCGCTTATGGTCAAATGATGAAATCCATGCTTGGCAATATGTTCAGCGAAAAAAGGGCGGACCGAAAAGTGACCGTCACGGAGCAATTGACGGTGACTTACTTGTTGCAGTAGTATCTAGTTTTTTAAACACAAACAGGAGTCATCCCGAATTTTTCAACCCACGATTTTAATCGTGGGCATGTGCAAACACAGGAGATGAGTAACCGTTTTAACGGTTTATACCTGCCTGGCCAAGTACAAGAAAACGGTTAAAACCGTTCCTAACTCCACTTGGCCTTATCTCCCACGATTAAAATCGTGGGTTGAAACGATAGTTTCTCGCTTTTTGCAAAAATCCGGGATGACTCCTGTTTGTGTTTCAATCATTTCTTTCTCTGCGTGTTTAAAACAACACCTGCACCGCCTGTCCTTCCACGGGTAATATCACCCAAAAAGTCACCGTGTGATCGGGAAATTGCTGCGTCAATAGCAGTCGCCACCAGCCCAGTATAGAAGCGTGCTGCTCCTGCAATTTCCATTTTTTCAGGCCTTCGGCAAATCCCGACAAGAGCAAAACCGCGATCTCTCCGGCATTGGTCAAATAAAAATCGGCTTCCAATTTCAACAAACGCGAACCACGCCACAACTCCACGGGGTATTTGCGCAGCACTTCCTGCGGCGAAAAACGCGTCTGTAAAAATTGCCGGAAAGCATCGCCCTGGCGCACCAAAGCCGCTGCCGACAGGCTCTCCCCAACTTGCCGGATGGACAATTGTTTTTGCGCAGCAGCCAATCTTTCTGTCGGAGTCAGCGTGGCATGATCGCCGAGCAGGAAAGAATTAATGGCCTTCCCTAAGTTTGGCACGTATTCGCCTTTGAATTCGAGTTTTGGTGCAAATGTTTCTGATTCCGTCGTCCGATATTGAAAACTATCCTGCGTCGGGTCAATCAAAAGCGACTGGCGGGGAACCGGGTGTCGCCCGCCGCGTGGCGCATGAAACAGCATCGGAGCCTCCTCGCGTTCGCTTTCCGGGAAATCTTTGGGCTTGTACAACGGCTCGTTTTCACAAAAAATGACCTCATTATTCCAGTAAAAAGGTGTTTCGTCGGAATAGGGATCGAGCGTGGTGATGGTTTCATCGCCGTTATTGAACACCCGATTGAGCCATTTGGAGCCTTTAGCGGTGGTCGGTAAAACCAGATAATCGCGGGCGCGGGTCAGGCCGACGTAGAGCAGCCGCGCCTCTTCCTCGAGACCGGCACGGGTGGCCTGCGTCCAGGCGTCGCTCTGGTGGAGGCGGTCTTCCAGCCGGGTTTTGCCAAGCTGGTCGCCGTAGGGATTCACCCAGTAGCGCAGCCAGCGGTGGCCGAGAATATTGTCCAAATCCGGCTCGTCGGTTTCAGAAACCAGGCAAAGTCCCCACACTTTTTCCTTCAAATCCTGATCCAGCGCGTGGCAAATAGTGACCGGAAATTCCAGCCCTTTGCTGGCGTGGTAGGTCATCACTTTCACCGCATCGTCGCTATCGCCGCTGCCCTGAGCGTCTTTTTCGTTGCGCACCAACGCATCCAGCCACAGCAGAAAACCACCCAGCGAAGCCGCATTGTGCAGCCGGTTGCAGGCCGATTCGTACTCGAGGGCGTAGTGGCGCAACCGATCCAGGTTGTCGAGCCGCTGCGTAGGCTGACCGAGGCGCACTACGACCCGGCGTAGGTCGAGTTCGTCGAGCAATAAGTTCAGGATTTCGGAGGCCGACAGGTCGGCGGTGCGGGGCCGCAGGGTGTTGAGTTTTTGCAGGTAAGGCGTATCGCCCCAGCGGCCACCGGCGGGCAAAGGCGCCAAACCGGCTTTATAGGCCAGCCATTCGAGGCGGTCGTCCACGAGTTGTTCGAGGCTCATGCCACGGGTGAGCAGGATGATTTCGGCGGCACTGAGTGCATCGGAGGCGGTCAATAAATACTTCAAACAGGCCAAAGCCAGCCGCGCTTCGGGCGTTTCGAGCAGGCCCGTGCGGGCAATGGCGGCTTGCAAACCGGCGCGGTGCAGGGCATCGGCCATACTCAGACAACCGCGATTGCTACGGCACAGCACGGCAATATCACCTGGTCGAATGGGCCGCGTGGCGTTACGTTTTTTATTGAATGTCAACGTTTTGCGTTCCAGCAGCACTTTAATCTGGTCGGCAATACAGTTGTCCAGCCACGGTTGGCCCGGCACTTTTTTCTCGTCTATTTCGGAACGGAAGTGCCAATGGAGAATGGAGTTATGAGTTATAAGTGATGAGTTATGAGTTATAAGTGATGAGTTATGAGTTATAAGTGATGAGTTATGAGTTGCCGAGTTTGACTCCACTGCAATGTCCTCTCCGATTTGCTTAGCCTTACCTCTTTGGTTTTGGATTATGTTCTCAGGTTGTGAAAATTCCGCATTCCGTATTCCGTACTCCGCATTCCAAAAGGCGGCTTCCTTTTCTTTGGAAAAAGCGGGTTCCAGCGCGACTTGTTCGGGAGGTAGATCGGGGAAGGCTTTGATGAAAATGGCGTTGACAGCATGGACGAGATCGGGGCGGCTGCGCCAGGATTTTTTCAAAATATTCTCATCGCGCACGCCGCCGGTGGCGCGGATGATGGCGTGCATGAGCGCGGGCTCGGCACCCCGGAAGCCATAGATGCTCTGCTTGGGATCGCCGACCCAGATGGAGTGTTTGGCCAAACGGCTGAGTTGCAGGAAGATGTCGAGTTGGATGGGCGAGGTATCCTGAAATTCGTCCACCAGCAGCAAGTCGAGTTCGTCGCGCAGGGTGGCTTGCACGCCGGGGTCGCGCAGCAGCTGGCTGACGTAGGTCTCCATGTCGGTGTAATCAATCAGGCCGCGCTTCTTTTTGTACTGCTCATATTCGCCGAGCGCATCCATCGCGATGTCGAAAAGGAGATCGGTGAAGCCGCGCACATCGTCGCGGAACTGCTGGTGCTCATCGTGGCTGAGGGCCAGCGCGATGAGGTCTTCCAGCAGGTGGCGGCTCTTGGCTCCGACCTTGGTTTTGGCGATCTTGACCCATTCGTGCCAGTGCAGTTCGCCGCGCCACTTGAATTGGTTCTGGATGGCACGCAGCGTTTCGGCGGCTTCGCGAGTGGTTTTAGTCTGGTCTGCTTCCTGCTCGTCCAGGGCAGCGACAGTCTGGTCAATGGCCGAGAGCAGGCGATTTTGCCAGGTGATGGCATCGGTGGTTTGGGCGGGCGGCAGCATTTGCTCGAAAGTCTCCCAGGAGCGGCGTTTGCTGGTTTCCAGCACTTCGCGGGAGAAATTATTGCCGCGCGCCACGTCGGTCAGTTGGCGGATTTCGCGCCGCCAGTCGTAGGCTTCGCCCTGTGTTTTTTTGGTGAGGCCGAGACGGTCGGAGAGACGGTTCATGGTCTCGATGCGCGTCTCCGTGAGTACTTGCGCGAGCGATTCGTTGAACAGGCGTTGTTCGTCGCCGTCGGCAATTATTTCTACCAATGGCGACACGCCCGCCTCGAACGCGAAACGCTGCAACAGCCGGGTGCCAATGCTGTGTACGGTGCCAATGAGCGCACTGCCCAGTTCGTTGGCGGCTTCGGTGCGGCCCGCTTCGAGCAGGCGGACGCGGACGCGCTCCTGCAATTCAGCGGCGGCTTTTTTGGTGAAAGTAGTGGCCATAATGGCGGCAGGGCGTACGCCGCTGGAGAGCAGTTCCACCATGCGTCCGGTGAGGGTGAAGGTTTTGCCGCTCCCGGCACCCGCCGAGATAACTTCGATATTCAGGGATGGCCGCTGCACGAGTAGGTTGGGTTGCTTCTGGAGCGGGAAAGATCGCGTTTTTGGACGGAATTGGTAAGAAAAATTTACTGAAAACAATAACCATGAGTCATTTCCAACCTCATTATTTCTGGTCCACTTCTGCGGCCTGCTTCCGACGCTGAATGCGCAGGCCTTTGAATTTGAACGGTTTATACTCCCGTTCTTCGCCCATCAGGTAACCGACCGGACGCAGTGCTTCTACGTTGTCGCACACTACTTTGAACATACCGGCCAGCGGAATAGATAACACCATACCGACCAGGCCCCAGATCAGGGCACCCGATAATAAGGCCAGAATAGAGGCCAGTGGATTCAGATTGACACTGGAACCTACTACTTTCGGCGTAATAAAATTATTGTCTAAAAACTGTACGGCGGAACAGACCGCGAAAGCTCCCACGGCATACATCAACGAATCTTTGGTCACTAAAGCGATGGCTACCGGAATAAGGCTGCCAATGAGTACGCCGACATAGGGAATAATATTCAATACAGCGGCGATGAGACCCAGTAAGATGGCGTATTTCAAGCCCAGAAGCATAAAACCCAGGGAGTTCAGTACGGTCAGGATGAGCACGTCAATGAATATTCCGCGAATATACATCTGGGAAACCCTGGATATTTTGCGGGCCACTTCCAGAGAATGGACGTGGCTGCCCGGGTTCATAAGTTCAACAAACTTTTTAAACTTGTCCCGGTATTGCAACATAAAAAACATCGTAATCGGAATCAGCACAAACGTAGCCAAAAATGATCCCGTAGCAGAAAATATGCGCAAGAGTACACTGGCCCCGGAATTAAGCATTTCGGCTGCTTTCTCCTGAAACCACAAGGTTTGCTCCTTCTGACTAATGCTATAATTGCTCTCTACATAAGAAGTAAACGATTGTATCTTGGTATTGATGGCATTTTGCAGCGTAGGGAAATCATCTATAAAAGACATAGATTCCCAGGAAAGAAAAGAGAACAGGCCGATAATAATAATCATGAGCGTTAGTACGCCTATCGCTGAGGATATGCCTCTGGGCACCTGCCAGCCTTCCAGTCTCCGGCAAAGCGGCAGCACCAAGAACGCAAACAGCAGGGCCGCTACAACTAATACTAATACGGGTTTACCGATGTACAGGAAAGCAATTACTAAGCCTGTAAACAGTAAGAAATAAGTACCGCGTACATAGAAAGGTTGTTGGGGAGCAGTGTCGGGTGTAGTCATGGGCGAGCAATAGTAAGTAGTTACTGGTTAACGTGAATTCGGAGAGATTACGGCTGATTATCAATACATTATGACCCCAGAGGGGTCGAATATGAATAGCCCCCAGTGAAACTGGGGGTAAAAGAGGAAGACGGGACAACCCCGGCGGGGTTGAACGCGGGTGCTACATAGCAATGTTCAACCCCGCTGGGGTTG
>JANPIV010000112.1:0-19038 GCA_031425155.1 Saprospirales bacterium | reverse complement strand
AATATTTAGGGGCGCTGCCCCAGGTTCGACTAATTACACTTGCCTTCAGTCACTCCTTGCTTCGTTCAGTGGCAGCACAGTGCTTTCTATTTTCTTATGATACAGACCGAATAATAATATGCTCGGCGGCTGAACCCGCCGGTACGTCACTTCCCCCGCCCCTGCAACAACACCAGCACCGTATAAAACAGAATTTTAAAATCCAGCGAAAGCGACATATTTTCGATGTAGAGCAGATCGAAGCGCAGGCGTTGCAGCATTTCATTTACATTGGAAGCGTAGCCATATTTCACCTGGCCCCAAGAGGTGATGCCGGGGCGGACTTTCAGTAGGTGGCGGTAATGCGGATTTTTTTCTAAGATCAAGTCAATGAAGTACTTGCGTTCCGGGCGCGGGCCGACGAGCGACATGTCGCCACGCAGCACGTTCCAGAAATTGGGCAATTCATCCAGCCGGTATTTGCGCATCGTGGCACCCCAGGGCGTACAGCGCGGGTCATCGTCCACGGAAAGTTGGGGGCCAGCCTGCTCGGCATTGACCACCATGGAGCGGAACTTGAAGATCGTAAATGGTTTGCTGTGTAAACCCAACCGTTCCTGCGAAAAGAAGATTGGGCCGGGCGATGAAAGCCGGACGCGGATGATAATGTACAGCAGCAGCGGCGAGAGCAGCGTCAGGGCCAGGATGCTGGCGGCCACGTCAATAAACCGCTTGATGACCCGCTGCCATTTGGGGAGCAATTCCTGCCGTATTTCGATGAGCACGGCCCCGAAGACATGGTTCATTTTGACCGTACCCAGCAGGATGTCGTACATGTCGGGAATGATGCGCACCAGCACCTGTTCGCCAAAATCGAAGAGCACATTCAGGAGGTCGCGCAGCCGGTTGTGCTCCGAGGTTTCGATAGCAATAATGACCTCTTCTATATCATGCTGACGGATGACCGTGGCCAGATCATCTATGCCGCCGAGGCGGGGCAAATGCTCGTCCAGCACCTGTTCGGCACCGCCATTGGTATCAATGAAACCGATAAAACGGTTGCCCAGACTCTTGGGGCGGCCTTTTACTTCCAGAAACAAATCCAGCGCACTCTGATTACCGCCGACCAGTAAGGTAATAAACGTGACTTTACCCGCTTTCAATCGCCGACTGGCCCGCGTCAGCAGGATCATGCGGCCCGTGGAGGTGAGCAGAAAATGCAGGCCAAACAGCATCAGAAACGAACGGTAGTAGGTCTGGTATTCCACCACCACGTCGTCGAGGATGAGCGTGAAAAACAGGAACACCACGCCCAGAAACGACAGGAAAAAAGTCTGCGTGAGCGTGGCCAGCCGCGACAGCCGGTAAATGTCTATGTACTGGTCGAAAATGGCGTAGAGCAGCACCCACCCAATGGGAATAATAAAGACACCGAGGTAGAAATTAGCATCCTGGAAGACGGCCATACTCAGCGGTACACCCTCCTCTATTTTACGGTATAAAAAGAATAAGGCCCAGGCCAGCATCGCCAGACAAAAGTCGGCAGCGGCATAGACTAAGGTATCGCGTTGGCGGAGTTGGCGGGACAAACGGAAAGTCGTTTTCGATCAAAAATTGGCTAAGCGCAGGTTGTCAATGCGCACACTACCAGCGGTTTGCGTGAATTTACCCGCCTCATTCCGGGGCAGGGAAACAAAGAAACCAATCCGGTAATTTTCCTCCTGGGATTCCACCAGCAGGTCGGTCAGATTGATATATATTTTGTTCCATTCATCCTTTTTATTGAACTGAAAAAGGGCCTGGGTACGCTCGGCATTGCCGCCGGTTTTGCCCAGTAAATAGGCTTCAAACACCACATCATTTTTATATTGTAGTTCCAGCCACACCTGCCGCTTGTCGGTCGGCAACACGACCGGTTCGCTGGCAATCAGCATAGCCGGGTGCGATGTATCTACTTGCATCAGCAGCGATTTGCCGGAAAATGCCCCGTCGGCACTCAGAGAATAGCTGGAATTATCATCGGAATCGCGATTTTGAAAGACAACCGAAGAACTGCCGTCGAAAGTCGTCCGGTCGAGCGACCAAGGAAATTTCGTATCGGGATCGTAGGAAGTGGCTGGCTGTATAATTGCGCTTTGCCCGCCGGTCAGGGTCAGCGTTTGCTCGTGGCGCAGGAGGAACGGATAAATATTGGGCGTCGCCAGAATACCATTTTCCTTCACGCCCGGATAGGCATACACGAGCGATTCGCCTTCGGCCAGCACCGGCACGGAAGCTGGCAGCGAATAGGCACCGAGGTATTCCCGATTGACATATACGTAGGCCTCGGTGATTTTTTGCGAGTTAACACCCCCTTCGGCATTGACCGTAAAGGGCTTAATTTCCAGATAAGCCGGTATTTGTTCCGCCTCATCTTTGCAACCCAAAAAATTCAGCGAAAGGGCAAAAAAAGCCCAAAAACAGTATTTTTTCATAATAGTAACGTAATGTCACCGCTACGCGGTTTCCGAGGTTAAACAAGTATTTGAAATTGAAATCACGAATACATCAAAAATCAACAATCATGTAATCTGCATTCGTCAATCAATTTTTACTTCAGCCGCATATACACCTCCATCGGTGAGCCCCGGAAATTATAGTGCTTCCGCAGTTGATTTTCCAAAAACTGCACATACGAATCCCGGACATAATGCGGGTTATTGACAAAGAACGCAAAAGCCGGGAAAGGGGTTGGCAATTGGGTAATGTATTTGAAACTCGGTTGGTGACCTTTCACGGCGGGCGGTGGCGTGGCTTCAATGATCGGCAACATCAGGTTATTCAATTCCGAGGTCTTGATGCGCCGCGTACGGTTCTCGTACACCTCCATCGCGATCTCGATGGCCTGAAAAATACGCTGTTTTTCGAGCGCGGAAATAAACATGACCGGCACATCGTCGTGCGGAGCAAGCCGCTTTTTGATGGCCGCTTCATAATCGCGCGCCGTGTTGGTAGTTTTATTATGAATCAAATCCCATTTATTCACCAGCACGACCATGCCTTTGTGCCGCTTTTGGATCAGGCTGGCGATGCTCAAATCCTGGGCTTCAATACCCAACTCGGCATCCAGCACCAGAATGCACACATCGGCCTCCTCCACCGCGCGGATCGCCCGCATCACGGTGTAAAATTCGAGGTCTTCTTCCACCTTGGCTTTCTTGCGAATCCCGGCGGTATCAATGAGCATGAACTCGTGGCCAAACTTGTTATAATGCGAGTGAATCGGATCGCGGGTCGTCCCGGCAATCGGCGTCACGATGTGACGGTCTTCGCCCAGCAAGGCATTGGTCAGCGAGGATTTACCCACGTTGGGCCGACCGACGATGGCAAATTTCGGCAACGGCGTCTCCAGTTCGGGCTCATCATTGATGTGTTCCACCACAGCATCGAGCAAATCGCCCGTTCCACTGCCACTGACGGCGGCAATAAAAAAAACATTTTCAAAGCCCAGCCCGTAAAATTCGTTGCCGTCAATCAGGCTGCGGTGGTTGTCCACTTTATTGACCACCACCAGCACCGGCTCCTTGGAGCGGCGCAGCATTTTGACAATATCCTCGTCCAGATCGGTGATGCCCGTCTGAGCATCCACCATGAAAATAATGACCGCAGCCTCCTGCAAGGCCACTTTTACCTGACTGCGGATGGCCGTTTCGAAGACATCGTCGGAACTTTGCACGAAGCCGCCGGTGTCCACGACCGTGAATCTTTTGCCGTTCCACTCACAGGTTCCGTACTTCCGGTCGCGCGTCACGCCCGAAAAATCGTCCGTGATGGCATCGCGCATGCCGACCAAACGGTTATAAAGGGTTGATTTTCCCACATTCGGGCGGCCAACTATCACCACTGCATTTGCCATACTTGTGTACTTTTGTCCATTGAAGAGACGCAAAAGTACGCAATCGCGTCCACACACCGGATAAAACCAAACACAAGAGACCTTGAAATGCAGAAAATCATTTATCGCGACCCGCAAGTCACGATTTTCCAGAGTGCTTTATTCCAGACCAACTCCACGGTCGTCCTGACCGATGACGTGGTGCTGGTGGCTGATCCGGCCTGGTTGCCCGACGAGGTGACCGGCATTCGTAACTACGTGGAAAGCATCCGCGGCAAACGGCCCGTGTACCTTATTTTCACCCATTCCGACTACGACCATATTATTGGTTACAAGGCGTTTCAGGCGGATAAAGTGTTCATGAGCAAGGCAATGGCCGATAATCCCGAATGGGAAAAGTCGGTGGCGCAGGCCCAACTGTTCGACCAGCAATACTACATTGACCGGCCCTACCCCATCGAATATCCGCAGGGCGATTTCTTTGTGTACCGCGATGGTGTGCAGTTTCGGCACGGCGGCACCAAGATGACTTTTTACCTCGCGCCCGGCCATACGGCGGATAGTATGATGATTATAGTGTGGCAACTTGGGCTGTGCCTGGCGGGCGATTATTTATCCAATGTGGAATTCCCGTTCATCTATCACAGCAGTGTGGAATACGAAAAGACGCTGGAAAAAATGCCGCATATCCACGACCGCAACTGGTTCACGCGCCTCGTGCCGGGGCATGGCGATCCGGCACTAACCATCAATGAGTGGCTGCGGCGGCGCACGGAGGGCCTCGCGTACATTTACGCGCTGCGCGAAAGTATTTCTACCAATATTCCTTTCGATGAAAGTTCGCTGTGGAGCCGCTTCCGCTATCCGCTGCTGCAACGGCAGTATCACCTGGATAATGTGGCTTTGATGACCCGCGAATACGAGGCGGGCTTGTGGACCTGGGACCCCGATTTCTCTTTTGAGGAATTGATCGAGACGAGGCCGGACGTGAAGGTGAATGAGGATTAGGGTTAGGCTTGTTTCGCTATGCCCATTAATGGATTGAATATTTTTGAATAATGGTTTTATAGAAAAAATTTGATTGATGATATAAGATTGATGAATGTTGATTTTTGATGTAAAAGAACACGTCAGGGCCCATCAAATATCAACATTCGTCAATCTGCATTCATCAATCAAAAAATTGTTGTACTTTTCTCCAACTGAAAATCAACAAGTTGCAATACAGCAAGTTTAATAACGACTTTCTAACCGAACAGCTCTCGGCAGAGCATAGCAAAGCCCAAACGATGTTTCTGGTCCGCTGGATTGGCCATGACGCTGAGCGGGTGGCAGCATTGCTGGATATTTTTATGGGTCCTGATTACCGGCTTACCCAACGCAGTGCGTGGGTAGTGGGCCATGTGGGTAAACAGGTGCCGTATTTGTTGGCACCCTGGCTGCCGCAGTTGGTGGCCATGTTGCGCCAACCCAAGACCCATCCTGCGGTACAACGGAATATCTTGAATATATTCGAGGCCATTGACATTCCGGTAGCCTTACAGGACGAGTTAGCCGATTGCTGCTTCCAGTATCTCGCTGATCCACAGGCGGCTGCGGCTGTACGGGCTTGCGCTATTACTATTCTGGATAAAATCTGCGCACGCGTACCAGAACTACGCCCGGAACTGCGGTTGTTATTGGAAGAGCATTGGGAACATGCAGCGGCTTCTTTTCGGAGCCGGGCGAGAAAGGTGCTGAAAAAATGATAATTGGCTTTCGTTATACGCTTTCATCCTTATCTAATATCCTAATATATCTTTTTAGACCTTCTTTAATTATTTCTGCAATTAATCCAATAAAACTCGCTTTATCGGGCTCCTCCTGCACTTTTTCCAACGCATCGTAATACGCCATACGGCTTTCATAATCACCGGCAATAATCGCCAACGGATAGCCTTTTTGCAGTAAAATCAAATTCATCATCAGCCGTGAAGTACGCCCATTACCATCTATAAATGGATGTATAGTGACCAATCTTTCGTGCATCTCCGCCGCCAAGACGACGGTGTGTAATTTATCTTTATGATTATTATAAAAGATAAAATAGTCCTCCATTAGAGTTTGCAACAGATATGGTTGTGGCGGCAGGTGTTTGCTCCCGGCAATCATTACAGGCACTTTCCGATACTGTCCGGCATTATCGCGGTCAATACTGTGCAAAACAAGGGCATGAATTTGTTTTAAAACATATTCTGACAATTCGGTGCGCTGCTGCACTATATCTTCTACGAATAGAATGGCTTCTTTATGGTTGATCGCCTCCAAGTGCTCGCGCATACTCTTCCCGCTGATCGTTATGCCTTCATTAATAACCAATTGTGTTTCCCGCAGCGTCAAGGTATTGCCTTCTATACGATTGCTTTCATAAATAAATTCTATGCGTAATGCTTCTGTAATAGTAGTATTATCCAAGTCTTTTCGCAAGACATCCAATTGTGCTTTGAGTGCATCTATTTCTAAGAGTATTCTTTCTAAATTTTCCATATTACACAATAAGTAATTTTGCAACAATAAATAACTGATGTTACGCACAGATTCCAAAGCAACGTTTACGAAACTCTTAAAAGTTTCGCAAACGAGTGGAGTACATGGCGTTTGCAAAACCTCCAAAGGTTTCGTAAACGTATTTCGTGCGTAACATCAGTAAACAAAAACAATCAGAGCCAACCCGAAAATTCGAGATGGCTCTGTATAATTAGCGAGCATTCCAGTCAAATACTCAAATCTTCAGCAATTCTTACTCCGACATATCCATCGTATGGAACACGTTCAGCACATCGTCGTCATCTTCCAGGCGATCAATTAATTTAATGACCTGATCCACTTCACTGTCGCTGAGTTTTTTGGTCAGGTTGGGTATCCATTCCAGTTGCGCACTTTCCGGCTCGATCTCACGGTCTTCCAGGGCTTTTTGCATCGTACCAAAATCGGTAAAATCCGTGTACAGCACCACCTCTTCTTCCTCGCGCCGCATTTCATCCAGACCGGCGTCAATCAGTTCCATTTCCAGTTCGTCCCAGTCATGACCTTCGGCTTTGATCTTGAAAACCGCCTTGTGATTGAACATAAAACTTACGCTGTTGGAAGTGCCCAATGCACCCCCGCAGCGATCGAAATACATGCGGACATTGGCCACCGTGCGGGTCGGATTGTCGGTCGCGGTCTCTACTAGCACGGCCACGCCGTGGGCAGCATAACCTTCGTACACGACCTCCTGAAAGTTTTCGGCCTCTTTGCTTTGCGCTTTTTTGATGGCGCTCTCCACGTTGGTCTTCGGCATATTGGCCGCCTTAGCGTTCTGGATAGCCATCCGTAGCCGGGAGTTGTACTCCGAGTTCGGGCCGCCAGCCTTCACAGCCAGCGCGATCTCGCGACCAATACGGGTAAAAGTCTTGGCCATGCCGGCCCAGCGTTTCATTTTTCGTTCTTTGCGGAATTCAAACGCACGTCCCATCGGAAAAGAGTAGTAATTGCCAACCTCCCGGTTGGCAGATGAAGAGTTAAATCAAGGTGGAGTTACCCGCCTTTGCCGGAAAACGGCTATGGCGGGTAAAGCGGCGCAAAAGTAGATGAATTTTGATAACAAAAAATGTTGTGGGCGAGGAAACCGCCAGATATTTGGTTCGGAATGCCCACCTTTGCACAAAAATTGGCCCGTAATGAAAATTTATACCAAAACCGGCGATCTGGGAGAGACCGCACTCTTTGGCGGGCGACGGGTGCTCAAAAGCCACCTGCGCGTGGATGCGTACGGAACCGTGGACGAACTGAACGCCTACATCGGTTGGCTGCACGACCTCGTGGAGCCGCCCATGCTCCGGGAAATGCTGGCGCAAATCCAGCACCGGCTGTTCACCGTGGGGGCGCACCTGGCCTCCGATCCGCAAAAGCAACTGCCCACGCCCGATCTTTTACCACAAGACATTGAAAGTCTGGAAATTGCGATGGACACGATGGATGCCGCTCTGCCGCCTTTACGGAATTTCATCCTGCCCGGTGGCCACCCGGCGGTGTCGGCCTGCCACGTCTGCCGCACCGTCTGCCGCCGCGCCGAACGCCTCGTGGTGGCGCTGCACGAGACGGATGTGGTGGAACCCATCGTCCTGCAATATCTCAACCGGCTATCCGATTACTTCTTTTTGCTGGCGCGTCAACTGGCCCACGATCTGGGTGCGGAAGAAGTGATCTGGAAAACTAGGGGGTAGTTTTTTTACAAGGGTTAATATTTTGAAAATCAATAAGTTGGCCTTACGCTTTCTGCCTTCGCTGCCTGGCTTCGCCAAAAATTCACCGGCTCCCGTGTGGTTGCTGGCACTGCCCTTTGCGGTCCTGGCCGCCTTCGGAATGCCGCGCCAATCCGCTTTTCCCTACTCGTTCCAAGTGGGTCAGCCCTGGAATTACCGGGCCTTGAAAGCCCCTTTCGACTTCGATGTGCTGTACCCGGAAGAGCAGGTGCGCCCGGCGGTGGAGCAGGTGAATGCGGAACACGGCCCTTATTTTTTGCTCGATACGGACGTCGCGCGGCAACAAAAACGGCAATTCGCCCGACTGCTCGACGAACAGGTGAGCATCGGGCGGCACGATGCGCAATATGATGATCTGCGGGCCAATGCGGGCGTTTACCTGAGTTTCGGGCAACAAATACTCGACCTGCTGTACGCCCAGGGTATCGCCGATCCCAATGAAGAGGCCTTCAAAGCCACGCCGGGTTTCGTTTTTGTGGCGGTGGGTACTACCGAACGCCGGGTGCCCGTGCGCAGCCTGCTGACGGTGGCTTCGGCGATGGATTTCCTGACCGATACCCTCCCCTACGCACCGCTCCGGCAGCCGGAACTGGTGCTGCCCATGCTGGAAAAAGTGCTGATCCCCAATCTCCGGTTCAGTGATTCGCTCACCTCCGCCAGCCTCCGCAAGAAACTCGCCGCCGTGATGAGCACCGGCGTTTCCGTACGCAAAGGCGAGACGATTGTGCAACGCAACGAATTGATTTCCAATAATATTCATTTAAAACTCACCTCGCTACATCGCCGCTACGACGAACCGCAAGGCTGGCTGGTCACCCTGGGCTACGGTCTGCTGGCGGGGTTGGCTTTTGGCATTTTCTTTTTCTGGTTCGCCCAAACCCAGCAAGACCGTAATTACTCCCGTCGCGCCCGGTTGCTCCCCCCCATACTGGCTTTGCTGGGCATCATCGCGGTAGGTTTTGGCAGTCGCGTGGCGGCGGCGGTGCCGCTGTTGTGGCCCTTCTGGATTTTGCCGGTGCTGCTGCGCCGGTCCTACAACTGGCGGGTTAGTCTGGGCGTGTGGGGCATCGTCGTGTTTTTGACCACCATTGCCCTCGACTGGAGCGCAGGCTGGCTGGTGGTGCAGGGCATGGGGCTAGTCGTTGTGCTGGTGCTGCTGCATCGGGATGCCACCGTGGGCTCGGCCTATCTGGAAGGTTCGGGCAGTCCGTTTTATGGTTGGCGGGCGCGTACGCTGGCCGTCGCTTCCATCGCTACCTTACAAACGCTGGCCGGGTTGGCGGCGGGCTGGGCAGGCAAAATTCCCGATGTGCTGTGGACGACCGACAGTATTATATTTCTGTTTGCAGCAGCGGCCTTCTCGCTGCTGGCTTTCCCGTTGGGGGAATTTGTAACGGAACGCAAACGAATAGGCGAATAGGCATAATACGACGCCGTGGCACTGCAATTTTGCCCTGCTACACCATTTTCTGCGGAAGAGCGGATGGTAACCAAATGGTAGTCCGACTTTGAGTCGGACTGCCACTACCTGCCATTTTCTGCGAAAGTGCGGATTGCAACCGTAGGCCCGAAACCCCCGTTGGGGCCATTTTACCGGCAGATACTTTCCCCGACGGGTTCAGAGTTGCACCTTAGCCCACTTTACTCAGCAACTTCCGGGACACCCGATCCTCTCTGCCAGCACAAAACCTGCAAACTCCATCTGCCCGCGTATGGCCCACAGGCCAGGCCGGTACTTCTCCTGCCCGGCGATTCCGCAAATCGGTAAAAGGTTGTTAAGGCATTGTCCAAAACCGATACAAGTACGGCGCTTTATTAGCCGCCCCCGTAAATTTCTTCTCCACGCGTTGCAGGATGCCCGTACTCAGCATTTTACGCTGAAAATTATCCCGCCGCAGCGGTTTATCCAGAATGGTTTCGTAGAGCGTTTGCAGTTCTTTCATCGTAAAAGTGTCTGGCAAAAGATTGAAGACCACTAATTTATGATCCAGCATCAGGCGCAGGGTCTCCAAGGCTTTTAGGATAATGTCGGCATGATCGAAAGCCAGATCAGGCAGTTGCTGCACGTCATACCATTCGCAGGATTCGTCAAAAGCGCCCACCGCAGTCGTTACCTGCGAAAAGTCCACCAACGCATAATAGCCAATAGAAATGAATCGCTGCATCAGCCACGAATCAGCCGCAATAGAAATGTTATTGCTGACCAGAAAATCGCGCAAAACCTGCGGATCCGCCCGATCAGATTCGCCAAAAACGCAGAATTGCTCGAGGTAAATATTCTCCAGCCCCGTCCTTTCCCGCAAAATCCGCTGCGCCGCCTTGTTCACACTTTCCTGCGCGCGCACGTAGCCGCCCGGCAGACTGCACAAGGGTACCTTCTTCAGTTTGGGCAGCACCACTTTTAGTTTATGGCCATGAAACCCGAAAATCACGCAGTCCACCGACAAGTGCGGCAAATAGTCCTTGCTTTTAAATAGAGTATCCAAATCAAATCCGAAATTTATTTATTTCTTTGGCGAAAGTATCAAAATTTTAAAAGGTCTTTCTATTATTGTGCCAAATTGAAACAATAAAAATTTCCTTGGAATGAAGAAAATATTTATCTTACTGATTGTAAGCCTGTTAGCCTCCACGGCTTTGCTCAGCCAAACGCAGCCACGCGTACTGGTCTTCAGCAAAACCGCCGGTTATCGCCACGCTTCCATCGAAGCAGGCAAGGCCGCGCTCCAGAAAATGGGCACTGAAAAGGGCTTCGCCGTGGATACTACGGAGGATGCGACCGTTTTTAATGAAAAAAACCTGAAACGCTACCGCTGCGTCGTCTGGCTGTCCACCACCGGCAATGTGCTCAATCCCGAACAACAGAATGCTTTCGAGCGGTATATGCAAGCGGGCGGCGGTTATTTTGGCATCCATGCTGCTTCCGATACCGAGTACGATTGGCCGTGGTATGGCAAACTCGTCGGGGGCTGGTTCGACAATCACCCTTCCAAACCGAGTAATGTGCAGCAGGGCGATTTCCACATTGCGGACACCAAGAACCCGCTCACCAGTTTTCTGCCCGAACCCTGGGTGCGCAAGGATGAATTTTATGCCTATAAAAAGATGAATCCCGATATTAAGGTGCTGATTACGCTGGATGAAAAATCGTATCAAGGCGGCACGATGGGCGATTATCACCCTATGGCCTGGTACCATGAGTACGATGGCGGACGCGCTTTTTACAGCAATATGGGCCATACGCATGAGACGTTTTCCGAGCCGTTGGTGCTCCAGCATTTCTGGGCCGGTTTGCAGTGGGCGATGGGCGGAACTACCCCCAAAGCCCTCGATTACACGAAAGCACGTACCGCACTGTACCCGGAAGAAAACCGTTTTGCCAAAGTGGTGCTGGAAGACAAACTGGACGAACCGATGGAACTGGCCGTGCTGCCCGGCAAAAAAGTGCTCTTCATTCAGCGCAAAGGCGAGGTCAAACTCTTCGATCCGGCGGTGGGAAAAAGTAGGGTCATTGCCAATATTCCGGTCAGTACCAAGTACTTACCCGACTCCACGGGCAAACGCGACGAAGCGGAAGACGGCATCCTGGGCCTGACGATTGACCCAAGTTTTGAAAAAAATCACTGGGTCTATCTGTTCTATTCCCCGGCGGGCGATGACGCGAAAAACATCCTCACCCGCTACGAGATGAAGGGCGACGAACTGTTGATGGATTCCAAAAAAGTGCTGCTCGAAATCCCCGTGCAGCGTACCAATTGTTGCCACACCGCCGGCTCGATGGGCTGGGATGCGGCGGGCAATTTGTTCCTCTCCACCGGCGACAACAGCAGCCCGCGCGCCGATGCTTATGCGCCGATAGATGAGCGACCCGGACGCAGTGCTTTCGATGCTCAGAAGTCTTCGGGCAACACCAACGACCTGCGCGGCAAGATCATCCGCATCCACCCGGAAGCCAACGGAACATATACGATTCCCGAAGGCAATCTTTTCCCGAAAGGCATGGCCAAAACCCGCCCGGAAATTTACACGATGGGCCACCGCAACCCCTTCCGTATGTCGGTGGACAAAAAAACAGGATTTGTCTATTGGGGCGAAGTGGGCCCGGATGCCAATAAGCCCGATGAAAAACGCGGCCCCGAAGCATTCGACGAAGTAGGCCAGGCCCGCAAACCGGGTAATTATGGCTGGCCTTATTTTGTGGGAGACAACAAGGCGTATTACGATTACGACTACGCGACCAAAGTCACCGGCCCGCTGTACAATGCTGCCAAACCGATCAATGATTCGCCCAACAATACTGGCCTGACCGAATTGCCACCTGCCCAATCTTCCATGATCTGGTATCCTTACGACGAATCGAAGGAGTTTCCATTGGTGGGTTCCGGTGGCCGGAATGCGATGGCCGGGCCCGTTTTTCACCGCTCCGATTTCAAAACTGCGGCGCGTCCCTGGCCGGAATATTTCGACGGCAAACTCATCATTTATGAGTGGATGCGCGGCTGGATGATGGCCGTGACCATGAATGAGGCGGGCGATTATGTGGGCATGGAACCGATCATGCCTTCCTACAAATTCTCGAATCCGATGGACATGGAATTTGCCCCCGATGGCGATCTGTATATGCTGGAATATGGCACCGGCTGGTTCCAGGGAAACGACGATGCCCGCCTCGTGCGCCTCGAATACAATGGCGGCAACCGCAAACCCGCCGTGGAAATTACTGCCGATAAGAAGGCGGGTGCTTTGCCTTTGACCGTGCAACTTTCCGCTGCTGGCACCAAAGATTATGACGGCGATAAATTGACCTACCAATGGGTGGTCGCGCCAAAAAAAGGCGGGGTCAAGCAGATTTTTAAAACGGAAAAAACACCGGTAACTTTCAAAAAACCAGGCGTTTACGTGGCTACTTTGACCGTCACCGACGAGAAAGGTGCCTCTACCGTGGAAACCCTGGAAATTGTGGCTGGCAACGAACCGCCCGTGCTAAATTTCGACCTTGGCGGCAGCAACCAGACCTTCTTTTTTCCCAATCAAAAACTCCACTACGACGTGCGTGTGACCGACAAAGAGGATGGTTCGCTGGCCAAAGAGGAGATTGATCCCGCACAGGTCGCGTTGAATATTGATTACCTACCGGAAGGGTATGACAAGGTTGCCATTGCGCAGGGCCACCGTTTTTCTGATGGCAATGCCCGTTTCGCGACGGCCCAAAAGATCATGGATAAAACCGACTGCAAAGCCTGCCATAAGGTGGTGGAGAAATCGGTCGGCCCCAGTTTCCGCGACGTAGCCAGGAAATACAAAGACCAGGAAAATGCGGTGGAATTGCTCTCCGGGCGCATCATCAATGGCAGTAGCGGCGTGTGGGGTTCTGTGGCGATGGCCGCCCACCCTGCCCTATCCAAAACCGATGCGGCGGAACTAATTAAGTACGTGCTGAGCCACGATGATGAAAAAGCTTTCCCGGCGCCACTGCCACTGATGGGCGATTACCAAACCACGGTACCCGCCGATGATAAAGGCCTGGGTGCGTACATCTTACGTGCGGCTTATGCCGACCGGGGTGCAGCCAATCTGCCTTCGCTGACTTCTGAAAAGACTTATGTGTTGCGTAGTCCGACCTTCGATGCCCACGAATTTGACCTGTCCAAAAGCGTCCAAAAGATGACTTTTGACAACCGCAAACTGGCCATGCCCGCGGGGAACGGTGCGTATATTGGTTTCAAAGACATTGATTTGACGGGCATCAAACAGGTGCAGGTGCTGGCCAGTGCGCCGAAACAATATAATTTTTCGGGTGGAGCCATCGAAATGCGCCTGGATAAACCGGATGGCCCTTTGGCCGCAGGCCCGATGCAGGTACTGCCCGGCGAGATGAATACGACCAGCCTGCCAATTGTTAATTTACCGCTGCAAGCAGGTACGCATGGTGTACACGACGTTTATTTTGTGGTTAAAAACGATACGGCGGCAGTCAGTCAGGTGCTCATGACGATTCTGGGCGTGACCTTTCAGGATGAATCATTGGCTAACGCGAAACCACCCGCCTCCGCCCAGGCTACGACAGATAAACCTGCCAGTCTCGCTGACTATGTGGGCAAATACAAATTCACCGGGCTGCCTTTTGAATTCATGGACATCACGGTCGAAGACGGCAAGTTGAACATTATTTCTTCGATGGGTTCTGGCCCGCTGACCCCTACCGGCCCGGACACCTACGATGCTGGCGGACAGGCGAATATTGAATTTGTCCGGGAAAATGGCAAGGTGGTGAGCATGAAACTGATGCCGCCGGGGATGAGTTTTGATGGGGTGAAACAGTAGAGGCATTAAGCGTTTGCTAATGGTGGCATGGGCTCTATAATTTTTTTCTTTGAAAAAATTATAGAGCCCATGCCACCACTCAACGCTGGATTTTCACTTAGAGAAATTACGTATTACAAATGCGAATCATTATTAAATGAGTGAGAAATAAGTTCCCATTTTCCCGCCTCTGGATGTCATTTCGACGGCAGGAGAAATCTGGTTGCGTGGCATTGATAATCAACATCTGAGGGGGATTGCTCCTAACGTCGGAATGACAACTCAAGTAAGGCTGTTGCTACCATCTTATTTTTTGCACATTCCTTAAACACGCAAAATACTGATAATCAGGTGCAAACATGAGTCATCCTGAATTTTTTCAACCCACGATTTTAATCGTGGGAATATATAAAACGTTAGATGTGTAACCGTTTTAACGGTTTCCTTGCTCCACTTGGCCGCCTCTCCTACGATGAAAATCATGGGTTGAAACGACCTCTTTCGCGCTTTTTGCAAAAATTCTTTTATCTAATGCAATTGAAAAGCCTTTTCCTGCTGGCCTTTTTGTTTACTGCCCTGCTCACTACTGCCCAGGTACGCGTCCTGCACCCGCGCATCGAAAACCTGGACAATCCAATTGGCCTTGATGTGACCCAACCACGGTTTGGCTGGCAACTCGCTGCAAATCAACGCAATGTGCGGCAAACGGCCTACGAAATTCGGGTGGCGGCCAGTGCTGCCGATTTGGCCGCAGGCAAAAAAGGGATATGGACTTCCGGCAAAGTCGCTTCTGATGCGTCGGTATGGGTGCCTTACGGTGGCCCGGCCCTGCAAGCGGGCCACAAATACTGGTGGCAGGTGCGGGTCTGGGATAATACCGGCAATGCTTCGGCATGGAGCGAGGCGGCCAACTGGCAAATGGGGCTGCTGACTGCCGCCGACTGGAAAGCGCAGTGGATCAGCCCGGCGGCGGAGCAGGATACTACGCATCCCAGTCCAATGTTGCACAAGGAATTTTCGGCGCGGAAAAAAATTGCTTCCGCCACCGCTTACATCACGGCGCATGGCCTGTACGAAGCGCAGATCAACGGCCAGCGCGTGGGACAAGACTACCTTACACCCGGTTGGACGGCCTACCAAAAACGGCTGCAGTATCAGGCTTATGATGTCACTAATTTGGTAAAAAACGGCCTGAACGCCATTGGCGTTACCCTCGGCAGCGGCTGGTGGCGGGGCAATATCGGCTTCATCAAGGGCGTAAACCTGTATGGCGCGGATGTGGCCCTGCTTTTTCAACTTGATCTGGAATATACCGACGGCAGTCGCGAGAGCATCGGCTCCGACGGTACCTGGAAATGCTCGACCGATGGGCCGATTCGCTTCGCGGAAATATATCATGGCGAAACCCAGGATGCTCGTCTGGAGCAGCCAGCGTGGTCGTCGGCTGGGTTTGATGCGTCCAAATGGGGTGCGGTAACAGTGCAGACTTTTTCCAAAGAAAACCTGATCGGCACGTACAATGAGCCTATTCAAAAACACGAAACTTTCAGACCCATCAAAATTTTCCGTACGCCAAAAGGCGAACTCGTGGCCGATTTTGGCCAGAATCTCGTCGGTTGGGCTACGCTGAAAGCGCAGGGCAAAAGTGGCGACCAGATCGTCATGCAATTCGCCGAAGTACTGGACAAACAAGGTAATTTTTACACGGATAATTTGCGCGCCGCCCGCTGCACCGACACCTGGATATTGAAAGGTGGGATTGAAGAAACCTTTGAGCCGCACTTCACTTTCCACGGCTTCCGCTACGCGAAAATCGAGGGTTATCCCGGCGAATTAAAACCGGAAAATATCACGGCGGTTGCGCTGTATTCGGCCATGCGTCCGACGGGTAGTTTTGCCAGTTCCAATCCACTGGTCAATCAGTTGCAACACAATATTCAGTGGGGTCAGCGCGGCAATTTTCTGGATGTGCCGACCGATTGCCCGCAACGGGATGAACGGCTCGGCTGGACGGGCGATGCGCAGGCTTTCAGCCGTACCGCCGCCTACAATTTTGACGTACATAATTTTTTCTCCAAATGGCTGAAAGACGTGGCCGCCGATCAGCAGCCCAACGGTATGGTGCCCTTGGTGATTCCCAACGTACTCGGTCCGACGCAGGGCGCGTCCGCTGGCTGGGCCGATGTGGCAACCATTATTCCGTGGAATATGTGGCTCGCTTATGGCGACCGCCGCATATTGGAAGAGCAGTATCCGAGTATGAAAGCCTGGGTCGACTACATGCGCACACAGAGTAAAAACGACCTTTGGAACACCGGCTTCCATTTCGGCGACTGGCTGTTTTACAGCGTGATTGATGATAATGACGGACGCTCCGCCATCACCGATAAATACCTGATTGCGCAGTGTTTTTACGTGCATTCTACGCAATTGCTCATTAAAGCGGCACAGGTGTTGGGCAAAAAAGACGACGTGACGGCTTATTCCGAGTTATTGAAAAAGATAAAAACCGCTTACCTGAATGAATATATTACGCCCAATGGACGGCCTCTTTCGCCAACCCAAACGGCCTACGTGCTGGCGTTGCAATTTGATTTATTGCCCGAAAACCAGCGCGAACAGGCGGCCAAAAACTTGGTGGCCAACATCAAAAATTATGGCAATCACCTCACCACCGGCTTTCTTGGCACGCCTTATCTCTGTCATGTGCTGACCCGTTTTGGGTATAACGACATGGCTTACAAACTGTTAAATCAAAAAACCTACCCGTCCTGGCTTTATCCGGTGACGATGGGCGCCACCACGATCTGGGAACGCTGGGACGGCATCCGGCCCGACAGCAGTTTCCAGGCAATCACGATGAACTCTTTCAATCACTATGCCTACGGGGCCATTGGCGACTGGATGTACCGCACTATGACCGGCTTGGATACCGAAACCGATGCGCCCGGCTACAAGGCGATCCGCATTCAGCCCCACCTGGGCGGCGGTTATACGCGGGCGGCTGCCGATCTGCAAACGTTGTATGGATTGGCCGCCAGTCGCTGGCAACGTGACGAAAAAGACCTGACTTTGGAAGTAGAAATTCCACCGAATACTACTGCGACCATCTATGTGCCTGCTCCCAATGCTTCTGTCATTACTGAGGGCGGCAAATCGCTCGCTACCCTACCCGAAATACAGGCGGCAGGTGTGGAAAATGGATATGTTTTGCTAAAAGTTGGCTCTGGGCAATATAAATTTACCGTGGCGGGTGGCGGTGTAAAAATCCCGGTAGTTCAAATCAAGGATTATCTGGGCAAATACAAAGTCGAAGGGCTGTCTTTTCCGTATCTCGAACTTCTGGACCGCAAAGGGATATTGGTGTACAGAACCCCTTTTTCTGCCGAGCGTCTTGAAGCCGATCCGGAAACCGCCGATGTATTCACTACCCTGACCGGCGAAACGCCCGTCCGGTTTTTTCGCAACGCCGGGGGGCAGGTAGAGCGAGTGACGCTGGCGATCATGGGCGGAAAAGTAGAGGGGAAGAAGGAGTAGTTTGAGGATTTGAGGATTTGAATATTTGAGGATTTGACAAACCGGAAGGCCACTTCCTTGCATTCACTACAGCAATTCTCGGTTTGTAAAAAGAGTTATTTTGATAATGTCAACGTGAGTGTCATGCTGTAAGCATCTGGCCAAGTAGAAGTGGAAATGCTCACTTTTTTCATAGCCAGATGCTTACAGCATGACATCAAGGTAAGTTTGGCATTACAACTTTTTGCAAACCGAGAATCGCTGCATTCACTATTACTGCCCGATATTTTTCTAAAACATGACATCAAAAGAAGAGCACGAAAAACACGACAAGGAAACGGAGCAGGCCATCATCCGGGGCGTGGAAAAGTATGGCTGGTTCATCCCTTTCTTTAAAAGTGAAGGTGGACAACCACCATTTGGCTACACCATTGGGCTGTGGCAGACTTTGAAGCACCCGGAACTCATTATGTTCGGGCTCCAACCGCAGACCATCCACCAAATCCTGAATACGGCCGGCATGATCGTCAAGGAAGGCAGCGAACTTCCCGTGCTGACGCGGTACGACCAGTTGCTGGAAAACAGTGAGGTAATGCTGTTGCCTATTGTGGCCGAGAAAGACCTGCGCGGCTACTTCGGCTACGGACTGTGGTACCACAAGGGCGTTTTTCCGGCTTTCCAGATTGTCTGGGGCGATACCGCCAATCGGTTGCCCTGGGAAGAAGGTTTTGAAGAACGGTTCCGGGCCTATCAGCCTATTATTGGGCAAATACCGAAAAAGTGATTTGTTTTTTTTGTCATTCTGACGGAACCCGTCCACATCGCGGAACACGCTACGACGTGGACGGTTCTCGACAAGATGACAAAGCACACACTCACGTTTTTTGTATTCTGCAGGAATCATTTTTTAACAAGTCAAATACTATAGAGTTGTTTTGCTATGATAATCAACGACTTGTCAAAATTTGCCATACTGATAGGAGAGCCAATTTATAGTGTCTTCGCTAGAAATTATAGAATCTCCAAGTTGGGCAAAAAACATGGCAATTGATTATCAACAAGTTACATCACAACAACCCT
>JANPIV010000111.1:0-118425 GCA_031425155.1 Saprospirales bacterium | reverse complement strand
CATGGGTTCTACAAAGTTTTTTCAAAGAAAAAAATTTGTAGAACCCATGCCACCACTCAACTCTGGATTTTCATTTAGAAAAATTAGGAAGATTTGAAACTTTTTTATTTAATCTAACCCATGATTCGCATTATAAACCCCTATCAATCTTTATCAACCAAATCGCTGTGCTTAAATCAAAAATCGCCGACCTCTCCGTCTATCATCCCACGCGCATTGTCACCAATCGGGAGATAGAAGCCCGCCTGAATGCCACCGAAAAACTGCTGGCCGCAGGCAGTCTCGAGCGGTTATTTGGCCTGCGGGAACGGCGGTTTGCGGCGACCAACGAGCAGGTGTCGGACCTGGCGGCGGCGGCGGCGCGGCCCATCGTGGAGCGCATCGGGGCGGAGCGCATTGGCTTCCTGATTTTCGCTGCCGCCTGCTCCGATCTTATTGAACCGGCCACGGCCAATATTGTGCAACACAAACTCGGTCTGCGCTGCCCGGCGATGGACATAAAAAACGCCTGCAACAGTTTCACCTCCGGGCTGATGACGGCCAGTAGCTTCATCGCCGCCGGTATTTGCGACCACGTGCTGGTGGTGAACGGCGAAAAACTCAGCGATGCCATCCGGCTGGAGGTGAGTAGCAAAGCGCAACTCAACCGGCATTTGGCCGCTTACAGCCTCGGCGATGCGGGTGCCGCCGCGCTGGTCAGTGCTTCCGACGATGCCAGCGGCTTTCATTTTCAACGCTTTATGACCCGTGGTGAGCATTGGCAGTTATGTACTATTCCCGGTGGCGGCTCTATGTTTCCGCACGATGCGGACAAGAACTATTTTGAAGGCCAAACTTATGCCCTGAAAGAAGTAATGGCCGAAGCCGCCGCCCGGTTTTTCCACGCCTGTTTACAGGAAGCAGGCTGGCAACCCACTGATATTCAACACTTTTTCACACATCAGGTCTCGGTCAGCACGTTTCAATTGATCGCCCGGCTGACCCATATTGACCCCAATTGTTGCGAGCAGGTCTTCACCCATTTCGGCAACACGGCGGCGGCTTCCATTCCGTTGGCTATGCACCAACGCTACCAGCGCGGCGAAATCAAAAAAGGCGACAAAGTGGCCTTGCTGGGCTTAGCAGCGGGCGTGAGCGTGTCCGTGCAGTTGCTGGTATGGTGAGGCTGCGTTTTCAAAAACTCTGTGAGCCTCTGTTTTTCTCCGTGAGCCTCTGTGGAATAAAAATCAAATAACTAATAATCAATCTTTTACATGAAAAAATACACTACCCTCCGTCTTTCTTTTTGGGCTAAAAGCCACCGCCCATTCGCCATCGCGCTGATTGTATTTTCCAAAATCGGCCTTGGTTTGATCGGCTTTGGGCTCGGTATTTGGGCAGCAGTCCAAGGCCTCGTTTTTCCTGCGGAAATGAAATGGCTGCTGGCAATCGTAGCCGCCGCCAGCATCCTGGCTTATCCGGCTAAACGTTTGAGGAATCGCCTGGGTCGGGCCCTATTTTATCGCCGCCAAAAGACGATGGACGGCGTAGTAGCGGCGTTCGGCCTGGCCTTTTGGCTCTTGGTGGGCAATATCACGCCCGCCTGGGTAGCCAGCCCAAATTCTATGGTGACCAATCCTACGAGCGTGCCAGTGGCTTTATCCTCAACGGAGCGGCCACTTCCCGAGGCGCGCCGGGAAATCGTGCATCGCGGGAAATTACAACGTTGGATGGAAAAGAAAGCCAGGGCGAAAATAGAACGGGTGATCAATAAAATGAAAGGAAGTGGGGAGGACGATACAGCAGGGAAAATCTTGTTAACTGTCGTCCTTATTTTTATTGCAGGTGCCTTGTGGTTATTAGTGCTGGGTTTATCCTGTAATCTCTCCTGCTCGGGTCAGGAAACTGCCGCTACATTGTTGATCTTATTCGGCGGCGGGGCAATTACCATCGGGGCGATATTCGCCATCAAAGCGGTCTGGGAAAGCAATGGAAGTAATAAGGTGGACGACCGGCACCGCAAAAAAAAGGCCCCTGGGGGCCGGAGATAAGTACTTGGTAGTCTGCTGGTTAGCATTAATTGAATCAAAGTAAAAAAGTCTTTAAACTTGTCCAAAGTCCCTCGGTATGAAGTGCTTCGGGGAACGCAGTTTAAAATTCTCATCATTGGCCTGGACTGTGTAAATACCACGTTTGGCAGCGAGATCAATGGCGTTTTGCTCGCCCTTCACAAAGATTACCATGCCATGTACTTTTTTCCCGGCGTGTTCGGGCATGAATTCACGTATTTTTTGGCAGATACGCTCAATTTGTTCTATATGATCTTCCCGAAAATGGCTTTTTATTTCACCTGCGATAAGTGTATTTGTTGAACCATTGGAGTAACCAAAAGCATCTATTTCCAGCGTATCACTGCCTTTACGGATCAGTAAAGGGCCAACACGGTCCATTTTGAACTGTTCTACCATAATACGTTCTACGGTCGGATAGGCCAAACCTTCGGCAAAAGAGCCAAGTTTGTTACCGAGTTCGCCAAGTTGCTTTTGATTCTGTTTCTGACCAACGGCCAACTCGTCCATCGTCTTTTGGGTTTTGGTCTGATTGGTGGCTAATTCAGCCAAAATTTGCCTTATTTCAGCAAAAGAAGTATCCATGCACACAGGTATTTAGAGGTGAAAGTTCTGTTTTATAGACATAAGACGTTCTAGTTCACAAAAGTAACCAATAATAAACAAAACATGGCCGAAATCTCCCTGCTTTCCCTCCTGCGCGAACGTGTACCCACTACGCCCGCCATCGTCTATAAAGGCGCAGCCATCACCGTAGGCGACCTGTTGCGCGAAAGCGAACAACTGGCTGCGGGACTGCAAAAACAGGGTGTGCGACGGGGCGACACGGCGGTGCTGGCGGCTATGCCCGATGCGGGATTTATTAAAATCGTGTATGCCGCCATGATCTGCGGACTGCGGCTGGCGGTGATTGACCCGGAAATGGGCCGCGAAAATTACCGCGAGAAACTGCGCCAGTTGCAGCCCGGCTGGGCCTTCGTGGATGCTCGCTTGCTACTGTTGCAGGAGCATCCACTGCTGCGTTGGGCTTATTTTCGGTGGTCGCGTAAAGGCATTTATTTCCCGAAAACACCGGGCCTACGCGTCATCGCTACCGGGCCGTGGATGCCTGTTTTGCAAAAACACATCCGCCTGAAAAACGTGTTCGCAGCACCTGTTTCGGACGCAGCATCGGAGCCGTTACCGCCGGAAGCGGAATTTCTCATTACCTATACTTCTGGTACCACCAGCGTACCAAAAGGCGTAGTCCACAGCATCGGGGCCATTACCGCCAGCATCCTGCAAATCGCCGATCTGATCCGGGGCGGACACAACCAACGCATCGCTACGCACCTGCCCTATTTCGCGCTCATTGGCCTGAACGCAGGCGTGACCGCCTACCTGTGGGACTACAAAAGTACCGCTGCGCAGAAGTTGCAATTTATTGAAGAACAAGCGATTACCACACTATTTAGCCCGCCGTCGGATTATTTGCCGCTCCTCGAAATTTGTGAACAGGAAGGTCGCCTGTTTCCCGCCTGTTTGCAGCATTTGTTCTTCGGTTCTGCGCCCGTGTATCGTTCTTTTTTGGAAAGATTGCTGCTCGTATTATCCCCTCACGTGTGCCTGACTTGTCTCTACGGAATGACCGAAAACCTCGTAGTGGCCGCCATAGACGGACGGGAAAAAGCCGAATTACCCACGGACATGGGCGATGTGGTCGGCAAACCCGTGCCCGGTGTAGAAATGAAAATCGCGGACGATGGCGAGATCCTGCTGCATTCGCCGCAGAGCTACGCCCGCTATCTGCATCTCGAAAGTCGCGATAATTGGCATGCTTCGGGCGATCTTGGCCACCTGGATGCGGAAGGGCGACTGGTACTTACCGGCCGTAAAAAAGACATGATTATTCGGCGCAATTTCAACCTGTATCCCGGCTTGTATGAGCCAACGATCAATCGTATTCCCGGCGTGACCGAATCTGCCTTTGTCGGCGTATTTGATGAAAAAAAACAGGACGAAATGGTCGCTTTATTTATAGAAACCCATCGTCCGCTGACTGAAACTGCCTTGCGCCGCGCCTTGGAATTTGGCCCCTATTCTATTGATCGGGAAGCACTTCCCGATGTGATTGTTTTTGCAAAATTGCCCCGCGCCGGGCGGCAAAACAAGGTGGATAAAAATGCTTTACGGGCAATGCTGGTTTAACCAAACATTTTGTGAGTATTAGAAAATTTATACTTTTGATGCAACTAATTATAACCCCAGATGGTCAATGTTTTTAAACACAAAAGGGCCTACAATCAATGTAAAATGGTTAATTACCAGTAATTCTCGGTTTAAGAAAAAAGCCACTCTGTTCGTTTCCACGTGGGTGTCATCGTACGTTGCGACGTTTTAAGATTACTGGGTTGAGCAAGGGATAAAAGATCAAGAAGCAGTAATCTTGGGCGGGCGTGAATAATCTCGATTTGTCATTGGCCATTAGTAGCCGTACAGCATGTCGGAGCCCACGCCCTACCCAAGTCAGGAAAACTCGGACAGTTCGATGTGCCACGAGCTCGCGTAACGATGATGCCTGTAAGTCCTGATGCTGCAAAAATATCTTTTTACTTTAAACCTTGGTATTGTTATGACCTACATTGGAATTGACATTAGCAAAAAGAAATTGAATGTTGCGTTCTTAAAGGATGGGGCCTACCATAAATTGGAGGTGCTCAACGAGACTCAACACATTCAGCAATGGATTAAGGAGTTGGCGATGGAGTCGGTGCATTTGGTGTTCGAGGCCACGGGCTCCTATGGTTCGAAGTTGTTGTACCTGTTGCATTTACATGGTAAGCCCTTCACGATGATCAATCCCAGCCAGAGCAAAGGGTTTGCGCAGGTGCAAAAGCAACAAAACCACACGGATGATCGGGATGCGGTGCTGCTGGCGCAGTACGGCGAACGGATACATCCTGCGGCAAGTGTGGTGCCCACCGAGCAGTGGGAGAAGTTGCGGCAGACGCGCCGCACGCTTCGACAAATGAAAAAATACGAGCGCATGCTTGGCAACCAATTGCATGCCCTGGCACAATTCCCCTATCAGGAGCCGGTGGTCAAAAATGCCTTGGAGCATTCCTTGGGCACTATTCAAGAAGAGATAAAACTCTTGGAGGCCAATCTCTGTGCCTTGACGGACGAAGAGATGAACCAAATGGCCAGCAAACTGGTGACCATCAACGGGATCGGCCCGGTGGTAGCCCGCGAATTGATTGTGGCCACCAATGGCTTCGAGCACTTCGAGCGAGTTAAGCAGGTCGCCAAATTTATCGGCCTGTCGCCCACCACGAAGACCTCCGGCACTTCGGTGCGCAAAAAGGGACACATCAGTCGCAGTGGCGATGCCGGTCTGCGAGGGGCTCTCTACATGGCAGCGCTCTCCGCCATCCGTTGGAACAACGCCTGCAAAGCAATTTACAAACGCTTGAAGGACAAGGGTAAAAGCACCAAACTAGCCTTGATCGCCGTGGCCCACAAACTCCTCAGACAAGCCTGTGCTGTGGCTAAATCCATGAAGGACTTTGACAATGATTACTACCTCAAATTTCAAAGAACTTAAAAAATATTTTGACTTTTCCTTGCACAGTAACACAGTTCATGCTGTAAGCATGACATCAGGGGATACTTGGTATTGCCACTCTTTACAAAGCGAGAACTCTTGTAAAAATACTGAATTTGAAACAACAATCTTTAATGTCTCAACCGATTAAATCTATCCGGAATTCTATTACCGGACACGAATTCAAGTTTTTGCGCACGGCACAAGATAGCGGCGGCGAAATACTGGAAATGGAAGTAACCTATCCTATCAATTCCAAACGTCCACCGATGCACTATCACCCCTCGCAAAGGGAACATTTTCAAGTGTTGTCTGGTGAAATGACGGTGCTGATAGATGGGCGCATCCGCACACTAAAACCTGGCGATAATCTGGACGTTCCACCCAATCAGCGCCATGCCATGTGGAACGATGGGGAGAGGCCAACCGTCATGCGCTGGACGGTTACGCCGGCTTTGCACACGGAACAACTTTTTGAAACCCTGGCCGCACTGGCCAATACCGGCCAAACGAATAAAGACGGCACGCCCAATCTGTTGCAGGCATCGCGTACGATGCTGCATTTTTCCAAAGAATTTCGTTTGTCCAAACCACCATTTATAGTCCAGCAACTGGTTTTCAGACTACTCTCACCCATCGCGCGGCTGTTGGGTTATCGGGCCGTTCATGCACAAGGCTGAAAAATCATTTTCCACTATTTTTATCACCGGCGCAACGGGTTTTGTCGGGGCCTGGCTGGTCCGCCATTTCGCGCAGCGCGGCTGGTCGGTCACCGCTTCCGGGCGGGGTGCGGCACCTGCGCCGTTGCTGGCTTGCGCCGATTATCTGCGTGCTGATATAGGCCAGCCTTTGCCGCTGGTGCAAACGGATGTGGCGATTCATGCAGCCGCGCTGGCTTCCGATTCGGCTTCGGCGGCGGATTTGCAGGCGGCCAATGTGGAGGGTACGCGCCATGTTTTTGAAGCGACCCGGCACTGTCAGATTTTCGTTTATATCTCGTCGGCCTCGGTGTATGACTACCAAAATGCTGTACACACCGAAGACGAACCAGTTGATTATCAGCAACTTTCGCCGTATGGCCGCTCTAAACGCCGGGCCGAAGACTGGCTGAAACAGCAAGATTGGCGCGACCGGACCCTGGTCATCCTGCGGCCCCGGGCATTGTATGGCCCCGGCGACCGGGTGTTGCTGCCCCGGCTGCTGCGCTTGGTGCGGGGCGACCGGATGATGATTCCCGGCACGATGCGGGTGCAAAGTTCGCTGACGCAGGTGGAGAATCTGTGCGCGGCGGTGGCGGGTAGTATTACTTATTGTGAGCAATATCCCGGCGGCATTCACTGCTTCAATGTGGCGGATGCGGCTCCTTATAATATGCGGGAAGTGGTGGGTAAGTTGTTGCCAGCGGTATGCGGACGGGAATTAATCTTTCGGGAGTTGCCACTTATGCCGCTCTATGCGCTGGCCGGGCTGCTGGCAAGGCTGCATTTGCCGACCACGTTCACGCGTTTTGGATTGGCGGCGGTGTCGCAGAGTTGTATTTTGGATATACAAAAAATAACGCAAACGATTGACTTTCAACCCAAAAGAACTTTCCAGGAAACATTGCCTGACCTACAAACGTGGGCCGAACAAGTGGGCGTAGCCGCTTTGCGGGCGGCCAAACCAGATTTGCCGTGGCGCATATCTGGAAGGCCACTACCTTAGCGGCCGCCATCATTCATCATTCATCATTCATCATTATTTCCTTGAATTTCAAATTTCTCTTTCCCACCTTTCGCCGCCGCTTTCTGTTTGTGCGGGCAAAACTGGCGCAACTTGCTAAAAATCAAGAATTTGACTATGCGCTCAACTTGGGTACCGGCGAAGGCGACTACGACCGGATGATCGCCGGACACGCCCGCGAGGTGGTGGGTTGCGATGTGAATGAAGCCGATCTGATCCACGCCCGTACCCTGAACAAAGGTGTGATGAACCTGCGCTATGAGGCCAATGACGCGCTGAATCTGAGTTATGCCGACGCTACTTTTGACCTGATCGTGAGTTGCGAAGTGATCGAACACGTGGGTCGCCCGGAACGCATGGTGCAGGAAATGTACCGCGTGATGCGGCCTGGCGGCATGGCGATCATGACTTTTCCCAGCCGCGAATTTCCGTTTACCTACGATCCGATCAATCGGCTCTGGCAGTGGTTTGGCGATACGAAAAAGAAGGAAAACCTGATCGCGCAGGGGGCTTATGCTTTCGGCCACGAGTACCTGATCGGCTCGGACGATTTCAAAGGCTGGGCCACCCGTGCCGGATTTGAAATTGCTGAATTTCAGGGACTTAGCCGTCATCTGGTGGGCATATTGGAAGTGTATTGGACCGGCCTGGCGCAGAGTATTTTCAAAAAAAATGCCCGCAATGTGACGACCGATACGGGTAGCGGACTGACCGTTCGTCCGGCTTCTACCAAAGAACCGGCGTTGGTTTTTATCACCGATTTTATTTTGTGGCTGGATAAATTGTTGTTCGGCTGGACGAATCGGAGCGTGGGGAAGGGCGTGGTTTTGCGGAAAAAAGCAGGCTAAAGCGATTTTGAATCTTCAGGAGTTCTTCTTTCACCTGTAAAATGTACGGCGTGAAGTACGCGGATGGGAAGCTGGCGGAAGTTTTTGTGTGCGATTTTTTATTCTCCAGACGAAGCAAGCCGCTGGTCACTTTATGTGGCCAGCGGCTTCTTTTTTCGATTCATTTCGGGAGGCGCATGTATGCAAAATCAGCAATTCTCGCTTTGGACGAGATTCACTATGCAGCGTATCTGCTAGCCACGAGTCGCTGTACAACGAAGAACTTATTATAATTTTAACATTTTATTTGGAAATTGGGTGTTTTTTTAAAATTATCAATATATTTATTCAGTTACAAACGGTGTTTTAAAAATTAAATTTTGCATTTAAAAAAATTTAAAAAATAAATAATTTATATTTTGTATAAATAAAAAATATAAATCTTATTAGCAGGCGCAGATCGCAACTGTTTAATGCTACCTTTGTTTAAGGTTTTCAATCAAAGTTCACTAAATCATTAAACAGTTTTAAACATTATGGAATCTTTTTTCACGTCAAACCATCTCTTTCTCGCCGCCCTGTCGCCGAACGATTATGTTGGGTTTACCTTCTTTATCGGGTACATGGCCATGTTTGCGGCTTCCGTTTTCTTCTTCTTCGAGCGTCAGGAAGTGCAAGGCAAATGGAAGACTTCGCTGCTCATTGCCGGGTTGATCACGATGATCGCCTCGGTACACTATTATTACATGCGTGATGTATGGATCTCGACCGGCCAATCGCCCACCCAGCTCCGCTACATTGACTGGACCCTGACGGTGCCACTCATGTGCGTGGAGTTTTACTTGATCCTGAAAGCATTTGGTGCTACCCCGGTGCTGCTTTGGAAGATGATTGGCTATTCGCTCATTATGCTGGTGTGCGGCTACCTGGGAGAAACCGCCTTCCGCGAGAACAGCGTGATCTGGGGCGTGCTTTCCACGATCGGTTATGTCGGTATCGTGTACGAAATCTGGTTTGGCTCGGCCCGCAAAATCGCCAACAGTTCGGGTGACCCGATCCTCAAGAGTGCCATGTCGGCTCTGGCGTGGTTCGTACTGGTGGGCTGGGCAATTTACCCGATCGGCTACATGGCCATTGAAACCGACGGCTGGTTGCGCAACGTGATCAGTGTCCGCAACATGGACCTGATTTACAACCTCGGGGATGCGGTCAACAAGATCGGCTTTGGCCTGGTCATTTACGGCCTGGCCATCCGGTCATCGGTATTGAAACCCGAAGCCTAAACGCCGGAGTACTTCCACGGACGGGTGAAAGATGGGTAGCCGGTTGATTGGCTGTCTGTGCTTCGCCCGTCCGTATTGTGTATCGTATTAAACCTGGACGCACTTGTACATGCACAAAAAAGATATGCACATCACTTGTAAGTATTTGCTGTTCCTGGTGGCCTGCAGTGGTTTCGGCGCAGCCGCCCAGTGGTATTGTCCGCTCGGCTGGCCGACGATCGAAGTGGTCATCCTGGGCCTGGGTATTTTTCTGACGGGGATTCCCCACGGTGCGATGGATCATTATATAGCGAGGCAGCAAGCTATCAGCACCGGGAAAACCTTCAGCATCTGGACATTCATAACAGCCTATGTTCTTTGGATTTTACTGTACACGCTGGTGTGGTGGATCAGTCCCGGCTTTAGTTTAATCATCTTTCTACTGCTGTCCGCCTGGCATTTCGGAGAAACCGACTTTAAGTTTGCTGGTGCTCCCGGTCGCTGGAAATCGGTGAAAACACTCATCTACGGTATTTGCCTGGTCGCTTGGTTACTACTCAGCCATGCCCTGGAACTGCCATCCTGGATCGAGATATTAGTACCTGCCTGCACGTCCGCATCGGCAGCCATTGCGAAGGCCGGTTACATCCTTCCGTACTTGTTTTTTATAATAGCTGCCGGAATGTTGCTGCCGGTTAATTCCAAAAAACAACACAAGTGGTTGATTTGGCTGTTTTTCTCCGGCTTTCTCTTTTTATGCGGTAAAATGAGCCTTTTGGGTGGTTTTGCCCTTTATTTTACCGGCTGGCACAGTGTATTGGCCTTCGTTGATATCAATAATTTTTTACCGTCGAAAGGAAAGTTCCTGGCCGTCTGGCACCATGCGATTCCCTTGTCCGTTATTTCCTACGCTTTCCTTATCCTGATCTACTTTTTTACCGATGCCGGGGTCTGGCAAAACTCCGGGCTGCCTGCAATTTTCATCTTGCTCAGCGTACTTACCTTGCCCCATGCCCAGGTGATGCACCAGCTGTATCGCCGTGCCGAAACAGTCTGAAAGGCAATCCTCCCAGGGCGGAGGGCAAAATTCGATCATCGGATCATTGGGAACTTCTATCTTTGCCCAGTAGAACAACCGATATGCAGCGCAGATTTTTCAGACCCTTTCCCGCCCGTTCTTATTTTTTTCCGCTGTTTATTATACAATTTCCGTTTGAAATCGAAAACCCAACTTGTGTCTTTCCATGACCAGTAAAATTACGCTTCTTCAATCCAAAATCGCCGAATCCAAACTGGGTGGCGGTCAGGCCCGCATAGATGCCCAGCACAAAAAAGGCAAACTGACCGCTCGCGAACGGATTCATTTTCTGGTAGATGCCGATAGTTTCGAGGAGATCGGTGCGCTCGTCACTCACCGTAGTACCGACTTCGGAATGGCCGATCAACAATATCTGGGCGACGGCGTGGTGACGGGTTATGGCACCGTTAGCGGACGACTGGTGTACGTGTTTGCACAGGATTTTACGGTGTTTGGCGGCTCGCTCTCCGAGACCCACGCCGAGAAAATCTGTAAAATCATGGATTTGGCCGTGAAAAACGGTGCTCCCGTCATCGGGCTGAACGATTCCGGTGGCGCGCGTATTCAGGAAGGGGTGAACTCGCTGGGCGGCTACGCCGACATTTTCTACCGCAATGTGCAGGCCAGCGGCGTCGTGCCGCAGATTTCTGCGATCCTCGGCCCCTGTGCGGGCGGAGCGGTGTATTCGCCGGCCATGACCGATTTTATTCTGATGGTCGAGGGCAGTTCGTACATGTTCGTGACCGGCCCGAACGTGGTGAAAACCGTGACCAACGAGGAAGTGACCTCCGAAGAACTCGGTGGGGCCAGCGCCCACGCCAGCAAGAGCGGTGTGACCCACCTCGTGGCCGCCAACGACGTGGATGGTATGGACAAGATCAAACGGCTGCTGAGTTATGTGCCGCAAAACTGCCAGTCCACGGTGCCGCACCTGCCCTATACGCTCGGCGAAGAATACCGCGAGGAACTGACCACGATATTGCCTGAAAGTGCGCAGCAACCCTACGATATGCGCGAAGTGGTCGCGGGCATCGTGGATGTGGATTCGTTTTTTGAAATTCATGAAAATTATGCGGAGAATATTGTGGTCGGTTTCGCTCGTCTCGCCGGGCGCAGCATTGGCATTGTCGCCAACCAGCCGATGAATCTGGCGGGTGTGCTGGACGTGAATTCTTCCAAAAAAGCCGCGCGTTTTGTGCGTTTCTGCGATTGTTTCAATATTCCGCTACTGGTACTGGAAGATGTGCCCGGTTTCCTGCCCGGCACCGACCAAGAGTGGAACGCCATCATTACCAATGGTGCAAAACTGCTGTATGCTTTTTCGGAAGCCACCGTGCCGCGGATTACGGTCATTACCCGTAAGGCGTATGGCGGTGCTTACGATGTGATGAATTCCAAACACATTGGGGCGGATATGAACTTTGCCTGGCCCACTGCCGAGATTGCCGTGATGGGCGCGAAAGGTGCATCGGAGATCATTTTCAAACGGGAAATTGATGCTGCCGCTGATCCGGCGGCCAAACTACTGGAAAAAGAAAAGGAATACGCCGACAAATTTGCCAATCCGTATCGCGCTGCTGCCCGGGGCTTCATTGACGAGGTGATCCAGCCGCGTGAAACACGGCGCAAACTGATCAAGGCTTTCGCGATGCTGGAAAATAAGGTGGTGGAGCGGCCGAGGCGGAAGCATGGGAATGTGCCGTTGTGAAAACAGATAATTTTACCTATTTTTGTCAACAAAACAAAGAGCATGACTGCTTCACTTTCTGCACAAGATCAAATCGCTGCATTTTTGGCCGATGCCATGCCTGAGAAAATTCTCTCTTTCAAATTTGCTCCGTCCATCCAGCGCAGGATTGAGTTACTTGTGACCAAGAAAAAGGAAGGGCTGATAACTTTGGAAGAACGGGAAGAACTGCAGCAATATTTAGCCTATGACTTGCTTATTGGCCTGGCCAAAGCGCGGGCCAGCAGTCTGTTGAGCCGTCAATGAGTCGCTTGATTTCTAGTGGGTTGCGCCAACAAGTTGCTGCTCGCGCAAAATTTCGTTGTGAATATTGCCTAGTACCAGAGTATTTTCTGGCCACGACCTTTCATATTGACCACATTCGCAGTCTTAAACACGGTGGTATGACGACCCTCGCAAACCTGGCCTTTGCGTGCCCGCACTGTAACCAAAACAAAGGTTCGGATGTAGCAACTTTTATTGATGATAAAGGCCAGGATACAGTACGATTTTACAATCCCCGTACAGATGACTGGTACGCACATTTTGAAATTGTGAACGGCCTCATTCTTCCAATTAGCCTAATTGGAAATGCGACGGTAAAAATGCTCGAACTTAATCAGCCGGATCGGGTAATATTCAGGCAGGCTCTTGTCGAATCTGGTAATTATCCATTGTAATAACCCGGCGAAAGTTATTGGTGACAAGGTGTTTGCGATGCTGGAAAACAAGGTGGTGGAGCGGCCACGGCGGAAGCATGGGAATGTGCCGTTGTAACGGCAATAACGAAGAGATAGAAAACTACCGGAATGAAAAATAACCGGGTCGTCATAGATATTGGTCAATACAGAACAGGATGGTCTGATTAGTTTCAAATTCCAGCAACCCGGCAAGACCGACGTTGCCTGACCCTCGTTCCATACCACTCTGCGTTCACTATTTCTTCTTTTTCTGCCCCTCCACGTCGCCCACGTAGAGGGGCAGTTTTTTTACCTCCACCTCTACCTCCACGTTTTGGACATAAAACCCGACCTTGTCAACGTCTCCACAGAACCAAATTCGCCGAGCCAAGAGCAAAATTTCGCACTTACCTACCCGCCACAACCCACTTCCAGCATGCACTACACTATCAAAGACCCTTCCGCCTTAAGAAAACTCCTCTGGGCAGATACCATTTTAGGCGGAGGCACAGCCATTCTAGGACTTTTATTCTTTAATGTCCTGTCCAATTTTATGGGTTTGACCACGACCTTCATTGTAGTCGTTTCAGGCGTGACGTTGATGTACGCTATAGTAGCTTTTATATTGGCAAATCAAAAATCAGTTTCTATTCCGCTACTCCGACTGCTCGTACAGGCGAATTGGCTGTGGACAGGAGTGAGTGCCGTGTTATTTTTTCTTCATTATAGTAGTGCTAAGGTGTTGGGCATCATTTTTCTGATTTTGCAAATACTGGTGGTCGGCGGACTGGCGTATTTGGAGGGAAGTCAAATTGCAAAAAAGATTTAACAGCAGCATACGAAAATACTGCCGCGCTTTGCAGCAAACCGTGACTGCAAAGTCCCGCCTGGCCATCTGGGGCGGCGACCACTGTCGGAAAATTTCGTCAGTGATGCCACTGTAGAAGTCATCATTGATAATGACTACCCCGGTCACAGCAGGTAAAAACCAAATGGGACCCACTGAATATTTTTAAATACGCTTTTTCCGTACAGGCGGCGGACTGAGCAGCCACGTCGAACCAACTAACATAATACATCATGCAAAACGTAACTAAAACAGGCAAAATCTTTTATGGCCTCAGCATCGCCGGTATGGGCGTACTGCAATTCGTCTTTCCCTGGTTCCGGCCGGTCCTGCTGCCCATTCCCGCCGAATCCACGCAGGGGCTGACCTGGCTGGTGTATTTAACCGGCGCGGCTTTGGTCTTTGGCGGAATGTACATCGCTACTGGCCGCCAGATAAAAGAAGTGGCCCTGGCACTCGGCTGGGGCTTGCTGCTGTTCTTCGTCTTTGGTCACCTGCCCAATCGCCTTTTGAACCATCCCGGTATGCTCGGTGCCTGGACCGATGCGTTCAAACTGCTGGCCCTATCCGGCGGGGCCTTCATAATCGCCCGCATCTTTCCGGGGCATGGCCGGGGCGGCATCTGGAAATCCCTCTACAAAATCACCCCGTATGGCCGTCATTTCTTCGGCATCATGCTGTTCCTCTTTGGCATTGACCACTTTCTGTACCTCGATTTTGTCAAAACCCTCGTCCCCGCCTGGATACCCGGCCCGGTATTCTGGACGTATTTCGGCGGCGTGGCCCTGATGGGTGGAGGACTGGCCATGATCCTGAACTTCAAACCCGCGCCCATCAGTCTCCTCCTGGCCGGGATGTTATTCCTCTGGCTGATCCTGCTACATATTCCACGCGCCCTCCTTGCTCCGATGACCGACAACGGCAATGAATGGACCAGCGTCTTTCAATGCCTGGCCTTTACCGGCATGGCACTGCTATGGCCTTATACTAATGATGGAATAAAATAAGGGCTTATTCAGCAGGTGTTTGCGCACCTTGCAGCCCGAATGGCTCTAGTATGCTGCCAAAGCATCATGAAAATAGATATAACAGACCGAACAGACGCCATAGAGCGTTAACAGGCCTATTGTGTGCCATTTTACTACCCAAATAACTGTCACCACACTACCAGAAAATGACGCCTGAACAGATAGCGGTAAAAGCGACTTATTTCAGTATCCTCGGAAATACCAGTTTAGCCATCATAAAATGGCTGGCCGGTTTTTTTGGTCACTCCTATGCCCTTATTGCCGATGCTATTGAATCCACCACCGACATTCTGGCCTCTTTTCTGGTCTTGTTTGGGATAAAATACGCCAGCCGACCCGCCGACGACAACCATCCGTATGGCCACGGCCGCATAGAGCCACTGATTACTTTCCTGGTGGTCGGTTTTCTAATCACTTCTGCTACGATTATTGCTTACGAAAGCATTAAAAATATCGGTACACCCCATGAATTACCAGAAGCCTGGACACTAATTGTCCTGGGTTTGATTATTATCTGGAAAGAAATTTCTTATCAGGTCGTCATTAGAAAAAGCAAAGAAATAAATAGTTCCTCGTTAAAAGCGGATGCCTGGCACCACCGCAGTGATGCCATTACTTCTATTTCGGCTTTTATTGGTATTTCTATTGCCCTGTGTTTTGGAAAAGGCTATGAATCCGCCGATGATTGGGCCGCCATATTTGCCTCCGGCTTTATTCTTTATAATAGTTACCTGATATTCCGCCCTGCGCTGGGAGAAATAATGGATGAGCATTTGTATGATGACTTAATCTTTGCTATCCGGGTAGAATCCTTAAAAGTAACCGGCATCGTCGGCACGGAAAAATGTTTTATCCGCAAAGCCGGGATGCAATATCATGTGGACCTGCATGCTATCGTGGATGCCCATATTTCTGTAAAAGAAGGCCACGCAATTGCCCATGCGCTAAAAGATACTTTGCGACGGGAAATACCGGAATTGGGCCATGTGCTGATCCATATTGAACCAAGTCATTGAGAAAGATAAAACCGATAAAAGCAGATTTTTATGCGCTACTCATCAGTGCCTAACCTATTTTAAATCCGCGTTTATCCGTGTTATCTGCTTTCCCATTATTCCTACGGACGACCCTATATTTGCACCTTGCTCATCACCAATAAGGGACCCAATGGAGAACAACAAGAATATTATTCAGGGAAGTGACATAAAATTAGGGCGCGATCTCCACGTAGGCGATAACTACTACGCCGCTCCCGAAACAAAACTCCCCAAAGAACTCTGCCTGAAAATCCCGCGTATCCACCCCGATGATCTCATCGGGCGCGACGAGGAGTTGCTGGACCTGCGCCGTTTATTAATGGATAAAAAACAGGTCGTGGTGGTCAATGGTCTGGGCGGCATTGGCAAAACCACGCTGGCGCAAGGCTATTTGAACCAATACTACGATGACTATCAGCACATTGTCTGGGTGAGCCAGTTGAGCGACGATGTGACCAACGACTTCGTGAACACCGAAGGACTGACGCACTGCCTCGGCATCAGCACCGCAGGCAAGGAACCACGGCTTATCTTCACCGAAATCATTACCCACCTCAAAAGCCTGCCCGACCGTCCCAATCTGCTGATTATAGACAACGCCACGGCGGCTTTGACCCACCTGCACGACCTGCTGCCCCACCCACCGCACTGGCACCTGCTGGCCACTTCGCGGGAAAAGATCGAAAAATTCCAGTCCAAAGACCTGAGTTTCCTCAGTGCAGACGACGCGCTGCTACTCTTCCAGAAACACTGTCCCCGCATTCAGGACGAGACCGAAATCCGCGCCCTGCTAGCTACCGTAGACTACCATACCCTGACCATCGAAATACTCGCCAAGACCGCCCAACTGCAACGTTACACGCCCGCCCAATTGCAAAAGGCCATCACTGACGATTTGAAGGCCAACGTGTATATCGAACACAAGGGCGACAAGATCGAAAAGGTGTTTTCTTACCTTTCCTCCATCTTCCAGTTGAGCCAACTCACCCCCGACGAGACCTGGCTGGCCAAACAGTTCATCTGTTTGCCGCCGGTGTTTCATAAATACGAGGTACTTGAGGAATTAATTAACCCGGCCGCCAGTGAAAAGGCCGATGTTTTTGCCGAAACGCTGACTGCGCTGGCCGATAAAGGCTGGTTGCTCACGGATGGGGAGATTGATGGCTATAAAATGCACCGGATTATTTTAGAGGTGGCGGCAAGGCAGATTCCGGTGGAGTTGGGAGAGGTGGGGGCTTTGGTGGATAGCGTTAGTAAGAAACTAAGTCTTGACCAAAGTAAGGACAATCCAGTGGACAAGTTCCAGTGGATACCTTTCGGTAAGGCGGTGTTGGAGCAATTGGGGGAAGGGGACGCTAAGGAGATATCCCGGCTACAAAGTGAGTTGGCCGTGGTGCTAAGACAAATCGGCGATTATGTCGGCACCAAAACCTTGATGGAAAAAGCACTGATCTCCGATGAAAAAAACTTCGGCCCAGACCATGCTACCACGGCGGTTCGTTATTCCAATTTGGCAGTAGTGCTGCAAGACCTTGGCGAGTATGCTGGTGCCAAAATCTTGCTCGAAAAAGCCCTGATCTCTGATGAAAAAAACTTCGGCCCTGATCATCCCGCCACCGCAATTCGTTATTCTATTTTAGGGCTACTATTGCAAGACCTCGGCGAGTATGCTAGGGCCAAAAGCCTGCTCGAAAAAGCCCTGATCTCTGATAAGAAAAACTTCGGCCCTGACCATCCAAATACAGCAATTCGCTATTCCAATCTGGCCACTGTGCTGCGAGACCTCGGCGATTACGTCGGGGCCAAAACCCTGCTCGAAAAAGCCATGATTTCCGATGAAAAAAACTTTGGCCCAGACCATCCCTCCACCGCAATTCGTTATTCCAACCTGGCCACTGTGCTAAAACACCTCGGCGATTATGTAGGGGCAAAAAGCCTGCTCGAAAAAGCCGTACAGTCTGATGAAAAAAACTTTGGCCCTGACCATCCTTCTACGGCGAGCAGTTATTCTAATCTTGCCTTAGTGCTGGGAGGCCTTGGCGACTATGTGGGGGCCCAAAACCTGCTCGAAAAAGCCGTTTTCTCCTATGAAAAAAATTTTGGCCCCGACCATCCCTCCACGGCGCGGAGTTATTCCAATTTGGCATTAGTGCTGCAAAACCTCGGCGATTATGCCGGGGCAAAAAGCCTGCTGGAAAAAGCCGTATATTCTGATGAAAAAAGCCTTGGTTCTGAGCATCCAAATACGGCGATTCGTTATTCCAATTTATCAAGGGTGCTGCAAGATATCGGCGATTATGCCGAAGCATTGGCTTGGTCGGGGAAAGCATTGGCTATTTTCAAAAAACTATTACCTGCAGGCCATCCTCACATCGTTACCGTAAGTGGGATATACGAATCCATAAAAAGCCAGATGCAGCCCTAACCAAAGCCGTCGCTCTATGGTGTACGCCGCTTTTGTCATCTCGAAGAGAACCGTCCACATCGCGGAACACGTCACTGTGTACACTACGACGTGAACGGGTCTCTACAAGATGACAAGGGTGGTGTGTTCCGCAACGTGTTCTACGACCTAGTGTACATCGCTTTTGTTATGCGCGATTAGTCAGGAACCGTCCATTTTACCATCACTCTTCACAACTAACACACCATGCACCGCACTCCCTGGTTCAACCGCCAATTTCCTCCCATCCACGATAATGGCCTGCTCCCCGGCATCCTGGAAAGGCTGGAAGGCACCGTCGCCCGCCTGACGTTTAAACTGGTGCAGCTACCCGGCCATCCGGGCCCGTCGGGCGAAGGAAAATGGAGCATCCATAAAGAGGTGGGGCATTTGCTCGATCTCGAACCGCTGTGGATGGGCCGGGCCTTGCAGATCATCCACGGCGAGAGCCAACTGATGGTCGCCGACCTGACCAACCGCCAGACCCATGAAGCCGACCACGACCAGCAAAATATGGTAGATTTGATCGCCCGGTTCGCGGAGGAGCGGGCGAAACTGGTCGCGGTGCTGAGAGCGGTGACGGAGGCTGACCTGGAAAAATCGGCACTTCACCCGCGCCTGGGTACGCCGATGCGCTTGATTGATCTGGCTTTCTTTGTGGCGGAGCATGATGACCATCATCTGGCGCAGATCACGGTTTTGATGGATACGCCGCTCTTGTCATCTTAACGAGAACCTTCCACGTCGCGGAACACGTCGCGACGAGGTACTACGACGTGAACGGGTCCCGACAGTATAACAAAGGGGCATACCCCTAACTCATTGATCTCCACAGGGTAACAAGTTGATGGAAAAGAAAACGCCCCTGCAAGTTGGTGGACTTACAAGGGCGTCGTTTAGGAGGTTTCCAGCGGATTCGAACCGCTGTAGCAGCTTTTGCAGAGCTGTGCCTAACCACTCGGCCAGGAAACCGTCTTTCGTTTTGAAGTGAATAGTTGGTTGTTGAGCGCAATGAATTTTTGCACTACAGTCAGCAAGTCGTTTTCGCTTCAAAAGCGGGTGCAAAGAAAAGACTTTTTTCAGCAAAAAAGCAAATTTCTTTAAAATTGATTTTTTTTACGTTGGCCCGCACAACTTGCTGACCTTACATATATTTGGGCGGCCTAAGAAGGCTGCTTTTTTTATTTCGTCCACTCATTCCTTCATTTCCAACTCATTCTGAACGCAGGCTTTGCGGCCCTATTGGGCAGGCGGCTATAGCGGCTAAAAAAATCGCTCATGGGCAATCAATTACACTATTATGATTTTGTCGTTTTCCTGATTTATTTCGTCATCGTAGCCGGCTACGGGTATTGGATCTACCAGCGCAAGCGCAATGCCGACGCCAGCGCCAAGGATTTTTTCCTGGCCGAGGGGTCGCTGACCTGGTGGGCCATCGGGGCTTCGCTGATCGCGTCCAACATCAGTGCCGAGCAATTCGTCGGCATGTCGGCTTCGGGTTTTGCGATGGGCCTGGCCATTGCTTCCTACGAATGGATGGCGGCAGTCACGCTGATCGTAGTGGCGGTATTTTTTCTGCCCATTTACCTGAAGAATAAAATCTATACGATGCCGCAATTTCTGGCGCAACGTTATAGTCCGCTGGTGGCCACGATCATGGCGGTGTTCTGGTTGCTGGTGTACGTATTTGTCAACCTGACCTCTATCCTCTACCTCGGCGCGGTGGCGGTGAGTAAAGTGGCGGGGCTGGATTTCACGCTTTGTACTATTGCCCTGGCCGTTTTTGCGGTGGTCATTACGCTGGGCGGCATGAAGGTGATCGGCTACACCGACGTGATTCAGGTGGTGGTGCTGACCTTCGGCGGCCTGGTTACTTCCTATATCGCGCTGGATTTGGTAGCCCAGCATTTTGGCAGCAGCGGCGCATGGTCGGGGCTGGGCTTTTTGCAGGAGAAAGCCAGCGACCACTTTCACATGATTCTGGAGCCGGGCCAAATCCTTATGCCGGATGGCAAAAACGGGACAGAGGATGCCTACGATAAGTTGCCGGGTTTGGCCGTGATTTTTGGGGCGATGTGGATCGCCAACCTGAATTACTGGGGTTTCAATCAGTATATTACCCAACGGGCCCTGGGTGCCAATCTGGAAACGGCTCGCTCAGGCATTCTGTTTGCCGCTTTCCTCAAACTATTGATGCCGGTGATTGTGGTGTTGCCCGGTATTGCTGTCTATCTGCTGCACCGGGAAGGCGTGGATGTTTTTCAAAACAATATGCTCAGCCCGATGAACGACGGGTCTGGAAAAATGGCGTTAGTACCCGACAATGCCTATCCGGTGCTGTTGCAACTGTTGCCAATTGGCATAAAAGGCCTGGCTTTTGCGGCCCTTACGGCGGCCATTGTCGCTTCGCTGGCCGGTAAAGCCAACAGTATTTCGACCATTTTCACGCTGGATATTTATAAGAAATTCTTCAACCGCGACGCTACCGAGGCGCAGCAGGTGAGCACTGGCCGGATTGCCATTGTCGTAGCGATGATTATTGGGGTGGTGGTTGCGCCGCAATTGCGCAATTTTGGTCAGGCTTTCCAGTTCGTACAGGATTTCACGGGTCTGGTCTCGCCGGGCGTAGTGGCTATTTTCCTGCTTGGTTTCTTCTGGAAACGCACTACCGCCAGCGCAGCATTGGCCGGGGCTATTGCCACTATTCCGGTAGGTCTGCTGTTGCAGGAATGGCTGGTGGATCTGCCATTTTTACACCGCATGGGTTATGTCTTCCTGATATTAGTCGCACTGATGATGCTCGTCAGTCTGCTGGATACGCAAGGCCAGAAGCGCGTACACGGTATTGAGGTAGAAACGAGTATGTTCCGTACTTCGCAGAGTTTCGCCATCGGTGCATTGGTGGTGCTGGGCGTTATTGCTGGTTTGTATTTGATTTTCTGGTAGTCAATTAGAAACCAAAACGTTTCGGACGTTTGAGCAGGGGACTTCGTCATAAGGTGCATCTGGCGTTGGTTTCTTTTATGGAGAGTGCAGCATGAATACGTGCTGCACTCTCTGTTTTATTAACTGATGTTACGCACAACCACCATGATTGGGCAGAGAAATCAACCCCTGCCGTTGTTGTGCGTCCTCGCCAACAACAATGGTGGAATGAGCAGCCAATAAAAAATGAACATTTAAATTGCTGAAAAACAATGGATTAGCACTTATCGTACTGCCCTGCCGTGGTTGTTGGCGAGGACGCGCAACAACGGCTAATGAAAATTGAGTGGCCGAAAGACCTGTTCAAATCTCCACTTGATTTTTATTGCGTTTCTTGAAATCAATGCCCTTACACCAGTCGCCGCACCGCCGTACCCGCCGTCAATTTTCCGCCCTCCGTCAAGCCATGCAGGAGTAACACGCCCGGCGTTTTTCCTGCTTCCAGACTACCCAAAGTATGGTCGAAACCCAGGGCCTGAGCGCCATTGAGCGTCGCCCATTGCAGAATGGTTTCAAAAGGCACATAACTTTGATAACGGGCAATGGTCTTCATTTCTTCCAATACCGACAACTGCCAGTTAGACGTCAGGCTGTCCGTGCCAATGGTGACGCGGGCATCAGTATCCAGAAAAAACTGGTAGTTCGGCAGACGATTTTCGATGTAGAGATTGGCGTTGGGGCAGGTGGCCCAGAAGACGTTCGGGCTCCAGTCCTGCGCGGCGGCTATATCTTCGCGACTGGTGAGGGTATTATGGACAAATAAGGTCCGGTTGGTGGGATTCAAGTGGGCCAGCGAGTAATAAATGGCGGTTTTTGCAGTGGCTTCAAACTGCTCCAGCGAAATACCAAACCGGCCATAAAAATCCAGAAAACCGCCTAATTTTTCTAGAAACAACTGGTTTTCCGGCGGCGTTTCCTGGTTGTGAATACTCACAGTAGCCCCAGCGGCGGGATTGGCCGCCCATATACGCTGGAACAAGGCCCGGCTCACGGTATAGGGCGCATGGGGCACGTAACTGCGGGCACTACCGGGAGCCAGCGTCAGTTGCTCGTACACCGCCGCACCTTTGGCAAAGGTCTCTTCGGCGTTGTTTTCCTGTAAAAAATCGAACATTTCCAAGAAAGTGTAGTAGCGCAATCGCCCTTTGGCTTTGGCAGCGAAGGTGTCGGGCGCGTTGGAAATATCGCCCACTGCGACGATGCCACCGGCCAGCATTTCCGCTTCGGCTTCGGCGATGGCGGCGGCGATCACTTCTGCTGTGGCGCCGCGCTGGGTGACTACGCCGGTGATGAATGGGATGAGACCCGTGCCGGTATCCACGCGGCCCCGCAGGTGCGAGAGTTCGAGGTGACAATGGGTGTTGATAAAACCCGGTACCAGCCAGCCGGTATGTACTTCCAGGCTGGCGGGATCGTGTTGGTCGCGGGATTCGATGGCCAGGATTTTGCCCTGATCGTCGGTGATGACAACGCCTTGCGCGATGGGGGAAGCAGAGACGGGATAGACCCAGTCGGCGGTTATTTTTCTCACGTGCGTGATTGTTTTTTGTTAAGTAAGGAGACAGTAATTGGGAGATAGGAGTTAGGAGTTAGTTTTTAATTCTTATTAATGTCGGGTTATCACTACCCAATTTCTTCCAATATAGAATTTCCTTGACTAAAATTGCCACTGGTCCATTGCCATTCTTCATGTAAATACAATTTGCCATTTTCATATTTGGGTGTTGATGTACAAATGCCGGTCATTAGTTCTCCTTTTTTATTGATTTGATGATAGCACATATTGATGATGCCCTGCTCGTTCACCAGACCAATCAGATGACCCTCAATGATCTGGTTTCCAGTATAGTGGCAACTAATAATATTGCCTTTTTGCTGATAAATAAAAACGGTATCATGGTCCACTTCCCCATTCTCGGAATTGGTAATGGGACGAAATTTTTTATGGTGGTAATTAATCATGGTTATGGTTGATCAGTGTGGTTGATTTTCGGTTTACTGCTCCAGCAACAAACTTCGGCAGAGTCCCAAATAATTCTTCAACGCTGCCTGTGCCAGCGGTAATGATTGCTGCAACCGTACCTGTATGTCCCCAGGATATTTCCCCGAATGTTGTTCCAGTTTACGAAGTGTATCCAAAGTATCCAGGCATTTCTGCACTGCCAGGGCATAATGATGCCGGTGTGTGCTGCGCCAGCGTTGCTCGATTTCGGCATAGTAACCGGGCATCTTTTCCAGTAACAGGACCAGGCTTTCGCCATCGGGTTCGGCGAGGCAGCGTTGGAGCGGCTCGGTCAAGGTGTAAGTGGCCGGATCGAGTGGCCAGCCGACATTGGCATCGGCCAGGTCGGTCAAAGCCCGATGGTATTGTTGCCACTGTACACGTTGCGCCGACGGCAGAGCAGAAGTGTCTATCTTTGCCAGACTGGTCAGCAGTTCCTGTGCTTTGGTCTGCTGTTCGGTCTGCGCCTCGGCAGGGGGAGGCAGAGGCAACCAAATACTACCATCGTGGGTAGGTATTTGCCAACCGGCAGCCGGGCCCAGCAAATCCAGCATTTCTGCTTCCAGTTGCTGCAACTGCTGCTGCGGAGCAGTACAGGCCGAACATAAAAACAGCAGGAAGCCAGGGAGCAGAACGGCGCGCATCAGTGAATTTTTGGCGACAAAGATGGAAATTTGTGCGCAAAATCCTTCGTTGTAAAAACCACACCAACAATGATTATTTCGCCCTCTTCTTTTCCCGGTGCGCCGTTCTGGCAATTCAATGGCCATTTGCAGACCCTCGTGCCCGGCATTCGGCGGCGCGTACCGGGCGTGCATTACCAGCGGGAGCGCATTGCAACGCCCGACGATGACTTTCTGGACCTGGATTGGGTGCGGCAGGGCCATCGCCGTCTGGTGGTGCTGACCCACGGGCTGGAGGGAGATTCCGGGCGGCAATATGTGCGTGGGATGGCCAAATTATTTGGTCAGCATGGCTGGGATGCACTGGCCTGGAACTGTCGTTCCTGCTCTGGCGAGATGAATCGCGCCTTTCGGATGTACCACCACGGCGACACGGAGGATATTCAGACGGTGGTGCAACATGCGCTCCGTGGCGGGCAATATGACGATGTGGGCCTCATCGGGTTCAGTATGGGCGGCAATATCACCATGAAATATCTGGGCGTCATGGGCGAAAAAGTGCCTGCCCAGATTCGCGCCGCCGTGGCATTTTCATCTCCCTGCGACATTGCCGAAGGCGCGGATGTGCTGGATCGCTGGGATAACACGATCTATCGCTTACGTTTTTTGAAGGCGTTGAGCCACAAAATCCGGGTGAAGGAAGCGCGGTTTCCGGGTAAAATAAACACCCAAAAACTGAAAGAAGTCCGCCGTTGGCGCGATTTCGACGAGTGGTTCAGTGCGCCTTTATGCGGCTTCGGCTCGGCGGCGGAATTTCATGAGCAGGCCTCAGCCAAGAATTTCGTGGCGGGCATTCGGGTGCCCACGTTGTTAATTAGTGCGTTGAATGATCCAATTCTCACGCCCGCTTGTTTCCCCGTGGAGGTGGCCCGAGACCATCCGTTTTTTCATTTGGAAATGCCGGAAGGCGGTGGACACTGTGGGTTTCAGGCGCGTGGCGAGCGTGCGTTTTCGTGGTCGGAGCGAAGGGCGTTGGAATTTGTGCAGGGAAGTATGAACTATGATGTATGACGTATAAAATATGAACTATATTAATCGCTACTAATTTCTTCAATTTTTGAATCTTATACTAATGACTACTTTATCGCCTGAAATAAGTGCCATTTGGACTATACTGGATGCGGTATGTGACCCGGAAATACCGGTGCTCACGATCACTGACCTGGGTATTATCCGCGACGTGCATTTGCTGGAAGATGACGTGGTGGAAGTGGCCATCACGCCGACTTATTCGGGTTGCCCGGCGATGGGCATTATTGAGATCAATATCCGGGCGGCCCTACAATCGTCTGGTTATGAAAGGGTTAAAGTGACGACCGTGCTCAGTCCGGCCTGGACTACCGATTGGCTCTCCGCAGCGGGACGGGAAAAACTGGCTACTTTCGGTATTGCGCCCCCTGCCGAGGCATCGTTGGATAAGCAGGCACTACTGGGCGAACGCCGCGCTATTACCTGCCCGTTCTGCCAATCTACGAATACGGAAATGCTGTCGCAATTTGGTTCTACTTCCTGCAAAGCTCTGTTTCGTTGTCTGGATTGCCGGGAACCGTTTGATTATTTTAAGTGCCACTAAAATAAATAGGCAAAATAGCAAAAAGGCAATTAGCAATGAAAATCAACAAATTGCGCAAAATCTAGGTTAAAATAATTTCAATAAACTATTATCTTATCAGCGTTTTACTTATTTCCTCTTTCAATTTCCCCAAATCCGTGGCATTGGTATTGCTGAATATTATGATATTTATGTTTTGTTCCATATAATGCGCGAAAAGCAGATTGGCACCATAAATACCGCCATATCGTTCTACTACCCGACATTGCTGGTTATTTATTTTTTGGTTAGTTACCCAAACGCTGTAAGCCGTGTACCAAAATCTCGGATAAGAAGTGAGCATCAAATTCAAAGTACTTTCCTGGATCAGTTTTTTTCCAAATAAAGCGTCTGCAAACAAGGACAAATCAGTAGTGGTCGAATACAGGGCACCTGCTGAAAAGTAGTTTTCTATATAAAAAGACGGATCATTTTCAAATACTTTGGTGCTGTCGTTCCAGAGATAAGTGCTGGCCAAGTCCTTGATAATGGATGCCTGGAATAACAAATTAGTATTTTGCATTTTCAGAGGGGTCAATATTTTTTCCTGTAGTACCTGCTGATAAGGTTTTTTATAGATCGCTTCAATAATTTTACCCAGGATAATATAGTCCCCATTATTATAATTAAAGTTCGACCCAACTTCGTTTTCTAATTTGCCGCTACAATATTTTTTTACTATTGTGTCCGTGCTTTGGGGCCGTTCATAGATTTCCAGTCCGTTCTTTTCGCAGTTTTCTATGCCGGAACTATGGGTCAACAGGTGATGAATGGTCACCTTGTCTGCTCCTTCGCCTGTGTAATCGGGCAGATAATTTTTTATGGGCTGATCCAGTGCTAATTTATGTTGCTCATACAGTTGTAAAATAAGCACAGCAGTAAAAGCCTTGGTAATGGAGGCAATCTTGTACCTGGTTTCATTGGTGCTTTTAATATCATAAGAGCGGTTAGCATATCCAAAACTCTGATGATAAAGCTGTTGATTATTTTGTGTTACCAGTATCGTCCCGTTAAAATTATTATTCCGGGCGTAGTCATTAATAGCGGTAACAAGGTCTTTTGGTTGTCCAAAAACAATTGTAACACAAAAGAGCAGAAAAAGAGTAAAGGTTATTTGTTTCATGTTTAAGACGAAAAACGGATAAAAAAAGGCTGTCCGACCTTAACAGTCAGACAGCCCAAATGATTTATTTTTATCAAAAAAAACTTAGCTCTTCACTTCTTCAAACTCCACGTCCTGCGCTTCCGAGCCGGTGTTTGCACCGCCGCCCGTCGGGCCGCCGGTAGCACCACCGTAAGGATTACCGGTAGCATCTGCGCCAGCGGCTTGCTGGTTCGCGTAGATGTCTTGGCTGGCGGCACTCCAGGCTTGGGTCAGGGCCTCGGTCAGTGCCTCGATGCGATCCATGTCCTGGGCTTTGTGGGCCTCGCGAAGATCGTTCAGGGCTTTTTCGATGCCTTCCTTGTGATTGGCTGGCACTTTATCGCCATACTCGCTCAATTGTTTTTCCGTCTGGAAAATCAGCGAATCGGCGGTGTTCAGTTTCTCGGCGCGTTCGCGGGTCTGGCGATCCACATCGGCATTGGCTTCGGCTTCGGCCTTCATGCGGGCGATTTCCTCTTTCGAGAGACCCGTGCTGGCTTCGATGCGCACGTTTTGTTTTTTGCCGGTGCCTTTGTCCATGGCCGTTACGGAAAGAATACCGTTGGCGTCCATATCGAAAGTGACTTCCACTTGGGGCACACCACGTGGTGCGGGCGGAATACCGTCGAGGATGAAACGACCGACCGAGCGGTTGTCTTTGGCCATCGGGCGTTCGCCTTGCAGGATGTGAATTTCCACCTGTGGCTGGTTGTCGCTGGCCGTCGAGTAGGTTTTCGACTTTTTGGTCGGCACCGTCGTGTTGGCTTCGATCACCACGTCGTAGATGTTGCCCATCGTCTCGATACCGAGCGAAAGCGGTGTCACGTCGAGCAGCAACATACCGCTCGTGCCAGCATTGCCGGACAGGATAGCGCCTTGTACGGCAGCACCGATAGCCACCACCTCATCCGGGTTCACCGAACGGTTTGGCTTTTTGCCAAAGAATTTTTCGACTTCCTCCTGGATGCGGGGAATACGGGTCGAACCACCCACCAGAATCACCTCGTCAATTTCGGCAGGTTTCAAGCCAGCGTCTTGCAGGGCCTTGCGGCAGGGTTCGAGGGTACGTTGTACCAGCGAATCGGTCATCTGCTCGAATTTCGACTTGCTGAGTTTCAGCACCAAGTGTTTTGGTACGCCATCCACAGCCGTGATATAAGGCAGATTAATTTCGGTTTCCGCGCTGCTCGAAAGCTCAATTTTGGCTTTTTCGGCGGCTTCTTTCAGGCGTTGGAGTGCCATCGGGTCTTTACGGAGGTCCATATTTTCCTGACGCTGGAATTCAGCAGCCAGCCATTCGATGATGGTTTGGTCGAAGTCGTCGCCACCCAGGTGCGTGTCGCCGTTGGTAGATTTTACTTCAAATACGCCACCGCCGAGTTCGAGGATGGAAATATCGAAAGTACCACCACCGAGGTCATACACAGCGATTTTCATGTCGCGGTCGCGCTTGTCGAGGCCATAAGCCAGGGCTGCGGCAGTCGGCTCGTTCACGATACGTTTTACATCCAGACCAGCGATAGCACCGGCTTCTTTAGTGGCCTGGCGTTGCGAGTCGTTAAAGTAAGCCGGCACCGTGATTACGGCTTCGGTTACGGTTTCGCCGAGGTAGTCTTCGGCGATTTTTTTCATTTTTTGCAGGATAATAGCAGATATTTCCTGCGGCGTATAAAGACGGCTGTCAATGTCAACCCGCGTGGTATCGTTGTCGCCTTTCACCACTTTATAGGGCATACGGGCGATTTCGGAAGTGGCTTCCGAATAGCGCATCCCCATGAAACGCTTGATACTGGCGACAGTGCGCCGTGGATTCGTGATAGCCTGACGTTTGGCAGGTGCGCCAATTTTGCGTTCTCCATTATCCAGAAAACCGACGACGGAGGGGGTAGTGCGGGCACCTTCGTCGTTGGCGATAACTACCGGCTCATTGCCGACCATGACGGCCACGCAGGAGTTGGTAGTTCCTAAGTCAATACCGATGATTTTTCCCATGTTCTTATATAGTTGTTGGTTGTATTTATTGAATGACAGATGTTTGCGATCTCTACGTTTTTATCAATCGCTATGCCAGCCGGGGAAATCTGACGGATTGGCAGATAAGCAGAGGGTCAAATGGCAATTCTGGCATCTAAATTCGTTTCAGGTGACATTTTTTCCGGCTGCCCGGCCGGGATTCATCAAAAAATCGGGCCATTGGTGAAGTGGTAGTCTCCAATAAAGGGAGACGATCCTTGCTTCGTGATTGTCAATTACTCAACAAAACCAGCGTTTGCATAGCTGAATCTGTCAACACACTCTACCTTTGACCTTGATCACGACAAATAGCAAGGTCATTGAACAGTTGAGGAGGGCTCGCTATCATCAGACTGCCCGACTTTTCATATTGGCCACATTATTTTCAAATTGTCCACCTTTTTTTCTTTATTCCCATGCAACGATTTATCGGCCTTCGCCCACTGTTTGCGGGTCTGTTCGCGCTGTTTTGTACCCTGCCCTCTGGGTATGCCCAACTTTCCAAACACGGCCTGATCTGGCATTTTGGCTATCGCGCTGGTCTCGATTTTACCAGCGGGACGCCCGTAAAAATTCTCAATAGTGCGATGGACTCCTACGAAGGTTGTGCTTCTTACTGCGATGCCAATGGCAAGTTGTTGTTTTACAGCAATGTCGGCGGTTTCGTGGATAACCCGGCCAATGGCCCGCGGAGTGGCTATATTTGGAACCGGAACAATGCCGTGATGTACGATATGGGCCAGACCGAAGGGGGGGGCTACAGTGCTGCACAGGGAGTGGTAGTGGTGCCAAAACCCAGCAGTCCGGGGCGTTATTATCAATTCATGGTGGATCATAATGCCAGTGTGGCTGTGCCGCCGCTCGGGGTGCATCGCGGGCTGTCTTACTACGAAGTGGATATGTCGCTGAATGGTGGGCTGGGAGATGTCGTGGGGGCCAGTGTGCCGGTGTTCCAGCCTGCCGTCGAATGCCTCAGTGCGGTGCCAAAAACCAATAGTCAGGATTTCTGGATAATTACGGTGAACTATGATTCTCAGGATTTTGTGGTTGTTCCGGTGACTGCCAGCGGGGTGGGCCAGGCGCAGATGCGGCCACGCAATAATCAATCCGGCGAGGCAAATGTGTCGGTCATCAAGGTCTCGCCGGATGGTCGTTTTCTTTGCGCGGGCCGCGAATTGTACGCTTTTAATGCTGCTGATGCGACCCTGCAGTTTTTAAGAACGCTGGACATTTCCACTTATTCTTTTAGTTTTTCGCCCAACAGTCAGTATTTGTATGGTTTTGATTCGGATAATGCAGTGGTGGATATGGTGCAATACGACTTGCTGGCAGCCAACGTTCCTAAATTGGTGGTGAGTGCTACGCCCATATTTACGTTCGGCGGGCTCATGCAACTTGGCCCGGACGGCAACATCTATCTCATCGAGCAGCTGGAAGAAGACCTGCTGGAACTGGACGCCCCGATGAGCCTTTCGCTGATTCGCTGCCCGAATAGCACGACGCCGCAGTTTGAGCGGGCCACGATGAAATTTCCCACCGATCCCGCCAATGGTTCGGTATATACATCGCTGCCGAATTTTGCCGATTACATTTTTGCTTCCGGCCTGGCCACGCAGGATACTGTGGTGCGGGATATTTGCCTCAATACCATCAGTTTACAAGCGCCTCAGCCGGGATTGCATTACCAATGGTCCACCGGCGATACCACCGCACAAATCAACGTCTCGGCACCCGGCACCTATTCTGTGGCGGTAGAAGATGAATGTGGGGCTGCTATGACCACTGTTTTTCAGGTGCGACCCGGAGGTGTGGAGGTAAATATTACTGCCAATGCCATCAGCGACAGTTGCCATGCCTTTCCGCTCACTTTGCAGGCGGTAAGTAGCCAAACGGGAACCTTCCAATGGTCGAACGGTAGTACCGCCGATTCGCTGGTCATCAACAATTATGGCACTTATATAGTAAATTTTCTCACCGCTTGCGGCCCGGCCACCGACACCTTCCGCCTACTCAAACCCCAGCAGGACTGCTGCCGCCCGCTGTTCCCCAATGCGTTCACGCCCAATGGCGACAATATCAACGACCGCTTCTCCCCTATTTTTGACCAATGCGATATTGAGTTCGCTGATTTCTTCATTTATGACCGCTGGGGCGAGCTGGTTTTTCAAAGTTACAACCCGGCAGAACAGTGGGATGGCCTGACGCTGAATGGGACACTTTCTCAGCCAGATGTTTATACTTATACGTTGCTTTACAAACGTCGCGACCAAAGTCAGGAACAATTTGAAAAAGGACAGGTTACACTATTGAGGTGAGAGGAGGAAGCGAGAGAGTGAGAGGAATGTGAGAAAAAGGTGAGAGAGACGTGAGAGGGGTGTGAGAGGCTTTGAAAGTAAGCGAAGGATGCACGATTTTCTTACATTCTTATAATTCTCACTTTCTCACAATTCTCACTCTCTCACCTTCCGTCGTTGTACTGTCCGGCATTCATCGAAAAAATGAGGCTGCGTACTGCAACCGCCGGTTTTTTTATGGCGTCTATGAAAATTCATCGCAAAAAAGGAAAAAAGAAGATGCGTATTGTGATCGGTTTGTTTATGATGTTAATCACCGCCTGCGGCTTTCTGGTGGGCATTATCTGGATAATTGCCAAAGCCATTGGTCAGGCGGCTTTTAAAGTGGATTCCAAAGCCTGGAAAGCTACCCTGAACCAGCTCCGCGCCCGGCTGCAAACTTCGCCCATCGGTACGCTCGTACCCTGGGACGGTGAAATGCTGGCCCTGCTGTCGCTCAATCATCAGGTGGGCAAAAAAGCGGGCTGGTTTGATAACACCACGGAGGGCGTTTTTACCAGCATTTATCAGGAGCCCATATTGGCCTACGCTGAGAAGAAAACCAACGTCGGTGGCCTGTTGCTGGCGCGTACCAGCGACCGCGAATTCGTGCTGCACCGCAAGGGCAAAGAGACCGAAATCTGGGTGAACGGACAGCCCCTGGGCATCTATACCGATGGCGTACTGCTGGCTCCCGGCAATAAAGGCCGACTGCTGGCGCGCGTAGAAAGCGAACCCGGCGAATCGCAATACGCGGTGGAACTCGGCAATAATACCGCCGCCGCCATCAATAACCCCGCTCTGCCCGGACGCAGCCCCAACCCGCGTGCGCTGACTTTGCTGCGTGATTTGCAACCGGATGAGGAAAGCACGTTGCTGGCTCTGACGGTGTTGCAGATGACGAAGTAACCTATATTCGTTGTATGTAGAGACGTTGCATGCAACGTCTCTACGGTTAATCGTTATCCATAAATAGTTGGGCGCGTAGTCCGATTTCAATGGCAGGAATAAAAACACTATATTTGGGCAATCCGGTATCGCGTTGGACACCGATCATGTAGCGCAACACGGGCTGTACAAATAGTCCAAATTGTCTTTCCAGCGGCAGCCATTGCAATCCAAACCCCAGGCCGCTTGCCAAAAGAGTGGCAGGCTTGCCTGCTTTTGGTCTTGGCCCAAAAGTAGTAATTCCAGCCTCAACATCGCCGTACCACTGCCAGGTTTTAGGTTGGCTAAAATAATATCTTGTTCCCAGCATGTACTGCCAGGCACGATATCGGGTCTCAAGTTCTATGGAATGTGGCAAACTTGGATCATAGACATAGGTGCCAGTAGAATATTCCGAAGGCCACATCAAATTGCCAGATTTCACCACAGCATTCAACTCCTGATAACGGACTCCAACTTTTACATCCCACAACGCGGCGATTTCAAAGCTAGCATCTACTCCCGCACTCCAGCCCAATCTGGCTTCGTAGCTGGAGCTTGCTAACAAATTACTGTTCAACTGCTGGAACCAGTTAGGCCCAAAGACAAGGCTCACTGCTTGTCGGTTTTGCGCACTGATTTGAAAACACGAGAACAGTAGAAAAAAGAATAGCAACTTTTTCATGGATAATGAGTTTGGTTCGCCAGAAAGACGGGTTAAAAATAAAGCGGTTTTGCGCAAATATCAACATAGATACGTGACGAGCAAAGCGAAACCCGTTGGGTATTTTTTTAAACGCTCCTCCATCAACTACGGATTTTTTTAATGGCGAAAGACAGAAATTACCGGCGTGCGCAGCGGGAAGCATCCAACAATGGCACTATGGCGGTCAATAAAGATAAAAAAGGATTTTTTGCTCAATTCTCCTCCCTGCGCAATGTCCCGCGCTTTTTTCGGATGATCTGGGACGTCTCGCCCCGGCTGGCCACCTGGAATATTCTGCTCCGGCTGATCCAATCGGCCATTCCGCTACTGATGCTCTATGTCGGCAAAGAGATCATTGACTCGGTGCTCACCCTCATCAAAACCTCCACGCCGATCACGTCATTCTCTTCCCTGCCTTCGCATCTGTGGGGCTGGGTGGCCGCCGAATTGCTGCTGGCGATTTTCTCCAATCTATTTGGACGTGCTATTACACTGACCGACAGTCTGTTGGGTGATTTGGTCAACAACGATTCTTCGGTGCGCATCATTCGCCATGCTGCCACGCTGGATTTGTACCAGTTCGAGGATGCTACTTTTTACGACAAACTAGAACGCGCCCGCACCCAGACTGCTGGCCGTACCGCGCTGATGAGTATGGTGTTATCACAGGGCCAGGATTTCCTGACGGTCATTTTTTTGATGGCGGGTCTCGTGGCTTTCAATCCCTGGCTGCTCATCATTCTGGTGGTCGCCGTGATTCCGTCGTTTATTGGCGAATCAAAATTCAATCAGGAATCGTATTCCCTCTCGCGCTCCTGGACCCCCGAACGCCGCGAAATAGACTACCTGCGCTACATCGGCGCGAGCAACGAAACGGCCAAGGAAATCAAGATTTTCGGGCTCGAGAATTTCATTGCCGACCGTTTCAAATCCATTTCCGACAAGTATTTTTTAGCCAATCAAAAACTGGCCCTCAAACGCGCCGCCTGGGGCAGCCTGTTCAGCACGCTGGGGACGTTGAGTTATTACGCGGCTTATGTGTTCGTGATCTGGCAGACCGTCGTGGCGCAAATTACCGTAGGTACACTGACTTTCTTGGCGGGTTCGTTCCGGCAATTGCAAGGGCTTTTGCAGGGCATTGTCAGCCGCTTTTCGCGCATCGCCGAGACGTCGTTGTACTTGCAGGACCTGTTTGATTTTCTGGAATTAAAACCTATGACCGAAAGTCATGCTGCGACGCGCAAAGTGCCGCGCCCGATGAAACAGGGTTTTGTCTTTGAAAATGTGGGTTTTAAATACCCAGAAACGGACATTTGGGCCATACGTCACCTGAGTTTTACGCTGCATCCCGGCGAAAAACTGGCCCTGGTCGGTGAAAATGGCGCGGGCAAAACCACGCTGGTCAAACTCCTCGCCCACCTCTACGAGCCCTCCGAAGGCCGCATCCTGCTAGATGGCATAGACCTCTGTGAATACGACCCCGAAGACCTGCGCAGCGAGATCGGCATCATCTTCCAGGACTATGTGCGTTTCATGTTTTCGGCGCGGGAGAATATTGCGGTGGGCAACATAGAAGAGCAGGAAAATCGCCCGCAAATCGTGGATGCCGCCCACAAAAGCCTCGCTGATACGGTGGTAGAACAACTGCCCAACGGCTACGACCAAATGCTGGGCAAGCGTTTCACTGGAGGCGTGGACCTCTCCGGCGGCCAATGGCAGAAGGTGGCCCTCGCCCGTGCGTATATGCGGGAGGCGCAACTGATTATCCTCGACGAACCAACGGCTTCGCTGGATGCCCGCGCCGAACACGAGGTGTTTGTGCGTTTTGCGGAACTGATGAAAGGCAAGGCGGCGGTGCTCATCTCCCACCGTTTCAGTACGGTGCGTATGGCCGACCGCATTTTATTTCTGGAGCATGGCCAGTTGCTGGAACTGGGCAGCCACGAGGAACTGGTGGCGCAGGGCGGGAAGTATGCGGAGTTGTTTAGGTTGCAGGCAAAGGGGTATGTGTAGTTGTAATGCCTTACTTTTGCGCAAACGTTAATTTTTAGAATATGGGCATACAATCGGTTCATATAAAAAACTTTAAATCCATCCGCGATTCCGGGGAAGTGCAATTGAACGCGCTTAATGTACTCATAGGGGCAAATGGGGCTGGCAAAAGTAATTTTATCAGTTTTTTTAAATTCCTAAAAAAACTCTTTGAACAAGAACTCCAGTTGTATATCAACCAGCATGGACGTGTAGATAATTTTTTATATTTTGGGAGAAAAAAATCTGATTTTTTAGCTGGAACGATTAATTTTTATAATGGATATCAAATCCAATATTCCTTTGAATTAGTACCAGATCAAAGTGGAAGCCTTATCTTTTCTAATGAAATGGCTAGTTCAAACCAATCATTGAATAATAGCCGGACGTTTAAGGTTAAGAGCAGTAGCGGCAGTTTGGAAAGCCAAATAAGAGAAGGTATGGTTTTTTGGAATGAATATCTGAAACTCTATTTTTCTAATTTCAAGGTCTTCCATTTTCATGATACTAGTGAAAATGCTAATGTAAAACAACCTTGTCTCACCACTGATTATGCTTGGCTACAAGAAGATGGTGGCAATTTGGCGGCATTTCTTTATCGTTTACAAGAAAGCCATGCCGCCAACTTTCGCATGATAGAACAAGTGGTGCGTTCGATTGCTCCATTTTTCAATCGCTTTTTTTTACAGCCTGATGAGATAAACCCTAATCAAATCTACTTGCGTTGGCTGGAAAAAGGTTCCGAGCAGTTGTTTACGGCCCATCAATTGTCGGACGGAACACTGCGTATGATCTGTCTTGCCGCCTTGCTGCTGCAACCCAGCCTGCCTGGTACTATTATCATTGACGAACCGGAACTCGGTTTGCATCCTTTTGCCGTGCAAAAGTTGGCCGCCATGCTGAAATCAGCAGCACAACAGACGCAGGTCATTATTTCTACCCAGTCCGTCAATTTGGTGGATGAATTTGATCCTGAAGATATTATCATTGTAGATCGGCAGAATGACCAAACAGTATTTCGACGATTGGAAGCAAATGATTTGACGGATTGGATGGCCGATTATTCACTTGGGCAGTTGTGGGATAAGAATGTGATTGGAGGGCGGCCATGAAGCGATTAATCATTATTGTAGAAGGACAAACCGAAGAAGAATTTGTCAAAAGTTTGCTGTGTCCATACTTGGCAGGTTTTAGGATTTATGATGTACGAGCCATTAAAATTCAGACTAGTCGGGGGTATAAGGGTGGTTTGGTCAATTATGAACATTTCAGGCGGGACATCTGGAATATTCTGAAACGCGAGCAAGAAGTGGTGGTCACATCGCTGGTAGATTTTTTTCGGATGCCCACTAATTTCCCCGGGTATGTAACCGCTTCAAAAATAACTGATGCCGCAGAACGCGCTGATTTTTTACAATCACAAATGGTCCTCGATATTTCAGACCGACGCTTTCTGCCTTATCTCCAATTGCACGAGATGGAAGGACTTTTTTTCGCGGATATAAACGGATTTAAATATTTGGGAAATATAATCTCTGAAAAAGCAATAGATGAGATTAATGGAATTATAAAGTCTTACCCCAATCCAGAGTTGATCAATGATGGTTCAGAGACCGCTCCGTCTAAACGGTTGGCCAAAATTATTCCTGGTTACCAGAAGGTGTTGCATGGACCAGTAATTGCGTTGGAAAATGGCATCGGAAAGATTTTAGAAAAATGTCCGCGCTTCAATGCCTGGGTAGAAAAATGTGTGGGTATGTTACAGTCTGAAGAGTTATGATAGGCTTCTGCTTCGCGGAGATGGTGGCGCAGGGCGGGAAATATGCGGAGTTGTTTCGGTTGCAGGCGAAGGGGTATGTATAGGGTGTAATACTTCTCCATTTTGGATACAATGACAAGAGATTTGATTATTTTTTTTCTGGTGGGTGCGCAGACCTTTGCACTATCGAATTAACACCATTAAAAAAGTAAACAATGACTAATATTAAAAAAGTGAAATTAGGCAGCCAGGGACTTATTGTGCCAAATATAGGGCTCGGTTGTATGGGCATGAGCCAAATCGCCGGTGCCGATATTTATGGCAAAGCCGATGAAGCCGAATCCATTGCCACCATTCATCGTTCTTTGGAATTAGGCGGCAATTTTCTGGATACAGCGGATTTGTATGGTCCGTTGGAAAACGAAAGGCTGGTGGCCAAAGCCATCAAAGGAAATCGTGACAAGTATATCATCGCTACCAAATTCGGGTATGAAATAGATGATAATGAGCAACTTACCTGGAAAATAAATGGACAGAAAGACTATGTAAAAAAATCTGTGGAACGTTCGCTGAAAAATCTGGGTACGGACTACATTGATCTGTATTATTTACATCGCCTGGACCCGAATACCGCCATTGAAGAAACCGTCGAAGCAATGGCGGCCTTAGTCAAAGAGGGCAAAGTGGGTTATATCGGGCTTTCCGAGGTTTCCGCCGAAACGATCAGAAAAGCGCATAAAATCCATCCATTAACTGCCGTACAAACAGAATATTCCTTGTTCGAAAGAGAGGTGGAAGAATCGGGTATTTTGCAAACGCTGGCGGAACTGAACATTGGATTTGTGGCCTATTCGCCATTAGGCCGGGGATTTATTTCCGGGGATATTAAAAGCCCGGATGATTTTCCAGAAAATGATTTTAGAAGAAGTATTCCGCGTTTTCAGGGAGCGCAGTTTTATAAAAACATGGAACTTCTAAATGCCATCAAAGAACTGGCCGACGAAAAAAGAATTACTGCATCACAACTGGCTATTGCCTGGGTTATTGCAAAAGGGTTTTTGCCAATTCCGGGAACCAAACGGATAAAATACGTGGAAGAAAATATCGCGGCCGCCAGTATTACCCTGAGTGCAGCGGAGTTGGTTAAATTGGAAAGCATTGTGCCGTTGGGTACGTCCACAGGTGCTCGATACGATGCATCAGGAATGGCACAAATAGATCAATAAAAAAATTCATTCAACAGGGAAATTTGGCTTCCTGGTCAGGTTTCCCTGTTTTTATACTTTGCAACAATGAAAAAAGCAGGTAACAGCCCTTATCTTATTAATTCAATTTCCGATTTACATCGTATATTAGGCTTGCCCAAGCCAACGCATCCACTGGTGAGTGTTATCAATTTTGAAGATATAAAATGCTTCGCCGACGAAAGTCTGACGAGTATCATTTATAATTTTTATTCGATCTGCATCAAGAAGGATTTTAAGGGTAAGATGAAATATGGGCAGAATTACTATGACTTTGATGAGGGTGTGATGACCTTTTTTTCGCCGGGTCAAGTGATTTCTACGGAAATTACGGACGACATGGCCCTTTCGGGCTGGTGGTTAGTCGTACATCCTGATTTTATTCGCAATTATCCTTCATTCCAAACCATCAAAGACCGTGGTTATTTTTCTTACGCCGTAAATGAAGCACTGCACCTTTCGGAAAAAGAAGAGGCTATGGTGGCTTCCATCATGCGAAATATTGAGCAGGAGTACCGTTCCGTAATAGATAATTATAGTCAGGATGTAATAGTTTCGCACATTGAATTGCTGCTTAATTATGCCAATCGTTTTTACAATCGCCAGTTTATTACTCGTAAAACGGCCAGTAATGATCTGCTGGTACGTTTAGAAAAATTGCTGAGCGATTATTTTAGTGGTAACAACATGCAGCAGTCAGGCCTTCCCACCGTTCAGTATATATCAAGCCAACTGAATGTTTCTCCCAACTACCTAAGCGATATGCTGCGTACAATCACCGGACAAAGCACACAGCACCACATCCACAATAAACTGATCGAAAAAGCCAAAGAAATACTAAGTACAACGTCTTTATCTGTCAGCGAAATAGCCTACCAACTTGGTTTTGAATATCCACAGTCTTTTAGTAAATTATTCAAAAGCAAGACGAATGTTTCACCGCTTGAATTCAGGCATTCCTTTAATTAGATTTTTAGTGGGTTTATTTGAAGACATAAAAACAGTGCGTTACTACTTTAAACTACAGCAAAGAAGGCTGGCGAGAACCCTGTCCGAAATCGGTATAAACCCGATCCTTGGTTACGTGCTTGCGGCCCTTGCCTTTATTTCTTTCTCTGTTTATCTATTCTACAAAACAGCCTGGGCCGAATATATTTACGCGGTAGTCGCTCTCAGTTTTGTTCTGAAATTTAGTGCAGCAGAAAGAAATGATTTCCTGAAACTGTCTTTTTCGCGTAAGCACTACTATCAATTAAGGTTAGTGGAGAATAGCCTTGTCGCCTTACCCTTTTGCGGCTATTTGTTGTATGAGGAGCATTATTTAATCGCCCTGATTTTATGGATAATATTGGCATCAATGGTCAAAATAGATTTTAAAAACAAACTCAACATAACGATTCCCACCCCATTCTATAAATATCCATTTGAATTTATTGTCGGCTTTCGCAAGTCGCTCCTATTCATCTTATTGGCTTATTTTCTGGCCTTTAAAGCCTGGGAAGCGGACAATTTCAATCTCGGTGTTTTCTCTTTAGGCCTACTGTTTTTGATCGGTATGTCTTTCTATACCAAGCCGGAAAACGAGTACTTTGTCTGGATGTATGCAAAAAATACGACTGGTTTTTTAATTGGCAAGATAACAACTGCCTTGATTTGCGCTTCGTTTTTAACTGTGCCGATTCTGCTTGCCCTGGCTATATGGAAGACGGATCAGATTGGGATTTTAATAAGCATTCAATCATTGGGTTACATTTTCCTGGCGGCGACTATTTTAGCCAAGTATTCGGCCTATCCATTGGAAATGAATTTGCCGCAGGCCATTTTTCTGGCGCTCAGCCTTTCGTTTCCGCCCATGCTGCTGGTGGTGCTTCCATTGTTTTATATTCAATCGAAAAAAAGACTTAATTCGATCCTGGGATGATGACCATCGAGCATTTATCAAAAAAGTATGGCAGTAAACAGGTGTTGCATGATGTCAACCTGCACCTGGAGAAAGGTAAAGTGTATGGCATTGTGGGAGAAAATGGCGCAGGCAAAACGACCTTGTTCCGGTGTATAGCCGGATTGGAGGGCCATGCGGGCACTATAAAGAGCGAATTGGAAGATTTGAAGAGCCAGCTGGGTTTTCTACCGACCAATCCGTTTTTTCTATCCAAAATTACAGGCTGGGAATATCTAAAACTCCTTTGTACCGCCCGAAATATAACAACGGATGATTTTGAGGATAAAAACATCTTTGATTTGCCCCTGAATCAATATGCCGAAAACTACTCTACGGGTATGAAAAAGAAACTGGCTTTTTCAGGGTTGCTTTTTCAAAAAAATGAGGTCTTTATTCTGGACGAACCATTTAATGGCGTTGATATTCAAAGCAATATTTTAATTATTCAAATAATACTGAAACTAAAATCCCTGGGCAAGACTATTATTTTATCCTCCCATATTTTTTCTACTTTGAGCGATACCTGCGACGAAATACACTTGATGAAAGAGGGTTCTTTTATTAGAAAAGTAGAAAAAGAGAATTTTGATAACTTAAACGAGGAAATGAAAAATTTCGTAGTAGGAAATAAGCTAGAACAATTAGATTTATAGTCAATGCAGGGTATTTTGAACCAACACCTGCCACAAATAAAAAGGCTGGCAAACAAGTTTCCTTGTCTGCCAGCCTCTCTGTAATAAATATCGGAATTGCCGAATATTGCAATTGCGTTAGATGCCCAGTTTTTTCTTCACCAGTGCCACTACATCGTCCGTATCGGCGGCGAAGAGCATCGCGCCCGAACTGGTGTCAAAAATCATCGCGTAGCCGTTCTCTTTGGCCACCACTTTCACGGCATCGTTTACTTTGGCCAGGATGGGCTTCAGCAGTTCTTCGCGTTTGGTAGCGATGGTCTGTTGGGCATCCTGCTCGAATTTCTGGATGTCTTCCTGCATTTTTTGCAGCGCGGCCTGACCAGCCTGCGATTGCACGGGTGTCATGGTACCCGCGTTGTAGTCCGCCTCGAATTTGGTGTACTGCGCCTGGAACGCCTTCGTCAGCGAATCGTCCTTGGCAGTCAGTTTATCCGTGAAAAGTTTCAGGTCGTCGTTGGCTTTTTTGGTATCGGGCAGGCTCTCGAGGAGATTGCCCAGATTCATGTGGCCGTATTTGAGCGTGGTCTGAGCGGACATCGTGGTCGCGCCGATCACCAGGGCAAGTAAGAAACAAAATGATGTTTTGCTGAACATTGTGTGGGAAAGTGAAGTTTTTTTAATAACATAAAAACGAAAAACGGCGTCAAAGGTAACACGGCTAAGGCGAAAAATAGTGTTATTCTTTCGCAAATGCCTTTACTTACTCCGCTATTCGTCATAAATTCGTTAAAAAAGGAACGCTGCATGGGACAAAATAGCGGCGGTACGCGTTTCAGAAGCAAAGCCCCCTCCTACTCCAAGCCCCCTGCCCCCCGTGAGGGGGGAGTATATTGAGCGAAGTTTGGGATTGGTGTGTTTTGCTTATTTGCCTTCCCGATGAAAAATCGGGATGTCGCTGCGCGCCATTTTCCCCTTGCTTTTTCGCCTATTGCCTCTTTCTTTTATTGCCTTTTACTTTTTATTTTTTCGTTTCTTTGTCAAAAAAAATTTCCAGCGTGATACGACTCCTCGCGTTTTTATTCTTTACGGCGCTTGCTTTCCAGGCCGTAGCCCAGCCGAACCCAACGGCCAAACCCAACCTTATTCAGCTCTCCGGGATGATCTTCGCCGAAGTGGACGGGCAACGCACGACGGTGCCTTATGCTACGGTGTTCCTGCCCCAAAAAGGACGCGGCACTTATTCTGATTGGCGGGGTTTCTTTACCCTGGTGGTCGAAAGAGGCGATCTGGTCCGCTTCAACTGCCTGGGTTTTGAAACGGTGACCTTCCGTATCCCGGACACGCTGTCGCAGGATCAGTATTCTATTGCGCAGATCATGACGCAGGATACGATCAACCTGCCGGAGACGGTTATTTTTCCCTGGCCCTCCAAAGAACATTTCAAACTGGAGTTCCTGAAAATGGACGTTACGCCGGAACTGCAACGCCGCGCTACGGAGAATCTCGCCAACGAATACCTGGCCGAGGCCCGTAAAAACCCGGATATTGTGCCGTATGGTGGTCGGGAAAGCGCCAATTTCTACCTGCGCAAACAGTCGCGTGAATACGTCTATATCGGGCAGGTGCCGCCGATGAACATCTTCAGCCCGCTCGCCTGGGGACAGTTTTTTAAAGCCTGGAAAGACGGAGACTTTAAGAAAAAGAAGAAGTAGAAATTAAAAAAGCAATTGGCAAGTAAGCAAAAAGGCAAAGCGCAACGTGATATCGTTGTGCTTTGCCTTTTCATTTATTGCTTGCCCTTTGCCTACTTCCCGTTCTTAGCCGTAAAGTCGTACTTCAGGCCCCAGTATTCTTTCAGCACCATTTTCACGGAACCGACCGAAACGGGTGATTCAATCAGCAATGGAATACGGTTTTGATCGTCGGAGACCCATACCATCATGCCCTCGCCTTCTTTGAATACGCTGCCTGCGATGACGTCCGGCTGGAATTTGAGGGTGTTGTAGCGGCCCATGTTATAGACTTTTTTCCGCTCCTTACCGGCGTACCGCATTTTTAGCGGAAACTCCTCTTTATCCATAAATACCTTGAACGGGATGCTGTACCCGGCCTGCTGGGCGGCAAAGTCCACGTTGCGCAGGTTGTACAGGCTCGACAGCACATCCTGGACGCAGCCGGTCACGCTATGTTCCGTTTTGGTTTCGGCAGCCCCGCGCTTATCGGACCGGAAGACGGTCATCTTGCGCGCTCCCTGATTGAAAGCGATTTTTTCAAAAATGTGGTACTTGCCCTCGTTCACACTCCGCTCAGAATAGTTGGGCAGCAGGGTGTTTTTGTTCACCCAGGAGTCGTATTCATCCTTGACCGTGAAAAACCATTCGTAGGAATCGTACGTCTCTCCCCGCGCCTGATAGTGGTACTGCTCGCCCTCGTCGAACACCTGGAAAGTCACCTCTCCGGCGGCAATCCATACAAAATTCCAGTTGTAGTAGATTTTGTAGGTCAATTTTTCGGCATGTTTAAATGTCGAATTGGCCGTGCCGCAGGGGTCATACTGTATGGCCGCGGCAGGAGCATGCTCTACAGTAGCCGGGATTTTCCAGAAGTCGCCGGACGTGGTGAAGGCCATTAGAAACAAGCCCAGGCCCAGGGCGAAATATTTACTCATTTTCATAACCCAATGTTTTGGGAATATTGACGTAGAAAAGTAAAAAAGTACCAACTAACGCGGGTAAAATCAGGTTTATTATCCACAGCGTAAAGGTGGCCGCCAGGGCACTGACTTCATTGGCTCCAAATTGCGACCAAACGAAAAGTGCGATGTTGCCGCGCAATAAAAGCCCCATAATGGCGGGTAACGGGACAATAGTTTGTACCAGAAAAATGGTGCCAATGCCCGCATATCCGGCCAGCAAGGTGGCTGGAATGCCAAAAAATCGCAATAAAAAAAAGTACTGCGTGGCAAAAATCACGTATCGCAACGTCGCCAGGCCAAATATGCGCCACAGGTCGGTCTGGCGGAAAGTTTGCAAAATATGGACGTCGCGTACGAAAGGTCGCAGGTGATGCAACAGCGGAATACGCCGCGCCCAGGGCAAAAGTCGCTGGATTTGGAAGTAGCCAAACAACAGTAATGGCAGTCCAATGCCGGCTACCAAAGCACCATAACGCAACATAGAAGACGGCAAGGTGAGCTGCTGGCTCAGGAAGATCAGGGCGCCCGACACGCCTGCCAGTACCGCCACCAGATATTGCGCCCAACTGCCCACCAGATTAATCATAATGGCCTTCCAGCGATGTTCGGGCTGTACATACAGCAATCGGCCACCATACTCGCCCAGCTGGTGCGGCGTGAACATGGTAAAACTAATACCGGCAAATACGCCCCGCAAGCCCTGCCACAGCGTCAAAGGTTGATAACGATGCAGATAAGGCTGCCATTTCAGCGTCTCCACGACCCAATTGAGCGGCATGAGAATAATCGCCAATGGGAGCCACCACCAGCCTGCGCCACCGAGCTGGACTACGAATTGCTTCCATAGTTCCCCTAGATTATTCCGGCCCCGCAGTTCCAGATAAAGCCCCCCGATCAGCAGGATCGCCACCAACGATTTTAAAAAAATACCAAACCAACGCTGGCGAAACAGCTGTCGGCAATAAGAAAACCAGCGGGTAGTCAGGATGGGCATGGAGTGGTTAAATAAAAAAGCGGGCAACTTCCTTTCCTGGAAATTGCCCGCGCAAAATTCGGTAAAAACATTCGATTTAGAAACCGGAGGCCTTGTTACCTTTCATGTTCATGTTTGGAGCTTTGCTTTTGCCAGCTTCTCTACCTTCCGGGCGAGCCATTTCCGTTTCGCCTTTGGCCACGCGGAATTCTACGCGACGGTTCATCATGTTGGCACCTTCTACCGGGATCAGGGATTTGTCTTCGCCCACCCAGTTCAGGATCACACGATCGCGGGAAATACCATACTGAGCCACCAAAAAGTCAATCGTAGCCTTGGCGCGGTTGTAAGACAGCACATTGTTGTAGGCTTCCGAAGCGCGTTTGTCGGTGTGACCGATCGCCACAACTTTCAGGCTTGGGTTTTGCATCAGCACCGTACCGATGTTATACAGTTTTTCGTATTCGCTGTACTCGATGTCGTAGCGGTTGTCTCTGAAAGTCACCATCGGCAGGAACCACTGGCCACCTGGCTCTGGGAACTTGATAGCGGCAATTTTAGCGTCCACAATGCGGTTCACGTCATCTTCGCTGATTGGTTTAGGCACGTTAGCCACACCTTGACCATTCACCGAGAAACCAGGAGGCGAATATGGCTCTTTGTCCATATAGTCAGCCACTTTGTCGCCGTCGCTGTCCAGAGTCATACCTTTCGAATCCACACGAGCACCAGCAGGGCTGCTGTCTTCTACGTCAATATCGTCAATAATGCCGTCGGCATCGGTATCGGTTGGATTGTAGATCGGACGGGCTTCCAGGGCGGTGATAGCCGTAGAAACTTCAGCCAATGGGTTCACCCAGTACATGGGTTCTGTGCGGGCCATACCGTTTTTGCTGGCACCACCGATGTTGAAATTCAGGCTCAGGTGTGGGTAGTGCAATACGTCGCGGGAAGTGGTGACGCGGCCGTCCAGGTTTTGATCGCTGTCCAGCAAGTCGGAATTTTCACCAAAAACGGTGCTCACCGTGTGCTCTAAACCAATATTGAATTTCTTGGTAACCCGGAAAGCAAGACCTAAACCTACTTCTACGTGGGCGTTGGTAGTGGCTTCCAGCGAACCGCCATTCACGCCGCTGAGTTGCTGAATGTTGCGATAGTCGGTTTTGTAGTTGTCCACGCCGATACCGAAAATACCATTCAACAGGATTTTGCGGTTGGGCTTGTCAAAACGGAAGTTATTGAGAGCGGCTACCAACTGGGCGCTACCGGAAATCCAGGTATTGTCGGAAGTACGGTCGCCACTGGTGGAAGCTTCTTCGTTTTTCATTTGCCCATACATACCTACCACACGAACGGAGAAAATGTGGTCGAATGCTTTGCGCACATGAAGGCCGCCGCCAAAGCCCGGGAACTTGGCGTCCACATCACCAAGGATGAAAGGCACACCGGCATGGATGCCCAATTCCCACTGATCTTTCGGTGTGAAAGAACGATAAGGAGCGGACATGGCTGCATCCTGCGCCACGGCAGCGAAAGATACCAGCACGAAAAGAACGGAGAATACTAAATGTCGAACCGTCATAGGGTCACTGAATTTTTTTTGAATGAATGAATGTTAACAGTTTTGTTAATTGCTTAGAGCCTTCTATTTTCCACACTTTCAGGGATTTCTGTGGCGTGGAAGCGGCATTTTGTGGCAGAAAATTCTCAATCTGCGTTCAAACGCCCAGCTTTTTAAGGGCCAAATATAGGGCATTGGATGAAACTTTATTTGGCGTGGGATTTATTTTTAACACTTCTTCTAACGCGTGACGGATTGTCCGGGAGATATCGCCGAATATCGCTTGGTCTGTCATGACCGCATCCGGCTGCATCAGGTAGGCAAAAACTCGTGCCATGCCGCAATTAGCAATAAAATCGGGGATAACAGCCGTGTGTTCGTCGGCAAAACGCGCCGTGGGGCCGAAGAAAATTTCATCGTCAATAAATGGCACATTTGCCCCGCAAGCCACCACTTCAATGCCACCGGCGAGCAAAGCATCTACCTGCGGGCGGGTCACAATTTTGGATGCTGCGCCCGGAATGAAAATATCGGCCCCCATTTTCCAGATTTCTTCGTTCACTTCGGCGAATGGCCGCACCTGGGCAGAGGCCAGCTGATTGCCGTTTTTCGCGCTGAACAAATTTTTAATTTCTGCCAGACCAAGTCCTCCCGGCACCAGCAGGCCGCCACTGCGATCAATAATGCCGACGATCTTCACGCCTTCCTTGGCGAGGTAACAGGCGGCTGCCGAAGCTACATTGCCCCAACCCTGTATAATGGCGGTTTTGCCGGTCAAGGCACTGCCATGATATAATTGGTAGAAATGGCGCACTGATTCGGCCACCCCATAGCCTGTGATCAGGTCGGCCACGGCGTATTTATGTTCATTATCCTCCGGCACATATTCCGGGTCTTCCACGATCTTGGTGCAGCCATAGCGCAGTTGACCGATAATATTGATCTGCTGACCTTCGGTAGGTTTCAAATGACCTTTTACAATGCCTTCCTGCGGATGCCAGAGTCCCAAATCCTCGGTAATCGGCACCACATCTTTCAGTTCGTCCACATTCAGGTCGCCGCCGGTGCCGTAGTAATGTTTCAGCAAAGGCAGGGCCGCCTGATACCAGCGTTGCAGCACTTCCAGCCGCTGCGGGTGCGCGGGATCGAAATTAATACCGCTTTTGGCTCCACCAATGTCTGGGCCGCAAACGCTGAATTTGATCTCCATGACCTTGGCCAGCGAAATTACTTCATTGAGGGTGAGACCTTTACGCATACGCGTACCACCGCCCGCTGCACCACCGCGCAGGGAATTGATGACGATCCAGCCTTCCGCCCCCGTTTCAGCATCATGCCATTCAAAGACGATTTCGGGCTTTTTTTCTTTATAATTCCGCAGTAGTTCTTCCATTTGTGGTGGTAAAAAATTTGGTGGTGGTGAAGGCTGATTGCGAAAAGCGGCGCAAAAGTAGGCGGGTATTCACTATGTTGGAGCAAATAAGGCAATTGATTTGCAGGTTTTTCCAATCTCATCGGTTTTATGCCGAAAAGCCGACCTTGTGGAAAGCTGTTTTCTGCTACCTTGCCGACCTGAATCAGGTTTTGTATTTTACGATGGATCACATTCAACCCATGGACCACATTCGAAGCCCGATGACCACATTTTTTTCACATTGACCTCATTTCAAACCCATTGACCACATTATTCACATATGCTGCAAAACTGGCTCAAGCCCCTCCCGGCTGCCCTGAACAAAACGTTGGAATCCCTGCCCGATTCATTTTTGGGCAAACAATTGTTGCTGCATGGCGAACAACTGCCCGACCTAAAAAAAGTACGGGTAGCGATCATTGGGTTGGATGAAAAAAATGCGCAACCGATTCGCGAACAACTGTATCGCATGGCCTGGCATTTTCCCAAAAACACGGTGGCCGACCTGGGCAATCTGCGCAAAGCCGAGCCGGGGCTGCTGCTACCGGTGGTATTTGAATTGCTGGCCGGCAAGGTGCTGCCGCTGCTGATCGGCGGCGCGGATGAGTTGGCGCGGGCGCAATTTCTGGCTTATCAGGAAGCCAAGGCCCTGGCCAATCTCGCCGTGGTCCACGAGACGCTCCACCTGACCGATCCCAAAAAGGGGTACGCGCCCCTGCTCCAGCCCCGCCATCCGCTGTTGTTTCATTTCTCTCTGATTGGCTATCAAATTCATCAAACGCCCGCCGCTACGCTGGATTTTCTGACCAAACACCACTTCGATCTCGTCCGTTTGGGCCGTTCCCGCGCGGCATTGGAAGAGACCGAACCCGTGGTGCGCGATGCCGATGCGTTGGCGTTTCACCTCGGCGCGCTCAAACAAAGCGAAGCACCGGGCGTGACCCGGCCCTCCCCGTCGGGTTTTTTTGCGGAAGAAGCGTGCCAGATTTGTCGCTACGCCGGGCTAAGTGACAAGCTCACTTCTTTTGGTATTTATGGTTACCAGCGTGAAGCCGAGCCGGGCGACCAAACCGCGCAGGTGGTCGCCCAAATGATGTGGTATTTTCTGGAAGGATTTTTTAGCCGCAAAAATGACTATCCGGCCTCTACGACCGGACTGACGGAGTACATTGTGCATTTGCCGCAGCTGAGCCATCACCTTACTTTTTGGAAAAGCACCAAAAGTGGCCGCTGGTGGATGCAGGTGCCCGTGGCCAACAAACGTAAGCACGACCGGCATCGTTTAGTCCCCTGTTCGTATCAGGACTATCAGGCGGCGTGCCGGGAGGAGTTACCGGAAAGACTGATGGCGGCCTTGCAGCGGTTTGGGTGAGTATTCTTCTATTGAAATGTGCGTAATGGTGGTTTGGGCCTGTAATTTATTTACTGGAATTTTCATGGTGTCAAAACTGTATTTTCCCTCTTCGCCCCTCCTAATATACCCACAGAAGGGAAATACTGACTTGGCATTCTATTGCAGCGTGTGCAGCGATTCGTTGGGGGTACTCGAGTTTTATACCAATGGCATGGCTATCCGTGACACCACCCATGAAGTTATGCTAAATGGTAATCACCTAAACCAGGAATCATCTGGGATGAGTGGTTCCACTCCGCTCTGACTATACATTACTTAACGTGAGTTCGGAGTTTTCCTCTACTCTTTTACCAAATAAGATTGTCATTCCGCAACGAAGAGAAGGAAACTACACAAGCCCAGTTCTTAGTGATCTTTTTGCTACCTGGCTTGTGTGGATGTCTCCGTTTCTCTGCGACATGACAAGTGCTACTTATTGACAATCAAAGAGTTAATCCTCGAACTCACGTTACTTAAGCCCTCAAATCTTCTTCACCGTCCCCGACCCCGAAATCTCCACATCCAGCACCGGATTGCCAGAGTAAAACACATCGCCGCTGCCCGATACCCGCGCCCGCAGTACTCCCTCCACCTGGCATTTTACCTTTCCGGAACCACTCACTTCCACGTTGGCTTTGGTCGTCGGGCAGTCCAGCGCATCCAGGGTGCCGCTACCTGATACCTCAAAGTTAATGGACTGATGTACAACCCCTTGCATTAGAATATCGCCACTGCCACTTACCCTGAGATCGGCCTGGTCGTAGTCCACATCGGTCATTTCTATATTGCCGGAACCGGAAATATTTACGTCCAAGGAAGCACCATCCAGCGGGTCGCGGGCAATCACCTCGGCACTGCCACTGATATCGAACCCGTCGAAATCAGGCGCCGTGACCGTCACCAGCAGGTGATCCACATCATGTACGCTTCTGGAAAAATAAATGTGTAATGTCCCGTTTTTGACTTCGGTTTCAAGGTAAGGCAGGACGCTTTCTTCGGCCTGGACTTCCACTTTATATTCGGAGCCGGTGTGGACAATAACTTTGCCCGACATGGAAATATCCAGCGCGTGAAAATTCTGGGCATCACGTATTTCAGTCAGCACGTCGCCTTTGGAGCGGACGCCAGCCACATCACAGGAAAAAAGGAACAAAGTGGAGCAGGCTATCAATAACAGGCTTGCCGGAAGAATGCTTTTCGTAAACATAGTAGTAGTATTGTGTGGGTGAAAAAATCAACTTTTCACCAAGACACGCTGCCCGGATTTTACCCTGACGTGGCCGGAAAAATATTTTAAACAGCGGACTCGTTCGGTCTGTAATACGTTGTAATTTTTTTGAATATTTGAAGATTCGAGTATTCGATCAATTACCCGGCAATCAAGTGCTTTGATCGAATACTCAAATACTCGCATCCTCAAAAAATTTATACGATATTGTGCTAACTGCAATTTTGACAATAAAACTTGCTAACCCATTATGAATCAACCACTTTCCCGCCAGTTTGCGGCCCGAAAACGCATTGCCCTCGTGGCCCACGATCATAAGAAAAAAGACCTGATCGAGTGGGCTTTTTATAACCGTACAGAATTGGCGCGGCATGAGCTGTTCGCGACCGGCACCACGGGTCGCCTGCTCGCCGAAACCCTCGACCGGCCTGTGCAAATCCTGCAAAGTGGCCCGCTCGGTGGCGATTTGCAGATCGGCGCACGGATTGCCGAAGGAAAAATAGACGTCCTGATCTTCTTTTGGGACCCGATGGAAGCCCAACCCCACGATCCTGATGTGCGGGCCCTGCTGCGCATCGGGGTCGTCTGGAATATCCCGATGGCCTGCGACCGCGCGACCGCCGACTTTCTGCTCACCTCGCCCTTGATGGTGCAGGAGTATGACGCGACCTTGCCGGATTATAGCGGGTATGTGAGTCGAAAAGCGGGGTGAATTATATAAAAATCTTCTGCCAACCTCCTGGCCTGAAACGGCGTCTATTACTTTGCTGAGCCATCAATAAGGGAAGCCGAAAACCGTTCGAGTAAGCCTAAAAATTTAAACAGAAAGCACTATGAAAAAACCACTTTTTCTATTCATTTTCTTGATGGCCAGCCACTTTGCCTTTGGCCAAATCTACGCGGATACTGTTCTGCTGGACACGGACAAGGCTGGCCAGTATTTGCTGGTCTATCCATCGTACAAGAAAAAGCAGTATTCTTTTTCCCTGCAATATGGGACCATTAAAAAGCAAGTCCCATTGACCGACGCAAAAGGCAGCCCTTTAGCATTCGATTCTATGGTTGCCGGGTTTGACTATTTATATCAGCATGGCTGGGAATTTTGCACCACTATTTCCAATGCGTATGGTGTTAGTGGCACAGTGAATACTTCCGTGAGTTATGTTTTTCAACGAAGGAAATGAGGATAACCTGCTTCTGTACAGGAATGTCCGGCGTAGGTATGGACTTTGTTTGCAAAAACGTATCTTTGTACAAAAAATCCAGCCATTATGGCAAAAGAGAACGGTAAAAAAAAGCAGGATGCTTCGGCGGCGTATTTCACATCGCTGACGATTGAGAATGTCAAGTGCTTCAAAGGCAGACACACGATTGACCTATCGGACGGTGAAGGCAAACCTGCGCAGTGGACGGTAATTTTGGGTAATAATAATACGGGGAAAACGACACTTTTAAAGTGTTTGGCGGGATTGCAACCTGTTGAGAGCAAATCAGTCGATTTGAACGAAAAGTCTTGGACTCCTTACGCCTTTGATAAATTAGAAGATGTAGAATTTGATAGAATATTTGGTGTAGAAAGTTTGTGGGTTCATGCAAATATGCTTCGCGCCATTTCAGGCTCTAACTTTTCAAAAGGCAAATTTGGGCTTGATTTTGGGCTTGATTTCTCAACCTCTTTGAGTTTTATGAGCAAAGACGAAAATAATAATTATTCAATTAATAATCTTAAAATAGGAAAGACAGCATCTCTTATTCCAGCAGAATCTTTACCCTTTGTTACCATATCTTATGGGGCATCTCGGAAAATGGCTGCTATATCATTTTCTGATAGACTTGATATTGATGCAAACGAATCTCTTTTTCGTGAAAAGGACATTACTAATGTCGAAGACTGGCTGCTCAATCTTTTTGTTGCCCAAAAACTTGGAAAATCAGAAGCGAAAACCAGCCTTGATTTAGCCTTAAAGGTCTTAGTATCTGGTATTCTTCCTGATGTACAGGAAGTTCGTCTAAGCAGTCATGAAAAAGGTGCAGGTTTTGAAAACTTTGTCGAATTCCTGACCGACTACGGTTGGATACGCCTCCGCGATCTCGGCTATGGCTATCAGACCATGATTGCCTGGGTGTTAGATTTGGTAAAACGGATGGTAGAACGCTATTCCGATTCACCTAATCCGCTTGCGGAGCCCGCCATCGTTTTAGTAGATGAAATTGACCTGCACCTCCATCCCGACTGGCAACGCCGTATTATCGCCCACCTTACCAAATATTTTCCCAACACGCAATTTATTGTCACTGCCCATAGTCCACTTATTGTGCAGTCCGCCGATGAGGTGAATCTGTTGATTTTGAAAAAAACAGCCGATCACGTCACTATTGATCAGCCTAGAATACGCTCTTTCAAAGGCTGGACCGTGGAAGAAATCCTGACTGATCTAATGGAACTGAAAGGCCAAACCATGTCGAATACTTACCTGGATTTGATGCAGCAATTTGATAGTGCATTGGATGAAGATAACTATGAAAAAGCCAAAGATGCCTACGATCAATTAGATAAAATCCTGCATCCAGCTAGTAGCCAACGCAAGTTGATGAAAATCCAAATGACCTCCCTCAGCCCTGCCGAAACCGTATGATCCAATTGAAACCCGTGCCTCGCCCGCTCCCCCTGACGGACGAATTAGTACAACAACTAACCACTTTATTTAAGATTGATAAAACGCAAAGGGTTTGGAATAAAGACTTTATCAAGAGCGCACTACTAGAAATGTCTTCTGGCAAGTGTTGTTACTGCGAATGCAGGATTGACGAAGAAAGTAAATATATGGAAGTGGAGCATTATCGCTATAAGGATAAGTATGAAGATGACGTAGTGCTTTGGTCGAATCTCTTGCCATCTTGTAAACGATGTAATATAAATAAAGATGATCATGATACGGATGCAGAACCTATTGTGCATCCAGTGAATGATGATCCGCGCGCCCACCTTGAATTGAGAGCCTATCGTTTTTACGGGATAACACCGATTGGTAGAATGACTATTGAAGTTATAAACCTTAATGAACGTGATCGTCTACAACTTAAACGCTTTAAAATTGGCTCAAAAATTAAGGACGAACTGGAAGAATTAGATATTCAGATGCGAGATTTTTTAGCAGGTGGTCAACCTCCACGCAGACGAACGAGAATTATTAGTAAGTTGAGAGGAATTATGTGTCAGGGACAATCAACCGAAGAATATGCTGCCACTGTTGCCACCGAGATATTGCGTGAAGATTCTTATCACTTTGTAAAAGTGGAGTTGGTAAATCTTGGTTATTGGGATACCGATTTTCAACAACTGGAAGACGAACTGCATAAAATTGCTTTTTTGTAATGCCTATCCAACCCGCCACCCTCGCCGACATCCCCGAACTACTCCCCCTGGTCAACAGTGCCTTCCGCGGCGAAATCTCCAAAAAAGGCTGGACACACGAGGCCAACCTGATCGAAGGCGAGGCCCGGACGGATGAAGCCACCATGCGCGAAATGATGCTCGAGCCCGATAGCACGATGCTCAAATACCAGAATGAAGCGGGCCAGATCATTGCTTGCGTGTATTTGCGGAAGCGGGAACGGGGCTTGTACTTGGGGATGCTCACCGTGTCGCCGGAACTACAAGGCGGTGGCGTGGGCAAGCAGTTGCTGACGGCTGCCGAGGAAGTGGCCCGGCAATACAATTGTCCGTGCATCTACATGACCGTACTCTCCGTGCGCCACGAACTGGTGGCCTGGTACGAACGGCATGGCTATCACCAGACCGGAGAAATGCAGCCTTTTAATGTGGAAGCAAGATTCGGCGTACCCATCCAGCCGCTATACCTGGCGATTTTGGAAAAAACCATTTTACCGTAAAGACTTTTTTTCAAAAAGCCATCGCCATATTATGCCATGCTTTGTTTAGGATTAATATAAAACGTTTGACTGGAAACCCGGTCTTTAAAACAAGCAACAGCATGAAAATTGAAATATGGTCCGACATTGCCTGCCCGTTTTGCTATATCGGCAAGCGTCGGTTTGAAACGGCCCTCGGCCAATTTGCCCACCGCGATACCGTGGAAGTGATCTGGCGTAGTTTCCAACTCGACCCGGAGGCGCAGCATGTCCCCGGCAAAACCATCTACGACCATCTGGCCGAACGCAAAGGCTGGAGCCCCGCACAGGCCCGCGAAACCAGTGCGCACGTGACCGACATGGCCCGTGGCGAAGGATTACACTACGATTTTGACCATTTGGTGCCTGCGAATACTTTCGATGCGCACCGGCTGACCCATTTGGCTGCACAGCACGGTTTGCAGGACAAAGCCGAAGAACATCTCTTTACGGCTTATTTTATCGAAGGTAAAAATATCGCCGACCCGGCTGTTTTGGTACAATTAGGCACCGAAATCGGCCTTGATGCCAGCACAGTTTCTCAAATGCTGGCCAGCGAAGAAGGCAGCGCGGAGGTTCAGGCCGACATCGCGGAGGCGCAGGCGTTGGGGATTCGTGGAGTACCGTTTTTTGTCTTTAACCGCCAATACGCCGTGTCGGGTGCGCAGCCGAGTGCAGGTTTTTTACAGGCTTTGCAACAAGCGTGGGCGGCCTGGGAAAAAGAAAATCCGGCGGCGGTAGCGCAGGTTGCGAATGGGGAAGTGTGTCTGCCTGATGGCGAATGCGCGTAATTCATTGGCATTGAACATGGGTTCGGGGTAAACCCCGGAGGGGTTTAATATGAATAGCCCCGTATGAAATGCGGGGAAATAGTAACATGATAGAAACCAACCCCAGCGGGGTTGAACATCGCTAGGTGGCAGCCGCGTTCAACCCCGCTGGGGTTGGTTCGTCTTCTTATTTTACCCCCAGTTTCACTGGGGGCTATTCATATTCGACCCCTATGGGGCAATGTCGTTGACTTAACACATCTATCATCTTGTAACCCCTCGTTTCAACGAGGGGACAGGAATGACCTACTAATCACATCTATCTTCTTTGCAAAAACATCAACATTTATAATTCATTGAATATGTGATGTTTTTGCAAAGAAGATAGATGTGATCTGCTGAGTTTCGAAGTCCCCCGACTAAAGTTCGGGGGTTACAATATGATAGATGTGATCCTTAATTTTCCTTAAGTCAACGACATTGCCCTATGGGGTCATAACATTGGAGAATTATTCTTAATTGCTCCTAATTCGCATCAAAATCTAGTAACCAATCACTTGCTGCTTCCACCGTCTGCTTCGGCCCATTCGATCACGCACTTGATCTCGTCGGCAGAATGGTGGGCCAGTGCATCGGCAAAATCGGTGTAGGGATGCCGGTCGGTGATGATCTTTTCGATCACGCCGGGGAATTTTTGTGCAGCCGCTTCCAGATCGGCGATGCCCTGCTTAAAGTGTTCATATCCAGCATTGACGCTGCCCAGAATGACCTGGTTTTTTAGCACCAATTGTTGCATCAGATAAGCGGGCTGCATGGTCACGGGTCGTTCGCCAGCGGGAATGCCGGTGAGGACATACACGCCATTGGTGCCCAGGGCATCTATCAGATCGAACTCCAGTTGGGCCACGCCGGTTGCCTCAAAAATGAGGTCGAGTTGGCCCAGCACATCATCCAGATCAATGGTTTTTACCTTGCGGCCGTCCACGTATTTGCCGCCCATTTCCCTTAAAACCGCCGGGCGAATGCTGTTCTCGTCCACAATATCTACGCCGGTGACTTCCGCGCCACGCAGTCGCAGCACCATCGCTGCCAGCAGTCCGATGGGCCCAAGGCCAACGACGAGCGTATGTTTGCCCTGCAACCAGGTATCGGCATTTGTGTCCGGTATTCTGGTCACTTGCAGCCCGACCGCTTCTTCGATGGCTTTTTCGCCGACGGAGGTGGGTTCAGCCAACACACCGAGATGGGCGATGCTGGCCGGGACAGCCAGAAAATAATCCTGGTCGTCTATCACAAAATGTTGTTGGAAGCCATCCGCGCCTTTGATGCCGCGCTCCGTGTATTTGCCCGACAGGCACAGGTCGCTGCGGCGGTTCTGACAAGGCGCACACTCACCGCAGGGACGGCGCACCATGAACACGCCGTAGTCGCCGGGCTGCACGCCGGATACGCCACTACCCACTTCCGTTACCTGCCCGAACATTTCGTGGCCGATCACCAATTCCTGACTACCGGGCGGTGGCTCAGCACGGCCTCCGGCGGCTTCTTCGCGGTCGGTACCACAGATGCCGACTTGCAGCACCTTCATTTTGATCTGGCCAGGCTGGGAAAGAACTGGTTCGGGGCGATCTACCAGACGCAGATCGGTGGTGCCGGGGATGAGGGCCAATGCTTTCATAGTGAGAGGAGTGAGAGACGTGAGAGAAAAGTGAGAGGGGTGAGAAATGCGAGAGAAAACACGCGGTGCATCGCAAAGGAACGTCCATTAAGTAGAACCGGCTAACAGGTATTTGCAAAAGAAAACCAAACAATGCTAGTTGTAGGCTGTATCCTTTTTAAACGGCTGGTACGGTTTTTTAAGCATCCCTGAAAAAGACTTTTTTATGAAAAATACCGACGATCTCACCCCCGAACAGCAAGTTGGGGTACAAAAAAATGCCAGTGAAACCGTAGAGTTTGACAATTGGGAAGCAGCGCAACAGTTCTTTCAGGTGGCCCGCAAACGCTTGCTGGACGTCAATAACTGGCAAAATATCACCGATGGGCTGAGCAGCACCTTTATCATCCGCGATGCACATGGCCAATCAGTGAGTCATCGTTTTCCAGAAGTGGGCGATTATTTCCAGATTGACATACCCGGCCCCGGCAATGTGGCCGGTGATGGTCACGATTGGGTAGTCGTGGAAGCCGTGGAGGATAGTAGCGATACAGGCGGCGATCTGACCAGCATCCGGGTACGCCCCGCCTCCAGTCCCCTGAATGATAAGTCCGATGTGGCTCACTTTCTGGATGCCGCTGCCACCAGTACTTTTACGGTTTGCCGCGTTGGCAAAACAGTTACGGCGGAAGTACATGGCCGCAACGAAGTGTCCAATACCGAAACAGAAAGTCTGCTGGATAAGGTCCGCAATGTAGTCACTGCCGTTGGTGCCTGGCTGGGTTTTGCCGATGTACAATGGAAAAACCTGGCGAAGGCCCTGGTGGACCAAGAAAAGTAAAGGGCAAGAGGTAAAAGGCAAATTAAAGCAACCAGCAAATAAGCAAATATTCTCACTTTACTCTTGGGTATTGCTCTTTTGCGTCTTGCCCTTTATTATTTTTTGCTTATTTTATTTTTTTGCCTTTTTGCCCTTTTGCCTTTTGTTTTTATACCCGGTCCGTAGTAGCCGCTTGCGGTTTGCGCATCTTTTTCATTAAATAATTGACACTGACCATCACGAGCAATCCAATTACGTAAGAACCAACGAACATCAGCCACTCATAGTCGTCTTTGCTGACGGCTTCCCGTTTGGCGGCCAGGCCCCAGAGGTTGCTCATTTTTTTACGGACAAAAAATTCGGATACCAGCATGGAGGCCGACAGACCAGCCAGGTAGCCAACGGCCAGATTGGTGATTTCTCCGGCAATAAAAGTGATGTATTTGGACATAAGTGCAGATCGTTGTGTTTGTGAGCCGGAAATTTAGCAATGTTTCGGCAATTGGATTTGTGTAACTATGTACTGATCAAAATGCACAAGACCTAGCCTTATCTTAAAACGCCTACCTTTGCGTTCCGTAACCAACCTACGGCCTGTGCATGGAACTCATTGACAACCACTATCAATTTCCGGGCGGCATTGATCCGCTCCAGCTCTGCCGCGACTATGGTACGCCCCTCTACGTCTATGATGCTGCCATCATGGAACGCCAGTACCGGCGGCTGACTGCGGCGTTTCCTTACCCGCGTCTGCACATTCATTATGCTTGCAAGGCACTCTCCAACCTGACGGTCATGCGCCTGTTCCGGCAGTTGGGTGCAGGGCTGGATTGCGTATCCATTCAGGAAGTACAGTTGGGGCTGCTGGCGGGTTTTCCGGCGACAGATATTCTCTATACGCCCAATTTTGCCAGTCTGGACGAGTTCGGCGAGGCCGTACGGCTGGGCGTGAAGATCAATGTGGATGCTATTCCGATGCTTGAAAACTGGGGCCTGCACTACCCTGCCGTGCCGGTTTGCCTGCGCATCAATCCACACTTGATGGCCGGTGGCAATGAAAAAATTAGTGTCGGGCACATTGATTCTAAATTTGGCATCAGCATTCATCAGCTGCCCCATGTGTTGCGGATCGTTGAAAGTCAGGGACTTACGGTGAACGGATTGCACATGCACACTGGCTCGGATATTCTGGACGTGGATATTTTCCTGCGCGGCGCAGAGATTTTGTTCGAAGCGGCCCAACGATTCCCGCACCTTCAATACATTGATATGGGCAGCGGCTTCAAGGTGCCTTACAAACCCGACGATATTGAAACGGACGTGGAAGAATTGGGAGAGAAACTCAGCCAGCGCTTTGCTGAGTTCTGTAAAAGTTATGGCCGCGAATTGACCCTGATGTTCGAGCCGGGCAAATTTCTGGTGAGCGAAGCGGGTTTTTTATTCGCCAAATGTACGCTGGTAAAGCAGACCACCTCCACTTCTTTTGTGGGTCTGGATACGGGCCTGAATCATCTCATCCGTCCTATGTTCTATGGTTCGTATCACAAAATCGTGAACGTGACCGAACCGACTTTCAAACCGCGCCTGTACACCGTAGTGGGCAATATTTGCGAGACCGATACTTTCGGCAGCGACCGCCGCATTGCCGAAGTGGTGGAAGGAGATATTATTGGTTTTTATAATGCCGGTGCTTACGGCTGGATGATGGCTTCCAACTATAATTCGCGTTTCCGTCCGGCGGAAGTGCTGATCTATAAAGGGAAAGCGCACCTGATCCGGCAACGGGAAACGATAGACGATCTGGTGCGCGGGCAGGTAGCAATTGAAATTTGAGGTCGGGCACGTTATACTATTACGACTTTTACGTCCTTATTTCTCATGAAATTCTTTCTGGTAAATCCTTGCCAGCAGCAGTAGCAGCGAGATCATAATCGGCCCAAAAATGAAGCCGATAAACCCGAACATTTTCACCCCGGCAATCGCGCCGAACAGGGTAACCAGCGGATGCGTCTGCCCGATCTTTTTCAGTAGCCACATGCGCGCTACATTATCTACCGACCCCACCACCAGAAAACCATACAGGAAAACAAACAGGGCTTTCCAGGCCATGCCGTTGGCCAGCAAAATGAGCGAGAGCGGCACATAAGCCAACGCGACACCGACCACCGGCAACATCCCCGCCACAAAGGTCACCGCCACCCATAGCCAGGGATTTTCCACGCCCGCCAGCCAGTACACCAGCCCGGCGGCCAGCCCCTGTACCAGACCCATCAGCGGAATACCGAGCGCATTGGACCAGACCATATTGTTCAGGTGTTGGCGCACATATTTCACATTTTCCGGGCGCAATGGCAGCCAGTCATACAGCAAACGTTCCATCTTTTTCCCCTCTGCCAACATGAACCACAGGATGATATACGTAGCCGCCACCAGCCCCAGTCCGCTCATCGTCGCACCGATGATGTTCTGCGCGGTTTGCACCAGCCAATCGGTCAGGTTGCGCATATTCTCCGTGGTCAGTATCGTCACATCATACTGGGTTTCCAGACGATGCAGCACTTGTTCGGCGTTCTGCCGCAGGCTATCCGAATTCTGGAACAGTACGATGATATGTTGCCGAAGCATCGTAGCCACCCAAAAAATGGGCAACATAATCGCGACAAATGATGACAATAACAGCACAGGAATCGTAACTCTGGACGACCACTGGCGGTGTTCGGTCAGGAAGAAGAGTGGGCCACGCAGTAAGATGTACAGGGTATAAGCGCCCAGCAGGGCGGGCACAAAAAAGCGCAGGTTCCAGAACAATACGCCGAAAAGGGCCGCTATCAGCAGGATCAAAAGTAATTGGCGGAGGTACTTGCTGGGAATCTGGTTCATAGCGGAAAGTGCTGCACATTGGTTTATGTCAAAATTCAGGCATTTCCGCGTACTACCAACTTATTTCTCCGAAAACTTCCATTATTTATATGACAGGAGTCACCCCGAAAACCCGGAATGACCCCTGTCACCAATTACCAGTAACCAATAACTGACCTAAAAACGTCGTTTCAGCAAATACCGCCGACCGCTTTCCAGGACGCTTACGTCATTCACTTCCCAGCCATTTTCATAGAAGAAATTAAGTCCGTCCACCAGGCTCCGAAAATCAAAACGACGGCCATTGACGTCGGTTACAAAATCCTCTTTGGGATCGGATTGCCCAAAATCAACCGAGAACGTACAGCGTCCGTCGCTTTTGTACAGCGGGTCCAATTCGATGTACTGGCCGGTATTATCGGGTCCGATTTTCACGCCTTCGACGAAAATTTGGGCGGAGAGCAGCCAACTTTGGGCGGCAAAAAAGCAGCATACAAGTACCTTTTTCATGTGCATTTGAATTTTTCAACAAAGAAAAAGGCCAGCCAACAACGCGCGGGGAGTTTAACCGGGGCTTAACGGCCAAAACCGCTTTTGACAACAAACCTTAACAGTTCAGGCCATTGGCGTGCCGTCGCCGAACATCCGTAAGGCATTTTCGGTCGTCACGCGCTCAATTTCTGCTAACGACACCCCTTTCACCGTGGCCAGTACTTCGGCCACCTGACGGACATAGGCACTTTCGTTGCGCTTGCCCCGGTAAGGCACCGGTGGCAGGTAGGGCGCATCGGTTTCGAGCACAATATGCTCCAAAGGAATAACCTGTAGTATTTCCGGCAGTTCCGATTTCGGGTAAGTCAATGTCCCACCGATACCCAACATAAAACCCAGGTCAATCATCTCCTGCGCTTCTTCCAGCGTACCGGAAAAGCAGTGAAAAATACCGCGCAACCGCCCATCCTGCGCCGGACGGACGACTTGCAGACATTCCTGATTGGCCTTACGTGCATGAATAATGACCGGGCGGCCCAGGTCCTTAGCCCATTCTATTTGTTGGGCAAAAGCCTGCTGCTGAATATCCAGCGTACTCGTATCCCAGTGCATATCCACCCCCGTCTCGCCAATGCCTGCCCAGGTGCGTTGGCCCAGCCAATGCTCCACCGTCGCCAATTCCTGCACCCAGGTATCAGGTAGCACCGAGCAGGGATGCAGCCCCATCATCGCGAGGCAATTATTGGGAAATGCTGCTTCCAACGCCAGCATCCGGTCAATGGATTCGGCATCTATATTGGGCAAATAGATGCGTTCTATGCCGGCATCTATGGCGCGTTGCACCATCTCGGCCCGGTCAGCATCGAACTTACGGGAATAGAGATGGGCGTGGGTATCTATGAGCATGTTAAAAAATCGGAGGAGCGGTAGATGGGTGAAAAAAGGCTCAGGTAGTCGTTTCGTCTTTTATGGAATCCAGCAGTTCTTCCATCTTGTCCACTCGCAACAGCACCTCCTCTATTTTTTGCGCACTTTTCACGCTTAAAACGGCGCAAGCATCAAGATTTTCACGTGCCTCTTTGTGAATACTTTTTATGCCCTTTATAGCCCCTTCTACGCTCATAAGAGGAGCACAACTGCCTGGATCTAGCATGTTTCCCCAGATATGATGGGGCAAGCAAAAATTTGACAATTTGCGATCAGACATAGTTAACCAATATAAACTTTATGAACAATTTCAGGCACTCAAACAAACGATACGAACCGCGTTAAATTTCCAAAAACGCTCTTATTTATAAAAGCAATCGGCGTCCATATTCCGGTAGCATCTTTTACCAGAAAAAGAATTTTATACATTTTGTTTGCAAATGAAACAAAAGTAGTCTATCAATTACCAAATAAATAAAAAAGGCCACACAAAATGTGACCAATATAATTATCGCCAAATAATCAGTCGGGATGACTGGATTCGAACCACCGACCTCGTCGTCCCGAACGACGCACGCTACCGGGCTGCACTACATCCCGAAGGTAAAAAAAGAGGGGTGAGAGAATCATATAGATTTTCTCACCCCTCATCCAGGTAAAATGGAGCCGAACAAGGGTTTTGAACCCTCGACCTGCCCGATCAAAAATCGGGATGCTCTACTGAACTATTCCGTTATCATTCCTGATAATCGAAAAATGGAGCCGAACAAGGGATTTGAACCCTCGACCTGCTGATTACGAATCAGCTGCTCTACCGCTGAGCTAATCCGGCCGGTAAAATGCGGAGTGCAAAGATAGCCCACCCACAAACATTCAAAAAAGTACAGCGTAGATTTTTCAAAAATAGTTCCGCTGTGGGCAAAAAAAGGCGGCGACATCCAAATTCCGGAAATCGCCGCCCTGTATAGAGTATTATCTATCAACGTTTTATGCAGCCGTCTCGTCGTCTTTTTTCGGCTCGTCCGTAGTCACTTCCGGTTCGCTAGCGGTCTCAGCGGCGGCCACCACTGGTTCGGCTTCGATGGTTTCTACTGGAGAAACAACAGGTTCATTAGCGGCGACCTTATCCACTTCAATAGTCTCTACATGGGAAACTATATCGTCCGCACTCACGATCCGCCCAGTAGCCAAATCTTCGGCTACAATGTTAGAATCGGCAGGTTTCGGACCGCCAGAGCCCCCACGACCACGACGGGTTTTCTTGGTGGTTTTGACCTTACCGGCATTCGGGTTGTACACTTCGTTGAAGTCCACAAATTCGATCATCGCGGTTTCGGCACCATCACCCCGACGAAAGGCAAGTTTAATCACCCGCACATAACCACCCGGACGTTCACCGACCTTGGCGGCAACGGTGGTGAACAGTTCATTCACCGCTTCCTTGTTTTGCAGGTAGCTGAATACTACGCGGCGGGAGTTAGTTGTGTTCTCTTTGGATTTAGTCACCAGCGGCTCCACATAACGGCGCAGGGCTTTGGCCTTGGCAACAGTAGTGGTGATACGTTTGTGCTCGATCAGCGCGATGGCCAGGTTGGCCAGCAGGGCGCGGCGGTGGGAAGAAGTTCTTCCCAGGTTGTTTACTTTGTCTCCGTGTCTCATGACAGGTTACCTAAGTTTGTAGGTGGCGGCACCAGGGCAGGAATTTAATGATGAATGATGAATGCTATAATGATTAATCATTGAACATTCATACTATCATCTCTCGCTCCGCTCGATGGTTACCACGCTTGGTTAGTTATGAGTTATAAGTTATGAGTTATGAGCTGTCGAAACATAACTCATAACTCATAACTCATAACTGATTGATTAATCTTCTTCCAGTTTGTATTTCGCCAGGTCCATACCGAAAGTTAAACCCTTGTCTTGCAGGAGTTCTTCAATTTCGACCAGCGATTTTTTACCAAAATTGCGGAATTTCAGCAGTTCGTGGGTATCGTAGCGCACCAGTTCGGCCAGCGTATTGATTTTGGCCGCCTTGAGGCAGTTGTAAGCGCGTACGCTGAGGTCGAGATCTTCGAGCGAAGTCTTCAACAGCTTGCGCATGTGCAGAATATGCTCATCCACCACGTTTTCTTCGCGGCTGGCTGGCGTATCGAAAGTAATATTGTCGTCGGTGATCAGCATCAAGTGCTGGATCATGATCCGGCTGGCTTCGCGAATAGCTTCTTCGGGGTGGATCGTGCCGTCTGTTTTGACGTCAATAGTCAGTTTTTCATAGTCCGTCCGTTGGCCAACCCGGGTGTTTTCCACCTTGTAGGAGACGTTCTTGATCGGCGTATAAATAGCGTCAATCGGAATCACACCGATAGGTGCGTCTTTCGGAGCACCATCGTCTGCTGGTTGGTAGCCACGACCTTTAGTAATGGTGAACTCCATTTCAAGCGTCACCGAAGGTTCCATACGGCAGATCAGCAGGTCGGGGTTCATCACCTTAAATACGTTGGTGAATTCTTCGATCTGGCCAGCGCGGAACTCTTCCTTGCCGCTTACGGTCAGGTAGATTTTTTCCTGTGGGTTCTTATCATCCACGATCAGTGGCTTGATACGAATTTGTTTCAGGTTCAGCACAATATCCACCACGTCCTCCACAACCCCACGCATGGTGGCAAACTCGTGATCTACCCCGCCAATGCGTACTGCACTGATGGCGTAGCCTTCCAGCGAGGAAAGAAGAACCCGGCGGAGGGAGTTACCGACCGTCTGGCCGAAACCCGGCTCCAACGGTTTGAACTCGAACGTACCTTCAAAATCAGTCGCTTTTTGCAGCAGGATTTTTTCAGGCTTTTGGAAATTGAGAATACTCATATAGTGGAATGCTCCAAAGTTGAAATGGGTGGGAAATCAATCGTGAATTTGGGACCGAATGCGAGTGTCCGGAGGATTGAAACGCATAAATGCGAAAATGGTTGGCGTCATCAAACGCCAACCCCTTCGCTATCTTTATCTTACTTCGAGTATAACTCGACGATCAATTGTTCTTTAATCTTTTCTGGAATCTGGTCGCGCTGTGGATAAGATAGAAAAGTACCCTGCATTTTATCCGGATTCCATTCCAGCCAGCCAAATTGACGGACGTTAGAAGTCTTGGCACCTACGTGGGTGGTTACGATTTCCAATCCTTGCGATTTGCCACGCACTGCGATTACATCACCTGGCTTCAAGGTGTAGGATGGAATGTTAACCACATTGCCATTGACGGTGACGTGGCGGTGACCTACCAATTGACGAGCACCGCGACGAGTAGGCGAAATACCTAAACGATATACGGTGTTATCCAGCCGTGCTTCCAGCAATTGGAGCAACACCTCACCCGTTACGCCGTGGCGACGGGTAGCACTGACAAAAGTCTTGCGGAACTGACGTTCCAGTACGCCGTAGGTGTACTTGGCCTTTTGCTTCTCCGACAACTGTAAAGAATAGTTGGAAGCCGCTTTTTTCTTGCGCGTCTGGCCATGCTGTCCGGGCGGATATTTGCGTTTTTCAAACGCTTTATCATACCCGAAGATGGATTCGCCAAATGAGCGAGATTTTTTGGTGGTAGGTCCTGTATAACGAGCCATTTTATTGGAAATCTAAAAACAATGTAGTCAATGTGAATAATGTGGTCAATCGAAAAAATGTGGTCAATGTGGTCAATTTGATAATGTGGTGGTAAGAATTGGCCACATTCATCACATTAAACTCATTTGCCACATTAATTACACCCGGCGACGCTTGGGTGGACGGCAGCCATTATGCGGCATTGGCGTCACGTCATTGATCACCAGCACTTTGATGCCGGATTGGTCAATAGCGCGGATAGCCGCTTCCCGACCGGAACCCGGACCCTTTACGAACACCTCTGCGGAGCGGATACCTGCTTCAAAAGCCGTTTTAGCGGCATCATTCGCAGCGACTTGCGCAGCATAAGGCGTGTTTTTCTTCGATCCCCGGAAACCAGCCTTACCAGCCGATGCCCAAGACACCACTTCACCTTGCTTGTTGGTGATCGAAATAATGATGTTGTTGAAACTGGCCTGAATAAAGACAATGCCTTCCGGCGTAATCTTTACTTTCCGCTTCACAACTTTTTTTGCAGCTGCTTTTGCCATTTTATGTAGAAATTGAGTCTTTGGTCCTTAGTCTTTAGTCTTTGGTCAATACGCACTGTAGCTAAAGACCAAAGACTAATCACCAAAGACAAAATTATTTCGTTACTTTTTTCTTGTTTGCGACCGTCTTACGCTTGCCCTTACGGGTACGGGCGTTGGTACGGGTGCGTTGGCCGCGCAAAGGAAGTCCTTTCCGGTGGCGCAATCCACGGTAACATCCGATGTCCATCAGGCGTTTGATGTTCAACTGCACCTCGGAGCGCAACTGACCTTCCGTCTTATATTCGTCGGCGATGATACGCGCAATGGATTTGATGTTATCATCTGTCCATGCCTCTACTTTTGTGTTCTCGTCCACCCCGGCTTTATCCAGAATAGCCTGGGCCGACGAAGATCCAATCCCGTAGATATACGTCAGACCAATAACGCCCCTTTTGTTTCTGGGCAAGTCGGTACCAGCAATACGTGCCATATTCCTAAATGATGAATGATGAATTATTAATGATGAATCTTAGAATGAGTGATGAGCCTAACGGGCATTCATCATTTATCATTCATAATTCATAATTATCCTTGGCGTTGTTTAAATTTTGGGTTCTTTTTGTTGATCACGTATAATTTGCCCTTGCGACGGACGATTTTACAGTCAACAGAACGTTTCTTAATGGATGGCTTGACCTTCATGACTCGGGTGAAATCCGGTTATTAATGATGTAAATAATTGGTTTTAAGCAAGTTATTTGTACCTGTAAATAATCCTTCCACGACTTAGATCGTAGGGGGACATCTCGATAGATACTTTGTCGCCTGGCAATATCCGAATGTAGTGCATCCGCATTTTGCCCGAAATGGTCGCCAAAATGACGTGCCCATTCTCTAAGCGAACCTTGAAATTGGCGTTGGAGAGTGCTTCGGCGACTTCTCCATCTTGTTTGATGATATCTTCTTTTGCCATAAGAGGCCCTTTTGAATTTCGGGCTGCAAATGTCTAACTTTTTGGTGAAACTTCCTGCAATGCAGCGTTATTTTTTATCACTTCCAAAACAAACGCGTGCGTGGACAAAATATCGGCCTGGCCTTTACGTACCACCACCGAGTGTTCATAGTGGGCACTGGGCTTACGGTCGCGGGTGTGAATGGTCCAACCATCACTATCCTGATACACTTCCTTCATCCCCAGATTGATCATTGGCTCAATGGCTATGACTAACCCATCCTGCATCAACATTCCTTTACCGCGTCGGCCATAATTGGGCACTTCCGGGTCTTCGTGCATAGAACGTCCAATTCCATGCCCCACCAAATCCCGCACCACACTGTATTTATGTTTTTCGCAGTAGTCCTGAATGGCAAATGAAACGTCACCAATTCTTTTTCCAACTACCGCCTGCTCAATTCCCTTATAAAGCGAAGCATAAGTAACCCGCAGCAATTCCATGGTGGGCTCTTCTACCCCGGCAAAAGCAAAAGTGAAAGCCGCATCGCCAAAATAACCTTCCAACTCTACTCCGCAATCCACCGAAACGACATCCGTCTCTTTAAACTCCCGTTGCGCGGGAATACCGTGGACAACAATGTCATTGTACGAAACACAGAGCGACGCCGGAAATCCATTGTAGCCTTTGAAAGATGGTCGGCCACCATGATCCCGAATAAACTCTTCGGCAGCCTGGTCAATAGTTGCACCGGTAATACCGGGCTGAAGCATACTTCCCACGTGGGCCAAAGTTTTGGATACCAACAGGTTGGCATTACGCATCAGTTCAACTTCATCCTTGGTCTTGTAGAAGACTCTTTTGCCTTCCGTACCACTTGAGAAAAGACCCATAAGCGGCGTTATTGTGGCTGGCCAACCTGAAGCCCCTGGGCATTACGTCCCTGGATACGACCGGATTTGATCAAACCATCATATTTCTGTGTAAGCAAGTAACTTTCAATCACTTGCAAAGTGTCAAGTGCTACACCAACCATGATAAGCAATGTGGTACCTCCAAAGAACAGGGCAAACTGCTGGTTGACGCCGAAAGTAGCGGCAATGGACGGCAGTATACCGATCAGACCCAGGAAAAAAGCGCCTGGCAGGGTGATACGGGTCATGATATTATCAATGTACTCCGAAGTTGCTTCCCCCGGTTTTACTCCAGGAATGAAAGCGTTACTACGCTTCAAGTACTCGGCGTAATTGGTCGGGTTGATCATCAGAGCCGTGTACACATAAGTGAAGACGACGATCAGGATGAAAAACGTAACGTTGTAGCCAAACGAGTAAATATCGTTGAAAGCATGAACGCGACCACCCGCTTGATCGGTACCGGAGAAATATTGAATAGCAGTTGCTGGCAGGAACATCAGAGCTTGCGCAAAGATGATCGGCATAACGCCTGCTGAATTTACTTTCAATGGCAAATAGTCCCGCGCACTGGCAGCAGGCAAAGCCCCGCCGGAACGCCCAACCATTCGTTTGGCAAACTGAATCGGAATCCGTCGAACGCCTTGAATGACCAGAATAGTGGCCAATACGATCAGGAAGAATACAGCTAGTTCGATAAAGAACAGTAAAAGTTTATTATCGGCAAAAAGGGTCTGAAACTCAAACGCGAAAGCCCCTGGCAAGCGGGCAATAATCCCCGCCTGAATGATGAGCGAAGTACCATTGCCAATCCCCTTATCCGTTATCCGTTCGCCCAGCCACATACAAAAGACGGTACCGGCAGTCAGGATAATAATGTTACTGAACCAGAAAATAGAATCCGGAATATTGGGCGATACAGCACCAGGAATACTACGAATCAACTGCAAAAAACCACCACCTTGCACTAAAGTGAGGGCTACGGTCAAAAGACGGGTGATTTGGTTGAGGCGTTTGCGACCACTCTCTCCTTCCTTAGTCTGTAAACGTTGGAAATATGGAACCGCAAAACCTAACAACTGCACCACAATGGATGCCGTGATATAAGGCATTACGCCCAAAGCGAAAATAGCGGCCTTGTCGAAAGCCCCGCCGGTAAAGATGTTGATCAATCCCAGCAAGTCGTTAGCACCGCGACTTTTGCTGGCATTCTCAAGTGCAGCCGGTACAACACCCGGCAACACCACGAACGTACCGATCCGATAGATCAGCAGCAGTGCCAACGTAAACAAAATACGCTGGCGGAGCTCCTTAATGCTCCAGATATTCTTGATAACCGTAAAGAATTTCATTACGACCGGAGTGTATTTAGACGAGTTGAACGCTTCCGCCCGCTGCTTCTACAGCAGCCTGAGCCGAAGCCGAAATGGCATGAACGGTAATGTTCACTTTGGACGTCAGTTTACCGCTGCCCAGCACTTTAACTTTATCAGTAGTCCTGGCAAAGCCAGCTGCCTGCAAAGATTCCAGATTGATCGTGTCGCTTTGTTGCGCCATTTTCTCCAGTTGACTGAGATTAAGTGGAACGTAGTCGATACGATTAACGTTCAGGAAACCGCGTTTTGGCAAACGACGTTGCATAGGAGTCTGACCACCTTCAAAGTGACGCTTCTCCTTGGCACCGCTCCGGGCTTTGTCACCCTTGTGACCACGGGTGGAGGTACCACCGCGACCTGAACCAGTACCGCGACCAATGCGTTTGCGGTTTTTTGTAGCACCCTCTGCCGGACGAAGATTATTGAGCTCCATGGCTTTGTTTTATTCGATGTGAAAACCTGTAAAGGCAAAGCCCCACAGGTTTTAAGTTGAATGTCAATAGTTTATGTACAATGTACTAAACGTTTTCTACTTGTACAAGGTGGCTTACCACCCGCAGCATCCCCTGGATTTGCGGATTGGCTTCATGCTCTACCACCTGGTGAACCTTACGAAAGCCAAGTGCCACCAGCGTCAACTTTTGACGCTTCTTCTTGTCAATCGGGCTCCTCATCAATTTAATTTTTATCTTGCTCACCTCTTTAAAAGTTATGAGTTATAAGTTATGAGTTATGAGTTACGTGCGAGCATAAGCGGAATATAACTTATAACTCATAACTCATAACTACTTTAGCCGTTAAACAATTTTTCAAGCGTAATGCCACGTTGACGAGCCACCTCGATCGGGCTGCGCAAGCTAGCGAGGGCGGCAATAGTAGCCTTCACTACGTTGTGCGGATTAGCCGATCCCTGCGATTTGGCGAGTACGTCATGTACACCGGCCATTTCGAGTACGGCCCGCATGGCACCACCCGCAATCACACCCGTACCATGTGCGGCAGGTTTGATCAGTACGCGGCCAGCATCAAATTTGCCGTAAGCTTCATGGGGGATAGTACCGTTGTGGACAGGTACTTTGATGAGGTTTTTCTCCGCATCTTTCGTTGCTTTCGCAATCGCTTCCTGCACCTCACGGGCTTTACCCAGGCCCTGACCTACCTGGCCTTTGCCATCGCCCACCACTACTACAGCGGCAAAGCTGAACGTGCGACCACCTTTCGTTACTTTTGCAACGCGGTTGAGGGCAACGAGTTTTTCTTTGAGACCCGAATCTTCGCTGGTCCGGGAATTATCTCTTTCTCTGTCTTGCTTAGCCATTGTATTGGTCTGTGCTGTTATGAGACTATTGGCAATTAGAATTGTAAACCGCCTTCGCGGGCACCTTCGGCCAGTGATTGGATACGACCGTGATACAAGTATCCACTGCGGTCAAACACTACCGTACTAACACCGGCAGCTTGCGCACGCTCGGCGATCATTTTTCCGACTTGCAAGGCTTGTTCCACTTTGGTACCAGTAGCCTCACCGGAATGGGCGGAGGCCAATGTGTAGCCAGTCAAATCGTCAATAATCTGGCAATAAATAGATTTATTGGACCGAAAGACGCTTAGACGCGGGCGTTCTGCCGTACCGCTGATCTTCTTGCGAACACGCAAATGAATGCGCTGGCGGCTCTGTTTTTTTGTACGTTTCATTGTATTTTATCAATTTGGGCTTCGCCGATTTCCGACCGGAAAAGCATGATAATCAATAATTATTTGAGTATTTGAGGAATCGAGTATTTGATGCCCGACTCTTCAAATCTTCTTATTTCTTGCCCCCAGCTGTTTTACCAGCCTTACGACGGATCTTCTCGCCCTTGAACATAATACCCTTTCCTTTGTACGGCTCCGGTTTGCGGAACCCGCGGATTTTGGCGCAGACCTGACCAAGCAGTTCTTTGTCAATACCTTCCAGGCGAATCAGCGGTGGTTGACCTTTTTCCATAGCCGTGGTCAATTTGATCTCCGGCGGAATGGAAAAGATGATCGGGTGCGAATAACCCACGGTGAGGGTCAGCATATTGCCTTGGTTCTCTACGCGGTAACCTACCCCGATGACTTCCATCTGTCTGATATAGCCTTCGCTAACACCAACCACCAGATTGTTGATCAGAGCGCGGTACAGACCATGCAGTGCCTTGTGGCGTTTCTGCTCGGTAGGGCGCTTGACCACCAGGGTACCATCTTCTATTTCCACGACAATATCCGGGTCCACCTTTTGCGTCAGGGTGCCTTTTGGTCCCTTCACGGTGACCACATTATCGGAGGCCACGGAAATTTCCACTTTGGCCGGAAGAGCAATCGGTAATTTACCAATGCGTGACATATCTTCTGCTCAGTTATGAGTTATGAGTTTATGGAAGTTATGAGTTATGAGTTATGAGTTATGCAGAGCCACTTGACGCTTTTTATAACTTCTAACTTATAATTCATCACTTTTAGCAAATGTAGCAAAGCAACTCGCCGCCTACATTCAGTTCACGGGCTTTCTTATCGGTCATTACACCTTTGGAGGTGGACACGATCATGGTACCTAAACCGTTGATAATCCGTGGAATATCGCCGGAACCGGAAAACTTGCGCAGGCCTGGACGGCTGACACGCACCAATTCACGAATGATTGGTTGTTTCGTGGTTGGGTCGTACTTGAGAGCGATTTTGATAATGCCCTGTTTGTTCTCGGCGGTTTTGTCCTCGAACGTATATTTGAGAATATAACCCTGATCGTACAAGATCTCCGTGATGGACTTCTTGATGCGGGAAGCCGGAATCTCAAGAATACGATGGCCCGCCAACTGTGCGTTGCGGATGCGGGTCAAATAGTCTGCTATCGGATCAGTGACTTGCATTGTATTGAGAAAACTAGTTGATAATTAATAATTGTTTGTGATTAGTGGCTGGTTGAGTAGTCCTGAACATTTGTCAAAACCAATAACCATTTACCAATAACCAACTACCAGGATGCTTTGGTGATGCCCGGAATTTTGCCGTACAAGGCCATTTCGCGGAACTTCACCCGGCAAAGGCCGAACTTGCGCATGTAGCCTTTTGGGCGTCCGGTCAGCAGGCAACGATTGTGCAGGCGGATCGGGTTGGCATTACGCGGAAGTTTGTCCAGTGCATCATAGTCACCAGCTTCTTTCAGCTTCTTGCGCAGATCAGCGTACTTGGCAACGATGCGGCGACGCTTATTTTCACGGGCAATGACAGATTTCTTAGCCATTTTGCTCTATATCAGCTTGAAAATGAAACTCTTATTTATTTTTTGACAAAAGGCATACCCATTTCCTTCAGCAGGGCATAAGCCTCAGCGTCGGTTTGGGCAGAGGTAACGAACGTGATGTCCATCCCCATGATTTTGCTCACTTTATCAATATCAATCTCCGGGAAGATGATCTGTTCCGTAACGCCCATCGTGAAGTTACCACGACCATCGAATGACTTGTCATTGATGCCCCGGAAGTCACGCACACGTGGCATGGCTATCGAGATAAAGCGATCCAGGAATTCATACATCCGTTCGCCGCGCAGGGTTACCCGCACTCCGATCGGCATACCTTCGCGGAGTTTGAAGTTGGACACCGAGGTACGGGCTTTGGTCGAGACGGCTTTCTGACCGACGATGGTCGTCAGTTCATTGGCAGCCGTATCAATCATTTTTTTGTCGCCAGTTGCATCACCAATACCCTGGTTGATACAAATCTTTTGCAAGCGGGGTACTTGCATGATGGAGGAGTAGTTGAACTGCTGCATAAGCGCAGGTACCACTTCACCCTGATATTTTGTCTTGAGACGAGGTACGTATTTCATCACTAGATGGTATTGCCGGATTTGATAGAATAGCGAACTTTTACGTCGTTTTCCAAACGGTAGCCGACGCGAGTGGCTGCACCACTGGTTGGGTCTATCAGCGAGAGATTGGAAATGTCGATGGTGGTTTCCATGTCCTGGATGCCGCCTTCTTCATTTTGCGTGGCTTTCACGTGTTTTTTCGCAATGTTCACGCCTTCCACGATCGCGCGGTTCTTGTCGGGGAATATGCGGATAACTTCACCCGTCTTGCCCTTGTCGTCGCCGGAGATCACAATTACTTTGTCACCCTTGCGGATGTTCAGTTTCGGTGAAAAGCGTTTTGATTTATGTTTCGTAGCCATTGTATTAATGTGCTAAATTTTTAATGTGACTAATGTGGTCAATTGGCCACATTCAATTAAAGTACTTCCGGGGCCAGGGACACGATACGCATGTAATCCTTATCGCGCAGTTCGCGGGCCACCGGGCCAAAGATACGAGTACCGCGTGGTTCGTCGGAGGCATTCAGCAACACCACGGCGTTATCATCGAAGCGGATATAAGAACCGTCTTTGCGACGAATCTCTTTGCTGGTGCGCACGATGACGGCTTTGCTCACCGTTCCTTTCTTGACCCCACCCGGAGAAGCGTCTTTCACGGCCACGACGATTTTATCGCCTACACTGGCATAGCGCTGGCGCGTGTGGCCCAGTACCCGTATGCAGAGTACTTGTTTCGCGCCGGAGTTATCGGCCACATTCAAACGGGATTCTTGCTGAATCATGACTTTTTTTAGTTATGAGTTATGAGTTATGAGTTATTTAATGATATTATTAGTTAGCGGGATGCCCGGAGGCTTGTACCCATAACTTATAACTCATAACTCCAAATCACTTCGCTCTTTCGAGGATTTCCACCAGGCGCCAGCGTTTGTTTTTGCTCAGCGGGCGGGTTTCCATGATGCGTACCAGATCGCCCACCTTGCAGGTGTTCTCTTCGTCGTGCGCAAAGAATTTTTTGGACCGCTTCACGAACTTGCCGTAAAGTGGGTGCATCAACCGGCGCTCAACTTTTACTGCGATGGTCTTGTCCATTTTATTGGAAACCACAGTGCCAGTTTTCTGCTTGCGGAGATTTCTTACTATTGTTTCTGTTGCTGCTGCTGCTTCCATCTGTGTAGATGTAAATATGCTTGCGAATGATGTTGGTTACTTTTGGCGACGACGACGGCTCCGCAGTTTGGAACGCAGTTCCAGTTGCTCGGGGGTCATTGCAGCCAGTTCGCGGCGACGCGCTTCCGTGTGGATGCGGGCAATATTGCGGCGCACTTCACGAAGTTCGAGCGGGTTGGCGAGTCCTTTGACGGCATGATCGAATTTCATGGTCTGATACTCGTTCGTCATGCTTGCCAGTTCGGCTTGCATATCCGCCTCGGTCATTGCAGCAACGTCTAATTTTTCCTTTGCCATGGTTATTAATAATTTACTTTATCCCTCGAAGTCGTAACGAGTGACGGTTTTGCAAAGTACCGGCAGTTTCTGTGCTGCCAGGCGCAAGGATGCGTAAGCCAGTTCTTCGGTGACTCCTTCTATCTCGAACATGATGCGGCCAGGCTGCACCTCGATGACGTAATGGTCCACCGCACCTTTACCTTTACCCATCCGGACTTCGGCTGGTTTGGAGGTCATCGGCTTATCGGGGAAGATGCGAATCCACACCTTGCCTTCCCGTTTCATGTTGCGGGTCAGCGCAATACGGGCCGACTCAATCTGGCGACTCGTGATCCGGCTGAATTCCAGCGATTTCAAGGCAAATGAGCCGAAAGCGATAGAGCTGCCTTTATGCGCATAGCCACGGTTGCGGCCTTTTTGCTGTTTGCGGTATTTTGTACGTCTTGGCTGTAACATCGAAAGTACAATTTAAAAGACTGTCAATCACTGTTTTATGTTCGACAGCCGCACTCCTTTTACGAAAGGGGCTGCAAATGTACGGCGTATAACAGAATTTTCAAAAAGAGAAAATCAAATACACCGTTAAATATTGGGAACGTAGGTCTGTATGGTTGCCCAGACAGGCTGCGTTTTTTGTCTGCAAATCTTATCGGCGACCGCCGCCACCACCACTTCCGCCGCTTCCACCGCGATTACCACCACCGCCACTTCCGCCACGGTTACCACCGCCACCGCTTCCACCGCGATTGCCACCACCGCCGCTACCGCCACGGTTACCACCACCGCCACTTCCACCACGGTTACCGCCTTCGCGATCTCCGCCGCCGCCTTCACGACGATCTCCGCTACCCCGACGATCTCCACCACCGCCTCCGCGACGATCTCCACCACCCCGACGATCTCCACCGCGATCACCACCTTCGCGACGATCTCCACCGCCGCCACCGCCTTCACGACGATCTGCGCCAGTACCTTCTGCGGCTGCGAATGGGGTCAGTTCACGCTTCTGTAAAACTTCTCCTTTGAAAAGCCATACTTTGATCCCGATTTTGCCATACACCGTTTGGGCTTCTACCCAAGCGTAGTCAATATCGGCCCGGAAAGTATGCAGTGGCGTACGCCCTTCTTTATATTCTTCGGTACGTGCTATTTCGGCTCCGCCTAAACGGCCGCTGACGCGAATTTTGATTCCTTCAGCCCCAGCCCGCATGCTGCCCTGGATAGAGCCTTTCACGGCACGACGGAAATTGATCCGCGCTTCGATCTGCTTAGCGACTTGTTCACCGACGATGTTGGCGTCCAATTCTGGTTTCCGAATCTCGAAGATGTTGATCTGCACTTCTTTGCCGGTCAATACCTTGAGTTCTTCTTTGATCAGGTCCACCTCTTTACCACCTTTACCGATGATAATACCGGGGCGGCTGGTGTGAATGGTCACGGTCACGCGCTTCATCGAACGCTCGATGACGATCCGGCTGATACCGTTCTGCATCGGTTTGTTACGATCACGCGGATCGGCTGTGGCGGTTTTCGGGCGGCGGATGCGCAGGTAATTGCGGATCTTTTCGTCCTCGACAACTTTCAGACCGTAGTCCTTATCAGCGTACCAGTTAGAATCCCAACCGCGGATAATGCCCAAACGGTTACCAATCGGATTTGCTTTCTGACCCATTATCTTTTGTGTATTGGTTGATCGGTTATTGGTTATTGGCTATTGGTTAATTGTTATTGGTTATCTGTGACTTAGTATTGGCCTGATAACTATTAACTATTAACCATTAACTATTTGACCGTTAACCTTATTTTTTGTTATTCTGCTTCTAATGCTTTGCGGTTGGCCACGACAATAGTGACGTGGTTGCGACGCTTGCGCACCCGGTAGGCACGGCCTTGTGGTGCAGGCAAAAAGCGGTAGATAATGCTACCTGGATCCACGAATGCCGTTTTAATGTACAGTTCGTAGTCGTCAGCGGCACCCACCTGGTCGGATTTCTGCTCCCAGTTATTGATGGCGGAAAGCACGAGTTTCTCCAACCACATAGCCGCTTCCTTGTTGGTGTATTTTAAGATACCGAGGGCATCCACCACTTTGCGACCGCGAATGTTGTCCACTACGAGGCGCATCTTGCGCGGCGACATCGGACAGTTTCTCAGTTTTGCTACTGCTTCCATTGTTATAATGTAATGTGGTCAATGTGTTGAATATGACCAATGTGTTAATGTGGTCAATGTGATTAATGTACTAATGGGTTGAATGTGACAGATAAATACTGACTACATTGACCACATTAATTCCATTGGCCACATTTATTTCTTAGTGCCCCCGTGTCCACGGAAGTTACGGGTCGGTGAAAATTCACCGAGTTTGTGACCAACCATATTTTCCGTCACGAAGACGGGAACAAAGGTCTTGCCGTTGTGCACAGCGATGGTTTCACCAACCATGTCGGGGATAATCATCGAAGCGCGGCTCCACGTTTTGATCACCGACTTGCGGTTGCTCTGTTTGGACTTAACGACCTTCTCCATCAACGTGTGTTGTACGTAAGGCCCTTTTTTAAGTGAACGCGGCATGTCCTAATTATGAATGATGAATTATGAATTAGCAACCAAATGGTGGTTCCGAATTGTTTATTTATTACCCGTCTTCCGGCGAGTGATGATGAGCGCATTGGAAGCCTTCGTGCGGCTCCGTGTCTTCGCGCCTTTAGCCTTGAGGCCTTTGCGGGTACGCGGATGACCACCGGAAGCACGTCCTTCACCACCACCCATCGGGTGATCCACCGGATTCATTACCACTGGACGGGTGCGCGGACGCCAGCCTTTCCAACGGTTACGACCGGCTTTACCCATTACTTCCAGGTTATGGTCGGGGTTGCTGACGATACCGATAGTAGCACGGCAGGTCAACAGGATGCGCCGGACTTCACCGGAAGGCATTTTGATGGAAGCATAACGGTCTTCGCGACCCATCATCTGGGCACTATTACCGGCACTGCGCACCAACACGCCCCCTTGTCCGGGGTGCATTTCGATATTGTGGATGAAAGCACCCAATGGCACTTCCGCCAGGTACATACAGTTGCCAATCTCCGGGGCAACGCCACGACCTGACACAATTTGCTGCCCCACTTCGATGGTGCGCGGTGCCAGAATGTAGTTTTTTTCGCCGTCGGCGTACTCGATCAGAGCGATATATGCCGTACGATTTGGATCGTATTGCACCGATAGCACTGTTGCCGTGCCTTCTTTATCGCGCTTGAAATCAATAACGCGGTAGCGACGTTTGTGACCGCCACCACGGTTACGCATCGTCCGGTGGCCATCGCTGTTGCGACCACCAGTGCTGCTTTTGGTACCCAGCAAGGATCTCTCCGGCTTGGCGCCTTTAGTCAGCTCGTCTCTCGAAACGGCTACCCGGAAACGTTGTCCAGGGGTGAGCGGATTGAATTTCTTAACTGCCATTACTTTACTCAGTTATGAGTTATAAGTTATGAGTTATGATAAGGTCGGAGATATGAATATTTAACTCATAACTCATAACTCATAACTTGTTATTATTCTTCGGTTGCGCCGAAAATGTCGATGGTTTCGCCGGGAGTAAGGGTCACGAAGGCCTTCTTGTAGGAGGATTTCGCACCTTTCACGACGGCTGTCTTGGTGCTGCGCGATTTGGGTTTACCCGGCATTATGGCCGTGTTTACACCATCTACGCTCACGTTGAACATCTTCTCGACCGCGTTTCTAATTTCGATCTTGTTAGCGTCCTTGTTCACCACGAACACATAAGTGCTGCGTTTGTCGGCGAGTTTGGTCGCTTTTTCCGTGATGACCGGCTTGATTAAGATTTGCTTAGCCATTGTATTACTGGTTGACTAGTTTATTAGTTGATTGGTTGACTGGATTACTGGATTGATTAGATAAATCAGCCAGCGAACGAATCAACTACTCCCCTATTCCACAGTTTTCGATGATGCCTTTGATCGCATTTTCAGCAATCACCACGACACCAGCCTGCATGATCTGATAAGTATTCAGGTCTTTGGCGGGCGTGATGTTGACCTTCGGCAGGTTGCGGCAAGACAGGTAAAGCGTCTTATCGTGTTCCCCCGTGATGGCCAGCAAACGCTGTTCTCCCACTTGCAGAGCGAGCATAATATCGCGGAAAGCCTTGGTTTTGGGCGTATCGAGCGCAAAATTCTCCACGATCATGATGCTGCCAGCGGCGGCTTTGGCCGAGAGCGCACTGCGACGAGCCAGGCTGCGCACTTTAGCGTTCACCTTGATGTCGTAGTTGCGTGGACGCGGACCAAACACGCGGGCACCACCCCGAAAAGTCGGGCTGTTGATGTCCCCCTTACGGGAGCCACCGGTACCTTTTTGCTTGTGCAGTTTGCGCGTCGAACCAGTCAGCTCATTGCGTTCTTTCGACTTGTGCGTGCCCTGGCGTTGAGCATTGAGGTAGCGTTTCACATCGAGCCATACACTGTGCTCATGCGGATCGATACCGAACACCTCTGCGGGCAGATCAACTGTCCGGTCGGTGGCTTCGCCTTTGATGTTATATACCTTGACTTGCATTTCCGAAGAAATTGATGGCCAAAAAAATTATTTTTCGATCGTAACGTAGGCACCCTTGTGGCCCGGAACTGCACCCTTTATCAGGATGAGGTTCTGCTCAGGGAATACCTTGAGAATTTGCACTTTGCGTATTTTCACCTGATCCTGACCCATGTGGCCCCCCATACGCATACCTTTCATAACTTTGGCAGCGAAAGAGGAGTTACCCAGCGAACCTGGTGCACGTAGCCGGTTGTGCTGACCGTGCGTTTGTTGCATTACACCGCCGAAGCCGTGCCGCTTTACTACGCCCTGGAAGCCTTTGCCTTTCGACGTGCCGGTGACGACTACTTTGTCACCTTCGTTGAAGACATCCTGGATGGTCACTTCATCGCCCAACACCTTAGCGGTGTTCATATCGCGGAATTCCTGCACCTTATGCAGTGGCTCCTCGAGGTTGGCTTTCTGAAAGTGTCCCATCAGTGCTTTGGGCGTATTTTTTGCTTTGCGCGTCCCAAAGGCCAACTGGAGGGCTGTGTAGCCGTCCGTTTCCTCTGTACGCACTTGCGTTACCACGCAAGGACCAGCCTCAATTATCGTACAAGCAACGTTTTTGCCGTTGTTGTCGTAGATGCTGGTCATGCCGATTTTCTTGCCAATCAGACCGTTCACGTGCCTTGTGATTTTTATAAATTGAACGATTGCTTGAATACCTATCCGTCAGTTTCGCGGGGTACGGACATACGAGAAGGCGACCTTCCGTGTACGGAACCGCTTTCGGGAGCATCAGTTATCCGATAAATCGGGACACTTTGACTACTTCCGGAAACTGCAGACTTGATAAGCTTTGAGAGTGCGAATTAGGTGAGCTTGACTTGAATGTCAACGCCGCTCGGGAGTTCCAATTTGGAGAGAGCGTCCACCGTCTTTTGAGTCGGTGTGTATATTTCAATCAAGCGCTTGTGGGTGCGTAACTGGAACTGCTCTCGAGCTTTCTTATTCACGTGCGGCGAGCGCAGCACGGTGAAAATTTCTTTCTCGGTCGGCAGCGGAATCGGGCCAGTCACAACGGCTCCACTCGCACGCACCGTCTTCACGATTTTCTCAGTGGATTTATCCACTAAGTTGTAGTCGTAAGAACGTAATTTGATGCGAATTTTCTGATTCATTACCCTGAAAGGATTTAAAATTTCAATTTTCTTGCTTTTGGAAGTCGGAAACCAAATTAGATTTTGTTCCCCTGTTTCAAAAGCGAGCGCAAAGGTAACTCCACCGCTTCCGATTTACCAAGCATAAAGAATCTTTTTTTAAATCTTTTTTTCAAATTCGGGAACTGTGGCCGTTTTACCCCAAAAAAGCGGGCAAAATGGCAGAAAATGGTGGGCAGAAATAATGGTAGCGGTGAAAATAATCTGATGCTACGCTCTAAACTTTGTTTTTTGCATGGATTGGCATACTCCAAGACGTTGATGTCTTCTTGCCAGTATGGTCTTAAAATGACGAGAGTCATTCCGATGACCCGGAATGACTCTCGTTAAAGCATTTATCGAGATGAATGGCCGATGAAATATCGGCTCCAATTCTTTCTCCTAATTCACATTTACCTCATAATCAAGGTTTTGCGGTAGTGGATGCACTGTGTACTGTACGTTCAGTTCGCTCGGTCCGAGCGGTGTTTGTTTCACTGACGTGGTAGTACAAGGCGGTTCCCAGCGCAAGGTGAAGGGTAAGCCCCAACCAGAAGGCAGCGGCGCGAGCAGTTGTAAATTTTCGATTAGGCATGGTAAAATCGTGATTTTGGTACGACCTCACCCTTGCAATTTTGATACCAATCTGAAATTTACTCGATAATTACCCTGCGAGTTGTCTGCTGGTTACCAACTTTTACGGCCAGCAGGTAGAGCCCTTTGGGCAGATCAGCGACCAAATAGTTCTCCTGATAAGTCCCGGGTTCGCGCCGGGAATTGCTGTACGTGCGCACCAAACGGCCCACCAGATTGAACAACTGCACATTGACCTGCGCACCATGAATGATGTCGAGATCAATAATAATTTCATCGGTGACGACGCTGCCTTTGAGCGCGAAAACGGGTGCGGCGGCTATTTCTCCCACTGCACTGACCGCAGAAGCGGTAAAACTACCGGCCATACTGGGGGAATGCGGCGTACACTCATAATTATAGGTGCCTGCTACGGTCACTCGGTACAGGAATGTCTGCGACGCCTGGCTCATCGGGCGATCCCAATCGGTAGCACCGGCGGGAATAGCGAGCGAAGTAGTGGTATGTACGCCATTGACCCACATAAATTTGACAGTATCGCCCACACTGACGGCCATGGTTGCCGGACTGAACTGGAAGTTTTGCACGGTCACGGTACGCACGATGGCGTAGGCTTGCAGGCTGCAAAAAAATAATGGTAGGAAGAAAAGCAAGTACGTCTTTTTCATGGGTGTTGTTTTTGATGTTAGTACGCGTTCATTAGTTGGTACGGCAAATTTACGGGAATACCTAAGGGCGCGCTGGAGTGATGGGCTGTTTCCTGCCTGAACGGGGAGAATATCTGACTGAATGTAGCATATTGGCATTTGCAGGGGGATTAGGGAAATGATTTTAACGGATTTGCCCTACTTCTCCGTTTGCCCTGAAACCCTTATTTTTGCTTTAAATTTGCAACAGATGGTCGCTTACCAAAATATATACGATAGCCTCGCCGAATTTATGGCCGAACTCAACCCTGCCAAAGTGCTGGCGTTCCATGCCCCTGCTAATATTCAGACGCGGGTGGAAGCATTACTGGACAAAAAGCGTGGTCTTGGCCTGACCCAGCCGGAGCAGGAAGAACTGGACCACTATTTTATTTTGGAACATATTGTGCGTTTGGCGAAATCGCGGGCACGGCTGCATCTAGCGCAGGCTCACTCATGAGTGAGTACATATCGGATAAACTACGCCGGGAGGTAGCCTAAAGAGCGGGTTACCGCTGTGAATATTGCCGCCGATCGGAGGGCGATTCTTTTATCAAACACCAAATTGATCACATTATCAGCCTGAAACATGGCGGCGTAACGGTGTTGAACAATCTTGCCCATTGCTAGGCGGTGTAAATCTTACTCATCCTGGTGCCAACATTTTTCCCCAGCTGTGCCAGAATGACAAAAATAAAAGGGTAAAGAAATAAAGGGCTACCTGTTCTGCGCCAACCGGAAACCTAAGTTAATAGTCCTTTTGCCCGATATGACACTGGTGCGGCCACAAACGCGTAAACCATCAATGTCGTTGAAGCTCCATGACCCGCCGCGGCAAACTCGAGAAAAAGAACCACCTGAATTCCAAGGACCACCATTGATGGGCGCACCCGTATAACTATCATGCCAGCGGTCTGCGCACCATTCATATACGTTCCCGTTCATATCGTATAGGCCTAGTTCATTGGCCTTTTTGGTGCTTACGGGGTGAGTTTTATCTCCAGAATTGCTACCATACCAAGCCACTACACCAAGGTTATCGTCACCACTATATGTATAACCCTCGCTTCTATGCCCCCCCCGTGCGACGTATTCCCACTCGGCCTCGGTAGGTAGGCGGTAGCCTTTGGCCGAGGGCTGGACGGTCACTTTTTCGCCGACTATGGTATAAACCGACGACAAGCCTTGCTGTCTGCTGAGCCAGTTACAGTAGGCCACGGCATCATACCAATTCACATTAATGACCGGGCGTTGGCTCCGACCCCAGCCTTCGTCTTTGGGCTTTTCAAACCTTGTGGCAGCGCAAAAAGCATCATATTCGGCAAAAGTGACTTCAGTCTTACCAATTAAGAAGTCGGAGAGCGTGACTTGGTGGGCAGGTTTATCATGGTCAAGACAATATTGATCACGTCCGTCCTTGCAGCCCATGACGAAGGTGCCGCCTTTGACAAAGATCATTTCGGGTTTGATAGCCTGCGATAAAGTAACTGCGGGTTGTTCGGCAGTTTTGCTTTCAGGTAAAGAAGCAGTCGTTTGATCTGTTGTAGTCTGGGAATTAGCCGTCAAAGAAGCAGGTGAAACGGTGGATTTATTTTGATCTAAGGTCGTTGAGGGGTCATTCCCCAACATCCCCACCTCTTTCCCCTTTTCTTCCAAAAATCCTGGCAGCAACCGCTCGCGCCGCTCTTCTGCCTTGTTCATTTCCGGCTGCACCTGCTTTTTTAATTTCGGTATTCCTTCCAATAACTTATTCAACTCCGGCAAGCGCGTGGGCACCTCCACATTTTGCAGGTAGTCGCGCACCTGCTCTGCCGTTGGGTTTTGTTGCACCTTTTTAATATAGGCATCTTCTATATACAACTGCACCTGCTGTTTTACGTCGGGATGCGCGTCCACGGCCTGCTGCACTTCGGCCAGTCGTTGGCTTTGTGGGAAGTCGGTGAGGTACTGGCGCACGGTAGTGATCGAAGGGTTTTGGCGCACAGATTCGACATAGGCATTTTCCAACAGGGGCATGGCTTCGGCGCGGAGTTCGGCGCGGTTTTCCACGATTTGCTTCACTGCTGACAGGCGTTCACTGGTGGAAAAATTACTGAGGTAGTGCCGCACATTAATCACCGAAGGATCGGTGCGCAGCAGATCGAAGTACTTAATTTCCAGCCCTTGCATCTGCTGTTTGACCTGCTGGTAATAGCGGCCCTGCACACCCACACTGTCTAGGTAGGTGCGGTAGTCATTGGGCAAATTGGTGAGCAGGGCTTTGCGGTAATAAGCCAGATCGCGGTATTTGCTCTGCGGGTGGTCTTTGGTAAAGTCGGCGTAGGCCTCCGGCGTATTTTCCAAATAGCGGGTCTGCCACCAATCCAGCGTATCGGCAGGGGTAAAGGCATAAGTGGCCGTGCTGCCCACCACCAAAAAAGCCAGAAAAACGGCCAAAGCGCGTAAACCTTTATTGGAAGAACGGGAATCGGGGATGGGCGGCTCCAGCGTCGGGGGCACATTATACTTTGGTGGTTCGGGGGCAGGCGGCGTAGCGGGCGACCATTCGACGGCGGGATTGCCCAGATCAGAGGGGTAGGTTTCGGCGGCTTTTGTAAAATTGGCACCGGGCGCGGGTTGGAAAGGCAAGGTGTAACCTGCTGATTTCAAAGGGATTTCCTCGGTAGTGGCTGGTGTTTCGGTAACAATCTGGATGGTTTCGGAGAGTACGAATTCGCGTTTACATTCTTTGCCAAGGGCCAATTCGATGACGGCTACTTTTACTTCTAATGGCCAGGTGCCTTCACGGAGCGGCTGCACGTAGAAAAACCATTCAGTATAGCCGTCTTCCAGCACGAGTTGCTGGGTCTCGCTGGTGCCACGGATGCGAAACACGCCGTCGGCAGAAGGGTCGGCCAGCTCGACCTGCATCAGGTCGGAGACGCGACGCAGGGCTTTGAGGGTGACGTGTTCATCCAGTTGGATGTCTTCCACAATGGCATCTTCGTCCAAGGCGATGCGCACAACGCACTTGGTCTCGCGGCGCATGGGCATAGTGTGCGGAATGCGGTAGAGCACACTCCCCTGCCGGGCGGCGGGTTTGCCGGAAGGATTGGGCTGGGGAGCAGTCGCGTCGAAATCGGTTTCGGTGAGTTCGGCCAGCAGATCGAGCAGATTGGCGCGGAGGGTGTCGTACTCGCGCTGGAGGGCTTCGTTGCTGAGGGTGTTGCGCAGCCGGGCTTTATTGGCATCACTCAGGCGACCGAGCAGACCGACTACGGTCGCGTGTTTGTCCGAACGTTCGGGAAGCAGGTCGCGCAGGGTTTTGAGTGCCCCGGCGAGGTCGTCGGTCAGCAATTCCTGTAAATCGCGGCGAAGGGTGGCGAGCGGTACGGTGAGTGGCATGGCGCGACATGTTTTCAGTTTGGAAAATGCGGCGCGGAAAGGTAAAAGTTAATGATGAATTATGAATGAGGAAGTATAATGTATAAACTATGAAGTATGAAATTTACTAATCACCCGATCACTTCAAAAGTGACACTTTTTTGAAAAGTATCACGTCTGCTCGTAATACCTCGCCCCCAAATTAACTCCTTCTTTACCAATGCTTTGCAAACCCCACTGACCCTCCACAGGATAAACGGGAGTGGTTTGGATGCCGGTATGCAGGGCTTCATATTGGATGTAGTTCACGGCCTGGCGGTCGCGCAATTTGTCGAAGACATGAAAGTGGGCAGCAACGGCGGCCCAGCCGGGTCGCACGATGCCTTCAAATATTTTGGCTTTGGAACCGCTGCCGTAGGCCACAAAACCGATCCGTTTGCCAGCCAGCGGGGTACCGTCGGCCAGGTCGCATTCGAGGCTACTCATCAGGGCGAGGAAGATGGAGGCAGTGTAGAGATTGCCGGTTTCCTGACTGGCGCGTTGTGGTTTTTCGAGTTTTTCGGCGACGAATTTCTGATACATCTTTGATTCGCTGACGGCTTTGAGCAGACCTGCGTAAGCCTTTGCATAGGCTTTCTGATCAGCAAAACGTATGGTTTCCAACTGTGGGAAGCCATAACGTGCCACGTCTTTGGCCCAAACGCCTTTATTTTTTCTTTCCTCCATAAACTGCTCGACATACATGCGCCGGGCATGAAAAGCGTAGGGCAGGTGAAAGATCATCCGCGCCCAACGCTCACTCATGGCGAGATGCTGGTCTTCATCGAAGATCCGGTCGGCGATGGCGCGCCGCCGAAAATCGGCCAACGCTTCGCTCATGCGCTGCTGATAACACTGGTTGGAAAATTGACCGTCGAAAATGGGTGTTTCCGTGAAACGTTCGCGACGCGGCTTATAAAAATCATGGACGCTTTCCATTGCGACGCCATACAAAGGGCACATTTGCAGCAAACGCGGATTCCAGCGCACCAGCATGGCCACCGCCCCGGCTCCCTGGGTGTATTCGCCAGTGGAATTCATTTCGTATTTAGCAATGTCGCTGGCGACGACGATGCCAATATTGCGGCGATCAGTGGCGACCCAATCGAGGGTATTTTGCAGAGCATCTACCGCGCCGATGCAGGCGAAAGTGAGGTCCACGACATCGCAGTGACGAAAACTATCCGGGCCGTAGCGGTCGGCGAGTTGTCGCTCGACCATGCCGACGGCATAAGTGACAGTGGGTTTAGCCCCGTCCAATGCGCTTTCGGTACCGAGATAAATACGGCCAATGGAGCGAGGGTCGAGGTCGTTGCGCACGATCAGTTCGGCGATGGCTTCGGCGGCCATGGTGGCAGCGTCTTCATGTACATCGGGCAGCGACATTTTGTGCAAGCCCAGTCCGTGGGCGAGTTTTTCGTAGGGAATGTCCCGGACTTCGGCGAGAGTACGAATGTCGAGGTAGATTTTGGGCGTATAAAAAGCCAGATCGTCAATACCGATAGGAAGGAGGCGTTTAGCCATGAGTAGTTGATGCGTTGATGGGTGTGCTGGTTAATTGGTTGATTGGTTGACTGGTTAATTGGTTGACTAGTTCATTAGTTAATTGGTTATCAGTGTATTGGTGATTGGTGATTAGAAGAAATGTACCCTCTTGTACGGGCAAATTCATAGTTCATAGTTCATACTTCCCTTCAAAACTTCCCTTCCAAAAACGCCTGCACATCCTGCGCGGTCTGGACGGGATTTTCTTCCTGGGGCCAATGGCCGGTGTTTTGATAGACCCGCAACACCGCGCCGTGGATGCGCCGATGAAATTCGTAGGCGTATTCGGGCGAAATGCGGGTATCCTCCGCGCCCCACAGAATGAGCGTGGGCACGGCTATTTTTTCAATAATATCCACCGGCGGGCGGTTGTCGCTCACGGCGGCGTGGTCGGTGAAGGCCTTGCGATTGCCGGGGCGCAGGAGCAATTCAAAATGCTGTTGCACCAACGAATCGGTGACCAAAGCATCATCGGCATATACATCTATCAGCATGAGCCGGATGAAAGCCTGGGGTGTAATGTGCCAGATGGCGCGGTTCAAGACAGGCGTACGGGCCAATAAGTTCACCAGATTCGTAGATTTCGGTTCAAAACCCGGTGCATCCAGCAAAATAAGTTTGCGCAGCCGTTCTGGATGCTCGGCAGCATAAAACCACGCGACCTGCGCGCCCAGTCCGTTGCCGACCAGATGAAACGCCGGTAAGTTGAGTTGGGTAACCAATTCTTCCAGAAAATTGGCGTACATAAAGGCACTGTAACTACCGCGCGGATGGGGCCCAGTGAGACCAAAACCCGGCAAATCCACGCTAATTACCTGGTAATGGGCGGATAATTCTTTCGTCCAACCAGCCCAGGTGTGCAGTGAACTATTGGCATCATGCAGGAGCAAAAGGGGTTCGCCGTGGCCAACGATGCGGTAGTGGACCTGCATGTCATCCACGGTGATAAATCGCGATTCGGGAAAAGCGTAATCCTCGGCCAACCGGCTGATTGGCAGGTCACTGTGCCAGTTTTGCCAGAGCCACCAGGCTGCTACGGCATATAATGCCCAACGCAAAAGCCGGGAAAAATACAGCCGGGGCAGCCATTTTCTGGCGTTCGTCCATCGCTCATTGGAGGTAGTGGGGAAGTTTGTCATTATTTATAAAAAATCAGTTTTCAATTACTTCTCCGCCTGGCCGCACGATAGCGGTGATGCCTGCTGCCAAAATAAAACCGCCCAGAGAACCAATGGCCATACGAAAAAGAATAGGCCCGAGGGGTTGCACGGCGGGCTGATTAGCCTCCCGCTCCAAAGTCAGAATTTGTTCGCGCAGTTGGTTGGCCTGTTGTGGATCACCTAAACCGGCAGCCAATTGCTGTTTTTTGGCAGCCAAATCCAGTGCCGTTTCCATTTGTAACAAAGCCGGATCAGCCAGATGCAAGGCATAGTAAAATATCCAGTAAGCGATATTTATCAGCAAAAATACGGTAAATGGCGTGCGCACCATCGTTCGGAAATCACGCTGAAAACCGTGCAACGCACCGTCTTCCTGCGCGGCCCGGTACATACAGCCCAGATAGATGAGCAGCGAGGCCCATTGCAGCCAGGGGTTGAGAAAAAGTTCCTTACGCACCATATACAACAGCACGAAATAGAAAATGACGGCTCCACCGCCAAGCACGCCATAACGAACATTTATATTTTTCACGAGTGTAGTTGGTTTGGATAGTTGGACGAGGTTTTTTGTGCGATGGGCGCAAAAATAGCAACGTCCCGCCGGGAATGGCAGGACGTTGTAAGAATTAGCCGGAAAATGTACTTTTAACTGGCGTAAGGGCGGTCCTTTTTCTGGATCAGGCCGCTGACAAGGCCGCAGAGGAAACCAAAAAAGACGCTGAAAATCGCCACCATGATGCTGATGAAAACCGGCGAGAAAAACATGGCACTCATTTCCATAAACTGTTCGGCTTGTTCTTCCGATTGGCCGGATTCCTGCATTTGTTCCATCGTCACCCGTTTAGTCATTTCTATCAGATCGGGAGCGATGAAGGTCATAAAAATGATCATCCAAATGGCGGTGACCACGCCAGCCACCAGACCAGCCAACGTGCCTACACCCATGCCATTGCCAACGGTCAGATAGCCGCTATTATCCTGGTCGCGATACAGGCGTATAGCAGTGTGGATGAAATAAAACATGATGCCGAGGGACAAAATGTTGTTGGCCCAACTCAAAGGTTTGTTGGTCATCATAGCCTCATTGAGACCGGCCACATAGACGATTAAGCCCAAAACAATGGAGGCTCCAGCAATGTAAAGGCCCGCCGTAATGGCGCGGTTGCTCAAGGTTTTTTTGGGTTGTGCAATAGTGTCAAATTGATCCATGATTTTTTCGTTTTGATGAAAGAGTGCTTTTTCACCCGAAAACTACGACCGACCGATGAACTGACCCATTTTTGTTCCGACTATTTTCCCTTTTCTAACGACCAAAGCGGATGATTGGCACTTTGTTGGCTGGATCTCAGGCCAGGTTTTTCCGCAAAAATCGCTGGAGATTGCCGAACTTTGCTTAGATTTAGGGGTTTTAGACTGCCCTAGCCCCCTCCTACTCCCCCGTAAAGGGGGAGAGTACATGGAGCGGAGTTTGAGATTTGTTTTATTTGCTTTCCCGATGAAAAAATCGGGATGTCCATTTGCTTATTGCCTAAAAAGCCCCCTCCTACTCCCCCATAAAGGGGGAGGGTAGATGGAGCGGAGCTGGGGATTTGTTCTATTGCTTATTTGCCCTTTGCTTTTTTGCTTATTGCCCATGTCCGAGACTACACAAAAAAAGTTCGATTTTTCGCTGTTCCGCCGGGTGATGGCACTGGTGAAACCTTACAAGAACGTGTTCATTTTTACGACGTTCCTGTCGGTGTTTTGCCTGGCTCCACTGTCCACTTTCCGCCCTAAACTCCTCCAGAATATGGTGGACGACTATGTATTGGTGGGGAATGTGCAGGGGATGACCATGCTGGCTTTTGCTATTTTTGGTCTGCTCGCACTGGAAACAGTGCTGCGTTATTTATTCCTGTACTACGCCAACTGGCTCGGTCAGGCTACGGTGCGTGATCTGCGGACGCGGGTGTTTCGTCATGTAACCGGACTGAATCTAAGTTATTTCGACCGAACGCCTATTGGTCAGAGTACCACGCGGACCATTAATGATATTGAAGCGATCAATACTATCTTTTCCGAAGGCAGTGTGACGATTATCTCCGATTTGATGACCATCGCGTGGGTGACCGGCATTATGTTTTACACCTCCTGGAAACTTACGCTGGTAGTGCTCTGCGTGTTTCCTTTGCTGATCTGGGGCAGTTATCAATTCAAGGAAAGTGTGCGGAAGAGCTACGAAAAGGTGCGCAACCAGATCGCTATTATGAACGCTTTTTTGCAGGAGCGGATCAGCGGCATGCGTATCGTGCAGATATTCAATGCCGAAAATCAGGAAGCGACCAAGTTTCGCCAGATTAACCACAGTTACACTGACGCTAACCTGAAAGCCATTACGGCCTACGCCATTTTTTTTCCGGTAGTGGATATTATTTCCGCGCTTTCGCTGGGTTTGCTGGTCTGGTATGGCGCGGGCAAGGTGCTCAGTGCTGAAGTTACTTTGGGTACAATGGTGGCTTTCCCGTTGTATATCACCATGTTGTATCGCCCGATACGGATGCTGGCCGATAAATTCAATACGCTGCAAATGGGTTTGATTGCCGCCGAACGGGTGTTTAAATTGCTGGAAAATACCGAACGCGTCCAGAATAATGGGACGCTCGCGCCGACTAAACTACGCGGCGAGGTGGCCTTTGATAAAGTGCAATTTTCTTACAGCGGCGAGATGGTCACCGATCCCGTGCTGAAAGGCGTGTCTTTTCATATTAATCCCGGCGAGACGCTGGCCATTGTCGGCAGCACGGGCAGCGGCAAAAGCACGATTATCAGTCTTTTGAATCGCTTTTATGAAATTCAGGGCGGCCAAATCCGGGTGGACGGCCACGACCTGCGCGACTACGATGTCTATACGCTGCGTCGGCACATTGCGGTGGTGTTGCAGGATGTGTTCCTGTTTTCAGGCACGGTGCTGGAAAATATTACCCTGCGCGATAGCACGATCACCGAGGCCCAGGCTATTGATGCTGCCAAAATGATCGGCGCACACGAGTTCATCATGCGTCTGCCGGGTGGTTACCACTATCAGGTAATGGAGCGCGGGGCGACGCTTTCGATGGGCCAACGCCAACTTATTTCTTTCGTTCGTGCGCTGGTTTTCCAGCCCGAAATTCTTATTCTGGACGAAGCCACTTCTTCCATTGACCCGGAATCGGAAGGCATTATTCAGTTTGCCATCGAGCGACTGATCGCCCGCCGCACGAGCATTATTATTGCCCACCGTCTGAGCACGATCCGCCATGCGACCAATATTCTGGTGCTCGAAAAAGGCGAGGTGCAGGAGTTTGGGCCACACGAAGCCCTGCTGAATATTCCGAATGGTCGCTATCGGGAATTGTATGAAAAGCAGTTTTTGCAGGTGGCGGTGGAAAATTAAATGTGGTCAATGGATTTTAATATGGTCAATGTGAAATATTAAATGTGACCAATGAAGAGAATGTGGTCAATGTGGAAGGGGCGGCCCGGCGAAGTTCGCCAGGCCGCCCCTTAAATTTTATTCCAATACAGATCCCTAAAACACCAGCGAAAGTCCCGTCCGCAGATTCACTGCCGGGCTGCTTTTCAGCGAAAAGGCATTGGCCAGATTGTCCGACAGGAAATAGAATTGCACCGGGCCAGGTTTTACGACGAGGTGGAAGCCGAGATTGGCCGCCGAACGGCGATTGACGCTGTACATGGCTCCGAGCGATAGCCAGCGCACCGGCAACCAGCGTACGCTGGCTCCCAACCCGCCTACGCGGCGGTTGTCGCTGTTTTGAGCAAAAGCACTGACCCCCAATCCCCATTTTTCGGTAAGTTGAAAGGTGCCACCGATATAAATACGCTCCGGCAACTTGGTCGTAAACTCCTGCGCCGATTTTTGAAATTGAAAAATATCGTTCAGCGTGTCCAGTTTTTGGTCAAAATCGAGGCTATCGCTGCCATTGATAATGTCGGCACCAGGAAAAGTGACGCCTTCGTAAGTGAAGGAGCCATTGCTGCGGAAATAGTTGGCATTTTCTTTCCACTTGATTTTGCCGCCCCAATCCAGTACGCTGATACTGAGGGTGAGTTTTTCATTGACTCTTACTTGAGCCCCTAAATCCACCGAAACGCCGGTATTTTTACTAAAAGCCTTGCCTTTCAGGTCGGCTATGTCCACTTTGAACCCTAAATCCGAAGTATCAATGGCCGAAATGAGCGAGGACGAATGGAAACCATAATCGGTTTCGATCTGCAGTTGATAAATGTCGGGATCGGTGTAAATGGTGGCTTTGTGGTGGTCATTATCCGTAATCAATGAAGTGACCCCTGTCAGGTATTTCAGTCGTGCGCTGACTGACACCTTATTGAAATGTTTGGCCAACCCCACGCTCCACTCATTCCAGTCGAATACGCGGGCCTGGAAACCGAAATCCACTTTTTCTCCAATATAAGGGCCATTCCCATTCCACAACACCTCGGCGAGGCTTTTCGGATAGACGGCCAGGCCGGTCAGGCGATTGGCATGGCCAGCCTGAATAGACCAGTTGCCGGGCAGGCGCAGGCCCAAAGAGACCGTTTCAATGCGTTGATCGAAGTACAGCGTATTTTCGGGATCGAGTTTATCAATGACCTGTCCAAAGTCAATGACGTTTTGGTCGCCTTCTTTGCGCAGCAGATCATTGTAGGTAATATCGCCGGAATGCGAGGCATCCAAAGAGTACGCGGGCAAGCCGATAACGAAACGTTTGTTCTCCGGGAAAAATGCCGGATTGATCGAAGTGGCATGCCACAAATCGGGCAGCGTCTGGAGCATCAGCTCCTGTTGCGCCGAGAGTTGAGAAGCAAAAAGGAGGCAGAACAGGCCTATTTTATGGTGTAGGTGCATCGTTTCGAGTTGAGGGTAATTATTATTTCGTTCTCACTTTCAGTCCCATTTTTACAATAGCCTTATCGTTGGCAATCAACTTGACCACCTGACCATTTTCTCCCGTAGTAAAAGAGGTTTGTAAAAATGCCTGTTTGGCCTGGCGAATGCGATCAAAACGGGCGGCCGTCATCGGGATGAAATGCTCGGTGCGCGTGGTGCCATCGGCTTTACCATCTGCGCCAATCGGTGCGGAACGTAGCAAAAGTTGTGGCCCATTGGCGAAGAGCGAATCAATGCGGACGCTATCGGTATCGAGGAAATACAGTTGGAGCAAGGCGGATATAGCCGTGGAATTCTCCGTGACGAGTTTGAATTCCGCATCCTGAATCTTGGTGGTATCCAAACTGCTGTAATCGCCAAAATCCAGGTCGAGCGTCTGGTTGGAGCCAAAGTTCTGGACGGAGCCTTCCAAATCCAGTTCCACTTTGATTTGCAGACTGATGTTGCTGCTATCAGTCAGAAAACCAACCAGATCAGGGGTTTGCAGGGCATTGGAAATACCGCCCATATCATAGACCAACTTCGTCGGTTGCGAATTAAATATCTGCGCAATATTAGAATTGGTGTTATCCAGATATACGTCGGTGTATTTGGTTTGGCCTACTTCATTCAGGGCTGGATAATTAAAATCAATAATACTATCCTGAGCAAACGCCGTGGTTTCCAGTTTGTATTCTTCCCCGTTTTGACCAATAAAACTCAAATAACGCACAATACCGCGCGTCGGGAAACCCCAGGAATTAGCGATGCGGATGGTTATTTTCGGATTTTTTACGGTTACATTACCATCCAGATTGGTTTGATTGATGTCAATATCAATCGTATCACGGGTCAGCGGATAGGCCGCGTAGCCAAAATTACCTTCAAAATAACTGAACTTGAGGTTCAAAAACGTGACAAACACGTTGGATAAGCCACTGGAAGTATTCGGCAATATCTTCACCCGCGTACCATCGGCGAGATAAGCATAGTATATGAAAGTCAATTCATTGCTGCTGCCATTCAGGGTATAGCCCGTCAAATCAATCGGCCCTGAGACCCAGGCTTGCCCGGTGGTCGGCGGAACAGAAAAAGGGAAAGTCAAAATCTCCCCGTTTTTGGTCAACTGCGGTACTTCAAATCTGCCGTTGAGGGTTTCGCCAAATTGATTGGTAAGGATAAAACCGAGCGTACCACTATTCAGATCAGCCCGTTTGATCGTCACCCCGATGGGCAATTGCAACACAGTAGTGGTAATACTATCGGTCAGCGGAAAAAAACCATTCTGGAAAAAAGTGAAAATATCGGTCGCCTTTTTTTCGGCTACGTCACCCGTGTAGAAAAGGGTCATCGTACCATCGGGATTGACCACCAGCGTATCATTCGACAGCGAATCGTTGAGCACCTGGCCCAGTAAATCTTTCAGGAACAGTTCGGTGGTGAACAGCGGGAACGCAAATTCGGCGGAATGATCGGCCAGATCAATGTCCTGAAAATCGTTCTTTTTGCAGGCCGACCACAGGCCGGTAAGCAGCAAAAAGCAAAGCGAGGCACGAAAAATAGTGGTATAGCGTGTCATTATGTAAGGATCGGATGTGGAAAGCGTAAAAAAATTGTGCCGCCCGATAGGTGGATTAGTTGATTAATTATTGGTTGATTGGTTACTGGTGGGGGCTGATTGAATTTCACTTTGCTTATTTTTAGAATCCGAAACCGACGGAGAGTTGTAACGAAAAATTGCGATCTTTATCGTCGCGGTAGCGAAGATTGGCCCCATCGGTGCCAGCACGCGCCAAATCCGCTTGGTTATTGGTAATATCGGCCAGGCCATATTGCAGCCGCGCCCCAAAATAAAGCGAAGTGCTGAAATAATAGGATAGCCCGCCCATCAGACCATAGTCCAGCGTTTTGTACAAATTGCCCCGATCTTCCGGGTAATCGTAGTAGGCACCAAGCGTCTTGGGCAATTCCAGTTGGCGGCCATCGGCAGTGGCAATTATTTTCTCGCCATCATCTTCGCTGCCCCCGGCGGCATCCTTGCGGTAATTATGGCGCAAATTAAACTGCAGATCACTATTGGAGGCATCGCGATAAGTCAAAGAGCCGTCGCCGACCGATTGCAACAGCAGGCCGACGTAAGCACCGCCCGATATTTCAAAATCGCCCGCCCGTCCGTAGGCCATGATTGGCAAATCCAGGTAGGAATTATTAATACTGATCAAATGACGGGCAGTGCCGGTGGTCATCGTCGTACTATTGGGCAGCTTGAAAACGCGGTACGACTGGCCGTCGTAGGTGTATTTTGCGCCGCGCTTGGAGTAGAGCAGTTCGCCGCGCAGTCCGAAATTGTCAGTAAAATGATAGGAAAAAGCAGCACCAATGTGGAAACCCGTCACATTTTTCCAGGTTTCCAGCGATTTGCCGCTATCGTCGGTTTCGGAGGGTCCATCGAAACGGGCAAAATTGAGCCCGGTCTTAAATCCATAGTGCAATTGGGCGTTTGCCTGAATGGCAGCAATGGTGAGCAGCAGCGCAAATACGTATTTCAATCTCATTATCAATAGTTTATGTGTGTGGATCAATGTTTCTTCTGCTTCCGGGGCGCACAAAAATACGGTTTTCTGTGTCCCTGGGTTCGATTCAAAGACGGGCAGGAATGGAAAAAGGTTGATAAAAGTTTATGAATCGTACCTTTATGCCTCCCCGAAACGCAATTCCCCGGACCTGTGCTGCCAAAACAAACTATTATCAATAGACTGTATTTTAACTCTTTTGAGGAGGCGAAGATTGGAAGATTCGATCAAGTACATGATTATCAAGTGCTTTGCTCAAATCTTCAAATACTCAAATCTTCAAATACTCAATCCTTACCATGAAAGACTGGCCACTTTGGGAAATATTTATCCGCTCCAAACAAGGTTTGAGCCATAAGCACGTCGGCAGCCTCCACGCCGCCGATGCGCAAATGGCCATTGAAAACGCCCGCGACGTCTATACCCGCCGCAACGAAGGTATCAGCATTTGGGTCGTCGAATCCGTCCATATTCATGCTTCTACCGAAGACGCCGAAGCGTTTTTTGATCCCGCCAACGACAAGGTCTATCGCCACCCTACTTTCTATGATTTGCCCGATGAATTGCGACACATGTAACCCCGACTTCAGTCGGGCCTTTATGTACGCTATAAATCCAACTGAAGTCGGGGTTATGAGCGTACCAACTTGAATGATTATCTGCCAGTTATGAAAGATATTACTACTTCCAACGCCCATTTCGATTATTTACTGCATTTGGGCGACGATGCGCTCATCCTCTCCCACCGCTTGAGCGAATGGTGTGGCCACGCGCCCGTACTGGAGCAGGATATTGCCCTGGCCAACATTGCGCTCGATCTGCTCGGTCAGGCGCGGATGCTGCTCACCTACGCGGGCGAAGTGGAAGGCGCGGGCCGTTCGGAGGATGACCTGGCTTATTTTCGGACCAGTCAGCAGTTTCGTAACGCCCTGCTGGTAGAATATCCCAACCGCGACTGGGCCTACACCATTGTTCGCCAGTTCTTTTTTGATGTCTATAACTACCACCTGTATCAAGCCCTGCTCCACAGCACCGACGCACATTTGGCGGCCATCGCCGAAAAAGCCCTGAAAGAGTGTACCTATCACCTGCGCTATTCCTCCGAATGGGTGGTCCGTCTGGGGGATGGTACGCCTACCAGTCACCAAAAAATGCAGGCCGCCGTGGACGAATTGTGGAGCTACACCGGAGAATTGACTACGCCCGATGCAATTGATCTGACCATGACCGCCGATGGCATTGGTCCGAATCTATTGAATATCAAAACTTTATGGGAAGATAAAGTAGCCGATATACTCGCTGAAGCCACACTGACAAAACCCACTCCAGCCTGGATGCAAAGCGGAGGCAGATCGGGGCGGCATACCGAACACCTCGACCGTCTGCTGGCTGAAATGCAGCATATCCAGCGCACTTATCCGGGTCAGGTGTGGTAAAAGAATGCGGAGTACGGAATGCAGAATACGGAATTTGGATTAGCAGGAGCCTGATCTGGGTTTGTGTAAAACGTTGATTATCTTACTATTTGCCTTCCCGATGAAAAATCGGGATGTCACTACGTTCCATTTGCAAATTTGCTATTTTAATTATTCACCGCCGTTTCCAGCAAAGTCAACCGCCCCTTTTCCGTGTCCAGTTCCGCCAGAATACCATAAGGTAGGGTCGCCTGGTGCGCAATGTGCCCGAATGGAAAACCGTAGGCCACCGGCATTTTCCATTGGCTAAAAAATTCTGTCAACGTCTCCACCAGGGTCAAAGAAGGCGTGCTGCCTTTGGGGTTGCAATCATTAAAAACGCCCAGCACTATACCGGCGGCCTGCGCAAAATCGGTCGCTTGGGCCAATTGGTACAACATCCGATCAATGCGGTACGGCTGTTCTCCAATATCTTCGATGAAAACAATTTTATCCTTGAAGGACGGCAAATAAGGCGTCCCGGCCATCGCCGACAAAAGGGATAGATTTCCACCTACGAGTGCCCCCTGCGCCCGTCCGGCATTGATAACATACGGCTGAAACTCCTGTCCGGGCGGCACTTCTTCCGCCACAGCAGGCACCGCGATGATGTGACCCGCTACCGGTTCTATCAACACATCGCGAAAATACTGCACGGTATCTTGTGGGAAATCCGAAGCCGCCACCGGCCCATGAAAACAGACCAATCCTGTTTGATGATAAAAAGCCAGATGCAGCGCGGTAATATCGCTGTAGCCAATAAAGGGCTTGGGATTCCGCCGAATCAAGTCATAATCTATATGCGGCAACAGGCGCATGGCCCCATACCCCCCCCGAATACACCATACAGCTTCCACTTCCGGGTCAGCAAAAGCCGCGTGCAGATCAGCCAGACGTTGTTCGTCGGTGCCAGCCAGGTAGCCGTGACTGGCGCGGGTGGATTTTCCTTCTTTGATCCGAAAGCCCAGGGCGGCTATATTGGCCAGGGTTTTAGCATATTTTTCCTCGCCAATGGGGCTGCCCGGTGCAATCAAACCCACGGTGGCACCTGGTCGCAGCCGGTTTGGCTTATGCCGGGCGATGGGATCTTTTTCCGGTATTTGACACATTCCCTGTGGCAGTTGCAACCCGGCGGCTACTGCCATCAGGCCCGTTTGAATGAAAAAATTGCGGCGTTGCATACGGGTCTGAGGATTTGATAGTTATGAAGATGAACCAGATAAATACACTGGCCACGTCCCTTAAATTTTTATGTAAATCTTGCGCACGTACAGCCAGCGGCAGACCAGCCAGCATAGTAACATGAAGAAAATAGCAAACAGGAACGAACTGAGTTCTTTGCCTTCTATTGGTACGAATATCTTCGTGTAAAGCCACGATTGCACATTCATATCATCGCCCCACTTAATGTATTGAAAAGTGATCAGCAGCACTTCCGATAATAAATAAGCAAAAAGCGGATTCGCTCCGAAAGCCAAAAAAAATCCGACGCCGTTACGCCATTTTTGTACGTCAATCAGCCAGATACTGGCCGCCAGCAGCACCATCGAAACCCCTCCCGCGTATAAAACGTAAGAACTGGTCCAGAGCTTTTTATTAATCGGAAAAAACTCACTCCAGGCCAAGCCGATGAATCCGCATAGTAAACCAAACACGAGCAGGTCACGCACCAGCAAGTCCTTTTGGGCAGTACGCTTTTCCATTAGTTCTCCGCTCAACCACCCCAATACCACGGTTACCACCGCTGGCAAGGTACTCAACAGACCTTCCGGATCAAACGGGATGACTTCGCCGTGGTAAAGATGGTTGTTGCCCAACAGCCAGCGATCCAGACGCAATACCGCATTGCCGTCCAGACTATAAGGGCCACCTAAATCTGCAAGCCCATATTTATACAGAATAGCCCAGTAAGCCAGCAAAATAACTGCTGATACCCCTATCAATGCCCGGCGGGAGAGCGTCAGCACCAGCACTGCCGCTATTCCATACCCCAACGCCAGGCGCTGCAACACACCAAATATCCGCCAATGACCCCAGTCGCTCCAATAAATAGGGTATTTATTCATTAATAAGCCCAATAGAAACAGCAGCGCAACGCGTCGAAGTATCTTCCAACCCAGGGCGGGCGACCATTGGCGATTGTATTTACCAAATGAAAACCACATCGAAACGCCAATAATGAACATAAACGACGGGAATACCAGATCGGTTGGCGTGACACCATGCCAGGCGGCATGTTTCAACGGGGCATAGGCATACTCCCAGCTACCGGGGGTATTTACGACGATCATCAGGGCAATCGTCAGGCCACGATAAAAATCAATGGAGAGGTAGCGATTCATACAGGAAGAAAGTAAGATTGATTTTTAAACATTTGGTACGCCTCAGGCATTATTGCAAAGGATTGCTGAAAATGACCCGCCATTCCAGTAGTTTCGCGGCAAAGTAATTCATATTTCCTCATTCAGAACGCAGAAAATGTTATTCGCTGTCGGCACACCTGTGCGCTTTCGTTATACCGGAGAAACCGGGGTCATCACAGCTATGCTGGACGATGCTATGCTGCAAGTACGGCTCGATAGCGACCGCACCCTCGAAATACCCGCTTTTGAAGAGGATTTGCTGCGCAATACCGACGCAGAACCCGTCGCACCGGGTGCCAGATTCGTCGCTGGAAAAGCAGAAAAGAAACCGGAAGCACCGCCACGCCGGGAAATCAAGGGGCAGTATGTTATCCTGAAACCCAAGGGCCTGCAACTCGCTTTTGAACCCATGCCCGGGCGGGATGGCAGCGTATCGCGCTATAAAGTGTGGCTGATCAACGATACCACCCAGGAATTTTTGCTTGAATTCGACCTGTTTACCGCCCAGAAAGACCTGCTGGTGGTGGATTCCAAATTGGGTGGCAGTACGGCGCTGGAGTTAGGGGACTTCCTATCCGACGACTTGAACGAAGCCCCGGAAGCCTGGCTGCGCATTCAGCGGATCACCACCGAGGGACTGGATAGCCCTTTGGAGAAAAGTCTGAAAATCCGCGCCAAACAGTTTTTCAACAACCTGCAAACCGCGCCTATTCTGAACCTGCTGGCCCATCAGTTCTTGCTTTTCGACTCATTTGAGCCAAAGCCCGGCAGTGATGCGCAGGATTTGAAGAATTATGCCAAACAGCACGTGCGTCCTGCCCGCTCCACTACTGCGTCCAATTCTATACCTCTGAGCACTTTTAACGTCGAAGAGTTTGCCAACTTCCTGCCGGAAGTGGACCTGCACATTCAGAATATTACCAACGGTTATGCCCGTCTGGACAAAAGTGAAATACTGCGCCTGCAACTGCTTCATTTTCAGCGGTTTCTGGATAAAGCGGTGCGATTGGGAGTGCCCCGCATTTTTGTCATCCATGGCGTGGGAGAAGGCAAACTCCGCGATGCCATTGCCGACCGACTGCGCCAGCACCCGGATGTGGCGAAGTTCAAGAATGAGTACCATGCCAAGTATGGCTATGGGGCAACGGAGGTGATTTTAGGAGGGTGAAAAAGCGAAAAAAGCCGCCCCGAAGATCGGAACGGCTCTATGATCGCTTTACAGTAAATCTTGCTAGTTATCTACCACAATCTGCATCACCAGCTGGCCATCGGTAAGATTTCCGTAGAGTTTACCTTCTTCCGGGCTGCTTTGTGCATGATACAACTGGCATTGGAACTTTGCCTCTATATCATAGACGATATGTTCAGCAGAAATATATTTTTCCACTTTCGTGAATTCCAGGTAGCTATTTCTGTCTTGTATGCCTCCCCCTGATAGTATATCCAGATGATGGTAAGAATAGGTACCTGGCCCTTTTACATTCTTATCATGGCAAACATAGAACCCTATATTAAAACCTATACTATCAGGCGTATTGCTGCCTAATACCGTATGCTTACCTACGATCAGGTACCGATCTAAGACATCCTTTATTGGGTGATTGCCTTTCCATTTTGGAGATACAATGAGAAAATTGTTTACGTAGTCTTCAATATCGTGAAACGCCTCTAGTTGGAAGCCAACCCTAAAATCACTACTCGAAGTATCCCCAATATTAACACTGGTGCCAGCGGTGGTAAACATATTATATGACTTTGTATCTATAATATAGCCGTCTTCACCATTGGAGTAGCAGACTGGCCGGCCATTAATATTAGCAGAAATGTAATATTCACTAGTAATACCATTACATACTAGCTTTGTACTATCCAAAATATTTCTATATCGTTCCAAAGTCAATCCAGTCATTTTCTCCTTATGACAGGACGGTAAGAAGAATGACAGCAAAGCGAATACAAAGAGTGCAGATTTCATAAAATTGGTTTTTAAAAGGTTACTGATTTACTTGCACACTTACATCAGTTGAGCCTGAAATACCACTACAGGTATTGGTAAGGGTCGCCCGTACTCTTCTTGTTCCTGCAAGCCAAAAGCGCACCTTTATCCAGTAGTCGCCCTGCGCCACAATGGAAGCACCACCATCAGGAAAGGCCCAGGATAAATTTTGATACGAATAGGATGAGCTGGTGGTAACCCAGTACTGTACCTCTGTATTATAACTAACCGTAGTAGGAGCAACAGCAAAGGCTACCGCAGGAGGAACAGCATTATCAATAGTTGTTCCTGTAAACACGCAGGACAACGTACTTGTCACTGTAGTTTGACACGTGTGAGAACTGGGGGATATGGCACTGGGTATAGTAGGATTAGGTGGAGTAATAAGAGGAGAACTAAAAGCGGATGAACCAAAGGTGGTAGTTGTGCCTGTTAATCCAGTGTTTAATATAGGAGTCCAAGTCGTACTATTAATATCCGAACCTCCATTTAGCAATAGGACTTGGTAACTACCACAAGTAGTGTAATATACGAAGAAATCATTTGGAATAGTACAGTCTGCTGCACCGAGTCCCGGAAATATCCAATTAAGGAGTGCTGAGACCCCACAGGCAACAGACCAAACAGCCATACCTATAACCGACCCTACCGTTGCGATACCTCCAATAAGACTGAAGGTAACAATAAAAGCAGCACGCCCAATCTTAGAATGATCGCTATCTTGAAAAAACGCATCAAGTTTCTTGGCAAATATTACTGCAGTTATTGCGGATATAGTTACCGCAGTAGCTAAACCCTCCCAACTACACCCTCGATCTCCTGCTTCTCCGGTAAGCCCTCCTATGATTCCTGAGATTTCACGTGCAGCAAAAGCCGCATATAAAATGCTGTATGATTCTACAAATAAAATTCGAGTATTTATCTCTTCATTGGAAAGAGAGGTTCCATACAAAGATCTTAATTGCAAATTATTCTGGGTGGAGAGACTTGAAATTGCCGTAGGAGTAGTCCCATTAGCTATTAAATTGTTCGCCTTTGCGGAAAAATCCACGACAAATTGCCTTAAAGAGGCACTCATGCCTTGTTTTTGTTGGAAGTAATCAAAAACACGAGATAAGTTATGATCATCTCCATAAATATTGGCTACATCTCTTGCCATACGCTTCCAGCTTTGCCAAGTTTGAATATCAACTGAACCGGCTGGGAGCTGCTGATAGAACCAATCAGCATTCTTTTGAGTATTGGGCAGGGCATCATATTGATTGAACATATTTATAATGGCGATTCTCGCTGTATCTACTGCCGTTGGGTCTCTATCAGTTACAATCCCGTTTGCCCCATCATTAATATTTTCTTTTAGTTCTGCTTTTTTACAGCCCATAGGTGTAAAGCAGATAAAGATCACTGTTAGAATAGTTACAATTAGGTGTGAGGTGTGAGGTGTGAGGTGTGAGGTGTTTCATAGGAAGTTAGTTAAAAGTAATTAGATAAAACAATGCATTTTTTTGATGACAAATTACGAGATTAAAATGTCATCTTTTGGAAATAATTTTTATTTCGTCGAATATTTTTTTATCTTACATATTGATTGTGGTCGTCCAAAACTTCAGATAAAAACTTTTGATGCCCAATATTTTGTTCCCAATTTAAGAACTTCTGTAAATTATGAACATCCGGCCAATAAAATCCGAACAAGATTATGACCGCGCATTAGTGCGCTTGGAGGCTATTTTTGATGCCCCTACAGACACGCCTGAGGGCGATGAAGCTGAAATGCTGGTTTTATTAATTGAGAACTATGAAAACGAACATTATTTCATAAGTCCTCCACCTTTCGGAGAGTAAAAAACTTTTCGAAAGGAAAAGCAAAAAGGGAGCCCGACGCAAACGTCGGGCTCCCTTTTTTAGCCTTGCCAACCAAAGGTTGGCGGCACTTCAATACTGCCACAGATCATGCTCCCAGTTGAATATGTCGCTCTTGATCTTCTCGGATTCCATCAGCACATCCGTGCCACTCAGGTATTCCTCGATCTTACGATCATATACGTTGGATTCTTTATAGATGAAACTCGCGAAATAGCGCATTTCAAAAACATCTTCCCAGGAAATGGTCGCGTTGGTGTTGCCGCCCATCGTAAATACGCGGTGACGGGCAAACAATTCGCGGGCTTGCGGATAATAGACCCAAAACATCGGCTTCTCAAAACGGAAGTTGCCTTCGTTGTCTTTTACGTCAATCATCGGCGCAAGACCCAGAATACGCACCTGCATGGTAGAAGTCTCCTTATCGAAGAACCACACTTCTTTGATGCGGAAGCGCTTCACATCTTCCCAGTTGATGTCATTATTGACGATCTGGATTTTCTCCTCATACGTCTCCGGGTCGAAAGTCACGACCGTATCCGTTTTGGAAAGCATGGACAGCACGTCGTCTGTGCTCATGCGTTTTTTGAATTTAGCACCGTCTTCATCCGTGCTATACACCGGAAGATCGCCTTTGGTGGCGGCTTCCGACAGGATTTTGAAGAATGGATCTTCCGGATAAGCGAATGGAAGGTTCATTTTCTCGCGCACATCAATAATGCGCCAGATGCGTTTTTCCCAGAAAATGTCGCTTTCGCGAATAGGCTGGTAGGGTAATACCCGACGCTCACCCATCACTTCTTTCTTAACGACGTCATCAATAGGGGCCTCACCTGGATCCTCTTCGATAACTTCTTCAGTTTTTACTTCTACTTCTGCTTCTTCTGGGGTTTGTGCAAATGCCACCGTTGCAGAGCAAAGGCTAAACAAAAAGCACAGGCAAGTCCATTTGAAAAACGTCATGACTCCCGGATGGTTGATGAATGAAAAAAATTTGTGTTGAGTAACAAAGTAAGGCCTCAGCCGATTTAAAAGACCAGCTGAGGCCTCAATATTAATTTACTTGATCTTGAAAGCCAGACCGCCGATATTCCGTGCAGCCGCGTCGCCGGGGCATTTGCATTTTATATCGTCGAAGAAATAACTATCACCTGGTTTTGCTTTCTGCACCATATCGCCTACCTGACCGCTCCAGCGGGCACCGCCGTTTTGGGCCGTGATCGGGTCCTGGCGTTTTGGCAGATAAGTCATCTCAAAACCGACTACATCGCACTTGGCATCGAAGTCAAAGTTTTGCAGAATGGCCGCAATACCACCTTGTGCCCGGAACGTACCGTTGTTCATCGAACCGGATTTGTGCTGCGCACCCAACAGTGGAACCGGATCAGGAATACGCTTCACCCGATACTTGAAAGAAGAGGTAGCACCACCACCCGACACCGTCAGGGTAGCTTCGCCCGGCGTAGAAGCCGTCACAACGAAGTGGCCACCGCCTTTGTTGGAGATATTTACTCCCGAAGCACTCACTTTCACGTCGTTGGAAGAAACACCGGCTGCCGAAACAGAAACCGGGTTTTCGACACCAATATAGAACACATTCATTTTGTCCAATGAAACGGCCACCGAACGTTGACCGACTTCGTATTTGAACTCTTTGCTGTAGTTCTTGACATCCCCGGTTAAAGGATTTTTTACATTGATGCTAACATTGTAGCTTTTTTCTCCTACACCGCTACCTGAGGCTTCATAACGGGCAACACCTGCTTTTACAGGCACACCGCTACCATTGACAGAAATACTAACGTTATCAGCAGAAGTGCTATAGGCACTCAAAAAGATATCCGCAACGTATTTGTCGCCTTGAATGATATAGCTTTTTTCAGCAGAAACAGCAGGTTGGAAAGCATCAAACTTGATTTCCACTTTCCCCATTTGTTCCGCTACCCAGTTCAAAACGGCCGAAGCAGAGCTCTTGCCATCACTTTGAATTTTTCCCAAAACTGGGAATACCGCTGCGATAGGCATTTGTTTGAACTTTAATTCGGACCATGTTTTTGAAGGAGATCCTGGTGGAATAGGCTCCACATCTAATGGCAAGGAAGCCTCTACCTTTGGATCATTATCTGTCAGGGCCAGAAATTTAGCACGGGTTTCCTTGATCTTTGCTTCGATCTCGTCCCCCAATTTCTCATTTACAAACACACGGGTAGTGATATCCTTGTTGCGAATGTCTTTAGGAATGGTCGGATCATTTTTTGAAGGACCTTTACCTAATTCAAACAACCGCGAACGGATACCATCCATGTAAGAATTGAATTCTGCGGCTATACTTTGAGCTTGTTGCGCTTTACCTTTTAACTCATCATTCTTAGGAGTAGGATAAGCTTGGGCTGTAGCATCAATGCCTGATTGCAATTGGATATTACTTTTATCAACAATAGCCCGGCTGCTTGCTAAACCCTTATCCAGCGAGAAGAATGCATTCATTACCTCGGCCGACACGTTGAGTGCCAGCAACGCGGTCAACACCAGATACATCAGGTTGATCATCAGTTGCCGCGGCTCTTTTGGTATGGACATAAGTCTTTAACTTTTTTTGATTGTGAAATTGGAATGGATACCAAAAAATGCGTGTGACTTACTGACGACCAATGTTGGCCATAGCGGCGAGCATATTGCCGTACACCGTATTGAGCGAACCAAGGTTTTTGTTGAGAGCACCCATTTGATCTTTGTAAGCGCGCACGTCTTCGGCGGATTTGGCCATATCAGACATGGCTTCGTTCAACTTCGTGTAGAAGTTGCTCATGCTCTTGATCTGATCTTGCGTACCGGAGAAGTCCACTTCTTGCAGTGCTTTCAACGCACCCATGCTCTTCGACATGGATTGCAGTTCAGTCAGCATACCGCCCAATTGGCGCTCGACCACATCACCATGCAACGGCACGATATCCGGTTGGATAGCAGTACCACCACCGCTGGTAATTGGTTGCATACGGGAATCATAATCATCCAGACCCGGATACAGTTTGTGCCAGTAGTAATCGGGCTCTGGTGGCAGGATACCGATCATCAGGAAGATGAAGATTTCGATGCTCATACCGAAAATCAGCATTTCGGAGGCACCTTCCCAGCTTTCCAATTTGAACAGTGCACCAGCCAATACGAAAGCGGCACCCACACCGATCAGAAGATTTTTGACTCGTTTGAAACCTTTGGATTTGACGAAACTCATTGTTGTTAAACTTTTTAGCAGTTTAGATAAAATATTCAGTGACTCATCGCAACCGGTCAAGGCTGCGCTTTAGGCGGCGCAAAAGTAGCAAACGCCCAAAGATTTATCCACAGAATGTATCAGGCAAAGTGAAGGTCAGCCTCTTTAATTGTCCGCCACAAGCAAACAACGGCAAAGCCGAGCGTCTAATTTACTGAAATGGATGGGTACAGGTAGAGCAATATGTTGCGGAGTTGTTAAAAGCGAGGGCAAAACGCAGGTATCGTGACAGATATTATATCGGTGCAACGATTTTCTGCCTTTTGCCCTCTCAGGGTATGGCTTTTGTTAGAAGTCGTTGATCGAGCGACCCAGGAAGGTCAGCACACAACGGAAGCCAACATAACATTTGGTAGTATCCTGATATTCGTAGGAACGGGTGCCGGTCTGCATAAAGAAGGCCACGTCTTTCCACGAGCCGCCACGGATTACTTTCCGTTTGGCCGTGATCGGGTCTTCCTCCTTCGCATCATAGCGAATGTCCGGGTTCAGATCGTGAATAAAGGAGTAAGCATTTTCCTGGAAAGCGGTTTCGGTCCATTCAGACACGTTACCAGCCATACAGAACAAGCCATAATCGTTCGGATAGTAGGCATCGGCTTTCACCGTGTACAGACCACCATCTTCAGGATAGTTACCGCGACCAGGTTTGAAGTTGGCCAGCAAACAACCTTTGGCATTGCGGGTGTAGTAAGCACCCCAGGGGTACGGGGCTTCGGCACGACCACCGCGAGCGGCATATTCCCACTCGTGTTCGGTCGGGAGGCGGAAGTCTTCCGTGGTTGGATCACCGTCGGAATACATATCCCACAGTTTGCCGCGCCAGTAGCAGAAGGCTTTGGACATCTTCCAGTTCACACCTACCACCGGATAATCGTCGAACGCAGGGTGCCAGAAATAGTTACGGGTCATCGGCTCGTTGTAGGAATACGAGTAATCGCGGATCCAGGCCAGGGTATCGGGATAGACTTTTATTTTCTCCCGGTGGATGTGGCTGGTACGATTACCTGTACGGTCGTGAGCGGCTTTCTGCCAGTCATACCATTGATATTCAAAGACGAACTTACTAACGTCGAACTCTTTACGACCAGCAAAGCGTTCGTTGCCCTGGTAGTACATTTTGTCCAGCGCACCGTCGCCTTCTTCGGCGTCGTTGGCCCAGTCAATCTCCTGCTCCCAGTCAAGAACGGGCTGGGGTGGTTCCTGATCATTTTCAGAATCCTCGATCACCTGATCCAGTTCCCGGTGAGCGATAGAGTCACGGACCCATTCGACAAACTGGCGATACTCGTTATTGGTGATCTCCGTCTCATCCATGAAAAAGCCCTGGATAGAAATGGTTTTTGGACGGGACACCAGCGATTTGCTGAGATCTTCGTCGCCGGTACCAATGTGCAACGTACCAGAAGGCACGTACACCATACCGTAGGGATTAATGCCCTTCCAATTAGGCCGGTCCAATACGCCAACCAGCTGACCGCTTTCTTTCCGGCCGCATGAGGCGACCAATGCCGCAAGGAAGGGGAGAAGCAGGAGTAATTTTTGCAATTTTTTCATGTTAAGCACCCGTGTTTTCCTACTTTAAATGTTATGTTTGGAAAAAGTGACCGTAAAGGTAGCAGATTAAATTCTATGTGAAAAAAAATTCCAAACAAAATTGGCTGGATTACGTGTTTCGTCTGGTCAAGGCAGGAGACAAACGCCTTTTTAACTTTGCATTGTATGGAAGCCGAATTTTTTTTGTGCAAGGGCGAAAATATGAAAATTAAACCCCAAAACGACCTTTTTTTCTCCTTTTTTGACGTGGCTTGGCTTTACAAAAACAGGGCCAATCTGGAATCTTTACGGTTTAAAAAAAGCGAGGATTGTAGATCACTGGTGGCAATTTGCCCGCTCCAATCGGTTGATTGAGGCTATAACGCAATAATAATTCGTGACTTCCGCGATTTACCGCATTCAAGGGCGATAATGGAATATCAAATGCATAGGCTAAAGTTGTTTTTTCATTTATTTTCAAACCAGCCAGCAGCACCGCCGCATCTTTCGACGTTTGCGTGAATCCCCTGAACGAACCACCGAAAAATATATTTTCACGCCAGCGAATCAGTGCCGAAATTTCCATTTGTGTCTCGCGGGCATCACTTTTTACCAGCACCGACGGCTTAACTTTAACATTTTCCCCCACCCCAATCGTGTACATCGCCGAAAATAAATATTGCCGGACGGGCTGTAACTCGAAGGATCCGTCGCTGCCAGCCTGCAACACCGGGGCAAAGACCGGCTGAATGGCGGCCCCTATTTCCAGGGACCGGGCCTGCAAATACATGCCTACCTCAAAGATTGGTGTACCGGCCTGCACCTTGCCTTCCGGCAAATAGTCGTCATCGTGGGTAAATACGCCGCCGGGTTCCGCATAAGTCCCTTGCGGAGCGCGCAACTTATCTCCATCCAGCGCGTACTGCATATACCCGGCACTGCCCCCCAGCGAAAGCAGCGCACTTCGGCCCAGTTCAATCTGGTAGTCATAACTGAGCAATGCCTGCGTCGTGCGATGCGCTCCAATGGCGTCGTTTTCGACTTTCAACCCCACCCCGCTATGAATGACATAGACCGGCAAATGCGCATTAATATGCTGCGTGACCGGCGCACCTTTCAGTCCCGACCACTGTTGCCGATATACTCCGGTAGCCACCAACGTATTTTCCAGACCTGCGTAGGCCGGATTGGTGGCGTAGGGATTGAGCATGAAAAGGCTGTACTGCGGAGCCTGCTGGGCCAAAGCGGCCGTAACAAAACTCAGATATACTATAATAGGTGTAAAAAAGTATTTCATAGTGCAAGCGTTTTTGGACAGGGTAAATATAATGATGAATGATGAATGATGAGCGATGAATCGTAGCATTGATCGGCGTACAGGCTTTCGCGCGGGCGTCTCTGTTGCATTCATCATTTATAATTCATCATTTATAATTCCCATAAATTCCGGCAGCGAAACCACGGGGCGCTGGCAGGCAAAATCGCGGCACACATAAATCAAAGCATCCGGTGCGCCGGTTTTTTGCGCCAGCAAGGGCAGTGTTTCGGTTGGTTCCTGGCTGGCCGCTACTACCCTGTTCGGCAGAAAAGCACGTTGTAAGGTCAATGCTTTCTCCAAAGCGTTGCCTCCTACTACGGCTATTTCGTGCATCGGCCAGGCCTCATACATCATCGCTACGGCCCAACGCTCGAACGAAAGCGGGTAACGGCCCACGGTCTCGCGCATGGTCAGCAGCATTTCGGTGGCCTTTTCGCGCCATTCCCGGCGATCCAGCAGGATGCCCAGGCGTTGCAGATTATGCACCAAAGTGCTGTTGCCCGAAGGCGTAGCGTTGTCGTACAGGTCTTTTTTTCTTAAAATAAGGTCCGTCTGGTGAACGTCCGTTAAAAAGAATAAACCCGTGCCAGCATCTATGAAGTAACTCAAAACATAGTCCATGTATTTTTCGGCCAAATGCAAGTAGCGGACATCAAAGGTGATTTGATAGACATCGGTGAGCGCGGCACTGAAAAAAGTATAGTCATCCAGGAAGGCATCGTACTGCGCCTGACCATCTTTCCAGGTGTGGCGCAATAATGGTCCAGCGGAATTTTCCCGGTCAGTCGCAAAATTTTTGAGCAGAAATTCCACATTACGCACGGCGGCGGCGCGATATTCTTCCACTCCAAAAGCGGTAAAAGCCGCCGCGTAAGCACTGACCATGAGTGCATTCCAATTGAGCAGTACTTTATCGTCCAGGCTGGGCCAGATTCTTTTCGACCGGACGGCAAAAAGTTTTTCGCGGCTGGCTTGCAGTTGTTTTTTCAAGGCCTCTTCTTCCAAACCGTTTTTCTGTGCATACTCCGCATAAGTCTGGGAACGCCAAAGAATATTTTTTTCCTCCCAATTTCCATGTTCGGTCACGTCATAAAAATCGCTGAACAACGCCGCGTCCTCGCCCAACAACGTTTCGATCTCCGCTTTATCCCAGACATAAAACTTTCCTTCCACACCTTCCGAATCGGCATCCTGCGCGGAGTAAAAGCCGCCGTCCGGGTGGGTCATTTCGCGTTGAATGTAGGCGAGCGTCTCATGCACCGTCTCTTCATATATTTTCTTGCCAGTCAATTGATAAGAAGCCGATAATACACTGACCAGCAACGCATTATCGTATAACATTTTTTCAAAATGCGGCACCAGCCAGGCCCGATCTGTGGCGTAGCGGGCAAAACCACCGCCCAATTGGTCATAAATACCGCCTTGGATCATTTTTTCAAGTGACAAAGTCGCTTGTTCCAAAGCCTCGGCATTCCCCGTAAAATGGTGGTAATTCAACAAAAACTGGATAGCCAGCGTGGATGGAAATTTGGGCGCACCGCCGAAACCGCCTTCTACCCTATCGAAACGTTCGCGCATTTGATAAAATATATCTTCCAAAATGCCGCCCTGACCCGCCCGAAAAGGGGCAAACTCATTTCCAGTCAGGCCGGAGAAAGAATCTTTTTGCTCGGTGTTTTTACCGACAAACACATTATCATTCCGTCGAACGTGATCGAGTAATTTTTCGGCTTGGTCGAGGGCCACCTCGCGCTGAGTCGCCCAAATATTAGCCAAATGCTGGAGCAACTGGGGCCAGCCCGGACGATTGAAAGCCGGTTTGGGTGGGTAATAAGTCCCTGCGTAAAAAGGTTTGGCATCGGGTGTCAGGAAGCAATTCAGGGGCCAGCCACCGCCGCCGGTCAGGATTTGGCAGACTTCCATGTAAATAGCATCCACGTCGGGGCGTTCCTCGCGGTCCACTTTGATGCACACAAAATGGGCGTTCATGTAAGCGGCCACCTGTTCATTTTCAAAGGACTCGTGCTCCATCACATGACACCAATGGCAGGTGGAGTAACCAATACTGACCAAAATCGGCTTGTCCTCCGCTTTGGCCCGCGCAAAGGCTTCGGGTTTCCAGGCGTACCAATCCACGGGGTTGCTGGCATGCTGGCGGAGGTAGGGGGAAGTTTCGTGCTGGAGGCGATTCATGAAGGGAATTATGAATGATGAATTATGAATTATTGGCGAACAAAAGGGGTAATTGGCGGGGCTGTTTGTAGCAATTTTTGTTAGAAATATCGCGCCAGTAAGGAAGTAACTGAAATATAGGGTAGTTGTTGAGATAAACAATATTCTACTTCCCTGCTGTAAGAGGTTGGTCAAGAAAAAAGGTACGCTTTCTTGCTCCCGCTCGATGTACTCTCCCCCTTTACGGGGGAGTAGGAGGGGGCTTTTTCCGTCCGCTCGTGCCAGCCCAGGACGGGCGGCGGGGGTCGTCCCTCCCTGCCCGCTCGCTCCGTCCTGCCTGGCCCTGCGCTTTCCTGCTTGCTGCTTTGCTTACGGGAGTAGCCCGGATGACCCCCATCTTACTGAAAGGAGGCGGCCAGGCGGAACCCGAGGTCGCCGGACCGAACCGACGGCCTGCTGAAGTTGCGGTCGGCGGCCCGGCAGGCCTGCGGGGCGCTGAACCAACTACCGCCGCGCAGCACACGGTTGGCACCCTCCGTAGGCCCGGCAGGATTTTGCGCGCCTTTCGCCAAGTCGTTATAGTAGTTCTCTCCATACCAGTCGCTGCACCACTCCTCTACGTTGCCGCTCATGTCGTACAGGCCCAGGGCATTGGGCTTTTTTTGGGCCACGGGGTAGGTCTGGTTATTGATGTTATTGATGTTTTCGATGTACCAAGCCACCTCATCCACATTATCACTTCCAGCGTATAGAGTTTGCCCTTTATTACCCGCCTTTTGGCCCCCTCTTGCCGCATACTCCCACTCCGCTTCAGTGGGTAGGCGGTAGTTTTTTCCAGTCTTAGTGGAGAGCCAGCGGCAGTATTCGTAAGCCCCGAACCAACTGACAAAAGCCACTGTATGCTGAGCGTAGCCGGGTTGAGGAGCGTAGCGGCTACTGCCTTTCCGGTCAGGAAATTTGATGCCCCACTTAGATTCTGCGATCATTTCCTGCCCTGCATATTCTCCGCTTTTCACTTTCGTGCTGCCGTAGTCATTGAGGAAGGCGGCGAACTGCTCATTGGTTACTTCGGTACGGCTCATGGCGTAATCCGAGAGGGTGACCAGGTGGGGCGGTTTTTCGTCGTCAAGGCAGGCTTCGCCCTGCTCGTTGGTGCAGCCGAGGGTCAGGGTACCACCGGGAATGGGGATCATGGTGGGGAGGGCAAGGCTTGGCCGGTTCGGGCCGGTGGGCGAGTCGGCAAAGGAGCGGAGGCGGGCCAAACTGGATAGGGCCTGCTGCACATCGGTCTTAAATTTGGCCCACAGGCCATCGTCCAGAAAGTCGGCGGGGCAGTCCTTTCCAGCCAGGTCGGAGTGGCGGTATAAGTCGTTGATAGTCAGCCGGTTTTGCTTTAACAAATGAGCGGTCAGGACTATGGTATTTTGATAGGTCTTGTCGCGGTTAGCGTCGGAATTGACACAGTAGGTCAAGCCTAAAGTGGTATAGTTGGGAGTAAGGCCGGTATTGCCCATTAGTTTTTGTGTGGCTGGTTTGTAGTTATTGGCCCCTACGTGGTAGGCTATTTCGGGGGGCGGAATGATGTTGATGGCCTCTTTATCGTCCACGAGGTAGTGTACGCTGCCAGTACGCCCGGCGGTATTAAAATAGTTGCGCATACTCCTGGCATTGCTGCCTTTGGTGGTGATGCTCGACCAGTGCAGGACTAAGCCTTTGAGTTGGCGGATTCTAAACTGCTCCGCATCCCGCAGACCGGGGCGGTTGGTGCTGTCGGTGAGGAGCAGGGTGCGGAGGGGCAAGGCGTTGTAGATGGAAACCCAGTTGTTGGTAGTAGTTTGGGAGGCAGGTGGTTGGATGAGTCCGTCAGCGACCAGCAGGGTTTCGAGGTTGACGGGCATGGTGAGGCGGAGGGAATCGAAGTAGGTGGAGTCGGTGGTGGTTAATAGGGCTCGGTAAATTGCTATGGCTGAATCTGAAGCATGCTCAATGTCGGCATCTCTCAAATAAGGCTCTCCCTCCATTATATCAGCATTTCCTAATTTCCTCCCCAGCAAAATTGCCTGATTATTCTTACTCAAATAATAGAAGCCTAGTCCTTTACCATGCAAAGAGGCTAAACGCATTGAAAAAGATTGAGGGCGAATTTCTTGAAAGCGTAAAATAACATCTACCAGTTCATAATTTGTAGAAGAATCAGATAAGAAGGAATTAAAGTGTTGTGCTGCCTCATTATATTCCCAATTACGCCAGTTATTAGACGCTAACGGATAAGGGTTTCTTAGTTTAACAGCTCGATCAAAAAGTGAGATCGCTGCTTGCACTGAATCGTTCCTTATTTTGAATTTCCTATTATTTCTTTCATAGGCTATGGGCATAATCTCCCCCAGCCGCTTCCCAATCCCTACTGCCAAATTATGCAACCTTAAAGCCTCATCATCCATCTCCTTTTCCACCTGCCAGAACGCCAGCGGCGCAGCCCCTTCTCTCGGTTGCTCCGCCTGCGCCCGATTATATTGCCAGCCACCCAATACCAGCGCAAGAGTCAGCAAACCAAAAACGACAACGCCCCATAACTCCTTCGTCCAGAAGGGTTTAGGCACGGGCGTATCCAGCCAGGCAGCCAGATCGCGGGTCTGTACTGGGTCCGCATCAGGAATACGGTGCTGCACCACCCAGTCCAGTTCGGCCTCCTGTGCGCCGGAGAGCAGGCCGAGTTGGCGCAGTTCGCGGATCAGTTGCTTATGCGCCGCGTTGTGCGGCTCCAGCGCGAAGCGGTGAATGGCCAGGTGGACGCGCCAGTCGGTCTCGGCAAAGGAGCCGGTGATCTGGTCACGCGCGGCTTCCAGTTCGGTCTCTACGGCGCGACGGGCAGCCGCTTCTTCTTCGGGCGAGAGGAGAGCCAGCAGTTGGATGCGCAGGTCGTGGGCGGGTTCGTTGCTGCGCAGCCAGGGAATACGCGAAAGGCGCAGCAGGCGGTCGTGGGTGATTTCCACGTCCAGGGCTTGCCCGATGGCGAGCGTGAGCGCGTAATCGGGTTGGGTGGTCACGGCCAGCCCGCAGAGCCAGCGGAAAGCAGCGGGGTCGTTGCGTAGAAAATCGCGGTGGTCGGCCACGGTCTCCCACTTGTTGTAGCGGTCATTTTGGTCGGTCCGCAGGCGGCCAAGTTCGGCCTCCCAGAGGGGAAACGGTTCGGGTTCGTAGTCGTCCAGCGCGTCCAGGGCTTCTATGCCGTCGAGCAGGCCCTCCGTATCGGCGGGATACAGCAGAAAATGCTGGTGCAGCAGCACTTCGGGATAAGTCCAGCCCGCCACGGGTACAGGGCTGAGCAACAGGCGTTTGCGCCAGCGCAGCCACACACCCGCCTCTTGCCGCAGGGCCGGGCGGCGGGTATCGTAGGGATTGAGCAGGCCGTGACCATCGCCGAGCAGCACGAGCTGATGGTCGGGGTATTGCTGGCTCACCCAATCGGCGGACACGCCACTGGGCTGGTCGGCAGACCAGAAATGCCGAAAATCGCCGTCGTGGAAAAACACCGTCAGCGGCGCGTCCTGGCCTTCCAGAAAAGTGGTCAGCCGCTCGAACAAGCGGCCCTGTTGGTCCTGTTCGCTGCTACGGGTCACCAGAAAGAGGTAGTCGGGCGGGCTGGTCTGCGCCCGCTCGCGCCAGGCCGGGAAGCCGCCGCCCGCGATGGTGGCCTGCACCGAAGCGGGCGCATCGAATTGGCGGCGTTCGTCTTCCTCCCGGCGGCAGAGCACTTCGGCCATGCGGAAAAAGGCGGCGGGCGTGATGATGCGGCCATCCTGGGGCCGGTAGGGAATGAAATAGGGGGCACTGTCGTGAACGGGGTAGTCGGCGGCCAGTTGGGCAGGGGTCTTTTCGACGGGTTTTTCGAGGCGTTTTTGTAGCCAGCGACGAAAGAGCCAGGCAGCGGCGAAAAGCGGCAGTAACAGGAGCAACCAGAGCCAGGGGGCGAGTTGGCGAAGCAGGCGGGGTTGGTCGTACTGGAGTTCGGCGAGTCGGAGGAAGGGTTTGTCTTTGCCGACGGCGAAAGTTTTGGTTATTTTTTGGTAGCAATCGGCTTCTGCGTCGGGGCGGGCGATGAAGCAGGTAACCACATAGTTTTCATTTTCTTCAAAAGCGTGTTCCACACGGGGACCGCGCAGGGTAGCGGAGCCGCCACCAATTATCCAAAAAATTGATGCGCCACGCTCGGCCTTGACTTCAAAAACATATTTTTTATTTTGAATCAAAGCGGTTTCGGGCCAAATAATCGTGTCCACGCGCGGTGGATTGGCACAATGAATATGCACCAGCATGGAATCGGGCAGGTGCCTCTCCGCCGACAATTTCACCCATTTATCTGTGCCGTAACCTTTGGCCACCCATTGAGATTGATGGCTGGTATCGGTATGTTCCAGACGGCCAGTGGCAGCATCGCGGATTTCCCAACGCACGGGCGGTTCAGCGACTTTATCGTAGCCCTGCCTTAGCGTCAGGGTACTGCTTTCGCGCAGGGGTTGATTATCAAAATCGGGTTTCTCTATCAACATCGGATATATCCGCTCCGGCTCGGGTCGGGGGTATTTCCAGATTAACACCGCTGCTATTATGCTCAAAATCAACGCAATACCAACCCACCACACGCGTCGTTGGCTTGGGACTTTTGGAGAAATAATTGGTTTGGCGGGTTCTGTTTCCTGCTCCAATGCCGTGGCCTCTACCTCACATTCCGCCCAAAACGCCTCCCAAATTCCATAAAACCGCTCCTGCTCCCCACCCGTCGTCGCCACCAACGGAGCCAGCAGGTATTTCAACTCTGCCATGCGGCCCACGTAGTCACCGCCTTTTTCCCGCAGGGCCAGCCATAGGCGCAGCTTCCGGCGGGTGTCCAGGTGGAAACCGGCATCCTTGAGCTGGGCGAACAAGCGTTCGAGGGGGAGGTGGGTGAGCATTGACTTAATGTAATATTATGATAATGTGTTAATTATGTTTCTAAAATGCCGCTCGGAACACGCCGCTTTTGTCATCCCGTAGGGACCCGTCCACGTCATGTCACACGTCGTGGACAGTTCCCTACGGGATGACAAAAGCGACTTACACTACTTCGTTTCAGCACCCATCCCAAACAGCCCCTTCACTGCCTCCAGATCGTCCTTCGTTTTTACTAAAAAAGGCAGGCTCTCGCGCAGGATAGTTTGGCGATTCTCGGCATTGGTTTCGGTCCAGTATTGGTCCGCACCGAGGATTTTCAGCCAGGCAATGAGTTCGGCAGTGGCTGATTTCTTGCGGACGGACTTGCTGCGCACAGACTCAAATAAGGCGATCAAAGCGTCATAATCTGTCTCGTGGCCCGTCCGCAGGTCGCCCAGGTGGGCGGCTACAATCTGGCGCAGCCGTTCGCCTTTAGGGAACTCCAGGTGGAAAAAAGCGCAGCGACGCAGGAAGGCATCGGGCAGGTTTTTCTCCGAATTGGAAGTGAGAATGACCACAATATGGGCCGACACGCCTTTTTGGGCCTGAAAACCGGGCAACTCCTTGATGGCAAACCGGAAGTTTTCCATTTCGTCGAGCAGGTCGTTGGTGAAATCGCGCGGGGCCTTGTCCACCTCATCTATCAGCACGACACTGCTCAGGGACTTGTCGGGCAGTTGCAAACGGAATTTTTCGGCAAATTCCGGGCGCGGGTCGGAGTAGGCGATGGCCTTGCCGAAGGGCTGCAATTCGATGAAATCTTCGGTGCGGGCCGTACGCTCGCCACGCACATTGGCGGCCTGGAAATGCGACAGCGCATCATAGGTATAGAACAGGTCGCTGGCTTTGGAAGTGGTTTTAGTATTGAATTTCAGCACCTCGGACCAGTACGGCTGTTCGTTTTTGGTGGTGAGGAGCTGCAAGGCCCAGCGGGCCATTTCGGTCTTGCCGGTGCCGGGTTCGCCGGTGAGCAGGAGGGGCTGACCGAGTTGGATGGCGGCTTCGAGGGCGTGTTGCTGGCCGGGGGCGGGGATGTAGTTAGTCATAATTTGAATACAGAATGCTGAGTACGGAATACGGAATTTTTAAGGCGAAGGAGAAGGCCGGAGGACGAGGCCTTTGTTATGCAAGTCAATAATTTGGCGCAGAACAGGTTGAATATCAAGCATATCGAGCGGATCAGCCTCTCCAAACCACACGCGGCGCATATCGTCGGGAGTAAGGCCGGGCGGCACGAGGAAGCTGCGATAGCGGCTGAACCACTCGGTGATGTCGGCGGCAGCCACGGGTTCGAGGGGCTCCAGGGCTTCGCCACCCTGCCGACGTTGGCTGATAGCGGTATGCACCTCGGTCTTTTTGTCGGATTGGCCTTTGCCGTATTCCACGCCAAAGAAGAAAAAGAAAGTCGGCGCACTTTCCGGCAGGGCTACTTTCAAGAATTCCTGAATAAATGTTTCCAGCACCAGTGGCGTAATATCTTTGTTCCAATTAGCGGCATCCATCGTGAGCAGCACAAACACCAGATCGTTGGGGCCATAGTGTTGCAGTTCGGAACCTTCGGCCAGTAAATCCAGCAGCGTGAGCCGCAAAATGTGGTTGATGACGGGCAATGTCTTGAAAAAATTGGCAAACAGGAACTTGCGCACCTCCATCTGATACAAGGTGGGCAGGCTGCGTACTTCGAGTTTTTTATCCAGAAATTTCACCTTGATACCGGAATCGTAGGCACCGTTTTGCCAGTTTTCCAGAAAGCCGCCCAGGGTATAACCCAGCCGTTTGAACAGGCTGCCATGTTCCTGCCGGGCATCTCCGTAGAGGTAGAAGAGTTGAATTTTGTCACTCAGATGGTTGAAATAGAACTCTTCAAAACGGTCGCGCTGCCCAAAGCGGTCGCAGGTGAACGCGTGGAAAGGTGGCAAGGCCACGTGCAGGGCCATTTGCAGGCGGAGCCGTTCGTGCAGGTCGTTCTCGGCGATGCGGTTGATGAGCCAAAGCAGCGCATGGCCCACATTGGAAAAAGTAAGGCCTTTTTCCTTGAAATCAATCAGGTTGAGATTACCGGCCCGTTGGGCTTCCCAGTAACGATTTTCCAACAGGATGAGATCGTCGTACAGGTCGCAGTTATTGCTCTTTAGGATTTCTTCCTTCAAACGCAGAAACACCTCCTCGCACCGGGCGTCGGCGATGAGTTGTTTCAGATCACGTTTTAGGGCATCGAGCATAGGATGAGCGGCGCAAAGTAATTTGACCGACAAAAAAAGACAATATTTTGCACTTGCGCCACTTTACCTTTCTGCCACCGGCAAAGACTGCGGCAACAACAATAAAAAAGGCAGGGCTTTGGTATAGTCCAATTGTTCGTATTCCAAACCCAGCCGCCTGATATACTGATAATATAGTTGATGATTTTGATAGTAGTAGCGTTCGGAAGCCAGAAACCAGGCTTTGTCGCCCAACTTTTGCGCCAGAAACCATTTTTCCAGCAGACGTGCCGTGCGTCCATTCCCATCACTAAATGGATGGATTTTTACAAATACCAAATGGATTAAACTGGCAAAGAAGAAGATTTCCTTTATGTTCAGATTAGTAGTAAGCAGTTCTTCTATATCTGTGTAAAGTTTTTGCATTTCAGTTTCTACGGCCAGCGGCGCAGCGGCTACATATTCTATTCGTCCTTCCTGATCGGTCACATAGACGATCTGTTGTCTAATCTTTCCCTGTTGTGGTTTGGATAAGATGTGTTTTGATAATAAGCGGTGCGCCTGTTCCAGGTTTTCCGATTTAATGTGGATTGTTGCGCCCAGGAATAAGCATCATATAAATCATCTATTTTTTTAGTATAATCCGGCAAAAAAGCAATATCAAACCGTTTGTGTTTTACGTAACTGTCCAGCTCTATATTTTCTCCCTCTATTTTAGAGGAAAAAACCGACGATACCGAGGTATAGAAACTAAATGTTTCTGTGGAAATATCTGCATCATGCAATTGTTCAAATAGTACTGCTAATGCCGCATCTACTTGCTGGCAATAAACATCCATTAAATCAGTGGGTAATATTTTTAAGTTGCTCCACATTATATTTCATTAAGGGACGTGTAAAAAATAAGTTAGTAGGTTCCTATAACCCCCGCGCTTTAGCCGGGGGATGGCAGCACTACATCAAGCGGGGTTTTAACCCCAAAATGGATGCTTGCGGGTTAAAACCCGGAATGTTTTATTCCTTTTT
>JANPIV010000110.1:0-2022 GCA_031425155.1 Saprospirales bacterium | reverse complement strand
GTGATGACGGGATTCCGGCATTTTCGGCATTGAGGCATTTTCCAGCTAAGATCAACAAATCTATCGTGTTGCTCCCATCCTGCTCCGGATAATCCCGGCGTTGTAAGTCTATGATCTTAAACCCATTTTCCTGGAGCGCATTAGTCAGGTAATCCGCCTGGTGGTAATACATATAGGCCTGATCGCCCCCACTGGATGTTTTAAATCCGGATTTGCTGTAATCATCCTCCATAGTGCTTACATAAAATACGCCGCCAGGCTTTAATAGTCCTGCGGCATCTTCTATTAATTTTATGGATTCTTCTTTGGACAGATAAGGCAGGCAAAAACCGCACATAATCGCATCGTATTTTTGTTCTAAGTAACGTTTAAAAAACAAGTTCACGATTTTGCTTCAATAGTGAGTAGTTCCATTGGGGCAATTCTTGGTCGAAGTGAACAAATTCGTGGATGTTTTCGGTAAACACATCGGTAGGCTTTCTACCAGTTTGATATTGCTTGGGGTTGATCCACACCTTTGTTTGCAGTCCTGTTTTGGTTTGCGTTTTGTCGGCCAGTTCTTTGACAATTTGGATATTATGAAAGACAGCGCCTTTCCAGGCCTGATGAACATGAGCAAATAATCGGTGCTCAATCGGGTTCCATTTGGAGCAGTAGGGCGGGTAGTGCGCCACTACGATGTTGATATCCAGCACTTGGGCCAGGAACCAGAGGTCCTCCTTGACCAGGTAATGGCGGGAATTGTTGGAGCCTCCGCCATCACAAAGGAGCAACATCCATTCCGCCTCGGGGTACTTCCATTGCAAATCGCTTTGCCAGAAATGGGCCAGGTTGTCGCAAACGAAAGCCGAGGTATCGTGGCTGTTTCCAAGCGTCAGGTAGCCAAAGTTGTCGCCTACGTCATAAATGCCGTGCGGGATGACCAGGCCATGGGCAGCACTTTTGAAGTCATGGTCATTCACTTTGCGGTGCACCTTGTCATAGTACTGGCCAGGGCGATGAAAATTGCCTAACAACTCTTTTTGCTTCGTGTCAATGCTCAAAACAGGCAGCCCAAGGTCAAAAAAGCGCTCTTTGAGCATACCGATACGTTCAAATTGCTCATTTCGCCGGGGCACCTTATCCAGGCAGGCAGATTTGAGATAACTGCGTCGGCTCAGCCCCGCATCGTCCAAAAGTCGGTGAACGATGTAGTCCGACACCTCATAGTTGTGCTCCCTTAGCCGCTGCCGAAGTTCCAAAGGCCGCAGGCCGGTCCACTTGACCGCCTCGTCCGTGGGGCTGCCGGCCAGATAGTTTTCTGCGACTTGGGCGAAAACCTTGGGCAGTTCAGGTGATTGCAGAATTTTTTTTTCTGCCTCCCCCTGCCCGGCGAATGCCGCCGCCCGGCAACTCCATCTGCCCGCTCATCAGTTCTCGAATCCCTCCACGGACCGTAACCGGGTCGATTTGAAAGGCTTCACAGACTGCTTTGATCCCACCGTGGCCTAAAGTCTTGGCTTCCAGCGCGGCAAAATGTCGCCGCTGCCGCTCGTTCAGACCACCGTAAAATGTCTTTTTTAGTTCCAGATTATCAATTTCCATCTTTCGTCCTTTGGCGAAAGGTAGAACTAAATCGTGAGTTTATTTTTTAAGCGTTACTAAACTAAATAAATTGTCTAACTTTTTTAAAAGGAGGTTATTATGCCACTGATCAAAAGCAATCTGCCGGTCACGTCTGCTTTTCCCCGTCTGTTCGACGACTTCTTCACGCGGGATTTTTTTGACTGGGGTACCCAAAACAGCTCATTTACCCTTTCCGGCGCACTTTCCAGCTGCCCAGAACGGTAGTGGACGAATCCAAAATCAAAGCCCAATATGAGGATGGCGTGCTGCGGGTGCTGATCCCGAAGCGGGAAGAAGCCAAGGCCTTGCCGCCTCGCACGATTGCTATTCAGTAATGTAAGAGAAGAGATGCGTTTTACATGAGTCATCCCGAATTTTCGGGGTGACTCATGTGCTTTATAAAGGGCTGGTAACGAG
>JANPIV010000109.1:0-115151 GCA_031425155.1 Saprospirales bacterium | reverse complement strand
TCCTTATCGCGTTGTTCTATGTTCTTTAAACGATCATTTAAAACAATATTATATTTCTCCATGGTACTGATAATCATTGGCTTGAAACTCAAGGTAGTCCCCCTCCCTTTCGGGGGAGGGGTTAGGGGTGGGGCTCCTACGCGATTTGTCTGTTTTCTTGAAAACTCTTCGAGAAACTAATATTAATCACCAGGAAAATACTAATATCCAGACTGAATGTCACCTGCGCCACACAGTCCGTGCGACCGGAACCCAGTTCGCGGCGCACCTTACCGGAGGCTTCGATCTGGATTTGAATAGTGACCAGACCACCGATTAATTCAGCGCGGCCCCGGAACAGAATGAAGGCACCGACGACGATGACCCGCGTATCAATCGAAATCTCTATCCCGGCGGCAAAATACACGCTGACGTTGCCAATGACCGGCAGGCCGACAACCAACTCCACGCCGAAACCCATTTTCATATACAGTCCTGGCCCACTCACCGTATCGGCACTGATGCGCAGGGTAACGGTACCGACGGCATACACCGTAGCGGCGGCGACCGAGAGACACATCACGCTCAGTTTGGCCCCAAATTCGACAAAACCGCCCGCACTTGGCACCACCGCGCCGCCTTCCGGGAAGGGCGACCCAACGTTGAAATAACAACCGATTTTCAGGAAACATTCGAGGCGCAGCGGCGCGATGGGACTATCGGCGGCGGGCGGCGGAAAGCGCAGCACGGGGATTTCCTTGTCGGCCTGAAACTTATATTCCCAGTTGTTCGGGCTGTTGCTCATCGCCACTTTCAGGCCTTTAGTGAGCGCACCGGCATAGTCGCCGCCGTTGAGCAGGAGCAGGATTTGCAGAATGTCATAGACCGGCTGCAAGGGTTCGCCAAATTCCAGTTCGGGGCCGGTAAAAGACGGCGATTTGCCTTTGGCCGTATCGAATTTACCGCGAATCAGAAACAGCCGTTTCATATCCAGCAAGTCCACGACGAGGGTAATATCGTTGAGTTTGTTCACCCATTTATCCGCCGTGGCTGCCGCGCTGTCCAGCCCGAAATTGACCACACCATCTCCTTGGAAATTCCCTTTAATGTCCTTATTGGCGTATTCAATGTAGATTTTTACGTCTTTTTCATTGATAAAATACACCGGCCCTTCGGGCAATTTCTGTTCCAGCAGTTTTTCCGGGTCCAGTTTATGCAACAGTTTATAGCCTTCCGGCAAAATATTCAGGTCGAAATCATTGAAATCAAGCCGGGGCATGGTGCCGTCCAATTTCGGGAAAATACCCTTGCTATCCAGCAGCCGAAAAGCATCGGCGAGGTCGGGTTTGGAACCTTGCAGTTTAGTGTCGCCCGGCTTAAACCACGGGTTGCGGAACAGCACCTTTTGCGTGTCGGTATTTTGCAAAAAAGCAAACTGCGCGGCGCGGTCTTCCAGATTGAGATTGAATAAATCGCCCGCGTTGGCCAGTTCCAGCGAGTTGAGATTGGGCCATTGTTCCAGCGTCGCAATAGCGCGTTCGATGGGGTTCGCAATGTCCAGCCCGAGCGGATTTTCCGTGCCCAGTTCGAGCAGAGTTTTATTAGCCAAAGGATGCAAACCGCGCTGAATCAAGGGCACCACACTATCGCTGATGGGCAGCACTTCGCCGGTCGCTTTTTTGTGGACTACCACGCTCCAACTGCCATCTTTGGGCAGGATGGGCATGCCTTTCGCCGAGGTCACGAAGACGATTTTGCCGCCTTCCACGGATGGCTGCACCTCTACCCTGCTCACCCGCATGTTCTGTCCGCTTTCGCCGATGTTGATCACGCAGTCCACTTTGCCGCCCAGCCCGTTTTGGAACAAGAGCAAATCGCGGAAATACTCCGGTGAAATGACGATGCCGCGCGGTGCCAATTGCAAATAACCCAGCATCCGTTTGGAAGGCGTTTTGCCATTTACCCCGCCTTGAATGATGCCGTCAATGTGTACGTCCGCATCAAAATAGACGGGGGTCAGTTTTAATTCCAATACTTTATTCGGCGGTATTTTGGCCGCCAGCCCGTCATTTTCATCAATATAATAACCCGCCGTTTTAGTCCAACTGCGTTCAAACGGGGCTAAATCGTCGCTTTCGATGATGTTACGCACCTGAAACACGCCTTTGACCACGCCGGGATGAAATTCGTAGCCAGGCGTTTCAAGGCGTTCCACATTGGCTTTATCTTTCACCACCGTTCGGAAATCATACACGCCGTCGCTTTCCGCCCGCCAGCCGCTGTCAATGCGATAGACGAGGCCCGCACTGTTGCGAAACATGGTGATCGTGCGCACCACTTTGATACCCCAGGGATAAATAATGCTGCGCACCTGGATGACCTCATGGGCCGTACGTCCGCGCCACACGTCGAATTTGGCCTGCGAAGTCTGGGCAATCCGCGCATCCGAATTGAGCCAGTGACTGAATAAATTGGCTCCGTACCCACTGAAATCGTAGCGTTCCACGGGCACGCCGCGCTGGATCAATTCACCTGCATTTGGCCCAAATTCATTATTAAAAATCTCGGTCACCGTGGCCGAAAGAATGCTCTGATTCAGTTCCTGACCGAGCGGCCCGCGCAAATTGTACTGCTGCTGCGTCATGCCCTCAAAATTGCGGTTGCCCTGCGGATGCAAATAGCCTTTGGTACTGATTTGCAACGTCGTCTGAATGCCGTTCCCGAAATTTTCGTCCACACTTTCGATGGTCGCGCCAATCTGCAACGGGCCAGCCCCGACGGTCAATTCCTGGTTGTACCGCGCAATGCCGAGCATCCCGAAAGGCAGCGTAAAGAAACTCCAGGCCTTGAAATTGGCATCGTCGCGGTAATGCTGCTCCACATATTCCACCAGTGGCAGCGGCGCAATCGGCACCGTCGAACTACCCGTGTTGCCAATCAGCGTCGGCGGGCCATCGTCTTTGAACAGCAGCAAACCTTCCGGCGGATCATTGGCCAGATTGGTCGGCACGGACTTGTTCAGCACCGGCTCCCAACTGATCTGTGGCACGGTGAACAGGCGCACCAGCCGCCCGGTCGCCACCACGTCCATGCCCTTGGCGGAAAGCGGATTTTGATCCTGGAATACTTCAAATTCCCGCTTAAAAAAGAAGCGTTCGTCCATCGAACCGAGGTTCACGCCCATCAGATCGGCGGCGGTACTCACGTCCAGCAGACTGAAAAACTGGTAATGCTGGTAGCGGTCATTCACACCCAGATTGATGTCGTATTGGCTGGGAAAATAATGATCCTGGCCGCCCACGCCCGACTGCGACTGGAACCGTGCCGCCGCCTTTTGGGCGCGTTGGGTGCGGGTGTCGTATTCTTCATTTAAAGCGCGGCCCACATCGAGCAACGGATTCAAATGGATAAACAGGTTGGCTTCGTCGTTGGCCAGATCGCCAAAAATAAAGCGCGTGCCGGGTGCGGCGGCGGCTTTCCATTGCATGGTACCGACCAACAGACGGTGAATCTGATCAAAACGATACACGCCTTCCCGCCCTTCCAGTTCAGTGTGCATATAGCGGAAGGTGCCCAAATGCGCGGCGTAGGGATCGGGCAAAGCAGGCAAATAACCGACCAGCGCAAAGCCATAAATCAGGCTGGCTTCGGTAAAAGTCGTGGCTTGCGGCGACAATTCACCGGAGAGCAACATCGAATTGACCGGCGAAATGGTCAGCAGGGCATTATTGAGGGCAATAGCGCGGCTTTGGAAAGTTAGGGCCGCATTCACCCCGGCTACCTGCGGAATGGGCGTGTTGTCGCGCAGGATATTTTCATCATACAAAACGAGATAGTCCTGTGCCGCGCCATACGACCGCAGACAAAGGGAGGCCTTGGTGCGCAGCGCAAACGGCTGCTGATCGGCCCCCACCGGACGGTCGAGTTGGCCTTCGCAATCGCCGATGGAGGCCAACATTTCCGTACCCGCCGCGCTGGATTGGTAGAGAAACGGAAAATGCTCCACGTAGCGCAGTCGCAGGTCGTTCCAGCGGGCCTGCGCATCCTGCCAGAGATGCAGGGTTTGGAAGGCATATTCGGTGGCCGTTTCCAGCGCAATGATTTCCAGACGACCCGGCGCAGCGGTGATCCAACTGCGATTCAGTTGCAAACGCGCCGCTGCGGCCTGATTGGCATCCAGCAATCCAGCGCAGGTACCCGTCAAGCCCGGCAGGGTACGAATGGCCAGCGCACCGGCTCCTTCGGCGGTCAGCGGCGCGGCCAGTTCAGCAGCGTGGAGCAGCCAGGCGGCCACGTCTATTTCGGCAGATGCCGATAGCGGCAGAATGTGCGACAGACTGCTGGCAACGGTAAACACGTTGGCATCGGTGGCCATCGGCACGGACACCGCATTGAGCAGACCATTATAAGTGGCAGCGGCTTGCGTCCACGTGAACGCCTTATCGTCGCCATAGACCTTCCAGGCGGCACCGGCCACGCTGGTCAGGGCGGAGGCATTGGCTTGCAAATGCAGCACAAAACTTTCGGGCAACTGACCGACGGCGGCCTGCGCATCGGCTCCCTGCGGCAGGTCGCTGCCCAGTACCTCGGGCGGCGCGAGTTTTACGCTGAGCGTGGCCGCGCCATTGCCCATAATCAGCACGATGCCGTGGGAGTAGCGGGCCGTGGGCTGGAAAGTCAGTTCCGCCGAAGCCACGCGCAGCCCGCAGTACAGTTTTTCATCGGCATCGGGGGCGAACATTTTGGACTGTATCCAGATCGTACCTGCACCGATAGACAGGCTACTCACCACCGCACTATTGATGACCAGCGGCACATCCGGGGCCAAATACAGCACCCGCTGATTGGTCGCGTTCAGGCGCACCTCCACGGCGGGCGGCACCGCGTACACATCCAGCCAGAAGCGGCGGCCATCACGGTTCTGCACCGGCCCCACACTATCGAGCAGAGCCGCCGACCGCGCCCAGTTGGGAATGCTGCTGCGCAAATGCACCGTGCGCGTGGGCATTTCGCGCAGGAACACCCGGATGGATGGCTTGGGTTGCGCGACCAAAGCCTGGTCTTCTTCGGTCAGTATTTTGCTGATAATGAGACGGTCATCCGCCGTCAGGTACTGCGTGGTGAAGTGCTGGATGCGCTCGAACCGGAAGGCATCGCGGGTGGTGGCGGGTACCTGCCCCTGCAACAAGGCTTGGGCGAGGCGGCGCAGGAGCGTTTCGCGTAGCGGAGATACGTTGTCAGAAGCGAAGAAAAAGTCGCCGATGAGTTGCACGAAAGCGGCCAGCAGAGGGTGCTCTTGCATGGGAGGGAGCGGTTAGATTGTTACATTGTTGGTCCTGGTTCCCTCCTTCGCCTGAAAAAGAAAAAAGCTGTGGCGGGTAAAGGTTTTGGTGAGGCTTGCTACTCTACGTGACTTTATGCCTGCTCCGGCCTTTCCTGTGAACAAAAAGCCCGATAAATAATAGTATCGTATTTGGTTTGAAGATGTTGCCCAGCAGAGAAAATTTTATATACTCCTAACCTGGCTCTTATGACGAAGGCCGTAGATGATGGCGTGGATGGACGAAAGGGCGTGAAATAATTTTGCGAGATGGCGCAGAAGGAGAAAAATGGGAAGATTGTTACGGTTCGTCACCCGACAATTGTTATTGTTGTTGTTCCAAGACCCGCCACGCAGAACCCGGGACGATGCCGCCTGACCCTGTTTTCTAAAAAAATTCTTCGGCTGCGCCGAAAGAAAATAAACAAATAAAAGGTAAAAAAAGGGTAAAAGTTTAAAAGAAATAAAGGGCTATCTGCCCTGCACGACCCGAAAACCGTTGCTACCGCCCCGGTTGCTTGGAATACTGACGCTGCGGAACGACACTTGACAAAGGTCATCGTCGTAGTTCCAAGACCCGCCATGCAAAACCCGGGACGAACCGGAATCTGGGCCGGGCGGATCTTTTTTTGGCGAAGTACGAAGTTGTTCGTAGTAATTTTTGCCGTACCAGTCCCAGCACCATTCCCAGACGTTGCCGCTCAAGTCATGCAGCCCGTAGGTGTTGGCCTTTTTCAGGCCTGCCGGACGGGTGCGGAAGCGGCTGTTGGAGGCGTACCAGGCCACCTCGTCCACCTCGCTGCTACCAGCGTACTCGAAATCCGTACCGCCACGGGCGGCGTATTCCCACTCGGCATCGGTGGGCAGCCGGTAGCCGACCTTATGCAGCTGAACGGCGTATTCGTCGCCGGTTTTTGAAATGGCTTTTTCTGCGCCTTCCCGTTCACTCAGCCAGTTGGCGTATTCGACCGCATCGTACCAAGAGACGTTGGTGACTGGATTGTCGCCATCTCCAGCCCAGCTATTTGCTGTTTCCGGTTTTTCATTTCCCGTTGCTTCGCAAAAAAGGTAGTACTGCCACCAGGTGGTTTCGGTTTTGGCCATTTTAAAGGGCGAGAGGGTGACGGCGTGGCGGGGTCTTTCAGTATCGTATTCTTCGCTGCCAAGGGTATCCGTACCGCCGGGAATGGAAAGCATGACGGGGAAGTAACGGGCCAGCAGGGAGTCGAAGCGGGCAGGCTGAAGGGTTTTAATAGCATCATGGAAGTCTTTCAGATTTGTCAATCCCGATGTTTTCGGGATGGTCAAATCTCGCCCTGCCAATTGGGCGGCAGTATCCAGCAGCCCTGTAGCACGGTCAAATTTGCCCGTCTCGGCATAAAAAAACACCATTTCCAGCAGGGCATCGCTCACCTCTGCCTGGGCGGCCTGGAGCGCGGCGGCGGATTGCAGGGTCGCCAGCGCGCCTTCGTAATCCAAATGATAAATCTGGGTTTGGGCATCGCGCACGGTCCGGCGGGCGATCTCGGCGAGGGCTTTTTGCTGTTCGGCGAGGGCGAGACTGGCGGTGGTGGCCTGTTTTTCGGCCTCTTGGGTTTTGTCTTGGGCTAGCCGGTAGTTTTCTTCGGCTTTCTGGCGTTGGGCTTCGGTAGCGGATTTTTCCATTTCTACCTGCGCCAGGGCTGCTTTGGCCCGGGTTTCTTCGGTTTTGGCTCTAATTAGATTGGCTTGGGCCAATGTATTGGCGGCTTCGGCTTCTATGGCTTTTTGCTTTGCCAGGGCAGCACTTTCTTCGGCTTTCTGGCGCTGGGTTTCGGTGGCTTTTTTTTCCATTTCCACCTGCGTCAGCGCGTCTTTGGCTTTGGTCTCTTCCTGTTTGGCTTTTTCCGAAGCGGTGCTGGCATCGCGTTGTTTGAAAAAAGCAAACACGCCCAGGCCAAGCGCCACCACCGCCACCAAAGCTGCTAAGTAAGCGAAAGTACGTGCCCGCTGGCGACCCGCTACGGCTTCGTTTCGGAGTTGTTCGGCGGCTTCGGCGCGGCGTTTTTCTACTTCGGCCTGTTCGCGCAAAGCCGCCAGTTCTGCCGCTTTCCGGGCTTCCACCGCTTCCAATTCCGCGCGGGATTCTTCGGCCATGCGTTTGGCCTTGGCTTTTAGCACCGGCGCCACCAGCGTATCGTGGCTGAGTTCATAGGTGTAGCCGCCGCGCAGGCTCGGCTCGCGGCGTAGCAGGTGGGTATCTTCGAGGCGGGCGAGCAAGGCCGCGTCCACGCCCCACACCCGCTGGATCTGGCCCTCGAACAAGGTCACCCTGCGTTCTTCTTCCTCAAAGATCAGGCCTTCTTCGATCAGTTTCCGGGCAGCGAGGCGACTACCGGGGTCGGCGATCTCCCCGATCTTGTCGAGATAGTAATTTTCCAGAATGCCCGCCGGGTCAGCCAGATCGCTGGCGGCGATGCGCAGGCGACCAGCCCGCTCCACGACGTTTTTTTCGAGGTGTTCGCATAGAATCTGCAACTGGAAGGATTCGATGTCCTGTTTTCGCCCGGAGGAAAGGAACAGGAGCAGGGTATCGAGGGCTTCGTCTGCGTAGTCGAAGCGCGGGGTGCGGAAGTTGCCGGCATCGTAAGCGGGATTGAGCACGGCTTCCTCGGCGGCAGCGTGGGACAGGGGCCGCAGTTCGTAACACACGTCCAGCGTACCGGGCAGGAAGGGCTTCAACTGGTGCATCAGGGCCATGCGGTCGGTGCGGATGGCGGTGATGACGCGCAGGGGCAGGGGTTCGTGCAGTTGGCGCAGTTCGGCTTCGCTGAGCAGCGTGGGCTGTTTTTCCAGGGCCATGCGGTACCGTTCCGGGATGTCGGTGTAGAATACTTCGGCCAGGCTTTTGGCAAATGCTTCCACGGCAGATGCCGGGAAGGTAAAAAGTTCTTCGAACTGGTCGAAAATGAGGAGGGTGCTGGGCTTGGCATCACCGCCTGACTGGGCGATCTGTCGGGCTTTCAAAAAACGCCACAGGCTCAGATCTTTTTCGACCAGTTGAGTCAACCATTTGGGCGGTGGGGCAGCATCTTTTTTCAGCAAATCAATAGCAATACCCAGGCAAGTGTCTTTTCGGCTTTCCGTCCAGGCATGAAAGCGGATAAAAACTGGGGCCATGCCATCATCTTTGGCCAGATGTGGGGCCAGACCGGCATTGAGCAGCGAACTTTTGCCCAGACCAGATTTGCCGTAGAGCACCAGCCATTGTTCGCGCCGCACGAGGCGCAGGAGTTCGTCCAGTTCTTTGGTACGCCCAAAAAAGATGTGCTGTTGCTGCCCGGAGAAGGGCTGCGGGCCGGGATACCGATAGGGCTTCATACGTGGGCAGCGGCTTTTTTGAGGAGTTCCAGGATGTCGCTGTTGATGCGGTTTTCTTCGAGCGTGATCTCATCGGTACTAAGCACCCCGGCGGTACGGCGTTTTTTGAAGCGACCAAAACGGCCACTGATCTGGTCGGCCTCGGCCTGCAAGTCGCTGCCTTCGAGGTGATCGGTGAGTTGTTCGAGGGCGGCTTCGGTTTCGCCATTGGCGATCAGGCGGCGCACGAGGGCCACTATGTCGGTTTTTGGCCCGGCACTCGCCCGGAATGCGATGCCGGGATCGGCAGCGCAGCGGCGGTACAGTTCCTGCACGAATTCGTCCAGATTTTTGTCCACAAACTGGATTTGGAATTGCTCGAAACAGAAGGTACAAAGTTCGTCGCTCACCGCCTGGTTGGCCGCAAAACGGGTGAAGGCGTACTGTTGGTTATGAATATCGAGTTCGCGCAGCAGAATTTGCAGGTACCATTTATCGAAAGGCACGCCGAGAAAAAGGATGTTACGAATGTCGGTCAATTCATCCTTTAATTCGGCAGGCATGGATTGCCGCTTAAAAATGGATTTGAAATAATCATACAAATCATCGTGCGACAGCACCAGCGACTCTTCATTTTCGACACAGCCCACGAGGTTGTAGATCAGCGGGTTTTCTGCCGAAGGCGGACGAATGGCCTGCGGGTCGGTATTTTTCTTGTAAAAACCGTGCTGGTAAGAGAAGTTCTTTTCCCGAAACACTTCCGGCAGCATCAGATCGGGCGTGAGGGTCAGATAAATATGAAAAGGCAGGTCGGCCAACCGGGAAATCATTTCTCCCGGACGTTCCGCGCGGTAGAAGCGTTTGATCTGGTGACAGAACTGGGTGCGGTGGCTTTTATGATCAAACAGGAAAAAATCCTCCGCTGCATAGTGCCGCCGAATGTGGGGATTGCGTTCCAAATCGAGGGTGCGTAACAGCCGCGCCTGGGAGGTTTCGCCCGAAGCATCGGTGAAGGCTTCCGGCCCAAGGATGAGCAGGCACTCTTTGTCGCGGATTTTGTCCAGCAGATAGTCCCAATCAATGGGTTTGGGATGGGCGGCGTTGTTCATTTGCAAACGAGGTAGGCATTTAAGATTGACTTGGCTGGCAAATGTAGCAGATAAGTGGAATAAGTGTAGATGGAAGTTTTAAGGCAATCCAGCCACGAAAAAAGTAGCAATCCTGCTTTACTTCTATGTAGATGCTTTACTTTGCTCCCCATAACGGCATAGAGTTACTGTTTCCAACATCAATAAACACCTTCCTCACCAATTTCCATTCATGCAAATCGCTGGAAATTCCCTATTGTTCCTCTCCCTGCTCGCCGGCGGCTACTTGTTCAAAATGACTTTTTTGCAAAAAATGCCCGGTGGGGACTATGGCGTGGGCTATGCCTGGGCCATGTTATTTTTAATGGGTGTTTTTTGGATAGGTATGGCTTTGGTGGCCTGCATCATCGGTTTTGGCGGCGGCTTTGCGTGGCTTCCGCTGGGGCGTTTTGCGGATGGCGGTATGCTGACGTTAGGTTTTTTGGTTATGCTGTTGGGCGCGACTCTGGGTATGGAAGCCAGTCTTGGAGGCATTCGTTTTCTCGCTCCCACAAACGCCGTGGCCACGGCCCTGGTGCTGATGGCCACGTTTGCCGTGCTGTTGAACGACAGCCTGAAAATGAGCATCCCGCCCACCCTGGTAAAATGGGCACTGGCCACCGTGCTGGCCCTAAATACTTTGATGCTCGCCACCATGATTTTTGGCGCACTTGCTTCCAGAGTGCAGGCCTTTTTGCCGAGATCCAGCGACAAGTTGGACGACTTTCAACTCGGAATGTTGGCCCATATTGATAGTTGCGACGCCAGCAAAGGCATCACTTCCCTGTTCATTTATAGTGGCGACAACCAGCCACCACAAATTCGAGAAAAGGCACGGCTCAAAATCAAAAGTAAACCCGGCTGGCAGGACGACCTCTACCATACCCTGGAAGGCGATGGGGTGGACGAGGCCTTCTATTTCCTTATATCCAATGACATGGACGACAAACCCCGGTTCGCAAAGGGCGTTTATCAGGGCGTGTTGAGCCAGGCCCGGTTGATACGAGAGCGTCTGCGCCGATCTTCACACCCTTCTCACGTGTATGACGGCCTATTTATCTTTAAAGTGAGGCACTGCCTCGAAGCTGTGGAAAAATTCAAAGATATGGGCGTGGATTTCAAACCAGCCATGGAGGAATTACGGGCGGCCCTGGATCAGCCTATTCGTTATAACAACCCGGATCTTTCCTCGAAAAAGATACTGGATAAATGGCTGAAAAAGCATTGAAAATCAAAGGATTGTCAAAAGTGACCGCCTATAGCCATGCACCAGACTGACACTTGCCGGTAGCCATGCGTTCGCCCATTTCATGGCCGGGCTGCACCTGAATAGCAATGGGGCAGGCAGGCAACCACCTTCCCACAAATAAACTGCTTATTTACCCATTTCCCACCGTTTGCGCAACCCTCACCCCCACTTTTAAAATTAAATTTCGTCAGGCATGACAAAAATCCCAAAAGCCACTACTTTGGATGCGAAATTCACTTCCAGTTTATATCAAAAAGCAAAGTCATGCTCAGTTCCCGCCGTAAATTCATGCTCCAGACCTCCGCCGCGCTCATTGGCACCGGCATAGCCTCGTCTCTTCCACTGGACGCGTTCGCCAAATCCGTGCGCCGCGTCTCCGCCAACGACAAGATCAACTTCGGCCTCATCGGTTGCAAAGGCATGGGCTGGACGGATATGCGGGCGCAGCTGACCAACGTACCCGAATCCCATTGCATCGCCCTGGCCGATGTGGACCAGAGCGTGCTCGATGAGCGCGCCAACGACGTGGAGACGCTGCGCGGGAAACGCCCGAAATTGTTCAAGGACTATCGCCAAATGCTGGAAATGAAGGACTTGGACGCGGTCATCATCGGGACGCCCGACCATTGGCACTGCCTGATTCTGTGTGATGCGCTCTCGGCGGGCAAACACGTGTATTGCGAAAAGCCGCTGGCCAACTCTATCGAGGAATGTAATGTGATGCTGAATGCCGCTAAACGAGCCGGTAAAATGGTGCAAATCGGTCAATGGCAGCGCAGCGGCTCGCACTACCAGCAGGCGCACGACTACCTGAAAACCGGCAAACTCGGCAACATCCGGCTGGTGAAATGCTGGGCTTATCAGGGCTGGATGAAGCCCGTACCGGTCAAACCCGATGGCGTAGCACCGACTGGCGTGGACTACGATATGTGGCTCGGCCCGGCGCAGAAGCGGCCGTTCAATCCCAACCGTTTTCACTTCAATTTTCGCTGGTACTGGGACTATGCGGGTGGCCTGATGACCGACTGGGGGGTGCATGAAATTGACATCGCCCTGTATTTTATGGGCGTGAGCGCCCCTAAATCCGTCATTGCGTCCGGCGGTAAACTGGCCTATCCCGACGACGCTTCCGAAACACCCGACACGTTGCAGGCGGTGTTTGAATATGATGGTTTTAATATGCTGTGGGAGCACGCGGTTGGTATTGACGGCGGCCCTTATGGTCGCCCTGAAGGCATCGCTTTTATCGGCAATAACGGCACTATGATCGTGAATCGCGACGGCTGGGAACTGATTCCCGAAACCGAACGCGATGAGCAGGGCGTCTTAAAGTATGAAATCGAGGATTTACCCGATCAGCGCAGAGGCAATAACGCCAATTACATCGCCGACCATGCTAAAAACTTCGTCGCGGCCATGCAGGCCAATGACGCTTCCATCCTGAAATGCGGTATTGAAACCGGCGCAGTGGCGGCTATCAATGCGCACATGGGCAATGTGGCTTTCAAAACGGGCCGGAAAGTCTATTGGGATGCCGCCAAAGGGGAATTTAAAAACGACAAGGAAGCGAATGCTTTAATAAAAGCGCACTATCAGAATGGCTGGAAATTACCGGCTTAGTACCGACGGGTTCAGCCGCCGATATTTTAGGAATGTGTGAAAAATAATTTGTGGGCTTTCCTGCCGTCTTGATTGTCATGTCGTAACGGAGTGCAGACATCCACACAAGCTATGTAATCCAGTATTTACTGATGAAGGGCTTTCTAATAACCCGGCTTGTGTGGATGTCTCTGTTTCTCTACGACATGACAACTCGACGCGAAGCGACGTTTACGAAACTCCTAAAAGTTTTGCAAACGAGTGGAGCGTGTGACGTTTGCATAAACGTACTTCGTGCGTAACATCAGTTAACCCTGTCTAATAACTATACTAGACATAATACTATGTTCAAATTCTTCTTTTACGGACTATTAGGCATCACCGCTCTGATGATTTATAGTTGGGCGACGCTTTTCTTCCTGCCCCCCGAAGCACACGACGCGCGATTATCCAATAAGATAAACATGGGTGGCCTCACGTTATTTTTTTGCATTATGTCGGGTTTAGTCTGGTATTTTCAAAAAAACGAACAACAATTAATCGCGAATATTTTGCTCTATGGAGTTTACGGTGCTGCATTAGTCGTAACTATCTGGGCGATTATGCATGCCCGTTGGAATTGATTCATTTCTTCACCACTCCCTGCACTACCCTACCCTCGGCAAAACGCAGCACCACCGTATAACCACCACTCGGCCAACTGTTTAACGAGACCTCCGTCACTGGCAGAATCCCATTCTGTTGGCTCAGCAATAACCGCCCGGCAGTATCCAGAATTTGAATTTCCAGCGGTTGGGCATTGGCAGCCGAACAATCAATGGTCAGCCGCTCCCCGACGGGATTGGGAAACAGACGAACGCGGCCCAAACGCTGCGCCGATGAAGTACTCACACCGTCTACGGTCACGACTATATTCTGTTGTAAAATAGCCACCCCGCAAGCATTGGAGGCCGATAGGGTGACCACATAAGTACCACTCTGCGTATATTGATGCGTGGGACTTAGCCCGGCCACTAAAGGCGTATTGTCACCAAAATCCCAACTATACGTCGTACCCGACTGACTTTGGTTGGTAAATAAAACTACGCCGCCCGGTGCAAGTAAGTAGTCAAAATTACCGCTGGCAAAACCCGTCACTTCCACATAAAAACTGCGCACCAAAGTATCTTGTCCGTTGGCGTTAGCGACAATTAATTGAGCCGTATAATCGCCGGAGGTCGTGTAAGTTACATTCGGCTCTGCCGCGATGGAACTGGCCGGATTGCCACCAGGAAAACTCCACTGAAAACTATTGGCACTGCTTATAGACAGATTCTGAAAAGCAAGCACTGCCGATAAGCAAGCCACGGTAGAATCGGGCACGGTAAAATTCGCCGTAGGCAGCGAAGGCACGGTAACCTGTTGGGTCACTACCGCCGTATCGCAGGCATTGATAGCCAGCAGCATGACGGTATAAGTCCCGTCCTGGGAATAGGTGAATTGCGGGTCGGCGATTGTGGCCATGCCGCCATTACCGAAAGACCATATATAACTCGTCGCATTGGTAGATTGATTGCTGAACAGCACGGTACGATCATCAATCGTCGTCGTAAACGCCGCCGTGGGAGCCGCACTGACGGTAAGTTCCGCGTCTGGCGAGATGGTCTGGGCGCAATTCAGCACACGCACCACCGCGCGATAGCGATAGCCATTTTGTAAAAAATCTACATTGTTGATGTACAGCGAGTCGGTATTAATGCCACTGTAATCCGGCCCGGCAGCCAGATTCTGCCAGGTACCGCCGGTGGTAGTTTGCACCTGCCATTGATACGTCCATGCTCCGGCATTGGTGCCCACCACGAACAGCGCATCATTCCCGGCACAAACCGTAGTTGGCTGCGGTGCTACAGTAATGACGGGCACCGCAATCTCCACCTGCCCTTCCGGCAGTGCAGAAACAGGCTTCACCTGGCCCGTTTCGCCGGGTGTAGCACCGTTGCTGCTGTCATTACATCCGCCCGTAGAAAATCTGACAATACCAGGCTGACCACCACCAGGCAGCGGAACATCGAGCAAATTGCTCAGAATATAGCCCCCACTACCGCCGCCGCCTGGTCCAAAACAACGTTCCCCACCAGCACTATTATCGGTATCACCACCGTTGCCACCGTTGGCCTGTACGATCATGCTGGCATCGGTAGTGGTCGCCTTGAGCCATATAGTACCGCCCGCGCCGCCGCCGCCGCCGCCGTCTCCCTCACCAATTTCGGCAGAGCTACCATTGGCAGATATAAGCGGATCGGTACCCGTAATACTGCCAGCCTGCACCAATATAATACCACCACCGGCACCACCGGCGCTGGTCAGGCCATTATTGGCATGTCCGGCACCGCCGCCACCGCCCAAAAACAAGCGTTCCGTAGTCGTGGCCAAAGCGTAGCCGCCAAAGCCCGGATAATAACCATCGCAGCCGAGATTACTGGGTTCGTCGTTTTCACCGCCTTCTCCGCCTCGCGAGACGTTGCTACCACCGCCACCGCCAGAGTTGTGGTCATTGCCACCGCCGCCACCATTTGCTTGTGGGCCGCGCCCCAATTCTCTTCCCGTGATGCGCACAGCCACGCCTTCCCCTTTGTAGGCGCCGCGCCAGTTGCCCGCCGCGTAGTAATAGCGCAACTCCGGAATCGCGAAATTGCAGTTGTTATCCAATACAAAAGACGGTGTGCCGCCCCGAAAACCCGCACCATCGGCCCAAAGCGGTGCATTCAGCGTCAGTGTGCCCGTTACTTTCAGGGCTAGAATGCCACCAATGGTGCCGTTCCAGGGCTGTGCGCGTACGGTATCCGTGACTATCGCATCGGTGTACTGCGGAATAGTGACCACTTGGACCCGGCCAGCGACACTATAATTGTACAACAGCCGGTTTTTCAGAAAAATCGCGGTCGCCGCTACCGAATCTATCAAAACGCGCTCATAGCGACCGGCCGCATTCAGATTCTGGATCTGCCCATACGAACTGTTGTTGGTGGTCGTGATCTGTGCGCCCTGCATCTGCACCAGCAACACGGCGCCACCCACCCGGAAACCCGTCGTGTCATTAATGCTCAGGATGCCGTTGCAGGTGTCAATAGCCGTCACTGCAGCATAATGGTTGATGACACCGGATAACTGCGGGGTTTGGGCAGACAATTGCGCGGCACAAAGGAGGAGTAAGAGGCGAAAGGCGATCATTTTCTGATAGACGTTGGATGAACAGTATTGTGGGTATTGGCTACGCAAAAGTAGGTCGGTTGTTCATTAGGGCCTTCATAAGTTTTATCTTCGTTTGGCAAAACCCCAAAATTTACGACTAAAAGCAAATGATGTTTGGTTTTGTGAAAGCGATGTGCGTACATTTGCGCCCTCGAAAAGCCCGGCGTCACTTCAGGTGAGGAACCGGGCGAGTTTTATCTCACTTTAATTTTCAATTTTTACCATGCCAGTCAAAATACGACTACAGCGTAAAGGCCGCAAACAGGCCCCTTTTTACCACATTGTTATCGCCGATGCCCGCTCGCCCCGCGACGGCCGTTTCATCGAAAAGATCGGTACCTACAATCCCCTGACCACTCCGGCGACGATCGAACTGAACAATGACAAAGCCTATCAGTGGCTGAAAAACGGCGCACAACCAACTGATACGGTGCGTTCTATCCTGCGTTTCAAAGGCGTACTATTTCAAAAACACCTGGATCGTGGCGTAACCAAAGGCGCAATGACCCCGGAAGAAGCCGCTGAGAAACTCGCTACCTGGCAGACCGAAAAACAAGGCCGCATCGAAGCGCGCCGCGATATGACTGTCCAGCAAAAACTGGAATTCAAAGCGAAAGTGGATGGTGTGAAGAAAGTGAAAGCCAAACCTGCACCAGTCGTAGAAGAAACGCCGGAAGAAGAAGAAGCCGCTCCGGTGGCAGAAGAAACCGCAGTCACCGCCGCTGTGGAAGCACCCGTAGCCGAGCAGGCAGCCCCTGCCGAAGTAGCCGCTCCGGTCGCCGAACCTACTCCTGAACCAGAAGCAACCCCAGTGGCAGTAGCGGAAGAAACTGCAGCGCCTGCTGTGGCCGAAGCCGAAGCACCTGCCGAAGTGGTGGAAACTCCCGCAGCAGAAACCGTCGCTCCGGCAGCCGAAGAGGCCGCACCTGTCGCCGAAGCCGCTGCTCCTGAAGCAGAAACAGAAAAAACAAAAGAAGCCTGATACAGATTTCGGCAAAGTTTATACTTTTGCCGTCCAGACGAATTTATAAAGACCTGGTAAAGCCCTCGATGGTTTTACCAGGTCTTTTTTCAAACGCCCGGATTCATTCTTCACTCATCTCTTTCCAACTATGCAACCCTTAGATGAAAAATATTACGACCGCCTGAATGATATTGCTACGGCCATTCAGGAATCGCCCGATCTGGCGCTCTACCTCGAAGAAGAGGAAGACGAGTATTATAACAATCTTCGCCTCGCGCACGAGCCTGTCCTTTCAGTACTGCACCACCAGGTAGCCTCCGAGGCACCATTGCAGTTGGTTACTTTTGAAAAATACTTGCTGGAACCCGTATTTGAGGGCCTGTATCTGCCCCGGGTGCTGGGTTTTGCCGTGCTTCGCCCGGAAATAAATGACCAGTACCGCTATGTTCGTCCCAACGACCACTTTAAAGATATTCTGCTGGCCATCTGCCAAAGCCCGCATTTCGACCAGTTGAAAAAGCGCATCGGCCAGAGTATTTCGGTGGGTTTTGCTTTTAGCAGCGATATCTGGATCACCAATTTGATGAGTCTCGTCGAAAATAAGCGCATCCGCTATTTTCTGCAACAACAGAAAAATGACCGCTTCCGCGACTTGAAAGACCGCGAGGATATTTACCGCCGTTTCTCCAATCAGTTCCGCAACGAGCAGTACCATTCGGCAGATTTTCCGACTAGTTTGGGAGAAATGAAGGCCAATTTCTCTGCTCTGCGCCAGTTTTTGCTCAAACGCTTCGAGACAGGTGGCGATAATGCCAGTCTGCAGTCGCAGGTGAAGGATTTTCTGGACAATAAGACTTTCCAGAACAATGAAGAATACCTGGAAATGCTGGCGATGTACGGCAATTTCATCGAACTCGATCCGGCAGAGCGGCTGGCCTTTGCCACGCATTTTGAGCGGGAAAGACGCTCCTTCCCGGAGTTTGACCTGAAATATCTGCGCTTTCTGATCACGCTGTTCAAGTCGCCGGGTATCAGCCCCGTGAACGATGAACGCATGAGCAATGCCGTGGACAAAACCTGGCCGGACAAAATTTCCGACTATTACCGCATCGCCGAAAAGGTCCACCACCTCGGCTATGTCCACCCGGACACCATCGAAGCGGTGCAGGAATTTTATAACAATCACCAGGGACTTTCCGTAGAAAGCGAGTGCCTGCGCCTCCTGATCGTACAGTACTTTACCCGGTTGATCAATGGCCTCAGCGAACGGGAGTATGGTGATTATTTCGAGTTGACCAAGATTTTTGCCATTTACATGCGCATTTTCAGCAACCAGGAATTCAACCAGGAAGTAGAAAAACGCTCGATGGTATATATCAATAAACTGCTCAAGCACTACACCGACAAACGCAGCAAGGATTACCAGGATGTGAAGAAATTCGTTTCCACCCAGTTTGTTGATTTCGGCTTTTTGAAAGATAAAGAAGTGGTAGAAATGTTCAAAACGCGGCGCAAAAAGCGCAAAACAGCCGAGGAACAACCCGCTAATTAGTCCATTTCAAAGGGTCTGCTGACCTTGCCGGGCACGATTATCATTTATTGTTAATCGAAATTTTTATCTCAATAGTCGAAGTGGCAGCGGCGGGATTTTATTTCCCGCTACTTTCGCCTGCGCTTCGATGACCGCGTGTTTTCAATTTCAATTTTTGCCAAAATGTCCATTCTGATTTTTCTGCTGGTTCTATATATTTTGCTCGGGGTGAGCATGATGAAATTGTTTGAAAAAGCCGGTGTGCCGGGCTGGAAAGCCCTGGTGCCGGGCGTAGCCGCAGTGGAATGGTGCAAAATCATTGGCCGGAAGCCCAGCTATGCCCTATGGCTGCTTTTTCCGATTGTCAATATTTTCATCTATATCGGAATGGTCATTGACATGGTGCGTTCCTTCGGCAAGCATAGTTTTGGTGCCGCTTTCCTGGCCGCCATCTATGCCCCGATTCCGTTTTTTCTGATTGGTGCCAACGAGCAGGACAAGTACCAGGGGCCTATTCTGGACCGAGAACGCAGGTATCACCGGGAACATACGGAAGCTGTGGAGCGGAAGGACAAACTGGCGATCAGCAAACTGGAAAAGGAATACAGCTTCCTGCATAAATCGCAGACGCGGGAGTGGACAGAAGCGATCATTTTTGCGGTATTCGCAGCCGCATTTATCCGCATGTTCCTGATCGAGGCTTACGTGATTCCGACTTCTTCGATGGAAGGAACGCTTAAAGTTGGCGATTTCCTGTTCGTCAGTAAAGCCAATTACGGCATTCGGATGCCGATGACCATTGTTCAGTTTCCGTTGATTCACAACCGTTTACCCAATAATATGGGTGAATCCTACCTGACCAACCCGTCACTTCCCTATTACCGTTTGCCGGCCCTGGAGAAGATTGACCATAACGAGCCGGTGGTGTTCAACTGGCCTTCGGGTGATAGTGTGCTGCTGGAACCGACGCGTTCGATGGATATTTACCAAAAGCGGCGACAACTGGGCGGTGCTTTGCCGCCCGGTGCGGAGATCGTTGTGCGGCCCGTGGATAAAAAAGACCACTATATCAAACGTTGCGTAGGTTTGCCCGGAGACAGCCTGGAGATTCGTGACGGCCAAGTATATATTAATGGCCAGGCAGCACAGGTGCCAAAGCATCGCCAATTCCTGTATCAGGTGGCCCCGCCGGTCAATCCGAAGAAACTGGACGAGTGGGGCGTTCACCTCGACGATCCCGGTCCCGGCACGGCCAGTCAGGGGCTATTTAATCTGGATGATGAGCAGGTCGCCAAGATAAAAGCAATGGGATCCAACGTGAAAATCGAACGTTGGAAACCCCGCGTGGATACGACCGGATACATGTTCCCCAATGACGCCAAACGCTACCGCAGCTGGTCAGTGGATAATTACGGCCCGATCTATATTCCGCAGAAAGGCGTTACGACCCCGCTCAACGAGCAGAATCTGCCCTTTTACAAACGTGTGATCCATGATTATGAGCACAATGATCTGGCCGTACGCGATGGCAAAATCTATATCAATGGTCAAGAAGCCAATTCTTACACTTTCAAGCAGGACTACTACTGGATGATGGGCGACAATCGTCACAACTCCGAAGATAGCCGCTTTTGGGGCTACGTGCCGGAAGATCACGTCGTGGGCAAACCGCTGTTCATCTGGTTCTCGACCAAGAACGGCAATATGCGCGATGGTATCAACTGGAACCGGATCTTCAAGTCGGCCAATACGATGTAAGTCCGTACCGGCGGGTTTAGCCGCCGAACATTATATCGTATGCGATTCATGAGTTTTGTTTACTAAAATCATGAATGTCAAGCACTTAGACCTGCCAAGTTTCAAAAAAATGGCAGGTCTCGTCACTCATCTACCTAAGAATTAATACCAATTTTTAATCCATGATTTACATATCGGCGGCTGAACCCGCCGGTACGCCTATCTAAAAAAACTAAAAATCGTCTTCCCGTAAATCCTTACATCTGCCAGTTGCGGATGGTTCAAAAAGTCATGGTAAGGATTGTGCTCCAGCACAAAAAGACCGTCCGGTAGCAGCAGGTTTTTTTCAAAAATCAGGTCGGGGATGGTATCAATGGTCGGCAGGGCGTACGGTGGCCCGGCGAAAATGTAATCAAACTGCGTGGTGCAGTGTTTGATGAAATGAAACACATCCATCTGCTGAATGGTCAGGTTCTTTTCTATGCCAAATGTCTCCGCCGTCTTGCGCACGAAACGCACCGCCAGGGCGAAATTGTCCACATAAGTCACATCCTGGCAGCCCCGCGAAATAAACTCGTAACTGTGGCTGCCCGTCCCGCCAAACAGATCGAGCATTTTCGTCTCCTCAAAATCAATCAGGTTATTCAGGATATTAAACAAGGCCTCCTTCGCCATATCCGTCGTGGGGCGGGTGGGCCAGTTATCCGCCGGTGGATCGAAACGTCGGCCTTTTAAATTTCCTCCAATGATACGCATAAGTAGTTGAGATGCACAAAAGTACGAAAGAAATGAAAGGACACTTGGCTCCGTTCCGGGAAAATTATCTCCCGGTGAACGGTGCGTTTGAAAGTTATACAACAACAGCCGTTAATTTTGGCACTATATTTTCCCGGTAATCCGTTTTCCACCTTTCCCATTTACCTATGCGTTTTTCCTGCTACCTGTTTTCCTGGTTTAAAATGCTGTCAATCATGCTATTGGCGGCATATATGGGCGTGGCGGAAGCGCAGCCCCTTCTTAATTGGGACAAAACACTGGGCGGCGAGAGCTACGAAGAGTTGAATGGTCAACTCGTGCTGCCCGATGGCATTCTGGTGGGCGGCTCCACGCGTTCCAATATTGCATTCGGCAATCCCACCGATTTTTCCTGGAATATTTTTATTGCCAAACTTGATTTTGACGGCAACATAATCTGGCGGCGTACTTATGGCGGCGCACAGGACGAGCGGCTTTGGGCTTTGATCCCCACCGCCGACGGTGGTTTTCTGGCCGGTGGCTATTCTTATTCGGGTATAAGTGGCGACAAAACCCAGCCCAGCCGTGGCGACAAAGACGTTTGGCTGATCAAAATAAATCCACAGGGGCAGCTGCTATGGGACAAATCGTACGGTGGACTATATCAGGATGAAGTTTTCAGCATTCGTCCCCTGCCCGCTGGCAATGGTTATCTGCTGGGTTGTCACTCTTCTTCCGAAGCCGGTAATGAAAAATCGGAACCCGCGCTCGGACTGCACGATTTTTGGATCATACAGGTGGATAATCAGGGAAATAAAGTCTGGGACAAGACTATTGGCGGCGAAGGCTACGAACAGATAAATGATATAGAATGGGCGGCGGACGGGAATATTTACCTGTCTGGTGGCACCACTTCGACGGGCGGCAGTGGCGATCTCGGCCCCGAACCGACGCGGGGCGGGATGGATTTTCTATTAATTAAATTTAATCCAACCAGCCGTCAGATCATCTGGACGCATCGCTATGGCGGAGCGGGCGAAGACTACCCCTACGCGCTGCATCTATTACGCTCCGGCAATTTGCTCATGGGCGGGCGCTCCGGTTCTGCTCCGGCTCCACCGACTAGTTTTAACAATGGTAAAGACGCCGCATTTTACGGCGGCGACAGCGATTACTGGGTGGTCGAACTCAGCCCGGAAGGCCAGAAAATACGGGAGTGGAGTTTTGGCGGAACCGGGTTAGACGATCTGTATGCGATAGAAGAAGACGAAACGGGGCGATTGGTGCTGGGTGGTGTCTCCGATTCTGGTCCCTCGGGCAATAAAACCTCGCCACGGCGCGGCGGTTATGATTATTGGCTGGTAGGCTTAAACCAAAACCACGACAAGACCTGGGAAATGCCGGTCGGCGGGAGCAGTGATGATGCCCTGACCCAGCTGGCCCGTCTGCCCGATGGAGCGCTGTTGATCGGCGGTAACTCGTATAGCAACGCGGGTTTTGAAAAAACCGAAGCCGCTGCCGGATTTGATGACTTTTGGCTGGTCACTACCTTATGCGAGAGCAGTGCGCAAATTGCGCCGGTGGGGCCTGCCTCTTGCACCGCACCGCCCCGTGCGCTAAATATACAGGTCAGCGATTGTGATTCCTGTAGCATACTGTGGAACAATGGGGCCACCACGCCCACCATCAATCTGTTGAATGGCCAGACCGGTATGGTCACGGTGGTGGTGTACAACGAATTCGGTTGTATTGCCCGTGATACTTTTCTGGTGGAGTCGCCGGTGCCCCTCACTTTTGATCTGGGTTCGCCTACTGTCACCATTCTGGAAGGTACTACGCTGACCCTCGGCACAGCCAATCCCGATTTATTCTATCAATGGAGTAATGGTGCTACGACTTCCACCATTCAGGTCGGGGAAGCGGGTACATATAGCGTCACCGTCACAAATGCGCAGCAATGCACCGCTACCGACCAGGTAGTAGTAGAAGTGCAGATGAAGCGCAGGAACGCCGTCTGGGTACCCAATGTCTTCTCGCCCAATGACGATGGCGACAATGACTACCTGCCCATCTTCACTGACCAAAGCGTCAGTCGCGTAATCACGTTTCAAATTGCCGACCGCTGGGGCAGCCTGTGTTTTCGCCGCGACGATTTTCTGACCCTCCGCGAGCGCGACGGCTGGGACGGTATGGTCGGTAAAAAGGTGGCCGGTATGGGCGTGTATGCCTGGTTTGCACAGGTCGAATACCTCGACGGAACCCGTGAACTCGTGGAGGGAGACGTGACCCTCCTGCGCTAAATCATCTAAAAAACCGGAAATTCCACCTTGTTTTGATTTTTTTCTTGTTAAAAAGCAGGATTGCCGTACTTTTCGCGGCGAAAACAAAACGTCATTCACTTGGTGAAATTTTTAATCTACCTTTAATCACTACCGGACACTATGCGTATCCAATTCAGTCTTTCTTGTCAGAAGGGCACGATTATCCCCATCAATTACCAATCTGAAATCTCCGGTTGGGTATTCACGGTCCTTTCCAAAGCGGGGGCCGAACTGCAGCATTGGGTACAAAAGCGCGGCTTTGACCTCAGTTCCCGTAATTACAAGTTGTTCACTTTCAGCCCATTGGCTATCTATCCTTACGAGATGGATCAGGTCAAGCAGGAATTCAGGTTGCAGGGCAATCAGGTCAAACTGAGCATTTCGCTGTATCTGGATCCGGCTTTTGAACAGCAGATCGTCAATCTGTTTCGTCAGCAACCCCTCACTTTGGGTACGTTGGAAGGGCAGCCTGCGCAATTTGAAGTAAAGCACTGGCAGATCATGCCGAAGCCCGTATTCAAGGATACGATGCAATTCAAGGCGGTGTCGCCCATCTCCGTGACCACCGTAGAAGAAATAAAAACGGCCAATCCTTACCTGCTGCCAGATAACGAGGCCTACGATATTAGTTTTTTCAACCACCTGGTGCGGCGTTTCAAAGCCGCCATGCAGTACAAATCGCTGGTGAATCTTAAACTGCTCGATCCGGCTTTTGCTATGCAGTTCCGTTTGATTGGGCTGGCCAAATCGCGCCTTATCCATCTCAAGCCCAATCCCGAAGGGGTGCTCCAGTTGCGTGGCTTTGCCTACGAATTTGAAGTCAGCCTGCCGCCGCCGATGATGGAATTTTGCTACTTCGCAGGTTTCGGCGAATACCCTTACCTGGGTTTCGGTTTTGTGGATTTAAAGTGATTTGTATAATTCCAACTTGCTGTCGGGAGTTATAGGGGAAAATTTTCTTCGAGAGAGAAAAGTTGGCCAGCTGTAACCTGCACCGACCGACCTCCAAAATTCATCATTGACCATGCTATTTCGTATTTTCCCCTTTGCGCTGACTTTGTCGCTGTTGTCTTCCTGTGATACCACAGTCAATAACAAAAATTCTATTGTCGGCTACTGGCAATTGACTAAGGGCCTGCGCAATAAAAGTGAAACCCCTACCCTGCAAGGCGTGTACTATCAGTTTGGAGCGGATGGCAAAATGCAATCCAACCTGCCCATCGGCGCCGAGCAGCCCACTGACTACACGGTGCAGGAAGACAAAATTGAACAAAAAAGTCTCCAACCAATCAATTACCACATCCAGTTATTGACGGATTCCATGCTCGTACTGACGACCGAACTGCGCGGTATTCCCTTCGAGTTTCATTTGCAGAAAGTCCCGAATCCGCCAGCCACGCCACCCACCTTGTATCAGGAAAACAGCGACAGTACTGGGCGGTAGCGTAAACGGCCAAATGGAGCGCAGCGACACCCCGGTTTTTCATCGGAAAGGCCAAAACAACGGATCATTGCTTCCGCTTCATGTACTCCCATTTACGGGAAAGTAGGGGTAATGGAATGGGCAAAAAGGCAATAAAGCAAAATGCACCAATCTCCCCTCCGCTCCATGTACTCTCCCCCTTTATGGGGAGCAGGAGGGGGCGTTTACGGACAAGCCCGCATATAAGTATTTGTATCCCAATCGAATACATAGTGTTCCACAATGTTGTCGGGGACTGATTTGCCTTCATCGTCTTCTCCGGCCCGGGTACCACGAGTCACTAGGTCAAAGTCCCACCAGCCGGATTTTGTTTCATTATTACTCAAAAAATGGATGGTTTTGTCGAAAGAATAAGTGCGTTCATTTGTATCGCCCCACACGCCGCTGTTGTCTTCATGCACCACGTAGTTGAATACCTTTTCCAGGTCATCCACATTGCGAAATTCCACGTATTCACTGTAAATGCCTTGGCCCATCCAGCCCATATCAAAACTCATAGCCCATTGATTTTCACCGAATTGCAATAGCCCGACATTCCCGTTATCGCCAAAACTACCCAAAGTTGTCAGATGTTTGGAGAATTGCCTGACCTGCCATTTTCCGGTGATGCTCGCTTCATCAAAGACGGCTACGCTTAATTGGGCGCCACAGGAATGGCATTCGCTGATCTTCCCTTTTTCATAATAAAAAGTGGCGAAGATGACCACTGCATGGGGAATACTATAGGTACTGAAATACAATATGGTATCCAGGCTTGTGTGCAGGTAGCCATCGTCGGAAAGGTTGGCCTCCACGGCATCGGAAAAATTGACCGGTTTCCAGAGTACGTCCCCATTGCTATCGAAAAAATGCGAATCGAAGAGCGTACCCATCAGATGCTGGGTGTCCTGTAAATCAAAGGTTTCCATGGCATTGGTCTGGCTGAATACTGCGCCAAAGAGGAATAGAAAACCGGCAGAAAGGATGAGTTTTTTCATGTAACGCGGATTGGACGGATTAGGCGCGGATTTTCGCGGATATAATGCACAAGGCGGATTGGACAGCTCGGATGTGGTAAAGACCTGATACAGACACCTGATTTTCGACGGATGATAACGTATAATGGCTTCCGTTTTTTATCCACAAATGAAAAATCAGTTTTACTGATTTTAAATGTCCTGCTCAAAATCCGTGCAAATCCGTCAAACCCGTCAAACCCGCGTTGCATTTTCCAATACCACTGCATAGCCCTGGCCCACACCCACGCACATCGTACACAGGGCGTAACGTCCGCCGCGCCGCCGTAGTTCGTGGGCGGCCGTGAGCAGCAGGCGGGCACCACTCATGCCGAGCGGATGCCCCAAAGCGATAGCACCGCCATTGGGATTGATGCGGGCATCCTGATCGTCCAGGCCGAGGGCACGCGTACAAGCCAGCACCTGGGCCGCGAAGGCCTCATTCAGTTCGATCACGTCCATTTCGTCGAGTGTAAGACCTGCTTTGCGCAAAGCCTGGCGACTGGCCTCCACTGGCCCGATGCCCATAATGCGGGGCTCCACCCCTACTACCGCCGAACTGACAATACGTGCTAACGGAGATAAATTATTGTCTTTCAATCCATTATTGGAAGCAATCAGCAAAGCCGCCGCGCCATCGTTCAGGCCGGAAGCATTGCCTGCGGTGACACTGCCGTCTTTTCTGAAAGCCGGTTTGAGTCGTGCCAAACCTTCCAGCGTCGTGCCGGATTTGATAAATTCATCGTGCTCCATCCATTGTGCTTCGCCTTTGGACTGCGGTATGGCGATAGGCACCATCTCTTCCGACAGACGGCCAGCATCGCGGGCTGCGGAGGCTTTTTGCTGGCTCCACAGTGCAAACTGGTCCTGATCGTCGCGGCTAATGCCGTACATATCCACCAGATTCTCTGCCGTCATACCCATCGGGTCCACGCCGTAGGTCGCCTCCATTTGCGGGTTCACGAATCGCCAGCCGAAACTGCTGTCGAACATTTTGGCATCCGTACCAAAGGGCTTGGCGGATTTACTCGTCACGTAGGGCGCACGGGTCATACCCTCCACGCCGCCCGCCAAATAGAGGTCGCCATCGCCAGCCTGCACCGCTTGTTTGGCGTGTATGGCCGCCGCCATGCCGCTGGCGCACAGCCGATTGACCGTCTCGCCGGGCACGGAAACGGGCAGGCCCGCCAGTAGCAAGGCCATACGGGCCACGTTGCGGTTGTCTTCACCCGCCTGGTTGGCGCAGCCGAAATACACGTCAACGATCCGCGCCGGGTCTAATTCCGGGTGGCGGGCAATCAGTTCCTGAATGACGTGGGCCGCCAGATTATCGGTTCGAATGGGCGACAGGGTACCGCCGAAATTGCCAATAGGCGTACGAATGCCATCTACGAGATAGGCTGCCAGATGTTGCATAGTGCTTGGGCTGAAATGGTTTGGTGGGATTTTAGGAGCAATATTTGTGGGGCAAAGTTGAGAAAAACAATGCTTCTTTCTTAATTTTTAATGTCCTCTATACTTGTCCATCCCCCAAACTGGCCCTATGTTTGCCGCTCGACTGAAAAAATGAAATCATTGCTCGTTCCAACCAAAACTTGTTGTTGCTGTTGCTGTCCTACTGTATGGGAAGGGCCGGGAGCGACTTTTGCAGGCGTTTGAACGATAAACGATCACAATAAGTTGCTTTTATATAACTGGCACCCTTTCCCGACCTTGCGCGTGGAAGGGTGCTTGTTTTTTTATTTCATGTCTTTGGCTTTTAATCTTTGGCCACATCAGCATATTTATGAAACCATCTTTAGAAAAATTCTTTCAACGCCTGGATGCCCAGCAGTCTGGCGAGGGTGTACAAATTCCGGCCCGGGCGGAGACGCACCGGCTATGCGATGCGTTGTTTTTGTTTTTGTTCCCAAAACTGAGCGACGAGCCGCGACCCGCCAAAGTGCAATACGCCATGCTGCGCAACGATCTGCACAAACTCTTGTATCCGGTCATGGAAGATACGCCGGGTGCGGTGATGCATATTTCTGACGGCCTTTTCGATCAGTTGGCACAGGTGTATGATACCATTCTGGAAGATGCCGAGGCCATTCTGCAATTCGATCCCGCAGCCACCTGTCTGGAAGAAGTGATCGCCACGTATCCGGGTTTTCAGGCCATTGCAAACTACCGGATTGCCCACACTTTACATAAGTTGGGCGCGCCGCTGTTGCCACGGATGTTCTCCGAATATTTGCATAGCAAGACCGGCATTGACATTCACCCGGCGGCGACGATTGGGCGATCTTTTTTTATAGATCATGGCACGGGCGTGGTGATTGGAGCAACTTCTATCATTGGCGACAATGTGAAGATTTATCAGGGCGTTACTTTGGGCGCGTTGCAGGTGGACAAATCGCTGGCCAATGTAAAACGGCACCCCACCATTGAGGACAATTGTATTTTATACGCCAATTGTACCATTCTGGGGGGACATACCGTGGTGGGTCACGATTCCGTGATCGGCGGTAACAGCTGGCTGACGACAAGTGTGCCTGCCTATTCGGTGGTGCTGCACCAGTCGCAGTTGAAAGTACGCACCCGACCCTTCGATGAGCCAGTCAATTTTGTGATTTAGAAATGGGTTAATGAAGGTTGATTAGGGTTGATAATGCAGTATACACCGCGACCCGCCTTTTTTTATCAACCTTCATCAACCTTTTTTATCAACCCTCATCAACCCATATCAACCTTTTTTATCAACCTTCATCAACTTCTTCTCTCGCATGAAAGCGAATAACATTCTCGAAACCATCGGTAATACGCCCCACGTTCGCGTCAACCGCCTTTTTGGCGATCAGCACGAAGTATGGCTGAAACTCGAACGCGCCAACCCCGGCGGCAGCATCAAAGACCGGATCGCTTTATCCATGATCGAAGCGGCCGAGCAGAGCGGCGAATTACGCCCCGGCAGCATCATCATCGAGCCAACGAGCGGGAATACGGGCATTGGCCTGGCCCTCGTGGCTGCCGTGAAAGGCTACCAGATCATCCTGGTGATGCCCGAAAGCATGAGCGTGGAACGTCGCCGGTTGATGGCAGCTTACGGTGCACAGTTCGACCTGACGCCGCGCGAAAAAGGCATGAAGGGTGCTATCGAACGTGCCACCCAGCTGGTGTCGGAAATTCCCAATGCCTGGATGCCACAACAGTTTGAAAATGAAGCGAATATAGAGGTTCACCGAAGAACGACGGCGCAGGAAATATTGCAGGATTTTCCCGAAGGAATTGACTATCTCATCACGGGCGTAGGCACCGGCGGACACATTACTGCCGTAGCCGAAGTGCTGAAATCGCACTTTCCAAAGTTGCAGGTTTTTGCGGTGGAGCCTGCACTCAGTCCGGTTATTTCCGGCGGTGCCCCTGGCCCGCACCCAATCCAGGGGATTGGCGCGGGCTTTATTCCCCGCAACCTGCACACGGACGTGCTGGACGGCGTGATCCAGGTGTCCAAAGAAGATGCTTTTGAATATGCCAAACGGGCCGTGGTAGAAGAAGGTATTTTTGGCGGCGTATCGTCGGGTGCTACGCTGGCGGCCATCGCCCAGAAACTGGCGGACATTCCCGCTGGCGCACGGATACTGGGCTTCAATTATGATACCGGTGAGCGTTACCTTTCCATCGAAGGTCTGTATGAGTGGGAAGGCGCGCAGTCAGCAGTGCCAAAAACAGCAGGCATCTAACGAATACGAAATAAAAAGAATGCGGAATGCGGAATTCAGTCGAATCAAAAAATTCCGCATTCCGTATTCTGTATTCCGCATTAGTTAGTGGTGCGGTACTTTTCCCAGGTCGTTTTGGTATAATGTTCTTCGGCGGCGAAGTGCAGCTCTTTCAGCATGTCAGCGGGCTCTTTAAAGCCGGGTGAGATCATGATGCGCTCGTTTTTTTCATTCAAATAAACCAGCGAAGGATAGCCCATATTCCCGTCCAGCAGGGCGTAGGCGAGGGTGTGGACGCCGCGACCGCCGTCTTGTTTCGTGTAGCCAAAGGTCTGGCCGTCAAATTTAATTTCGCCCTTTTGCTCGGCATTGAACTTGACCGGGTAGAAATTGGCAGCGATGTAAGCGGTGACCGCCGAGTCGGCAAAAGTGGTCTTGTCCATCCGTTTGCACCAGCCACACCAGTCGGTATAGATGTCGATCATGAGTTTGCGGGGTTTGGTCTTGTTCAGGGCCATCGCTTCATCCCAGGTGTACCATTTCAACGCAGGTGCGGGAGGGACGGCGATTGGAGCCGGGGCAGGACGGAAAGACATTACGGCAAAAGCCACGGCCCAAAGAGCGAACGCAGCAAAAATATATCGTTTCATACGAGTAAGTTTTTAGTGAAGCCAACAGAAAAATTGGCGTGCCAAAGGTAGGAGAAAGGGTGTTTGTCCACCAGATGTGGTTGGCACATTCACAAATGCTTAGGTAACTGATGTTAAGCACAACCACCATGATTTGGCAGAGAAATCAACTTCTGCCGTTGTTGTGCGTCCTCGCCAACAACAGCGGCGGAGTGAGCAGCCAGTAAAAAATGAACGTTTAAATTGCTGAAAAACAACGAATTAGCACTTAGCATACTGCCCTGCCGTGGTTGTTGGCGAGGACGCGCAACAACGGCTAATAGAAATCGAGTAGATGAAAGACCCGTTCAAATCTCCACTTGATTTTTATATCGTGCGTAACATCAGTTAGGTAAAATACTAAACACTTCGGCTCAATTAGTTTAACCTAAAAGTGAGGTAATGTACTGCTCATCAACCCAATAACTAGTCAACTAATAACCAGTAACTATTCATCGCGCGAAAGGCGTAACGTTTTGTTCGCAGAATTCCCCGCGCAGGTATTTATAATAAGCGGCTACGCCAATCATACCTGCGTTGTCGGTACAATATTGAAAAGCCGGAATATAAGTCGTCCAGCCTTCCTGCTCGCCCATCGCGGTCAGGGCCTGCCGCAGGCCGGAATTGGCACTGACGCCGCCGGCAATGGCAATCTCGCGAATGCCGGTCTGACGTGCCGCCTTACGTAGTTTTTTGAGTAAAATCGTTACAATCCGTTCCTGAATGGAGGCGCAAAGGTCGTTCAGGTTTTGAGCAATAAAATCCGGGTTGGCGGCAGTTTCGCGTTTTATAAAATACAAAATCGAAGTTTTCAGACCGCTGAAACTGAAATCTAGCCCCGCCACTTCCGGCTCCGGGAATGGAAAACGTGGCTCTCCCTGACGGGCATATTTGTCAATGAGCGGCCCGGCAGGGTAACCCAGTCCGAGCAGTTTTCCCGATTTATCGAAAGCCTCCCCGGCGGCATCATCAATGGTTTGGCCGAGTATTTCCAGGTCGTGAAAATCACGCACCTCGATAATCTGCGTGTGGCCGCCGCTGACTGTCAGACATAAAAAAGGGAATTTGGGCTTTGGTTCTTCGGCAAAATGCGCCAGCACATGCGCGGTCAGGTGGTTCACTTCAATCAGCGGCAAATCGAAACTCAGAGCCAGGGCTTTGGCAAAGGAAGTACCTACCAGCAACGAGCCCAGCAGGCCAGGTCCCCGCGTAAAAGCCACCGCCGTGAGCTCGTTTTTGGTTACGCCCGCTTTTTGGAGGGCCAGCGCAACCACCGGAATGATATTGGCCTGATGCGCCCGCGAAGCCACTTCCGGCACCACGCCGCCATACAACTGATGCACCTCCTGATTGGCCACGCAATTGGATAACACCACGCCGTCGCGGATGACGGCGGCAGAGGTATCGTCGCAGGAAGATTCGATGGCTAAAATAGTAACTGACATAGTAGTATGTTTTTCAGGGAAATAAAAGTTGCCTGAAAAAGGGCGACAAAAATACGGTTTTGGTCGCGTAGTTGGCATGATTCTTTGTAAAGGGAACGTGCGGTGGCCGATTAAAAGGGAGTTTTGAAAAATCGGTCGCCGTATCAAAACATTTCTCATATTTGCAAAATTTTTAATCAGTATGTTTTCCAGCAATACCAAAGACAAGAAGCCGGCGTCTTCCCCCATGAATTTACCGATGGGCAACGACAAAGACAGTGCAGGCACCACCGTCATCGCGAAAGGCACGACCATCGAAGGGAAATTCGTCTGCGTCGAAAATGTGCGCCTGGACGGGGCCATTCACGGCGAAGTAGAAGTAGAAAAACGCTTCGTGATGGGCGATACCAGCTATGTACAGGGCAATATCAAGGCCCGCGATGCAGCCATCAAAGGCAAAATCAAGGGCGATGTGTTCGTCAAAGAAGCCCTGCATCTGATGGATACGGCGGTCATTGAAGGCAATATTACGGCTCGAACTATGATCGTCGAAGAAGGTGCGCGGTATAATGGTGCCTGCAAAATCGGTGCAGCGGCGGTTGGTGGGCCAGCGGCGGTAGCGGCAAAATAACATTACGGGAAATTGTTGAAAGATCAAATATTTCGACAAGTTAGGGCCGGAAAGCCAAAAAATGCGTCAGCAATACGATATTTGCGGCGGGTTTCGGGTTTCCGGCCTTTGTTTTGGCAGCATGGAGCAACGCATTTTTGATTTTACCGACGCGCAACTGACCGCCGAAACTGCGCGGAACGGGACGCTTAATCTCGTTATTGGCTCCGACGGCATCTCGCTGTTGGCTACCGATGCGTTTGGGCGGCCTTTGGCGTTGCAGATCCAGCCGTTTTCCAATGCGGGCCGCAGTTTCGTGGAGACGGAGGCTGATGTGCGCCGCGTTTTTGGCCACGAGACGCTGCTGGCACATCTTTACAGCCGGGTGCGCTGTGCTTTTTCCAACCTGAACGCTACGCTGGTGCCCCGCCGCCTTTTCCAACCCGACGATCTGTCGACTTATTTCAAAATGCTGCTGCATCCCGGTGATTATACCTATGGCTACACGGCACTTCCGGCCTTCGATTGTGTGCTGGTGTATGCCGTGGAGCCCGCTATTTACCGCCTCGTCGGGCAGTATTTCCCAGAGGCCCAAACGACGCATCTGGCCGCTACTTTGCTGCCTGCCTACCAAAAATACAGCATTCGCAGCGGGTATGAAGTTTGCGTTCATCTGCGCTTTTCCTCGCTCTTCGTCACGGTATTCGACCGACAGAACCTGTTGTTTTACAACGCTTTTCAATTTAAACAACCCAGCGATGTGTTGTACTACACCTTGCTGGCCTACGAGCAGTTCCGGCTCAGTCCGCTGGAAACGCCGCTGCTGCTGACGGGCAGTCTGGTCGAGGATTCAGAGATTTTCCGCCTGCTCCAGCGTTACTTTCGCTCTCTGCAATTTGGCTTATTACGCGAGGCTTTTCCATTGCCGGTGTCGGCGGGTGTTTTGCCGAGTCATACTTTTTTTGACCTGTATAGTTTGCAAACGACTACTTGATACAAGCCTGTTTCACTTACTTTTTGGAAAGCTTCCATCACCGAGGCCCAGACCAACCTGCGGGTGTTGGTGTTGGATGATTTGGATAAGGGGTATGGGCTGCCCTGAGAAAAGGACATGTAGGAACGGGTGCCGCGATCAAGTTGGATTGATCACTTCGCCCGTCCCCGCGCCCAAAAGTCATATACCCCCTGCTCAATCTCCTCGCTTCGTCCCTCGATTTCGCTGATGTCAATTTCGCTGGTCTTTGCGGCGTTGCTGCTTTCTACCACCAGAACGGTCGTGCTGCTTTTCCCCCGTTGGCGGTTTTTCAAAGCAATTTTTCTGCCGTTCAAGTTGGTTTTTATTTTTATGTCGTCGAACGTGGGCACCCACGCTGCCGCCGCCAAGGTGGAGGAACTAAATTTATTCACCGACTGGTTCCATCCGGTATTGGATTTTTTAATTTTAATTAGGCACCGTCGGGCAAAAGATGGCGTGCAAAGGAATGCTGGCAGCAGCGGCGGGAACAACACCCGTATAAATACGCTGCTTAGCGATAATAAAATTGGAAAGTTTGGGACTGATTTGTCCATTGTTGTCCACCGTTTGGTATTTTCCATTATTGCGGAGGTCATAATCGTAACCGTAGGTGGAAACCAAATTGGTGATTTTGTAGGTCATTTTCTTTATATTTCCCTGGCTGACTACCGGGCCATACTGAATATGGGTGGAAATAAATTCCCCATTGGCTTTGGTCAACCGTCCTAAGAACTTATTTTCACTTTCAAAAATCAACCCACAGGTAGAGCCATCTGCCGGGACGGATGACCAGTAAATCTCCCCCGTCAAAGTAATTTTTGGGGCCTCCTCCCAAATAGCCAGATAGGTATTCCCACTAGCACCGTAGTAACTTAAGCATTTCAGGTAGTATCCCTTGGCCGTGGCTTTGTCTTGCTCGGTTTTAAAATTAGCCCCGTTCATCCCATGATAGCTGTACCAGCCAGGTCCGGCCTCTTTTACAAAAAGTGCGATGTACAGATCGATACCCGACAACGTATAGCCAGTGGCAAATTCAAGGCGATAGCCCCGTGCGGTCCAATAGTTGAATTTTTCCTGGTATTGAGCCGCCGTCAGGGATTTCTCTACTTGCCAGGCTGGATTGGTGGCATATTTTTCAAAAATGGCGGCAAAACCAACCGTCACTAGACCGGTTTGATATCCACTCAAACAACGCGGGCGATAACCTTTGCTTTTGGCCTCTGCCAACATCGTATTCAGTGCCGTAACATCGGCTATGGCGTGGGCAGCATACCAGGAATTGACGGGTGATTTTTCAAAAATAGCATTGTACTTTACTTCGCCATTGCTATAATAACCCTGGATAAACGTCTGGTGATAGCCAGACTGACTATCAAAAAAGGTTTGCATTTCACTTTGGCTCATGCCGACTTTGTAACTTTGTATACTGCCATTAGTGCTACGGGTAGCGGTAGAAAATTGCACTTTCCCATTGGCAAAACAGCCGACCACGGATGTTAATTGCCCAAAAATAGGCTGGCCATTGCCAGTGGGGGATCTAAGGCTGGAAAGTTCGCCATTCAGTATAGCGGTACTGCCTTGCGCATGGGCAGATATATTCGCCATAAGGCAAAAGCAGAGCGTAAGAAACTGGCAATTATGCCGATTTAGAAAGAAAAAAAGGAAGGTTTTCATAGAAAAATAAAGGTAGTGATGGGTAGGACTGACCAGCCATCGGGTGAAAGAAGCATTTCTTGAAAAAAAGTGAAAATTTAGGTCGAGCAAGTGTTTAAATCAAGCCAACAACGATCTCAAGTTCAGGTACTATTTGTATCTAGGTTTGCATTTAGGACAGCAATGTTGCTACACCGCCAATGTCTGAAATGTTAATGTCAACATCATTAAACATATTTTTATGTAGAAGAACATTATGTGAATGTTCTTCTACATAAATACCCATATTGCTGTTTTCAACAATATTTGAATCAATGACAACATCTACTCCTCCAATCACGCCAATTATTCCATTGTTTTTTATATGATTATGTCTATGCACAGCCCACCGAGCCAAATTTTTCCTATTAGGTCCGTAAGGGTCAGGGAAATCTATTGAGCCTTGATGACTGTCAACTGTTGCAATAAAAACATCTGTGGGAGGAAAACTACTTAACGGGCCAATAATGGTATTTGCTTCAATTATTCGGTTGTTTATAAACTGGATAAACCAACTGGGTTGATAAAAATATAATTCATCAGCCATTCCTTGATTATGGAAACCAGATGTTCGTTTACTCGTATTACCATATAGAATATGTTCTATCGAACTGCCATAAAACTGGATTGCTGGACCTCCATCTTCAAACTCATTTTCAATGAACAAGTAGTGGGCTTGAAATGGGCAAATGCTTACAATTGAAGTCTCATCAGGCGAGATTAAAAAAGGGGTTTGGATTTCTACTGTTTTATCATCAATGCCTATGTTTTCAATTCTCCTAAATTGACCTGCCCCCTTTCCTTTCAAAATATAGATTGCCCCACCTGTCCAAACCTTGCCTGAATCAAGGCGAGGAGACTGTAATTCAATTAAATTGCCAACAATAGGTAATTTAATTCCTCCCATATACGCATGACTTCCACCATCAGAAGTAATGCATTCTCCATTTCTGCCATAAAATTGTTTAAAAATATTTTTTGAATAAAGAATATTTTTTTGTTCTTGTGGTACAAATCCTCTACATGCTATCCCGCCGCCAACCGCAATCAAATCCCCTCCAATGATTTTGTTGTTTTCAAATATCAAATCTTGGCAATTTACAATATCATTATTGCCAAACCTGCCTGTACGCAAGATGTTATTTGCAATATATACTCCGGTTCCTTGTCTTATCCATATTGCATTTACACTTCCGTATAAATCGCAATTTGTTATTTTTAAATTTGGTCCATTTAAAATAATACAGGATGCATCATCACCTAAAACATTTTTCATTATTCTAAATCTCCTATCATATTCTTCATCTGTCAAATGCCCCATATATACATTTGCCCTGATAATTACGTTATCAATGATAATATTCCCGATCCCGCTTTGTCCATTTATTACATGTCGGTGATACGAAGATAATATACTAATGTGTTCTATTCCAAACGCACCATCTCCTTGTAATAGCGAATCTGGAGGATTAAGAGCTCCTTGACCTATTAATTTTGCTTCATCTCCTCCTGCAAAAGGCGACCAAAACAAACATGATTTATCTCGTCCTTCTCCTCGAAGTATAGTGTTAGGTGGTATGTTAATGGTAATCGGTGTGTTGTCGTCATTGAATAACTTTATTGAAAAGCGACCTCTCGGTAAAAATACAATTCCTCCTCCATTAACTCTTGCTGCATTCAAAGCAGTAAGTAGAGCCGCTGTAGAATCAGATGCTCCAGTCTTGTCTGCTCCAAAGTCAAGGATGTTAAAAATCGTATTGTTTAGCAGGGGTTTCATTGTAATATTTACTTCATGCGGCTCGCTTATTTCTTTTATGCCACCATATCCATTGTGGACATAAATTTTGTATTTCCCTTCTGTCAGGTTTGGAGGCAATTGTGCTTCTATATCCCATTGTGTAACTTTAGTTAGTGTTAATCTTCTTGCAGTAGTCTTTCCAATTTTCAATAAAAAAACAATTGGTTTTTTTGAAGGACTGGGTGGGAATATGGATTTTTCATCTGGAAAGGCCAAGCATTTGCCGAGTATTCTGATACGTCCACCTGATATTCCAGTAGTTCCTTTATCGCCTTGAATCCACCAAATTTGTGGTCTGTTTAAATAATAAAACACTGATTGGGTATGATTGGCATTGTTTATTATTTGATATTTATATATTCCAAAACTAAATGTTTTGGGCAAAAGAAATTTGAGTGATTCGCTTGTAGGCTGAATAGTATTAATGGTTAAATGAGGTAGAGAAGCGGAATCAGGAGGAATATCCATGTGCCAATGGATAATGGTCGGCAAATTGTCATTGACTTGATAAATTCTAATTTTATTTAAATTTGCCTCTGAAGCATCAAAGTTTGCACCAGCAATAAGCACAATTTCATTAGGTCTGATTGGGTCAGAATGCCAAAAACAAATTGGAGATTGATTCATTGTCTGTTTTTATTGGTTAGTTACCGATGTTACGCAGGAGAAACGTTTGCTAAAACTTTTGGGGGTTAGTAAATACCGTTTATTCGTGGTCGGGTTTGGGTTGGCATTTAGGAGCGCACTCCGCTACTTCCCCGGTAAGCTGGATGGTCAATTCCGGGTGGTTGGAATTGGTTTTCAGCGTGACCGTTTTCATAAAAGTACCGATCCTATTGGTATCGTATCTTATTTCCAGTTTGGCGGTTGCACCGGGCATAATGGGTTCTTGCGGATAAGCGATCGTGACACAACCACAACTGCCTTTTGCCGATATGATTATCAAAGGCTCCGTGCCAATGTTCTTGATGGAAAACAACCGAACCGGATAAGCTCCTTTTCGTAATATGGAGTGGCAATCTTTATCCTTACAAAGATTATCGCTGGTTGCGGTCGCCACAAAATCCAGTTTTGGCTTTTGATAGCTTTGATTGGTAACAGGATCGCCCACAACGGGGCCAGAGTAGGCAATGTCGGGTTTGGAGGGAATTGTGGAGGGCTTTGTCGTAGTGGGTTTATTTGTCTTAGGGCCGGTCTGTTGAGCAGCGATGGGGCTGCCTGAAAGTATGCCGGACAGCAGTCCAAGCCACAAAAAAATGGAAGTGAGTTTCATTGGTACCAGAAATTGAAAGGTGGAGAATGTGTAGAGGTCGAGAAAATTATTTGTTTTTTGCTTCGCCAGTTCCCTCCGCCGGCAAGAGTTCCTGCAACAACAAGGTGATCGCCGATGCTGATTTGCCCTCTTTTTGGGTTTTATCATCTTTTTTATTGCCCAGTGCTTCCGCCAATTCGAGGCCCGCCGAAGTCAGGCGGGCATAGCGCAGCCGTTCCGAGGTCGTCTTGGGGTTTTTCACAAAATAATTGATCAGCAGGGTGCGAAAGGTTTCCCGGGCGATAATATCGGCGGCCCCATCTTCTTTTTTCACCATTTTATAGCACTTGTAGAGCGCATCCACGTCTTCTTCCCCCAGGTTGTAGTTGAACGTGGCCCCCGTCTTGGCATCCGTCACCGGCATGGATACGATCGATTGGGAATGGAGGGCGAGCGGAAGAAAGCAGCAGCATAAGATGCCTGCAAAGAATGTTTTTTTCATGGGTTGAAAGATGAAGATGAAATGAATTTCCTTTTAGAACACGCTGGAATTCGACGTCCGCCCATTCATGTAAAGCCCGCCACAAAAGGTTATCGGCAGCACGAAACTTTTTTCCAACAAGACATTTCAAAAACTTATTACCCCATTTTCAGAAAACCCCAGTTCCCCGGTTACCTTTGCTTCCCCTATTACATCAATGATAGTAAACCAACATGAGCCACTCCCTCGGGCGTTTTTTGGGGCTTTTTAATCTCGATCCCGGCAAAAGGTATCCGACCAACCTATTGCTCTTCGAAGGTTTGCGACGTTTGGACACCCAGGCCATCCAGTGTTTGCAGATCAAATGCCGCCGTTCCGTGGCCTACCTTCTCCGGCAGGCGGGCCTGTCGGCCAGCGACCTGACCGATGATGTATTGAATGAAAGCATCCTGGTTTTCCTCCAAAAAATAGGCGACAGCTCTTACCAATTCACGGGAAATGCGCCCGCTACCTACACCATTGAAATCGCCCGGCGGCTCGTTGCTAATCAGACCCGCCTGAAAACCAATCAGCCCCATATCGAATTGAAAGACCACCATCAGAATATTCAGGACGATAGTGTACGGGATTATTATGATAATTTGGAAAAAGTGAACCTTATCGAGCAATTGCTCTCTCATCTCGGAGAGTCCTGTCAGCGGCTCATCCGGCTGCGCTACCTGGAGGGCTTGAGCGACGAGGAAACGGTGGCTCAAAAATTGACCAACTACCACACGGTCGAATCGCTCAAAGTAAAACGCAGCGAATGCATGAAAAAACTTCGTGCACTGGCGGCCCGTTTGCACAACAAAAAAGAATTATTTTAATATATAAATAAAATGGCGTATGACGTAGAAGCATACTTAAACGGAGAATTGCACGGCGAAGCACTGGACGCCTTTGAGCGCGAGCTCCAACAAAATCCCGTCCTGCGCGAGGAATTGGCGCAACAACGCGACATCATGAACGCTTTGCAGCACATCCGCCGCCGCGAGCGCATTGCCGATGCCGCCGACCAGAACCGTCGCGAGCACCGCCAGCGTAGGTTCGTGCTCGGGCTGACCTTGCTGACCCTCTTCGGCGGGTTGGTCTTGTTGTATTTTTATTGGATCCGCCCGGCCTCCCCAGCACTGCCCTTTCCGCCCCAGCACCCGCCCGTTCCAGAAAACCAGCAGATACCGCCCTCCCAAACGCCATCGCTAACTCCTCCGCAAGGCAGCCCACCTTTCATCGCCCAAAACCAGTTGCCACCCGGAAAAACTACCGAACCTGGCCCCCTCGTCCGGGGTGGCGAGGAACCGGATATAGATCGGAACATGGTGCCGCTTTTCGATACGGTCATGCTACAAAGCCCGCCCTTCGTCCCCCGTGGGGGTTCCTTTGACGCGGTCGCTGCGCAGGTAGTCGCCCGTGCTTATACGCCGGCACTCGCCAGACTCCAAAAAATGAACACCCGGTTTGTCCAAAACGACACCCTGCAGTACCTGACCGCCCTTTGTCTGCTGCTGCAAAAACAGCCCGTCAAAGCCAGTGCCTACCTCTTCCCGCTCAACCGCCCGGACTCGCCTTTCCGCGAAGAAACGCAGTGGCTGCTCGGCCTGGACTTTCTGCTGCAGGGCAAAAGGGACGCTGCCATCAAGACCTTGCAGCTGGTGCAAAAAAATACCGCCCATCCGCGCAGCGAGGCCGCCGGAAGGCTGCTCGATAAGGTCGCGATGCTGGGGCATTAGCGGGCTGCCTGAAGATCAACACCCATTTTTAACCCATTATCCGCACAAACCATGTCAAAACGACTCTTCTTCTCCCTGCTCTGCCTGATCGGCCACTTTGCAGCCCACGCCCAAAGCGTCAAATGGTACCAAAACCAAGTAGATTCCCTCAGTAAAATCGAGCAATTCGAGCAAGTGCTGCTGGTGGGCGAACAAATGCGCACCCTCGCCCGCGACAGTTTTGGCACCCAGAGCATGGAGTATTACCGGGCGATCGTGCGGCTTGCCTATGCTCATGGAGTATTGCTTCATTTCAACGAATCACGGGATTTGCGCATCGAATCGAAGGATTTGATTGAAAAATTAAAGGGGAAAAAATTTATAGGTTACGCTACACAATGCTTTAACTTAGGATTGCTAGAGGCGTACCAAAGCAATTTCGATTCGGCAAAAGTGTTCATACTCGAAGCCATGGAGGTATACCATCAACTTTTTGGAGCGGAAGATGCACACTTTGTATCACCCATGATCCAGCTGGGAATCATCGAATTCAACCTGGGCAATTATGCGTCTGCCTTGGAGTACAACGAAAAAAGCCGGGCCTTGCTGATAAGACTGCAGCAAGAAAAGACCACGGAATACACCGATGTATTGATCAACCTGGGGGCATCCCAGCTTGCCTCCGGAGAGATCGCCCGGGCCGAGCAAGTTTTCCGCGATGCCTTGGACCGGAAGCGTCAATTGGGGGCGATGGATACGACGAACGCCAAATTCTGGCTCGCCAAATGTATGATCGTAGGCTCAAAATTCGACGAAGCCGAGCCGGTTTTAAATCAAATAATACAATATGATTCCATAAAAAGCGATGTCGGGCGGGTCAAAGTGCAGGCCCGGCAAGAACTGGCGAGACTAAACCAACGGGTAGGGCGATTCTCCGAAGGCGAACATCTGCTCCGCCAAAGCCTCGACCTCGAAGCGGCACTGGTCGGAAAAGAAACGTTCCAATACGCCTTGGGACTAAACCAATTGTCGGAGTGTTTGCGTCAGCAGGGCAAGTTTGACGAAGCCCTGCGCTACGTCCAGGCAGCCTTGGCCCTCAAAGAAAAAATATTTGGCAAGACGGACCTAAAATACGTTACTTCCTTGATTGAACTGGGAGACTGCTATGCCCAACTCAAGCAGTGGAAACCGGCCGAATCCACCTTTTTGGAAGCCCAAAGCATTCTGCCCCAAATCGCTGCCTATACCGGAGATCGCCTAACCGATATTCAGGCCAGCCTCGGCGAGCTGTATTTTACCACCGGGCGGCGCATGGAAAGCCAGCAGGCGTATCGGGCGGCCCTGGCCACGATGGAAGTTAACCGCTTCGTTTCTTTTTCCACGCAGTACGCCCAGGTGAAGATGATGCTGGGTATTCTGGCCAGCCTCGAAGGCGACACGGACGGGGCCAAGGCCTATTTTTCAGCCTACGAGAAAGGACGGAACGAGTGGCTGGTGCGGATGCTCCCTACGCTGGGCGATTTTGAAAAAACGCAGTTTTTGACCGAGTTTAAAGGGGAACTGGCCGATCTGTACAGTTTTCAGTTTCGCGGGCCAGGCCAGGCGTACGCGGACCTTTTGCTTTCCCGTCAGTTGATGTTCAAAAACCTGGCCACCAGCGGCCTCGAAAGCCTGGTTCGGGAAATGGAGAGCACCCGCGATACCTTGGCCAGGGCCGACTTTGAGCGCTGGCGCGATATCAGAACGCACATCGCCAATATGTACGCGCTCTCCACTACGGAACTGGCCCGGCAACCCGACTCCATCCCGGTCCTCGAAAACCAGGCCACCGCCCTCGAAAAATCGCTGGCCCGCCGCTCTGCCCAGTTCGCCAAACGTACCGCGCCGCCACCGGCCTACCATTGGCAGGATATCCGTGCCGCCCTCCAGCCCGGCGAAGCCGCCGTGGACATTGCGCGTTTCGAGTACCATTACCCAGGCGGTGGGGCCACCGATACCACTATCTACGCTTTCCTCGTCGTCACCCCCGACACCCGCGACCAGCCATCCCTGCTGTTCCTGCCCAATGGCAACGAGCTCGAATCCTTGCTGATCGAACAGTACCGCTCCGAAACCCAGAACAGGAAGCCGGATGCAAAAACCTCGGACGCAATGTATGCTGCCTTTTGGAAGCCCCTAGAGCCGCTGTTGGCGGGCGCACACCGGGTCTTTGTTGCGCCAGACGGCGTTTTCAACAAAATAAACCTTTAAACCTTGCGCCGCCCCGATGGAACCTATCTGCTTGATGCCTATGACCTGACCCTCGTTTCCAATCTGAAAGACCTCCTGAATAAACCAAAGGAAAGTGTTCCCACTGGGCCTAAAACCGCTTTTCTCCTCGGCAACCCCAGTTTTAACTTATTGAACCTGCCCGCAGACACTACAGCCATTCCCGTGTCTCTGCGTGGCCTTTACCGCGATGCGGCGGACGACCGGGGCCTAAAACTCTCGCCGCTTCCTGGTAGCGAAAAAGAAGTAAAAAGCATCGCCGCGCTGCTGCAAAAAAATGGGTGGACGGTTACCGTCACTTTAGGGAAAAATGCCAGCGAAGAATCTGTCAAAAAAGAGCGAAGCCCCCGCGTGATGCACCTGGCTACGCACGGTTATTTTTTGGAAGACGAACATAAAAACAGCCAGACGAGCAGTTTCCAAACCCAATACGTCGGCCAAAATCCCCTGCTGCGTTCCATGCTCTTCTTTACTGGTGCCCAAAACACCCTCGACCACGCCCCGGCCCCCGGTCGGGAAGACGGCATCCTGACGGCCTACGAAGCCCAAAACCTCCACCTGGAAAACACCGACCTGGTGGTGCTGAGTGCCTGCAACACGGGCCTCGGCAAGATCGAAAACGGCGAGGGGGTGATGGGCCTGCAACGGGCCTTCCAGGTGGCCGGGGCCAAGACCGTCATCATGTCGCTCTGGAGCGTGGACGACGCCGTGACCCAACTGCTCATGAGCACTTTCTATGAAAACTGGCTGGCTGGAAAATCTAAAGCAGTGGCCTTCCGGGCCGCTCAACAACGCGTGAAAGAAAAGTATCCGCAGCCTTTTTTCTGGGGTGCTTTCGTGCTGGTGGGGAGGAGTGAAGAGTAGGGGCATTCTAATGCCTTCAGGAGGCTTACCAAGTTTTCAAAACCTGGCAAGCCTAAGTACCTGACATTCAATTGTTTATTTATGCAAACTATCATTTGTATGCCTTATAAAAAACAGGAGTCACCCCGAAATTTTCGGAATGACTCCTTTTTTTTATTTGAATCCGCGACCTACTGATCGAAAAACGAATCATACTGGTTGCCGCCGCGTTCCACCTTGCTGGGAGTAGCGACGGGGGCGTTCAAATCAAGTACGTCGCTACTATTATTGCTGTTTGCTTTGGCAATGATCTTGCCTTTGTCGTTGCCCAATAGCATGGACGCACCTTCTTTCTCCCATTTTTCGAGCAGTTGCATGCCTTCTTCCTCAAAAACGCCATTTTGCAGGTCAATGGAATCCATGAAATTCTTCGACATATCCATGAAGCGTTCCATCTCGCCGACCTTTTGACCTACATCGTTGGCCATCGCCTCGAGGGCCATGTCGTACATGTATTTCTTGTCCGAATTGCCGGTCAGAATGGCCTGCGCCGAACGCATGGCACTGTGGCTGGCTTTGATGGCCTTGTATTCCTGCTCTTTTACCACCACTTGGTCGGAGAGGTCTTCGAGCATGATTTCCGAGTTTTCGTACATTTTCGTCAGTACCCGGTACAGGATTTCCATGCGCTTGTACAGGTCGTCCAGTTTCAGGTTGGATTCCTGCAAACGACCCGCCTTGCGGGCTTTGAGTACCATAATGGAATCGCGGCCCACCTCTTTGGCTTTGTTGGCCATCCCGAGGTTATTCTGGATGTCGCGCTGGTTTTGCTTGATCATTTCCGCCAGTTTGTACATCTGGCCTTTCAGGCTGCTGATCTGGGTGTTCATTTTACCCAAGCTATCCTTCAAGTCTTCAATATAACTTTTCAAGATACCAATCGGGTCTATCTGCACGAACATGCCGGTGATCGAGCGCATGACGGATTTGTACATGTACCAGACGAGGTTGCGCATTTTAGGATCGAGGACCATGAAAATAATGGCGGCTAACACGCCCAGGCCAATGGCCAGATTTACGGTGCTCCAAACGATAGTTGCCAAAATGGGCAGTAAAAAATATGCAGCGGCCCCCAAGATAGCCACCATGAATACGCCACCGGTGACACCTTCGGGGCGTTGCCAGAATGATTTGGGTTGGCTCGGTTGTAAGTCAGTCATTTTTGTTATTAGTTGAGTGGTTGACTAGTTAATTGGTTATTCGTTCATTGGGGGTTCGGCTTTCGTTTAAAATCCTTTGAAGAGGTCCACTAAAAAGTGTCGCAAAGTACTGCGAAAACGGGGATTGACAATGAGGAGCAAAAAGATAGCGGCAAATACTATCCACGAAGCACCCCGAAAAATGGGCATCAGGCGGAAGGCCAGCCAAATGGCTATTAAAACGCCTAAAAAAGCGATTAGGGGGTTTCTCATCCAGGCAGACATAGAACAAAGGGCAAACTTACAATGGGCAAATGAGCAAGATTCCAATTAGTAATTTTGGTGAGACTATCATCAGTATCCTTTAAGATAGACGTTTTCAAGCCAAAATTACTTTAAATACTGCTGCATTTTTGCCACATCGTCTTTCATCTGGCCTACCACGGACTGGAAAGTCGCCTCGAAATCGGCCTTCGTATTTTCTATTTTCACCGTGCTGTCCTGTAGTTCCTTCCGAATCTGATCGGCGCGCTGGCGGTGTTCTTCGATCTGTTGGGTGAGTTGCTTGATCTGTTCGGCTTTTTGCTGCATCATGGCCTCAATATTTTTCACCTCTTCTTCGCGGTTGCCGATCAGTTTGGCGCGTTGTTGCTGGTGCGCCTCATTAAAACGCTCCTGCTCGCCGCTCAACACTCTCAGGTAACCATTGGCCGATTCTACCAGGGCGACCGGCGTAGCCCCCATTGCCTGCGCCATGGCGTAGGCGGACTGGAAACGAGTTTGTTCGTCCATCGGCATCTTGGCCAGATTGCGCAGTGCCTGCCGGAACTCGAAATAATCGAAACCGGGCTGGTTATTTTTTTCCAGTGCTCCGAGCAGAATTTCCGAAAACTTGTCCGTGACCGAACCCGTGGTAGCGACCGCTGCCGCCGGAGGCGTTGGCGGTAGTGCCTGCACCAGCGGTGGAGCCGATTTGGGAGAGGATACAGGTTCCTGCGGAGCATTGGGGTCTTCGATGACAAAAACCGACTTGAATTTCTTTAAAATATCGCTCATAGAGTTAGTTAACGGTTTATTGGTTGGCTGGTTATGAGTGTGTAGCGCAAAGAAAGGATGTTTTCAAAAGACCGGCCAAAAATGATGCTTTATAAAACCGTGCGGCCCAATTCGTCGGCAACTGTCCGGGATTTTGCGACAAAGTAAAGGAATCGGCAGGAAATTATCGAATGCGGAGTTCGGAATACGGAATGCGGAATTATTCGAGTGCGGAATAGCGAATACGGAATGCGGAATTTTCGGGAGGGTAAATGCGAAGTGCTTTGTTTTAGTTGAGCAAGTGCTAACATAGATTCTGGCGTAGATTTAGGAGACAGCGTTTGGCTGGAAGAATTTTTGAGAAGACATTGGATTTGCTGATTATTGATATTTATAAAAGAAAATTTTAACTGAGTATAAATAAAGCATAGCGGTCAAGTTTTTTTATTTTGAAAGTCAATTTCCTTACCCATCCGAGTAATTTTGCGCCACCTGAAATTCCTTGTTTCTTAATAATCAATGGTTTGTAACCTCGTGCATCCCTAGCCACCCAATTCCGCATTCCGTATTCGCCATTCCGCATTTGAGTAATCATGACTTTTGACGTTACCATTCCCGTTTTAAATGAAGAACAAACCCTGGTGCAACAGGTGCGTACCCTGCATCGGTTTTTGAGCCAACATTTTCCTGATGCCAGGCAGTGGCAGATCATCATCGCTGATAATGGCAGCACAGACGACACCCGCCGACTGGCCTTGGAACTGGCCAACGAATTGCCGGAAGTGAAACTGGTGCAGGTGCCCAAGAAAGGGGTCGGGCTAGCCCTCAAAACTTCCTGGGGCCAAAGCCAGGCGGATTTGGTCGGTTACATGGATTTGGACTTAGCCACTGATTTGCAGCATTTTATCCAAGCCTATCATGCCCTGGCGACCGAGGGTTTTGACCTGGTGTATGGCTCCCGTTTGCATAGCCGGTCGCGCGTAGTGGGCCGTACGGTGAAGCGGGAAATCACCTCGCGGGTATTCAACAGAGTGCTGCAAACTTATCTCGGCACCCGCTTTTCTGATGGCATGTGTGGTTTCAAATGGCTGCGCCGCGAATATGTACAGCCGCTTATGGCGGGCGGGGCCGTATCCGATGGCTGGTTTTTCAGTACCGAACTTTTGGCGGTGGCGGAATGGAAAGGCTTAAAAATGTGTGAATTGCCTATCAAATGGACGGATGACAGTGGCAGCAGCAAGGTGGAAATAATGCCGCTGGCCAAACAATATATGCAGGCAATGAAAGTGTTGAAACAAAGAAAACCAGTCTAACCTCTTCCTTATGCGTATTGCTCTGTTGTACTTACTGTTGGGTTTGGGTTCGGGCGCATTTGCCCAGAAAGTCCGTTTGGAGGTACGACCCATCCGGCCCGACTATTGGGTCCACACCACTTATAACGATTATCGGGGCACGCCTTTTCCTTCCAATGGATTGATTGTTGAAATGGGTGACAGCGTATTAATCGTGGATACAGGCTGGGGAATAAAACAGACTAAATTGCTGCTGCGCTGGGTCAAAAAGAACTTGAAAAAGCCAGTAAAATTATTGATCGTGACCCATTCACACGAAGATCGTGCAGGCGGCATTTTCGTTTTTCAAAAGCAGAAAATTCCCATTGCCATGTCAAAACGGACGGCTGAATTATTAAAAAAAGAAGGAGTCCAAGTACCTGATTATCAGGATATAGCGGACCAAACCGATAATAACAACCTACCCTACGAATGCTTTTATCCGGGCAGAGGCCACACCTCGGATAATATAGTGGTGTATTTCAAACAAGCACAACTGCTGTTCGGCGGTTGTTTCATTAAAAGTATGGAAGCGAATGGCATGGGAAATATCGCGGACGCAGATTTGAAAGAGTGGCCGGTCTCCATTCAACGTGTTCAAAATCGTTTTTCCCAGGTCAGCACCATCATACCAGGCCATCAGGCTTGGGGCGACGCAACGCTGCTGCAACATACCCTCCAACTACTCGAAACCGCTCCAAAATGACCCTCCCTACCCTACTCCTCGGTACTGCCCAATGGGGCTGGAAAGTGGATCGCGATGCAGCGTTCCGCCTGCTCGATGCGTGGCTGCGGGCGGGGCATTGGGGCATAGATACGGCGACCAACTACCCGATCAATCGCCAGCCGACAGATTTCCGGGCGGCAGAAAAAATACTGGAAGAATATGTCCGGGCTCACGGTTTGCGCGACCTGCAAATCACCATGAAAGTCGGCAGCCTCGACAATATGCGCTCGCCGGAAGCCAACCTCGCCCCCTCGTTTCTGCTGATGATGGCCGAAGAATACCACCGCCGTTTTGGAGATAATCTGCACGGTGTGATGCTGCACTGGGACAATCGCACCGACGAGACCGCTATTCATGCTTCGCTGGAAGCCCTGGCTTTGTTGCAAAAACAGTATGGCCTGCGCCCCGGTCTGTCGGGTATTGCCCACCCGGAGGTGTATGCACAGGCCAATGCTGACCTGGGCCTCTCGTTTGATATTCAATTGAAAAACAACGTTTTCCATTCTGATCTGTCCCGTTATCAGCCGCTTTTAACGCCGCCGAATCCACCTGCCCAAGTGTTTGCCTACGGCATCAACGCAGGCGGCGTCAAACTGGAAGGCTCCTACCCTGCCGACAGCACTTTTCTGGCGCGTGGCGGACAACCGGAACAAATGGCGGCGCGGCTGGAACAAATCCGGGCCCTGCTCCCCGGCTTCCATCAGGCTTTTGTGCGCCCGCCGGTCAAGACGATGAACCATTTAGGCTTGATCTATGCGGCTTTGCATCCGCAGATAAATGGTGTGGTGCTGGGTCTCTCCTCAGAGGCACAGTTGGCCGAGACGCTGGATTTCTGGCGTAATCTGGATGTGTTTGATTACGGGGATGTGTGGGAGGGAATGAGGAGATAGAATGATGGTAGGGTTTATGGAAACCGATGTTACCGCTTAGAGGCTATTTTAAAACCTTGAACGGAGCGAAAAGGCCTGAATTTTGGCGATAGATGAAGATTTATTTTTAGTGTATAGCAGGGACTATTCGCTTAAAATAAAGCAAAATATAGCGGCAAAAGGCAGGACTTTGCGCCCAGTGAGGGGTTTTAAAACAGCCTCTTAATTTCCCTTTACTAACAAACCACTTTTGGCCATTAAATCCACGCCTTTTTTACTGGTCAAGGGTTTGGCCACACCCCACCAATTCAGGAGCAGGTAATACTCTTTTTTTGGAGGAAGCACTACCTGAAAAGACAATTTTGTTCCGTTTCCCGTCCAGGTCAGATTATTTTTTTTATTTATTTCAACCACCTCGTTTTCCCATTGACCAAACTGCAAAACAAGGTCAAATGCTGGTGCCTCTACCATTGGCTCGGAAAAGGACAAATTAATAATATTTTTATCCGTGCTTACCGTTATAGTATCAGAGTCATTCAGTAGCAAAGGCTTAGTTAAAGAATGCTGTATCTCATTCGTCCAATTCAAAATTTCCGGGTATAGGTCTTTAATTCTTTTTACACCTCTATTTTTATGATAAAGTTCTTTTAATTTACGGGCAAATAAGCCCGAATAAATAAAACCTCTTGTGTCATTTTGAAAATGCCAATTCAAATTTATTTTTTCTGAAATGTCCGGAAAATAACTTTCGTTAAATATATCGAATACTGCCCAGGTCATATATTCATTAAATACGGCCTCTCCTCCTCCTGAATAACCGGACTCATCATCCCAGAGCTGCTCATTGAATTTTTTCTCTACTTCGGATTTTTCTGTGATTGGATTTACATAGCCATGATTCATCTCTGTAAAAAGAGTATGAATCTCAGTAGATTTTTCTTCTACATTTGAGAACCCGGTACCGTCAATAATAGGCTTGGCAACCGGAGTAAAATCGGCTGTCCATGCAGAATCAATATCTCTATGCAGGTTTTGAGCATAGGCAAAGGGGGAGATAACAATAGCATACTTTTTGCCAGAAGAATAATTCCCAAACTCTTTTGTTAAGAATGATTTCATTTCCGGCAATAAATATTCCCTTTTATAGCCATCTGTAATTTGCTTATAGTACACTTTATGGCTATTAAAAAATGCCTTGAATTGTGATTTTTTAGCAAAATCTTCGATAAGGGCCTGGTATTTATCAAATGCTTTAATGTCAAATGATTGAAAATCATTCACTCTTTTTAACTCGTAATTTTCGTCTAAGGTAAAAACATAAGCATCCGTCCGAAAACTCAGATATTCCTGCCATCGCTCTCTTGAAAAATTGACCGAATCAATGAGCGGATGATCTTCATACGGTTTGAAATATGCCCGCATTTCCTTATAATAATCAAAATCTTTTCTGACTTGCCATTTGTCATTTATTCCGTAATCTGTAAGAGCGAGAATAATGTTGGATAATTCATATACTTCGGGATATTCTACACTAATAATTTCGCCATGTGTATCTGGCAAAATGATATCTTGTTTTTGGGCTTTGCATACGAAAGCAGCCAAACACAATAGGAGCACCCATATTGGAGATCGTTTTGTATATATCATTTTTTATTTGTTTTTTGTAATTAAATTACGGTTACATGGCCACAACCGCACATTCCAAAAACACCGATGCGGATACCCGGCCAACTGACCGAATATCCGCATCAGCGGCAAAACCAGCAAGAAGCAGTTTGAAACAGGTGGGGCATGTCCAGGTCGTTTTGATGCGGCAATTTACACCGCAACATCAAATTTCCAAACCATCCGATAGATTTTTATTTTCGCCCGCCGCTGGATCGTGGTATTCGTTCATTTATCAACTCCGCTATCCAGGAATGGATGGATGCCTGTTTGGTTTGGTTAAGGGGACGGGGGTTGGTGAAGTAGTGGGGGTATGGTCTTTGGGGCTTTCAGGTGGAAGGAATATAAATATCAAAGGTCGCGCCTTTATTTAATTCTCCGTTTGCTGTTATGATACCGTTATGGTTCTCTACAATTTTTTTTACTATGGCGAGCCCGATGCCTGTTCCATTGTATTCATTTCTACCATGCAGGCGTTGGAATACCCCAAATATTTTTTCGCTATATTGTTGTTCAAACCCGATTCCGTTATCGCTTACGGTGATGTGACAATATTTATTTTGTGGAGAAAGTCTTTGGTTGTCAAGTGCTATGCCGCTTGCAATCTCGCTTTTAATTCGTATATAGGGCGCAGCGTGTGGATTTGAAAATTTTAGAGCATTACTAATAAGATTATGCATAAGTTGCCGAAACTGAAATGGAATTATATCAGCATCACATAATTGATTTGCCTCAATGATGGCCTGCTTCTCCTTCAGTTCTTCCTTTAAATCTTCTTTAACCTCAGCAATAATTTCACCAAGGTCAGTAGTTTCAAACTCGCGTTCGGTTGTGTTGGTACGTGAGTAAGCCAGCAAATCCTGAATAAGGGTTTGCATTCTTTCGGCAGCATTCTGCATCCGATTAAACATGTCTTTGCCGTGGTCGGACAAATTATTTTCTTCCTTCGCTGAAATGCGGGTTGCAAAGGTTTGTATTTTTCTGAGCGGTTCTTGCAAATCATGGCTGCTTATGTAGGCAAATGATTGCAGTTCTTTGTTCATTTTTTGGAGTTCAGTATTACTTGCTTCTAACTCCTTTGTGCGTTCGCCCACTTGTAATTCTAACTCTTTGACAAATGTTTTTTCGGAATGGGTATCAGTAAATGCTCCTACCCATTTTACTATCTTATTGTCTTTGTCTAAAATTGGCTCTCCGTTGACGGTATGCCAACGATAGTCTCCGTTTTTACTTAGCAGCCGCACATCAAACTTATAAAATTCGCCCGTAGTTAAACTGTGTAACCATTTAGCATTTATAGCATCATAATCGTCAGGATGCACAATGGCTTTCCATTCGTTTACACTTCCCGGCTCTATGCCGGAGTATTCTTTCCATCGGGAAGAAGTAAATTCTGAGACACCTTTTTCGTTGGTTACCCATATTAATTGAGGTAAGGCTTGTGCCAAAGCACGGAAGCGTTCTTCACTTTCCTGAATTTTATTGAAGGCTATTACCTGTTCGGTTACATCTATATTAACTCCGGAAACAAATTGAAGTGCGCCATCTTCGTCTAAAATGTTTCTTGCTCTGGATTTTATCCATCTTAATGCACCATCATTTTTTCGGATAATCCTAAAATCATATTCCTGTTCCTCTGACATGGGTGCGCTTTGCAAATCTTTATTAAGTCGCTCCCAATCTTCAGGATTTACAAGGGCTCGGTATTGTGCTATATTCAATAATTCGGCAGATGGTTCAAAGCCATAAATTGCTTTCTGTTCGTTGCTCCAGTAAAGTATATCGTTTTTTACATCCCAATGCCATATACCTATTTTTCCTGCTGTAATGCTAAGTTCTAATTGGTCGGTTTTTTTGCGTAACAGTTCTTCGGCTTCTTTAATTTGCTGCTGAGTCTTTACTCTTTCTGTGATATCTATTGCGGTTCCAATTATGCCGGTTACCCTTCCATCTAAGTCTACGATGGCTTCTATGTGCATTGTGTAGAATAATTTTTGCCCACTCACTTCAATTTCTATATCGCCGTTAAAAGCGGTACCACTATCCAATACCTTTTGTTTAATACCCGTTAAGATTGCTGCAGTAGAAGGCACATGTAGTTCTTCATCGCTCTTTCCAATAATATCTTCTGCTTTAAAATCAACATGGGGATTGTGTATCCAGGTATGTTTTAAATTTCTGTCCTGGCTAAAAACTAGTTGGTTGTTTCCTGAAAGCGAAAGCCTGAAACGCTGCTCGCTCTCTTTAATTTGTTGCTGGGCCTGTATTCTTTCTGAAATGTTCATTGCCGTACCTATTATGCCGGTAATATTTTTACCTGTATCCTCAATAGATTCAAGGTGCATTGTGTAGGTTACATTTTGCCCGGCTATTTCAATTTCAATATCTCCGTTAAAAGCTTCGCCGGTAGCTAATATTTTCTGCTTGATGGCAGTTAAAATAGCCGCCGATGATGGCACAAGCAAATCTTCATCCGTTTTGCCAACTACATCTGCTGCTTTAAATTCAGCATGGGGGTTATGTATCCAGGTATATTTTAAATTTTTATCCTGGCTGAAAACTGCCTGGTTGCTGCCAGCAAGTGAAAGCCTGAAACGTTCTTCACTTTCTTTGATTTTTTCTACAGCCAGAATGCGTTCAGTAATGTCGGTGAATAAGATGGTAAACATTTCCTTCCCGGCCGGAGAAGCTTTGATTTCAAACCACCGGTTAGTGAATTCAAAAAATTTCTCAAACCTTACCGGGTATTGATTGTCTACTACGGAAGCATAGGTTTCAATCCACCATTTATCAATTGTAGGAAAAGCTTGCAGTACTGTTTTACCAAGCACCAATTCTATATTTATTCCTGTTTGCTTTTCATAAGTGGAATTTACCTCATGTACATAGTAGTCAATTCCCTTCCCTTCATTATTGCGAATCAATTCGCCAAGAAGAAACCCCTGATCAATTGAATTAAATAAGGTGCGGTATTTTTCTTCTGATTTGAGAAGGGCTTTTTCTGCTTCCGTTCTCTCTACTGCTGCCCAGGTGCGTTCTGCTATGGCTATGGTCAGTTGTACTTCTGCGTCTGTCCAATTTCTTGGCTCACTTTGCACAAGGGATAACATGGCTACCGGCTTGCCGTTTTTAATAACGGGTACGTTGATAAATGCAATGTTTTGCAAATACACACAAAGCTGTTTTAACGCTGCATCTAATATTAGGGTAGTTTGCACATTATCTACCACAAAAGGATGGCCATCATCCAATATGGTTTTAAACAACGGATAGCTGCTTATGGGATACAAACCAACCACTGAAGGTAAAGTGCCACGGACAGCGTCGCGGTGGATAATGAGGTTATCTCCTTCAATGGTACAAAAGTGACACCAGTCAACCTCTAAAAAATCCAGGGCTATTTTTGTAACTGCTTCTTCTATGCCATCAGGGTTGCTTTGTTTCACAAGGGTATCGCTAAGTTTTAGCAGGAAGGCTTTTTGCTCTTCGCTGTCTTCAATTTTTTTTCTGGCCAACACATTTTCAGTAACCTCTTGTAATATGCCATTAAAACGGTAGGCAATTCTTTCCTCATTAAACCATGCCCTGCCTTTGCCATGTACGATAATTTCTTCATTTGTCAGTGGGTTAATAATACTGTATTCCTCATCATAATTGCCACCCGATGAATAATCCAGCGCTTTTTTAATGGCCATAATAATCCTTTCTCTATCTTTTTCGGCAATGGCAGCTGTGGCATGGTGTAGTTCTATTTCCTCAGATGCAGATAATCCGAACCATGTTTTTAAACGGTTATTGGCCGTAAACTTATTGGTGGCAGGATTATAATCCCAAGCACCTAGTTCGGCAGCATCAATGGCAAATTTTAACTGGGTAGTATTTTCTAGTAATGCTGCCTGTGCCTTTTTTTTATTGGTTGTTTCAATAACAGTAACCAATACGCCACCAACTTCACCATTGTCTTTTCTTATAGGACTATATGCAAAATCAAAATAACATTCTTCTACAAAACCGTTCCTGTTTAAGGGTAACATCAAATCAGGAAAACCAACCGCCTTTCCTTTCATCACTCCATCAAACATGGATTCAATGATGTGCCATATTTCTGAAAATGTTTCCCGGGTGCTGATACCCAATGCTTGGGGATGTTTGGTAGCTCCTAGAATAGGACGATATCCGTCATTGTAAAGCTGGGTATATTCGCTGCCCCAGGCGATATACATACCAAAGGGGTTATCGAGCATTACGGCAACCATGGTACAAAGGCTCTGGGGCCAGTCTGCGGGGTCCCCTAAAGCGGTTTTGCTCCAATCTTTTGCTCTGATCAGTTCACCCATCTCTCCACCCCCTCTAAAGAAATAATGGTCAGAATTTTTAGTGTTCATGTGAACATTATTTATGGTTGAAGGATAAATTTATCTCTTGCAGGTTGCGTTAATTCCGTTTGTAAGAGGAGTGTAATGGCTTCAAAAATTACTTTTTTTAATTTATCATATTCACCGGGTTTTCGAATATAATGATGAGCCCCGTTTTGGTAAAGCAAATCTACAACTTCCATATTAAGAGAGGTAGAGTATATAATTACGGGTAGTTTTTTTAATTTGTCATTCCACTTTATCTCTGATAAACATTCAAAACCCGATTTGCGAGGCATGTTCAGATCGAGGAAAAGAGCATCGGGTAGTGGTATTTCGTTTGCAGAAAGCAGTTGCATGAGTTGCACTCCGTCATGTACGGTGGTGAGTTTTGCGGATATGGGTAGTTCTTCCAATGCCTCCTTAAAAAAAAGACAATCATCGGTATCATCATCAGCAAGTAACAAGTGGAGAGGCGTTTTAGTCATTTGACAAATGCAGAATTGTTTTTATTTCACCGAACTGTTGTTTTCCGTTACTTTCCCATATAGCCCCACTTGCGTAAGAACCCGCTTTGTCACCCCTTGCGGTTGTGGCAATACCCCCAGATTCAATGGCATTACCGCAACCGCAGGAGTAGGTCTTTTTCATAAAAACAACGATGCGGATACCCGCCCAGCAGACCAAATATCCGCATCAGCGGCAAAACTAGCAGGAAGCACTTGGAACATGTGGGGCATGTTTAGACCGTTTTTACGCTGTAATGTACAGACCAACATCAAATTTCTAAACCATCTAGGGAATTTTTTATTTTCCAAATCGTCTGACACATTCGGGCCAGCAATCATAGAGGACGTATCACAATCAAACCACTTTCGCAACAGAGCATAGTTTTCCTGGCTGCTATTTCGCTTTTTTTGCAAATTTGCCCCCTCGCCCGCCATAGCCCTTTTTAACCGCCGTAGCCTTTTTCAGGCAAAGGAGGTAAGGCGAAGGCGGGTAGGCTATGGGGGGTAAAACAGAAATAATCTATCCACTACCAAAACAGCATGGAAAAAAAGCCCAAAGTCCCGCCCGTCGCTCCGCCGGTGGTCGTCGTCAAAGCGAATCAGATTGCGTTTGCGGACGCGGATATTTCTACCCGCTATAATGATTTCTATCAGGACATTACACCCGACGAAGTAGCCACCGTGCGTTGGCGCGACGGGGCCTACGAGTTCATCTGTAAGAACCAGGTCACGCTGCGGGTACAGGTGCTCACGCCGGGCATTATCCGCCTGCGCTACACGCCGGATGGGGTATTCGCGCCCGATTTTTCCTACGCCATTGACCCTGATTTTCAACCGGAAAAGGTGGTGGTGCGGCTGCATGAGAACCCGAACGAGTATTTGCTTTTGTCGGAACAACTGCAAGTGGTGGTGGCCAAAACGGGGCTGCAAGTGAAGATTTATGACCACAACGATCATTTATTGTGCGAAGATGCCAACGGATTCCGGGCGCGGCGCACGGTGATGCAGGGTTGGCAGGAAATCTCGCTCGAAAAAAAGTGCCATCGCAAAGAGGTATTTTTTGGGCTGGGCGACAAAACATGTGGCACTAATCTGGCCGGAAAAAAGTTTCAACTTTGGTGTACAGATTCCTATGCTTTTGATCGTAAAATGGATCCGTTGTATCGGGCAATTCCGTTCTATTACTCACTGCATCAAGGCATTGCGTACGGCATTTTTTTCGACAACACCTTCCGTACACATTTTGATTTTGATAGCGTGGAGAACGGCACCACTCATTTTTGGGCCGAGGGGGGCGAACTGAATTACTACTTCCTGCATGGCCCCACGCCGGTGGAAGTGACGCGGGCTTACGCGCAGTTGACCGGGCGACCGGCCCTGCCGCCGCTGTGGGCACTGGGTTATCACCAGTCGCGCTGGAGTTACTATCCCGATACGGAAGTGCTGGCCATTGCCGATGAGTTTCGGGCGCGCGAAATTCCCTGCGATGCGCTGTATCTCGACATTGATTATATGGATGGTTTCCGCTGTTTTACCTGGGATGCCACGCGTTTCCCGGAGCCGAAGCGGCTGCTCGACGACATGCGGGCGCGGGGTTTTGAGACGGTGGTGATGATTGATCCCGGCATTAAGGAAGACCCTGACTATTTTGTGTATCGCGAGGGCCTGGAAAAGAACATGTTCGTGCGTACTGCCGATGGCGAGGTGGCGAAAGCACCGGTCTGGCCAGGTTTCTGTGCGTACCCGGATTTTACGCATCCCGACGTGCGGGCCTGGTGGGGCGAACTGTACCGCGGACTGTATGAGACGGCCGGCGTAAGTGGTTTCTGGAATGATATGAATGAACCGGCGGTGTTTCACATCAATCATAAAACGCTGCCCAGCAATGTGTTGCATCACCATGACGGTTATCCGTGCAGCCACCGCAAGGCACATAATATATATGGTCAGCAAATGTCGCAGGCTTCCTGGGATGGCATGCGCAAAATCCAGCCGGAGAAACGGCCCTATTTGCTCACCCGCGCTTCGTACAGTGGCGGGCAACGCTACGCGGCCGTCTGGACGGGCGATAACGTGGCGGACTGGGAAAATCTGCAAGTCGCCAACATCCAGTGTCAACGGCTGGCGATTTCCGGTTTCTCATTTTGCGGCACCGATATTGGCGGTTTTACGGGTTGTCAGGATGGCGAATTGTTTGTGCGCTGGCTGCAATTGTCGGTTTTTCATCCGCTCATGCGCACCCATAGCAAGGGCAGCCACGCGGCAGGCGATACCATTAGTACCGACCCGGAAGAGGCTACGCCGCCCATTACCTCGGCGGTAGATGCGATGGAGGAAGCGATATTGACTTTCGTAACCAGTCAGGAGCCGTGGTCTTATGGCGATAAATGGACGGTTTTGGCGAAAAAAGCCATTGAATTGCGCTACGCGCTGCTGCCTTGCCTCTATACGGCGATGTGGCGCAACACGCAGGATGGTACGCCGGTCATCCAGCATTTGGCGTTTGCCGATCCCCACGACCCGAAACTTTGGGAGCAGGAGCGCGACTTTTTGTTTGGCGAGCACCTGTTGATTAGTCCGGTGATTCAGCCCCGGATTCAGCGGCAGGGCGTGTATTTGCCGAAGGGCCAATGGTACTATTTCTGGACGGGCCAGCCTGCCTCCGGCGAGATGTTCGTGAATGTGATGCCCGATCAGATTCCGTTTTTTGTGCGGGAAGGCGCGGTGTTGCCCGTCTATCCGATCCGCCAATGGGTGAATGAGCGGCCCGTGGATGAACTGACGCTGTATGTTTATTACAAAAAAGGCCTGGAAACCAGCCAGTTATACGAAGACGCGGGTGAAGGTTATGGCTACCAAAACGGCGAATTCAGTCGGCGGGAATGGGAGACGGCGGGCCAGGATGGGCATTTTACCCTGCGCCAGACCATCTCCGGCAGTTTCCCGGTAACTTACCGGAAAGCAAAAATCTACCTCGTCGGTTTTCCTACTTTTGTCAAACAATGCACCGTGGACGGGCTGGAAATCCCGATCAAAGAGATCAAACTGCGCGACCGTTCGCTCTATACATTGACGGTAGTGGCTGATTTCCAGGTGATTGAGTGGTTATAAATATCAAAAATCTTAAATCTTATCTCTGCATTCGTCAATCAAAAACACGTTTAGCGGGCTTGTTACTTATGTAGTACGTGGCTGAATCAAGTCCCACAAATTGCCATACAAATCCGCAAAAACGCCAACGGTGCCATACACTTCTTCCAATGGCCCGCGCACAAATTTTACATCCTGGGCAACCAAATGGTGATAGTCGCGCCAGAAGTCATCGGTATGCAGAAAGAGAAAAACGCGCCCGCCGGTTTGGTTGCCGACCCGACTTTGTTGTTCGTCGTTGGCGGCTTTGGCCAGCAGCAGACGGCAGCCTTTGGAGCCGGGCGGGGCAATGACCACCCAGCGTTTGGTCTCGCTCATGACGGTGTCTTCCACGAGGGTAAAACGCATTTTTTCGGTATAAAAACGAATAGCTTCGTCGTAATCGGCAACGACGAGGGCGATCTGGAAAAGTTCCTGCATAAGTAGGTAATAGTTATTGGTTTAAAACCGGGCAAAAGTCAGGTTTTTGAGCCAGAACATTCGAGGGTAATTTTCGGGCATTGGCTTAAAAATTGTGTGGCTTGGTCGAGAGGTTCTCGGGAATTTTGACTAAAATATTTTTTCCCAACAAAAAAGACTTCTCTTTGTGTGCGCAAGGTTTTAACACAAAAATTTTTTTCAACACAAAAGGCACAAAAGAATACACAATTACATTAACCAATAACTAATCAACTAATTAACCAGTCAACCAATAACCAATTAACTAATAACCAATAACAATTTATGAAACCAATTCGCATTGGTTACCACATTCTTTTTTGGTCTGTTTATCTGGTACTCAACGGGCTGGTCGCCTGTGTCCTTGCGGGCTGGTCACTGACGGAATATTTGCCTTACGCGATGTATCGGGAGGCGTATTCGCTGCCGGTCAAACTGGCCCTTACCTACTTTATTTTCTATTACGTCATCCCCTTATATCTGGAGCGGAGCAAGTTTCGCAAACTGGTGTCGCTCACCTTGATCTCTTTTGCTATTGCCACTTTTTTTTACCGGATTATTATTAATTTATATTTTGAATATATAGAAGAAAAAACTTTTAATACTTTTAGTTTGCGTGGCATCGTGTTCACTGTGTTTGATTTATACATTACTATTACTTCGGCTACGATTATTAAAATGATTAAACTCCGCTATAAAAGCCAGGAAGTAGAGGAGCAATTGATCCGTGAAAAACTGCAATCGGAACTCAGTTTTCTGCGGGCACAGACCAACCCGCATTTCCTGTTTAATACCCTGAATAACCTATACGTGCTGGCCCGCAAAAAATCGGATAAAACGGCCAACGCTATTATGATGCTGTCCAAAATCATGCGTTTTGTGCTGTATGATTGCCGCGCACCACGCATTTCTGTTGCTGATGAGGCCAAGGTGATCCAGGACTATATTGAATTGGAAAAACTGCGCTACAACGACCGGCTCACCGTGCGCTATACCGAAGCACTCGAAGACCCGCATACGGCCATCTCACCACTATTGCTGTTGCCATTTGTCGAAAACAGTTTTAAACATGGTGCAAACAGCACCACCGGCGAGGCGGAAATCCATATTGACCTGAATTTGCAACGTAATGTACTGATTTTCAAAATAGAAAATACCGCTGAAACGGGCGCAGAATCTTCCACACAGAACAGCGGCATCGGACTGAAAAACGTGCAGCGTCAGCTTGATCTGCTGTATCCGGGTCGCCACGAGCTGGTTATAGGACGGGAAGATGGCTGGTTCCGGGCTGAATTGAAGATTGAACTCTGGGAAGAATAAAGGGAAATAAGAAAGGAGCAAGAAGCAAATAGGCCAACATCTGATTTTTACTAAAAAAACGGTAATTAGAAACGTAACTGCTTAGTACAGGGGCGGTGCCCCGTAATATTTGTAGCAAAATTTACCAAATAAAATATGGAGGTGCAGCGCACCGAAATGTGCTCCGGTGCGCTGCACCTCCAAGGTTTGATGGGGGAATGATAGGCTACAAATATTTCGCCGCGCTGCGGCTTTATCCAACTGGTTACAAAAAAGCAACGTGGGATAGTACCAAAATAAAAAAGCCGCCGAATCAGTTTGCTTTTTGCGTAATTTGCCTTTCCCGATGAAAAAATCGGGATGTCACTGCGTTCCATTTGCTTATTGCATATTTGCCTTTTGCCAATTTGCTCCATTTGCTCATTGCTTTTTTGCCCCTTGCTTTTTTATTTTTGTTTTTTTTGCCTTTACGGGCAACCCATTTTTCATTCAGACCACCAAAGCAAAGTAATCTATCTCATGCAACAGTATAGCGACCAGGAGTTGGTGAGTGGTGTGCTACGGGGCAACCCGGCGCATCAATCGGCGCTGTACCAGCAGTACAGTGTGCCGATGTTTCGAGTCTTACTCCGTTTTGCCCGCGACCGGGCGGAGGCGGAGGACATGTTGCAGGACGGATTTATCCGGGTCTATCGCGACATGGGACAGTTCAGGAGCGAGGGCGCATTGGGCGGCTGGATACGGCGGATCATGGTCAATACGGCTCTGAGCCACCTGCGCAAGCAGCGCGATTTTATCCGCGATGTACCCGATTTTAGTGCTTTTGAAAGCAAACTGCGCACCGAAGAAGACTTTGCTTCCAATATGGATGCCGAAACTTTATTGACTTACATTCATAAATTGCCGCCCGGTTATCGGGCCGTTTTTAATCTGTACGCTATTGACGGATATAGCCATGAAGAGATTGCCGAACAAATGGGCATTTCGATTGGTACCAGCAAAAGCCAGTTATTTAAAGCCCGCGAATACCTGAAACGCATACTCGACAAGTCATTCATTTCATAAAAGGCTCCCCAATAAAAGCCTGACAATCAGACCTATGACCGGTAAAGAAAATTTTGAACCGCTGGACGAACTGTTTCGCAAAACCTTCCAGGACCTGCCCGCCACGCCCACGGCTTCCGGCTGGGATACGCCCTCGCCACGTGTATGGCAAGGGGTGCAGAGCCAGATAAAACCGGCTTCCACGGGTTGGGCCTTGCAGACCTGGGCACTCCTGGCAGCTACTGCCGTAATCGTAGCCGTAGGGCTATATTTTACCTTCGGCAGAACCGAACCTGCCCCGGCCCCTACCCCACTCCCCATTGAGCAACCCATCGCACAGCCGCCGACTGTTGAATCAGCCCCCAAGGAGGCCGCTCCAGCGACAGCAGTGGAAAAGACATCGGCGAAGCCAAGTGGCAAAATCCGACCTTCGACGACTACTGAACCCCGACCTAATCCTGCCGTAAATAGCAGTACGCCACGTGGTGCAGAAAATCGCGGTAGCCACCAGGCCACACCGCTGCCCGGCAGCAACCCGGCTGCGCCCAATTCCACGGAGCGCGAAAAAGAAGGGAAGGGGAATTAAAGAAAATGTGGTCAATGGAAATAAATGTGGCCAATGGGATTAATGTGGTCAATTCTATTAATGTGAAAGGCCATTAGTGCTCATGCACTCTATTCAGTAACAACCGATAACTTTTAGCAGTATATCGAGCGGCCCGGCGGAACTATCCGTCGGGCTTTGCTTTTATTTACCGCTGTTACCCAACTAATACGTTTACGAAACCCTTGAAGGTTTCGCAAACGTCACGTAATCAATCGTTTGCGAAACTTTTAAGAGTTTCGTAAACGTCGCTTTGCAGATCGTGCGGAACATCAGTTATTTACACATTGACCACTACCTGTCCCGTATCTTTTGATCGGTATTCAAGCACATTAACCACATTCAAACACATTGACCACATTAATTTTATTGACCACATTAAACCTTCCCTACGGCCGACTCAACACATAGTCATTATACGCTTTTACCAGTCCCTGATAGAGCAGTTTGCCTTGTGTTGCATAACCCGCCCGCGTATAATGCACCGAATCGGAAGTCATCAGCCCTTTGGTTTTCCAGTTGGCTGCCGAATTTTCACCACCAGAGAAAGCATATAAGTCCCACAGAGCATAACCTTTATCCCGCGCAAACCGACGGATCACGACTGCTACATCGGCCATATTCGGATTAAAACCCTTACCGCGCAAATAAGAATCTGCTGGTGTGGTTAATAGAATAAAAGCATTCGGCGAATGCCGCAGTAATGCATCCACGGTCAATTCAATAGAACGATACAGATAATTGCGGTCGGTATGGCCCTGCGCCTCATTAGTACCCATAGAAAGAATAATAAGATCGGGATGCAGATCGCCTACCTGCTCCGCAAAATATTTAGCGCGGGCATAGTCCATGTACTTTGCGCCATTCACGCCGATGGAGTGATAAATTACCCCGGAGAGTTCATTTTCTAATGAAATACCATCCAAAGTGAGCAGTTTTTGCTGGCTCGTGGCTTTATCGGCGACAATACTCACCTGACCGACCGGACGATCAAAATAAAAGGAACGAGAATAGTCGCCATCATAGAGTATTTGTGCGTCCTGATTGGTTACTTCGTCGCGCACGTTCAGGTCATATTGCAGGGCCGACCGTTTCTGGAAAATGGTCACTTTGGTAAAAGAATGCGTCTCGGCGGTCGTCGTATCGCGCAGCCGGAAAGTGAGTTTCGCGGTAGCATTATTACTTTCCAGGGTAAAACCGGAGAGGCCGTAATTAGTAATCGGGCGCAGGTCTTTCTGGCAATTATTGCCCGACCAGCGAACGCCGCTATTGTTCTCCACTAAATAGTCGCGCGGGCCATTGGAACCGGCCAGTTTATAAGGAAAAATCATACCGCGACCCGCATCCCCGAAGGCATTCTGTAAACGCTTGCGCACTTCCTCGGTCATAAAATTGCCCAGTATATGCGAGTCGCCAATATGCACAATATTGATTTTCTGGCCGCCGCCGATGCGCTGCTTATAGAGTTTCTGGAAAAACGGTTCCAAATAACTGCGGTTTTCAATTTCGTTGTCCTGCTGCTGAATGAAACCGTAGCCGATAGTGTCTTGCTCGGTAATATCCACCTGCGGCGGACGAAATTGCGACTGACATTGACTAATAAACAGCATTACAAACCCGGTACAGGCAAAAATGCGCAAGCGAATTCCCTGGCGAACAACAAACGAGGAACGCGGGCGAGTAAGGTGGGAGGGGTCCGACAAAAACGGAAAGCACATAGTAGAGGTTGGTTGAAATGTTTCGATAGGCGGACAATAATAGGCTGACAAGGGTTATTAAAAGGTTGATGAATGTTGATTAGGGTTGATTAAGGTTGATTAAGGTTGATTAAGGTTTATAAGAAAAATGAAGTACTCACCATTCATACTTTATAGTTCATCGTTCATACTTCTTATTTCTATTCTGCCACTTCGCCTGTTCTGCCGTGAATAAGCGCACGAACTGGCGACCGATGACGCGCCCGCCTTCGTGGGTCAGGTGCGTGTAGTCTTTATTGGCCAGCATGGGATGATGGTCGGCCAGCCGAATCATAGAGCCGTAGCCGCCCATGCCATGAAACAGGTCGTAGAACAAAAATCCGTGTTTGCGGGCCAGATCGCGCTGCATATTGACAATAGCGGGCACCCCACGCATGGTCGCCAGTTCGCCATCTATTTTATTGGCCCGATCCCCTACACTGACCACCAGAATAGGCCGACCCGGAAAACAGGCGCGCAGATGATCGAACACTTTATCCAGTTCCGCCTGGTACCATTTCACATTGACCGTAGAATTGGTCACGGCATTCAGTCCCACCTGAATCACCACCAGATCATACTGCTGGAAAGCATCGAACTGATGGGCCATATCCGGGTGAATGAGCCGCAGCGGGCCACCACTATTCCCACGCACCGAAAAATTATCTATATAAAATCCCGGGCCACTTTCCAGCGAAGCACCATACAATAACAGGCCGTTACTATCCGGGAAACGCATCGCGAAGCCGCGAATGTCCGGATTGCTCCATTTCCATTGACCGATCTGCCCGGCCGGATGCGGGAGTAAATCGCCCATTTGTGGTTCCATGCCTTCGTTTTGCCAGACAAAAGACTTTTTCTGCGTGCTGGTATAAAAGAGCCGCACCTGACTCCACGAGCGGGTATGGCGGAAATAATTGGCCCCTTCGTAGTGGACTTTTGCCTCCGGACCCGGCAAATAAGCGTGACCATCTATACCAAACAGAGGACGATGTTCCCCTTTTTTGACGATAGAATAGGCCGTCCAGCCGCGAAAAACGTGCTTCAAAGTCCGCTTGAACTGCGCCACTTCGGAGGTGATCGGCACAAACCCAACACCATTGCCACCCCAAAGCGACTGCAACGAATCACGCAGATCACCGATCAAAATATCGCCCTCTACGAAGGAATCTCCGTACCAGGCCACCCGCACGGTATGCCCGTCACGGATCGAATCTATGGAAGCAAAAAAGCGCGTCAGTCCAGTCCGATCAAAGGTATAATCTTCAATTTCGTTGCCAAAATAAGCCGTATCCACCGGCGGCAGCGGCGCTACCCGCACCGTGTCCACTTGTGGAATAATGGCCAACGTATCCAGACCGAGCGTGTCCGTCTGGAAATAGGCCGAAGAATCCGCCACCAGCGTATCGGACAGGAGCTGCTCGGCGGACGGCTGGCGTATATCGGCGAAAATATCCATGTGGCGCAGGTCAATATCGCCAATAGATACATTTTTCGGCAGGAACGACAGGCCGACGAGCAACAGTAGAAAAAGCAGCAGTAAGGGTAACGTATGGCCCAGGTAATTCTTCATACGGAGGGCGAAGGTAGTTATGAGTTTTGAGTTATAGGCTGAAATGTACATTTTTGCGCGGCGAACCACTGCTCTTTGCATTATCGAAAACGAATATTTCCGCTATGTCTAACCCACTCCACTTCCGCATCCTGACCCAAAAAGCCGAAATGCTGCCGCTCTGTCCGCTCATTCAGCAACTCAATGCCAGCGTCACGGAGGAATATTACGCCCATATTCTGGACGAAATGCTGCTATATGGCTATCGCATGGTCGCTGTGTATGAGGACGAAGAATGCCTGGGACTATCCGGCATCTGGGTGGCTTCCAAAATTTACAGCGGCAAGTATTTAGAAATGGACAATGTAGTGGTCGCCGCCGCGCATCGTTCACGCGGCATCGGTAAATTACTCACTGATTTTATCACCGATCTGGCGCGTCAGGAAGGCTGCGTGACGATGATGCTCGACGCGTATAAAGAAAATGAAAAAGCGCATATTTTCTATGAAAGAGAGGGTTTCGTTCGACGGGGATATCATTTTTTGAAGCGGCTGTGAGGGGGCCACAGCCTATATCGTTCAGCGTTGTGACATTCTTGTGATATTTTACGCCCATACTTGTCGGAAAGAAACGAAATTGCGTTTCAAAGACCATAGTTGAGTCATGAACATCCTCATTGTCGAAGACGATCCCAACATTGCCGAATTGCTGGCCATTCATTTGCGCGATCTGCCCGCCGATGTTACCGTGCGGCACCAAGGCTGGCAAGGTCTGGACGAGGCCATGAGCGGCCGGTACGACTTTCTCGTGCTGGATCTGATGCTGCCTGGCCTCAACGGCATGGAAATCTGCCGACAATTGCGACAGCATAAGCAATACCTGCCCGTGCTCATGCTCACGGCGCGTTTGGAAGAGCAGGACAAAATCGCCGGTTTAGAGACAGGGGCCGACGACTACCTGACCAAGCCGTTCAGTCCTGGCGAGCTGCTTGCCCGGGTGAAGTCCATTTTGCGACGCACCCAGCGCGAAAGCCGACAGATGGAGCAACGATTGCAGCGCATAGAGCGTGGCGGGTTGGTCATGGACGTGGAGCAGCGCAGCGTCAGCAAAGGCGCGGTACGGATCGAACTGACCGCCAAAGAATTTGAACTGCTCCAGTTGTTTATGCAAAATCCGGGTCGGCCCTACACGCGAGCCGAAATTTTGGATGAAATTTGGGGCGAACAATTCGAGGGCCTGGAACACACCGTCAACTCGCATATCAATCGCCTGCGCGCTAAAATCGAACCCGATCTTGCCCATCCTGTTTTCATCCTGACGGCTTGGGGCATTGGGTACAGATTCAATGATTTGCTCTGATGCTACCGCCCGAGACTGACTTGGATTATTCCGCTCAATCGCAATTGCGACGGGTGATGACGACCGTATTGGCGGCTTTTCTGTTGCTGATCGCTTATTTTTTGGTCACGGGATATTTTAAGGCACTCGCCGAAGCCGAGCATGCCAGCCTGATGCGGCTCAATGGCATCGCTTACACGCTGGCTATGCAAATAGACGGCGATGTACACGAGCGGCTGATGGCGCGGTACACCGCCACGGATGCCATCACGATGGCCCACCAAGATGCCGATTATTGGACCATTCATCAAGTATTGCGTCGCAATGTGGAGGCGAACATGCTCAATACGCCCATTTACACCATTGTTTTGGATAGCGCAAATGCTTGTTCTTTTGGGGTGACCTCGGCCGAAACGCCCTATTTTCGGCACCCATATCGTTCAGCCCCTACCCTGCTGATGGAAAAGCACGCCGAAGGGGCCATGATTCCGCGTTACCAGGACGAATTTGGCACCTGGCTCTCGGCCTTTGCGGCGGTGCGCAACCGTCGGGGCCAAATGGTCGCTTTGGTGCAGGCCGACCAGAAATTTGACGATTTTTTGGCGCAGGCGCGCGCCGACGTGTGGCGCAATTTGCTGGTTGGTCTTTTAGCGGGCGGCCTTTTTTTGCTGCTCTTGGTGCGCATTTTAGAGCCCATCCTGCGCAAAGAACGCCAAACGAAGCAGGCGCTCTCGGCGGCCTACGTCGAAAACCAGCGCATCAATGCCCAACTCCAGCAAAGCCTCGAACAAGTCACCGCAGTTGATCTCTTTCGCCGGGAAATGATCGCTCACCTTTCCCATGATTTGCGTACCCCGATGGCGAGTATTTTGGGCTATTTAGAAACAATTATTCAAAAAAAGGGCCAGTTATCAGCCCCAGAGCAGGAAAAATTTCTGCAAGTCGCCTTGTCGGAAGCCAATCGGCTCCATCGCCTGGTGGCCGAGTTGTTTGATCTATCCAAACTGGAGTCTGGGCAAATCCAAATCGAACCGGAGCCTTTCAACATCGCGGAATTGGCACAAGATACGCTCCAAAAATACCAGCTGCAGGCCGAAGCCAAACACGTCAAGCTACTGACCGATTTTTCGAGTCCCCTGCCATTGGCCTACGCTGACCTGCGCTGGATTGACCGCGTTTTGCAAAACCTCATGGACAATGCCCTCCGCTATGTACACGAAGGCGGTTTTGTGATGTTTACCATTTTTGAACAGGAAAACGCCCTACATTTCAAAGTCTGCAACAGCGGCGACCCCATCCCGGAGGCGCACCTGGATCGCGTTTTTGATCGGTATTTCAAATCATCCAACCGCAAAAAGGACAGCACGGGCCTTGGGCTGACGATCGTGAAAAAAATCGCGGAATTGCACGGCCAACGGGTATGGGCCGAGTCCAATGATGCCGTCACTACTTTTAGATTTACGTTGCCGATTTACACGCTGTGATACTTTCGTGATAATTGACTATGACCTTTGGTATGTAATTGAATTTTTCACCAAAACAAAAGTTGATTGATTATGAAGCGCAATGCACTCTTTTTCATGCTCTTTTCCTTCGTAACCCTTGGCTCTTTCACGGCCTGCGAGAAAGAGAAAGAAGTGATCGTAGATCCCACCAAGCCACAAGGCACATTTTCCGTAGCGAAAAGCGGCACCTTCACGGAACAAAACGCGACGGGCTCTAAAGGCGTGGCCCAACTCGGGACCGACGAAGACGGGGTCCAGTTCCTAAAGTTCGGCGCTGATTTTACTACTAATTTTGCCACCGGAACGGTGACGGTGTACCTCAGCACTTCGATGACTTTCACGCCCGATCCGGGCAATGGCAATCCGTTGCTCCGCTTGATCGGCCCAGTATCCAAGGCCGGCGAAAACTACTTTCGCCTTGATCCGGCAGCCGATACCAAATTTACCCATGTGATTTTGTGGTGCGGTTCGGCCAATGTGCCTTTTGGCTTCGCCCAATTACAATAATTGCTCAATTTGACAACGATTTAGCAAATTGGTGAATAAATTTGGTGAAAACCATGTTTATTCACCAATTTGCTAAATCGTTGTCTAAATCATCTTCTGATTCGTCCAGCGATGCAGCGGCAAAATCAGCGCCCGCCGGGCTTTCAGAAGTCATTTTACACCACTTTTCATTCAGAAGATGAAAAAAGTATTTTTTTTCAGTCTGTTGTTTTTGCCTCTTGTCGCATCGGCCCAAAGCGGTTGGACACGCCGTGCACAGGCTTGGTTCCTGAAATTAGATGCTTCGCACCTAAGTGCCGACCACTATTACAATCCAAACGGGGACGAACTAAAGACCAGCGTTTTTCGCCAAACCTCCATCAACCTGTACGGCGAATACGGCTTTCGCCCTCGTCTGACCTTTATCGTGCACGCGCCGCTGTTGCGCCTGAACCGTTTTGAAACGACCAGCGTGGCCGCTGGTGTCGGCGACCTGCGCCTGGAAGCCAAATACCGCCTTACGGGCAATCAGCTGCCTGTGTCGGTGAGCCTCGCTGCCGAACTACCGACGGGACGCGCCAATGCTTACGCCGCGAACAAGACTTTTCCCGATGACCGCATCAATCTGCCGACGGGCGATGGCGAATTTAACGTGTGGGCCACACTAGCGGCATCCAAATCTTTCGGCAAAACATACGCTTCCGCGTTTGCAGCCTACGATTTTCGGACCCAATATCAGGGCAAAAAATTTCGTGACCTCTACCAATTCGGAGCCGAAATCGGCTATAATCCATGGAAGCCGCTTTGGCTCAATGCCAAACTACGGGCGCAATTCAGCAATGGTTTGAGCCAACACCCCGAACTGGGTTTTGTGCGCGGCGACGGCACGACCTACACGCTGGTCAGCACCGAGGCCTTTTACAAATTCAGCCCACATTGGGGCATGTCAGCCACCTACCTGACGGGTAGTAACTGGATCGCACCCTTCCGAAATATCTACATCGCGCCCTATTTTTCGGTCGGCGTGGTGTATGAGCGCTAACCCACTCATTCATTCCTAAATATTACGACTATGACTTTCACAAAAATGGCCTTTGCGCTTATTCTATTTTTGGCTTTTGGAGCCTGCCAAAAAGAAGACGACAACACCACCCCAATTTCCAACGACCAAATTACGGGTGTATTCACGTCGGGACGGTCGGGACTTTTTCAGAAACAAAACGGCTACAATGCAGAAGGCACTGCCCAACTCGGCACCGACGGCGCCAGCGTACAGTGGCTCCGCCTTGCGCCCGACTTCAATGCCTCCCTCTCGACGGGAGCGGTAACGGTGTACCTGTCCCAAAATCAAAGCCTCGATCTGGGCGCAGTGGGGACTTTTCGGCGTTTAGAACTGGTAAAAACACCGGGCGAGCATTTTTATAAGATTGACCCGGCGGTAGGAGAGGACTACAAATTTGCCATTTTGTGGTGCGCTTCGGCGAGCGTACAATTTGGCAATGCCGAATTAAAATAATATTTGCACAAAAGCCTAATTTGTAAGGCAATAGGCCGACCACGGTTTTTTTTCAAAAAAATCCAGCCCTGGGAACTATCCGCCGGGCCGGCGAGTTTAGATTTTAATTTCCATCAAAAACGAGTCCTCTAATTTCAAAACGACATGATACGCACACATCAAAATAATCATCCACAGCCGGGCAGCCAAAGCATAAAACGGGCTGGATGTGGGGAGCGATTTTGTGCTGTATGGTCGAAGATGCCCAATGATATTCCGGGCCATTCTGACGATCTATTACGATTCTGATGGTCGCCTCTGCGGCTGTGAGAGGAGCAGCCGCACACATCATTTGATTTCTTTCCCACACGTTTTCAGATAGTTGTTTGCCCATAAGCAAACCAACCAGTTATGCGCTTTGCCGCGCAACAAGCATGAGTGATACTAATGGCGGGCGTTACTTCGCCAATTGAAATTGGACTTGAAACCACCCACGCCTGCCAGTTTTCGTTCACTCATTTTTTGCGGCTAAATAGCACGTTTTCAGGGATTTATATTCAAAAGCAACAGTTCACGGTGGCGTAGTTCAACGGCGGAGCAGTGGATTGTCTATCCTCAGGTTGCGGGTTCGAGTCCCGCCGTCACCGCCCGGCGGCAGTGAGAGTTTGGGTTACTTCGGTAAGGGTGTGTGTGCTTTTACAGCATCACATCACAGGTTCGAATCCTGACACACAACGGAGGCAACTCCACGACCCAACTCGATTTTCTCCGCTTTTAAGAGCGTGTAACTCAATCGGCAGAGTACCCGGCTTTTAACCGGGGTGGTGCAGGTTCGATGCCTGCTGCGCTCACAAGGGTGAGAGGTGTGAGAGATGTGAGAATTATAGTCGCGTCGTTCAACAGGAAGGATGCCGGACTACGAATCCGGGGATTGGGGTTCGAATCCCTGCGTGACTACATTGGTCTTTGGGTGTTGGTCTTTGGTCTTTGGCGGCTAACGACCAAAGACTAATACCCAAAGACCAGAACGCCCAGGTAGCCCAACGGAAGGAGGCGCCCCGCTTAGAACGGGTACAGTGTGGGTTCGAATCCCACCCAGGGTACAAGAAGATGTGGGCAGACATTTTTGGACTTACCCCCCGAAAAGACTTGTGAAAACGGGTTCGTGCTGCCCACATTGAATGGCGAGTATAGCGTAGTGGTAGCGTTACAGTCTTCCAAACTGAAGGTGCTGTTTCGATTCCGGCTACTCGCACAGTGAGAGAGTGAGAGAGTGAGAAAAAATGGCTTGATAGCTCAATGGTAGAGCGGCGGCTTGTTAAGCCGATGGTTGCAGGTTCGAATCCTGCTTGGGCCGCTGTGACCTTAGTTTAACTGGTAAAACGCCGCGTTGTGGACGCGAAGAACAGGGTTCGAGCCCCGAGGTCACCCAAGAGTGAGAAGGTGAGAAATGTGAGAGAGTGAGAACTTTAGAAAACAGGGGATGTAGCTCCAATGGTAGAGCGGTGGTTTGAAGAGCCACGCGATGCAGGTTCGACTCCTGCTGTCCCCGCGAATGGAAAAGGCAATATGCAAAATAAGCAATTAGCAAGTCAAGCGTATGCTGTTGATTATTATTGCTTTTTTGCATATTGCAATTTGCTTTTTGATAAAAACTGCGCGGTAGTGTAACTGGTAACACGTGGGCCTCATAAGCCTGAACTACGGGTTCGATTCCCGTCTTCGCAACAGAAAAAACCAAATACAGGAGCAAGCGTAGGCTGTGCCGTTCGGTCTCCAAAACCGGATCGTTGGGGTTCGATTCCCCATACTCCTGCTACAAGCGATACTGAGGATGGGCGTTACTTCGTAACTCAATTGGTTAGAGTATCCCAACTATGTCGGGATGGTTGCCGGTTCGATTCCGGCCAAAAACGGCTTCACCGCCGTTAAAAAACGTCACCCGGCTTTGTTCGCTTGTTTTTTAAATTGCGGGATAGTGTAATTGGTTAACACGCGGATCTGATACGTCCGTATTGCAGGTTCGAGTCCTGCTCGCGCAACTATAAAACAGCCCGGTCGTATAGCGGCCCAATATCCCTGACTCTGACTCAGGGGACGAAGGTTCGATTCCTTCCCGGGCCTCTACTGTGGTAGTAATTCTATGTGTTACTTCGCTGTCACCGAAATCCATACACACGGACACTTTTCTCCACAGTTTTTATAGTAAAGTTGAGGGTTGAGAATGTTGAATAGTTGAGAAATTTCGATTAATCACCGTAAATTCATTCTAGTAAAAATCACTCATTAATAATTAACAATTTAGCACCCTATTTACCATGTCGCTATTCAATCTAAAACGCTTTACCAGCAACAAAACCCAGAACCTCGCTGGAGGCGACGCATTCGTGCAGACGCCGCAGATGCAACTGGTGTCTATTTTGCTCACTTCGTTTGCGCAGGATCAGTTCTATCGGTCGGCGGAGAATACTTTTGCGGACATCATCAAATTGCTGCCGCAAGTAGAACCACAGTTCGCCGCCAAAGCCGCTGTGTTTGCGCGTACGCAGTACGGTATGCGCTCCATCACCCACGCGCTGGCTGCCGAACTGGCCGCCCACGCCTCTGGTCAGGTGTGGAGCAAGGCGTTCTACGACCGCATCGTGCGTCGCCCCGACGATATGCTCGAAATCGCAGCCTACTACTTTGGTAAAGGCGGCCAGACGCTGCCCAACGCCATGAAGAAAGGCTTCGCTGCCGCGTTCGGTCGCTTCGATGGTTACCAGTTGGCCAAGTATCGTGGGGAAAGCAAAACGGTGAAACTGGTAGATTTGGTGAACCTGGTGCGCCCGGTGCCCAACGAACGTAATGCGCTGGCTTTGAAACAGTTGGTGGCTGGCGAATTAATTTCCGATGCCACCTGGGAAGCCCGTCTGACGCAAGCCGGTCAGCAAGCCAGCAACGACCAGGAAAAAGCCGAACTAAAAAATGCGGCGTGGACCGACCTGTTGCGCACTGGAAAACTGGGCTACCTCGCCCTGCTGCGCAACCTGCGGAACATCGTCGCGCAAGCCCCCGAACTGAGCGCGGAAGTGGCCGTACAGTTGACTGATCGCGCCCGCATCAAACAATCGCTGGTGCTGCCGTTCCAGTTTTTGTCGGCGATGGATGCGATTTCGGAAGCCAACGTAGAGAACAAACGCTTGATCCAGCAGGCTTTGAATCAGGCATTGGAACTGGCGCTGGATAACGTGCCGCGTTTTGCGGGTCGCACCCTCGTCGTGTTGGATGACTCCGGCTCGATGACCAGCACCCGCACGCAGTACGCCAACCGTACACCGATTCAGATTGGTGCCTTGTTCGCCGCTGCGCTCTACAAAGCCAACGACGCTGACCTGATGCGCTTCTCCGACGACGCTTCGTACGTGCGGGAAAATCCGACTGATTCACTGGCAGGTATTGCGGAACGACTGGTGAAAAATGCGCGGGCATCGGGTACGAACTTCCACGCGATCTTTCAGCGCGCCAACAAGAAGTACGACCGTATCATCGTGCTCTCGGATATGCAGGGCTGGATGCAGGGCGGTGCACCGACGGCGGCAGTGGCCAACTATCGCCGCAATTATAACGCCGCACCGTTCATTTTTTCCTTCGATTTGCAGGGCTACGGTTCGCTGCAATTCCCGGAGCAAAACGTATTCGCGCTGGCCGGTTTCAGCGATAAAGTGTTCGATATCATGCAATTACTGGAAACCGATCGGCAGGCGTTGATTCGGGAAATTGATCAAGTAAAATTGAATTAAGCAAGCCAAATCTCACCTTGGCAGCCCTGACGCCTTATAGGCGTTGGGGCTTTTTGGTTTGATTACTCAACACATTACGGTGCGCTGCACCTCTACCTGTTGTTTATCCATTTTACTACCAATATTTAGGTGCGCTGCACCTGCTCTGCATAACATTAGTTACTCATTTAGTTTAAAATCATAAATTGCATCCTAAAAATTAATCATGCCACTCCAAAATCGCGTCAATCCTTACGGCGAAATCTGCCGCTCCGAACACCGGGGCACCCTCATGGGTAATCGCGGACTGCTGCACAATAAACAACAGGAAATCACCCGTGATTTTCGCTTGAAAAACTGGATCATTTGCCTGCTGGATTTCAAAGGTCGCCACCGGGAAGTGATGCAACCGGGTCTTTATACAGAACTATTTTTTCTGGATGAAGCCACGGCTTTGGCCGCCGGACATCGGCCCTGTGCGGAGTGCCAGTACCAACGGTTTAAAGAATTTACCACCTTTTGGAAAGAGGCTAATCAACAGCCGGATATGAGATTAAAAGAATTAGACGATATTCTACATTCCGAAAGAATGAATAAAAATTTATCCCTTCATGTACTGGGTGAGTTACCCGATGGCGTTTTTATAGAACACGAAGGCCAACCTTTTTTAATTTATAATGGCCTACTTTGGGCGTGGTCTTTTGCCGGATATACTGCGCCTGTAACACAACCTACTACAACGATGGTCAAATTAATCACCCCATATTCTGTGGTACAGACCATTACAGCGGGCTTTCAACCGGGTGTGCATGATAGTGCATTAACTCTATAAAATATATTAGTTCGGCATGTTATCTGATGAATGTACAGGTAATACTTCCGCCGCATTATCTGTTTTGCCATGACTTTGGCGATAAGCGGTGGGCGTTTGATTAGTCGCTTTCTTGAAAGCCGTATTAAAAGACACTTTATTATTGAAACCTACCGCGTAGGCCACTTCTATTATATGCAAATCGCTGCGTTTGGTCTCCGCCAACAGTTGTTTCGCTTCTTCTATGCGCAAATGATTCAGGTATTCAAAAAAATTGGCCTCGTGGTGAGCATTGATCACCTGCGATACATGGTGTTTGGAAGCACCCAGCCGGGCCGCCAGTATGTCCAGATTCAGCGCAGCATCGCGGTATAGTTTTTCTACGGCCATGAGCGTATCCAGTTTTTGCAAGAGCGATTTGGTGGCCTCGGGCGTCAGGCTGGAGTTTTTATATTTGGCCGCATGGGTGGATTCTGCCAGGGTAAAACCTTCAAATACAGTGGGTTGCACATAACCGGCATAGGCAATGAGGTAAATAAAAGCCGTCATCGCTGCCGAAATATGGTAGTCCCAGGTCGTATTGAAAAACGACATCTGCACCAGCACAAAATAGGACGTATAAGCCAGCGTGAAGCCCACGAAAAACCAGTTGAGCAACGCCGCCCAGCGCGAAGTGGCACCCACTGCCGGTTGCCGGTGAATATAGCGGGCATTCCAAAGCGCATACATTAGCAAATGCAGCACCCTCGCCCATTGCACAGTGGTCAATAATCCTCTGTTAAACGGAAATTTTAATTCCCCCGTCAGCACCGCGCGTTTGGTCTCGGTATCCAGCGTGTACCAGGGCAGGAAAAGGACGATGCCCATTACAAACGGGAGCAAATGCCAGCCGTCGGTTCGCCAGGTCATCGGTTTGGCTGCATAAATGGTCCGTAAATACCACCAGATAATGGGGCCGTAGAGCAGTGGAAACGAGGCACTTATTTCCGCCATCTGCGCAAAAGAAGGCATGTAGTGCGTCCAGAAAAGCACATACTCCGTCATCGTCAGAGCGAACAAAAACAGCAATAATGCCAGCAACCGATTGGCCCTTCGCTGACCACGTTGCCAACGCCACAACACGAACGCCATAAAAAATCCCTGGACGGCGGCGATCAAAAAAACGATGGTCCAGGTATTGAAGGAAGGAGTAGGCATAGATGAAAAAGGGCTAAATAACCTTGCTGTATTGCAACTTTTTGATTCTCAGTTATAAAAAAGGACAACATTTTTTGATGGAGGAATGCAGATTGATGAATGATGATATTTGATGGCCTATGACGTGTTCTTCTACATCAAAAATCAACATTCATCAATCTTATATCGTCAATCATTTTTTTTCTATAACGCGGATAAAGGTCGGTAAACCCGCCTTCGCCAGAGGGGCTGCGGCGGGTAAAAGGGGTAAACTTTATCGGAATTACCGTTTGCGGCGGTCGAAGTGCGGAGTTTTGGAGAAACAATTTTTCTCTAACACATCAACTCAACAACGCATGAAATTCATTTGGCTATTCCCTCTTTTGCTTTTTCCCTGGTGCCTGTTCACCCAAACTCCATTCCTACGGGTCACCGATACGACCAATCCTGCCCTTACTTTTCCCAATACGGCCGCGACTTACAAGGGGCTGGCCTGGATGGACCTGGATGGCGACAACCGCACGGACCTTTTTGTCAGTCAACGCTTTCTGTTTCACAACGATGGCGATGGGAATTTTACGCAATTGCCCGATGTAGCCGGGGCCGTAGGCGGACAAGGGGCGGCGGGCTCCAGTTGGGGTGATTTCGACAATGACGGTGATCTGGATGGTATTACCAGCAGCGTTACGTCCGGCTTTCATCAAAACAACGGCAATAACACTTTTACCCTGCTGAACGACAGCATCCCCGACTTCGCCGGTTACTCTGCCTGGGATTGTGCACTGGCCGATGCCGACAATAATGGCCGACTGGATGCCGTCTTTGTCCATGCCTGCTGTACTTTTCATCCTACTGGCCCATTCCCCTGCAAATTATATTTACAAAGCCTCACCGGCCATTTTTCTCCTGTTACGGGGTATGAATTTACGGATACCACGGCTGCTTATACCATTCCCGTTTGGTACGACTATGACCGCGATGGTGATATGGATCTTTTCATTGGCAGTGGCCCGGCCAATGGTACTCCAAAACCAGATTTCAACTATCGTAATATGCTGAAAGAAACCGGCACCTTTTCTCTGCAACGACTGACGACTTTTCCATTTCTGCAACCGCAGGATGGCCAGACGTATAACTTTACAGACGATGATAATGATGGCGATTTGGATATATGTTTGACGAATTATGCGGCGGCACCCAATCGTTTTTACCGCAATAATGGAGGTGTTTATACTGCTATTACTACACCTTTCACGCAGACCGGCCAACACCTCGCCAACTGCTGGGGTGATGTGGACAACGATGGTTATCTGGATCTGCTGATTTCTACGGATGGCAGCCCGGCGATCCGTTTGTACCGCAATAGGAAAGACGGCACCTTCGCCAATGCGGTTACGGCCAGCACGGCAGGCGGTAATGTATGTGGCATCGCCCTGGCGGACTATGACAATGATGGCGACCTGGATTTCTATACCAATGGTGCGGGCGAAGCGCGTGGTCTGTTTCGTAATATCTTAACTTCCAATAATCACTGGGCACAATTTACCCTGGAAGGCACCAGCAGCAACCGCTCGGCTATTGGTGCCGAAATACTGGTAAAAGCCGTATTGGATGGCGCAGTAGTCGCCCAGCTCCGGCAAGTAGTGGCCCACAATTCTTTTCAAAGTCAAAGCGATCTGCGCCAGCATTTTGGTCTCGGTAATGCCACGCAAATAGATTCCGTATTCGTACACTGGCCTTCCGGGGGGCAGGAAGTTTTTACTGGTTTGGCAGTAGATAAATTCTATAAAATAATAGAAGGACAGGGCATTACGACCAATGTACAGGAAGTAAAGGCAGTTGCTATTAAATTTCTGCAAATCCAGCCTAATCCAGCCAGCGATACGTTTTTAATCAGTCTTGGCGATGGCATTATGGAAAAAATAACGGCCGTGGAAATGTACGATAGTACCGGCCGTCTGATGGCCTGCGATTTTACCGGACAAAATGAACAGACGCAGGTGCGTTTTTCCAAAAATCTACCAAACGGAATGTATCAGGTGCGGGCACGGCTGAGCGATGGTACGATGGCCGTGGGGCAAATGGCGAAGCAATAAAGATCGTTTTTTATAGATGACTTCTCCAGAATGCAAGGAGAAGTCATCTATAAAAGCTGCTTTCAAAATAGATGCTCATTTTTATGGAAAATCTAGTACGCAATCTGGAAATACGTAGTGTCAGTATTATCCATCATGACTGATGCGACATCTATCCAGGCATCATTTTTAGAAAATTTCCACCGAATAACGGACGTATTTCCTATACATCCGCCAAAGGTTTGTGTATGCGATTCTCCTGGTAAAAGTTCCAAAGGGTAAGGTTTAACTAAGTTATGTTCTGCATCGCCGTAGGTTGCAGTACATTTACCAGATACATCTATGTAAATCGAATTATGTGTACCTGTTTCATTGACGATCTTTAGTTTCAAAAGCCCATCGTAGGGAACCATTTTTATGTGAACATCCTCGCAATCTCCCTGTTCACGTTCCGACTCAAATACTCCTGCATATCCCGCCTTACGGACTTCCCAAACACCAATATCTTCACTATGTTTTTCATCCGCCGAGTAAGAAAACTCCCCTGAATCATTGGTAAATACAGTTTCGTCTTTTGGTATTCGGGAACCATGATCAAAGTAGTGATAATTTAATCTAAGCTGGACACCGCTGATGGGTTGGCCAGTTTTTATATCAGTTACAGTGCCTTCAATACAAACGCCTTTATCACAAGCAGCAACTAATAACAGCCCGAGAAAAAAGAAGTAACTAAAATGCCGTTTCATAGAAAATATTTGGTCAGTGACGAAAATGCCAGATACCGGAGAGCGAAATGTACTCCTGTTTATTCAAGAACGGGCATTCAGGTCTTGTGGTTGGGTCCACAACCTCAATGCTGCACCACAAATTTTTCCGTCCGCTTTTTTCCCGCATTTTCCAAAGTTAAAATATACGTACCCGCTGGCCAGGATGTGGTATCAAAAATGTATTGCCCGACGGAAGCATCGGTCTTGATTTCTTTCCACGGTTTCCCATCCGCACTGCTAATGTGCAATACGACCGGCCCGGCCATTTGTCCATTGTCCCAACGCAGGATCAATTGGCCGCTGGTGGGGCTGGGCATCAGGAAAAAGTCGAGGGCCTGGGCACTGTATGTACCGACGGTACAGTCCACGTGGAAATTTAAAGTTTTATCGCCGTCCAGCGTCACTATTTGTTCCTGGTTCATGTCGTTGCAGGTGACCGTGACGCGGTATTTGCCCCGAAAACCCCGCACCGTAGCCAGGCCGCTGGGCAAAGTAACCACCGTCGTGTCGGTCCACCATTGGCGGAATACCTGGTCAATAAAGGCCTCGCCGCCGGGTTTGAGCGACCAATCCAGATTGAAAAGCGGCGCATTGCCGGAGTAGTGCGCACCGTCCCAAAAACCCCACATCATAAAGCCGTTCATGCTCGGATGCGCAAAAGCCGTGGTCAGCATGTCGCGCATGTATTGCGCCTGGGTCTGGGGCGGCACCAGATTACTGATGTCGTATTCTGTGATTTTGGCTTCCAGTCCGTAGGCGTCATAGAACTCATCAAGAATGGCCTTTGCCGTCGGAATGCCCGTCGGGAAAGCCCCGAAATGGCCTTGAAAACCAATACCTTCGAGGGGCGCACCGGCAGCGCGTAACTCGTCAATCCGGCTGCGCCAAATGGCGGTCTGCCCGTCATCATTGTTGCCGCGTTCCAGGGCCACGTAGTCGTTTAAGTAGAGTTTGCTGTTTGGCGCGAGGCTATCGGCCTGGCGGAATATTTCGGTGTACAGCTCGCGTCCGGTGACGTAACCAGGCGTACCAGCCAGTGCGTTGGCATAGTCGGTATTGGCGGTAATTTCATTTAAAACATCCCAATCCTGACAGGCAGTCCCCACGCCGGGATAAGTCAGAATGCTGGTCACGTGATTGCGGATGCGGTTTTTCAGGTAAGTCGGATTATTCGCATTTGGCTGCAAATCAGCAGGCGAGTAAGTCCAACCGGGCCAGGCGAGGTTATGTCCGCGAATCTTGATGTCGCGCGCCTGCAGCCACTGCACCGCATGGGCGATCTCGGCCTGACTACTGTACCAATGCTGTTCCCAGGCGGGCCATTTGAGGTCATTTTCAAAAACGACCCAATTAAAACCATGCCCGTGGCCATCCAGATTGAGCATTTTCTGCTCATACGTGGTGTTTTGGGCATTGCCGCCGCCAAAGCGATTGCTGATTACTGCCGAGCCAAAAGCGAACTCGTGTTGCAGCATTTCTATTTTTATTTGCGCGCCATTTACCTGTTGTCCGTTGCCGTTTTGTACTTCCACGGTCAGATTGGCCTTGCGCAATTGCTCGATACTGGCGGCGGCTTCGGCCCGCCACGGGGCATCGGGAGCCGAGCCGGGGTAGGTATCATTGTGCAGGTTGCGGGGCAATTGGCTCAGTGGATAAGCGTTCTTGAAATTCAGCACAGCCGTGCCGCCGACTTCCACGGTCTGGGTTTCCCAAGCCAAATGCAGACCAAAATTTAGTTGACTGGCCGCATAATTGGCCGTTGACTGGAAGGGAATTACAAACTGCTGCCATTGGTCGGTGAGTGGCACGGTCGCGAACAGTTCTTTGGCATAAGTCGTGGAATTTTCGGCAAAAATATTCACCTGTGCATCCGGCGTCGGGCTACGTAACCAGATCACCATCACGCACTTATCATTGGTCGCAATGGACTGAATATTTTGGTAAATGTGTCCGCTAACGTAGGGATTCTGACCGGCCTGCACCTGAAAACGCCGCCCCTGGCTGAATGGCTGACCACTCACGGAAAAGTTGGTAGTCACTGCTCCGTAATTGGAAGAGGCGGTGAAAGTGGCCGTTTCGGTGTTGGGCAGCACCCATTGGCCCCCGGTGAGATTATTCTCGCTTTGAAACTGCGCGGCGAGACTGGTATGGTAGGCATCCTGCGCCGACAATTGCGGAAGAAGGAGGCAGAAAGTAACGTAAATGAGGAGTTTTTGCATAATAAAAGGAGGCTGGGTCAATGATATTGGTAGTAAAAACGTAAAAGTCTGTCAAATATAGGGCTTATAGTGTTTAGAAGGGTTTCTTTTGTGCTTACATTAATATCTACCATGTACTGCCAAACCATTGATGAAGTAATCTCCACCCTCGATAAAATCATAGCCGACTGTATTGTTCAAAACAATCCACTGGGTTACTTTGCTGTCCTCTACCGGTGGGTGACCGTACGGGTAAAAGCGGGCATTCAACAAGGGGAATTCGAGGATAATGTGCGGATGGAAAAACTGGATGTGCTGTTTGCCAACCGTTATCTGGAAGCCTATACCTGTTACCAACAGCAACTGGCTACTACGAATAGTTGGAAAGTCGCTTTTGAAGCCAGCACCGCCAGCGGTCACATTATTATGCAGCATTTATTATTGGGTATTAATGCCCATATTAATCTGGATTTAGGGATTTCGGCAGTAGAGGCGGCGGGCCAGACTTCGCTGGATAATGTAAAAAAGGACTTTGACGATATTAACCGCGTCCTTTCGGAATTGGTAGAAGAAGTAAAAACAAAAATGGGCACCGTCTCGCTGGCCTTTGGCCTTTTGATGCCGCTGGCCAGAAAAATGGATGAAAAACTGGTCAATTTCAGCATCCAAACCGCTCGTGACGGAACCTGGCCGTTTGCCCAAAGACTGAGTCTGGAAGCAGATCGTGCTCCGATGATCGCTCTCCGCGACCAAGACATCTGTTTTCTGGGTGGTTGCCTCGTCCGTCCCAGTAAGCGGCTGCAATGGCTACTGCGGGTGATTGGCTGGTTTGAGTGGCGGTCGGTGGGTGATAATTTGCGGTTACTGCAAATTTAAGAGGCGTTATTTAGCTTCCCAATGGTTGTTGGATTTATCCACATCCGGCACATAAGTGCTGCCCATGACCATTTTATTGACCGTTTTATTACTGGTAAATCTGATTTCCACGGTCTTGTTGCCTTTTTCCCACACGTCAATAGCACGATGGATTTTTTGCGTGGAACCGTCCGTAAATGTCACCGTCAAATCTATGGGCACTGGCTTGCTGCCTTTTGATTCTATTAAAACAGAGTGTTCTTTTTTATTAGAAGAATATTTGGCAATCGCCAGATCGGGCACACCATCGTCAAAAAACCAGCGTTTCCAAAACCAGTTCAAATTTCTATTGGCCCCCATATTCATACTATAAAAAAAATCGTAGGGCATAGGGTGTTTGCCATTCCAGGTGCGGATATAATGATGCAAGGCCTGGTAAAACAAATCATCCCCCAATAAATCCTTCACGTATAAATAGCCCATTGCCGGTTTGGGATAGGAATTAGTAAACATAGGGACCCCGGATTGCTGCGTAGTGAGGGTAGTAATGGGTAAATCCACTTCGGTTCCCGCACTGGCTTCGTAAGGGCCTACGCCATAATCATCCACAATACTGGAATCAATCATCGGCGAAATAAGCCACTCGCCCATGGTAGCCCAACCTTCATCCATCCAGCCGTATTTTGTTTCATTAGTCCCCATATAAAAAGGAAACATGGTGTGAAATATTTCATGGTCGGTCAGTTCAATCGCATCCACGCGATCTTCTAATGGATTATCATTCACCATCATCGGATATTCCATCTGGTCGAGGCCGTCGAAAATAGTCTCATGTGAATATGGAAACGGCCAGCGCGGAAATTGGAAACTCATGGCTTCCACCGTTTTACGGGTAAAATCAATTACTTCAAAGTAGTCGCGGTGGACCGGATTGAACACGGCATCTACGCGGGTGCGGCGGCCGGTTGCTTTATCTACTACTAAACTACTGGATTTCCACAGGTACTTTTTACTAATAGCCACGGCCACATCCGTCACGTTTTTGGCTTCAAAACGGAAGGTGTTTTCCGGGCGTTGCGCAGTAATATTTCCTGCTTTCAAGTCCATACTATCAATAATAGTGGTCGTCGCATCCGACTTCTCTGCTATGGCGATGCGCTGGCAATAAGTTGGCGTAAATACCTCGCTGCAATTAGTGAGGTCGCCGGTGGCCCACACCACATAGTCCTTGGGCACCGTGATGGCCGTCCTGAAATCGCAGAAATCATTATAGAACTCCTGGGTACCCAGATAAGGATGCCGGTTCCAACCATCCAGATCATCATATACCGCAATGCGTGGGAAAAAATAAGCGATAAACCAGGCACTGCTATCTATGGCGCCGGTGCGCATGTGCGAATTCTGGTTCAGTACATAGTTATACGTAACCTTAAACTTGAGCGTCTGTTGCGGCAGTAATGGCTTGATCCGTACGGACATATTGGTGCCGTTCTCCCGCAGACTTCCCGGCTTTTGTACTTCTCCATCTATCAGTAACTGACTGATTTGTACGCCATCAGTGAGGTCTTCCGGCTCCACGTCTATCAGGCGTTTTACACCTTTCTTGTATAAATTGGGATAGAGTTTGAACACGATTTCCCGCAAAGTATCGGGACTGTGATTGGTATAACTGATTTCTTCTACGCCACTCACATTGCGCGTAGCCGGATCGAAGCGTACCTGTAAATCATACACCGCAAAATTCTGCCAGTAGTTTTTGCCCGGACTGCCATCGGTACTTCGACTGCCTTTATCGAAAGCAGCCTGAATATTACGAGGCACGGGAAGCGTTTCCTGCGCAGACAAATGCACGGTAAAACAGAGTAAATAACTGGCAAAGATGAATTTCAAAGTAGTCATGATAGTGAGTGTTACGCGCGCAACAGTAATCCATTTCTATAAAGCGAAGTGCGATAAATTCGACTTAGTGCCGCATTTTCCAGATGTATAACTGTTTAAATGGCATTAATTGAAAAAAGTGTACTTAATGCGATCTCCATTGGCAAAAAAACAGTTTAAAATTAAAAAAGTTAATTTTTTTTAACTAATTCCCACATGACATTTTACTTAAATGCTTCACTATCAATATCTTTTCACAAAAAAACGGCAGATTATTCCTGTGCAGCTATTTAAGATTTAGCCAAGAAATAATTTTAAAATTTTCATAAAGCCGTTAATTACCCTTTTATCTTCCATGAAACCGCCAATACATTTGCACCATCATTAATTCACTAAAACAATTTTCCAAACTAATGCAAAAGACAATTCTTCCACTGCTTTTGATCCTGTGTATCGCTTATAAAAGTCAGGCACAGGTAGATGTTCAAATTAACCCAATCGGTATTCTTTTTAGTAGTGTTGATCTGAGTGCTGAAATTGGCGTGACGCCGGATTTTGGTATTGAGCCAAGCGTCGGTTATGATTTCCAGAACTGGGATTTCGATAACGTAAAATACAAAAACAACGCCTTCAGTAGCCGCGTGATTGGTAAATACTATTTCGGCCCGCAAAATGGTATCGACCGTTTTAATGTTGGTGGTTATTTACGGTTTTCGCAGGGAACTGCCAGCGTAAGCGACGACACCGACCAAAGCGGCGACGTCAAGAACACCAAACTGGCCCTCGGCGTTTATACCGGCTACAAATGGGTATCGCGCAACAATGTGGTTTTTGAACTGGGTATCGGGATTGGTCGCAAACTGATCCGCACATTTGAGTACAGCGATGGCAGCAGCGCCAGCACCGACGATATTCCACTCCTGAATGCCGACATTTTTGGCCGCCTTTCGGTGGGTTATCGTTTTGGCGGCCCCAAAAGCAATTAAATTTCTGCCTCATCGGCTTGGCACAGGTTTTTAGATAGTTCTGTCATCAAACTTAAAACGAACTATTATGAATGTCAAGCGATTATTAGGAACGGTACTGACCTTGCTCGGCCTGATTGGCCTGATTTACGCCGCCTACCTCTTTATGAATAATTCCGGTGGCGGTAGTGTGAAAGCAGTGGCTATGTACGCTATACTGGGCGGAGTATTTTTCTCAGCCGGTATTGGTCTGATGAAAACGATCAAAGATACGGACGCTCCTTCCCAGGTGTAGCAGAAATTTCACTGAATTAACCATAAGCCCTTTATAAAACCCGCACCCATTCTGCCCGGCAGAATGGGTGTTTTTTTTGGATATTTATCCGGGAAACTATCCAAATTCCGCCACCAGGAACATTGCCAAAGCCTTCGCATCCACTTGCTCAATCGGATGTTTCATACCTTCCAGCAGTTGGAATTTCCCCAGCGGAATCTGGGCGGCAACACGACGGCTTTCTTCCATCGTAACCACATTATCCAGGTCGCCCCAACCAATGGTGACCGGGCCAGCGATCTGACCAAATGTGGCGGCAGGTAGTCCGAGGCCATGACCAAGATCGTGTAAAAATGCCGTGGTATATCGGCACACGGCTTTCCAATCGGCTGGCGCATGGACACGGGCCAGCGTTTCCGCAAATTGGGGCACTTTCGCCTGTATTTTCTCCGGGTCGAACATCCGGCTCATGCCCGCTGCCACCTCGGGCGACCAGTCGAGTTTTGTGCCCAGCGTAACTACTTTTTGCAGCCGGGCCGGATGTTCAGCCGCCAGACCGAGTGCGACATAACCACCCATCGAATAGCCAAAAATATTGACCTGCGGCAAATGATGGTCTTGCAAAAAACGCAGCACGGCATCGGAAAAAAGCCGCATGGAAAACGGTTCCTGAACCGGCAAACCGCCGTGGCCGGGAAAGTGGAGCGTATAAACCGGCCAATCGGCAGGCAAATACTCCCGTAAAGATTGAAACTGGGCGGCACTGCCGAGCGCACCGTGTAACAGTAATAAGGGTGTCATGGCTTTGAATTTCGGCCCAAGATAGTTTCTGCCTATTGGGTAATCAGTGGCTTGCTTTGCACAGTTTTATAATCTGTCGCCGACTGGCGGTTATTTAGGAGAAAAGCCTGGATTTTGAAAAGGAAAAACGATCTTTGCCGGACCCTGCGAATCTCCTTTGTTTTTAAAATCGTGCGCGTATGATTTTTAGAAATACTCTACCCTTTCTTTTGTTATTGTGTATGAGCCAATTGGCTGTGGCCCAAGGGGTTATTTCTAATAATTGGTGTGGTACCGTGGGCCGCTCGGCCTGGCTGACCGGGTATCAGAACAATCGGAACGATGTGCAATATCGCAGCGGCGACTCCTCTTGGCTGTATGTACCTATGACGGTTCATGTGGTCGGCAATGACAATGGAGACGGTTATTACCCACTGGAACTGGTTTTTCGGATCGTTTGCGAGATGAACGAACAGTACAGTGAGTCCCATATTCGTTTTTACCTGATGCCTGGCGATGGGGTGCGTTATCTGAACAATACCTCCTGGTACGCGCATGATTTTGACGGAGGTTCCGAACTTATCAACAACAATCGTTTGCCCGACCGGGTGAACGCGTTTATTGTCGCCGATCCGGCGGGCAATTGCGGGTATTCGTGGCAGGACGCAATTGTAATGGGCAAAGGTTGCTCTGGCGCGGGCAACAGCACCTGGGCGCATGAGGCAGGTCACCACCTGTCGCTTCCCCACCCTTTTGTCGGCTGGGAAGATACTTCCTGGAATTTTCAGAACCCGGCACCCGATAGTGTTGGCGGCAATGCCGTGGAACGCGTGGATGGCTCCAACTGCTACGATGCAGGCGACCGTTTTTGCGATACCCGCCCCGATTATATCAGTTACCGCTGGCCCTGCGATGGCAACTTTGAAAGCCAGTTTCCGCTGAAAGACCCCGCCGGTGAGATTTTTCGGTCGGATGCTAGTCTGATCATGGGTTATAGTTATGATGAGTGCGCTTCCCGGTTTACCCCCGAACAGACCACCGCGATGCGCGCTAATTTGCATACCGAACACGCCGCCTATTTGCAACTCACCGATCCTTTACCGGAAATAGCCGATGATACAATGGTGCAACTGATCAGCCCCATTGATTCGGTGACCGTGCAATATGACCAGTTTGATTTGCATTGGAATAAAGTCCCCAACGCGACGTATTACATGGTAGATGTGTCTTTTTCCAAAAGTTTTGCGCCTAAAATGATCCTGGAAACGGTGTATAATGACACCATCCTGCACATTGACAAACCTATTCCTAACAACCGCATCATGTACTGGCGGGTGCGGGCCTACAGCGAATGGGATGTGTGCCAGGACGGTAATGCCTATCAACTGGGTGTATTCAGAACCCGTAATCTCTCGGCGACCAGCGAGCTGGAAAATGTGCTGGCGGCTGACCTGACGCCCAATCCGGTCGGCGGTGGCCAATCTGCTACCTTACTGCTGATCACTGAGGAAAGTTCCGAAGCGCAGTTGCAGGTGACCGATATGGCTGGCCGCCTGTGTCAGCAGCAGTCCATTCGTCTTTCGGCGGGCGAAAATAATTTGGAGATTCCTACCAGCAGCCTCCAGGCAGGTTTGTACATGGTTACATTACGCAATCTGAAAGGCGCAATCATCCGGCGGTTGGTCGTCGCCGAATAAATATGGGTGTCATTCAGCGGCAGAGCCTGAAGCATTCGGCGGTCAATTTTGTCGGGCTGGTGGTCGGCTCGTTGAGTATGTTATTGGTGTACCCCCATGCGCTGGAGGCTTATGGGTTGGTGCAGTTCCTGTTGTGGGTGGCGATCATTGGCCTGCCGCTGTATGCTTTGGGGGCCAATATTCTCGCCGTTCGTTTTTTTCCAAAATTTCTGGATGCTGCCACTGGCCACCACGGTTTTCTGCGGTTGCTGCTCATGCTCTGCGTGTTTGGTTGTCTGGGCAGCACTTTAATAGTAGCCTTGGGCTGGAATTTCGTGACTGATCTGTTGCGGCAAAAAGAACTGACCGAAGGCAAATCTCCGCTGCTCCGCGAATACCTGTGGCTGGCCATTCCGCTCACGCTCTGTTACGTTTTCAGCAGTATTCTCACCATTTATTCGGCTAATTTCAAGCGGATTGTGGTGCCCTCGCTGCTCTTCGATTTTTCGCCGAAAATCATTTATCCCGCTCTGATTTTTGCGTATTGGCAGCAGTGGATCACATTGCCGATGGTCATGGGTGGCGTACTGCTCCACGTTTTTCTGGTGCTGCTGGGCCTGATATTTTATCTGCGCTGGCTGGGCCAATGGCACCTGCGTCCCGATCCTCTTTTTCTTAGTCCGGCCCTGAAACGGGAAATGCGGCAATTCGCCTCTTTCGGCGCGCTGACCGGCCTGGCCCTGTTGCTGGCTTCGCGGGTGGATGTGCTGATGATCGGATCGCTCAGCTCCCTAACTGCCGCCGGGATTTATGCTATTTCGGTCAATCTGGCGGCGGTAATTGAAATACCCACCAAGAGCCTGTACTCGGCCAGCATCTCCTCCGTGGCGCGTTATGTGGCCGATGATAACCGCCTGGAATTGAAGGACTTATACCAACGCGTCTCTATCAATCTGCTGGTCGTCGGGCTGCTGTTGTTCGGCGCACTGTGGATTTCAATTGACAGCCTGTATCTGGTGCTGCCCAACGGCGCCAAAGTAGCTGCCGGGAAGTACGCCCTGCTGTTTTTAGGGCTGGCCAAACTGGCCGATATGTGTACCGGCGTAAACAATTACATGATTTATTATTCCAAATACTACCGTTATTCCCTGCTTTCGCTGTCCATCCTGGCGGCGGTAAATATCGGACTTGGCTTTTGGTTGATTCCCAAAATCGGGCTGGTCGGGGCGGCTTTGGCCAGTTTTGTTTCGGTGGTCTGTTATAATGCCGTGAGCGTGGGTATGGTGTGGCAAATGTTTCGGTTGCAGCCTTTTTCTGCGCGTACGGTGCAGGCAGTTGGCTTGGCGCTGGGCGTGTTCGCGGTTGTTTGGTGGTTGCCGGGCACGGGTTGGCCACTGCTGGATATTGTCCTGCGTTCGGGGGCGTATATTTTGTTGTTTGGCGGGCTGGTGCTGCGTTTTCGTTTGTCGCCGGATTTTAATGGGATGCTGCCCGCTTTTCTTCGCCTGAAAAATGGTGCCCCCTAAGATCAATCCTGGGCCAGCACCACCAATAACACGCTTTGCTCCGGGCTGAGCACCCGATCCACCCGAATGGTGATCCCGGACTGCACGGTGAAATCCTCGCCGAGTTTCATAGTGGACCGGCTGTTTTCTATTACGTCGCCCCAGGTTTTTAAGGCGGCTTGTTTTGGCGAAAGGGCACTGAGGAGTACCATTTGGCGGGATGCCTCTTTCAGCCAAAGCGAATCGGGATAGGTGCGCCGGTCGCCGGGCACCGTGAAACGAAATTCCTGCCGGGTATGGTCGCATACTTCCTGATTGATTTCGAGCAGAACTTTGCCATCCAGCATAATGCTTTCCAGGGATTGCGGACCTTGCACCTCGAAATTGTAAGCCGTAACATGCGGCAGCCCGGCCTCGAACACCGGGTCGGGCTTGTATTTGCAGCGTTTGTCGGTTTTGCAGGCGGTCAGGAATAGGGCGAGGCTGAATAGTGCAAGCAGGGCTTTGTACATAATAGGTTACTGGTTATAATAGAAGTTGAGATGTTGAGAATGTTGAAGGGTTGATAAAAACTTGATTGCCAGCCCATTATATACTCGGTTGGTTCAAAATCACTCTGCATTGACTATAGTTAACTGGTTATTGGCCACAAAAGTAATCAACGACAAACGTAGCGCAGTCCTACACATTATTACGGTACAAGCCTGACCTCATAATTTATAATTCATCATTCATCATTAAAGCAATGTCCACTCTTCTCCTCCGCCACATCCAGACGCTCGTTCAGGTAGAAACCACCCACCGCCGCAAAGTAGTGGCTGGCGCCGACATGGCCAATTTGCCCATGCTGCATGATGCCTTTTTGCTGCTCGAAGATGACCGGATTGCCGATTTTGGCCCAATGGCAGCATGTCCCACCCACGCTGACCAGACGCTGGATGCCAGTGGCCGATTCGTCCTGCCCAGCTGGTGCGATTCGCATACACATATTGTCTTTGCTGCCAGCCGCGAAGCGGAATTTGTGGATCGCCTCCGGGGCATGAGTTATGAAGAGATCGCCGAACGTGGGGGCGGTATTCTGAATTCGGCGCGCAAACTACAGGCCGCCAGCGAAGATGAACTGTTCGCAAGTGCCTGGGAGCGTTTGCAGGAGGTGATCGGCTACGGCACGGGGGCCATTGAAATAAAAAGCGGCTATGGCCTCACGGTGGAAAGTGAAATAAAAATGCTGCGGGTCATCCGGCGATTGAAAGCGGTTAGCCCGATCCCGATCAAGGCAACGTTTCTGGGCGCACACGCCGTACCGACTGAGTATAAAGAGCGACGCAACGAGTATATTGATTTGATAATCAATAAGATGTTGCCCCTGTTAGCCGCCGAAAAACTGGCCGACTATTGCGACGTGTTTTGCGACCGTGGTTTTTTTACCGTGCCGGAGACTGACCGCATTTTGCAGGCCGCCTGGACGTATGGCCTGAAACCGAAAATCCACGCCAACGAACTGGACTATTCGGGCGGTGTACAAGTCGGGGTAGCCAATCACGCCATCTCGGTGGATCACCTGGAATACACCGGCGAGGCGGAAATAGCCGCATTGCTGGCCAGCCAGACGCTGCCCACGCTGCTGCCTTCCTGCGCTTTTTTTCTGGGCATTCCCTACGCACCGGCCCGCCGCATGATTGACGCGGGCTTGCCGGTGGTGCTGGCGACGGACTACAACCCCGGCTCCACGCCTTCGGGGCGAATGCCGTTCGTGCTGTCGCTGGCTTGCCTGAAAATGAAAATGTTGCCGGAGGAAGCCATCAATGCAGCTACGTTGAATGGCGCGTGTGCGATGGAAATCGAGGCCGATTACGGCAGCATCGCGGTGGGCAAAGTGGCCAATATACTCATTACCAGACCGATGCCCAGTCTGGCCTATCTGCCGTATGCCTTTGGCAGCGATCTGGTGGAGCAAGTGATTTTACGTGGAAACGTCTGGTCACCATCCGCTGGCAATAAAAGAAGTTAAGCCCGCGTTTTGGGGCGTCGGTGGGCAAAATGCCCCTTTTTCAAACATTTATTTTGATATGATATGTCAAAACAGCCCGTTTGCCTACTTTTGCGCCCGTTGTTATCAACGGCCTTTTTCACATAATCCAGATGCACTAAAGTTAAAGTCGGACTGCCTCAGCGACAAATTGGCGCATCAATGTATCTCGCTATTATCTAATCCCGCTTTTGAACATCCATATCCTACGCTCATCGCTAATTCTTACGTTCGTTTTTTCTGTGGCAACGGCCTAAAGCCGCTGGCACTTTATTATCCATCAACCATTGCTAAATTTTACACTCGCATGTACAAACTTCTAATCCCGTTAGTTGCTGTTCTGCTTGGTACAGCAACTTTTTTGCACGCCCAGGTTCCCGTACCCGCAGTTATCGCCACCCCTGCTACCCATCCATCTACGCATGGCGATACCCCCGAACTGGTCTGTAACAATTTTGCCGGCACTTTTGTGCTGGGCCAGGCGGGCGTTAATACCCAGTCCAATGATCTGACGCTCAACACCATTTTCCTGTGTTTCGGCGACTCCATTTTTATCAACCATAACGGGGATGCCGTCCTTACCGGCGACCCCGATCCGGCTACTCCTCCCGGAGTAGGTTGGGCGTTTTACGAGTGTGCGCCTTATGTCATGGGCGATAGCCTGAAAAATATTGTGGCTGATACCTGCATCCTGCTGGCTCCCACAGGCCTTCCGGTATTGGGGATTGGCAGTGCAGAAGGAGACATCTGGTTTTTTAATAGTGGTGCCTTACAGACGACTTATAATAGTGGTAAGCCGGTAGAGCTGCATTTTGCCCCCATTACCATTGATAATTTCGGGATTCCGCCTACTTATGAAGCCGTACAGGTGGGTGCTCCACCCGGCCCCTGCGTCAATGCGAATACGGCGGTCGAGTTTTCGGTGGTTTACCTGAATGCTATTACCGCCACCGGTATTGTGACCAATTTCGGCAATGATTGCATCGGCAAGTTCCGGGTGCGGGGTGGTTTCCCGGAATGGGATCAAAGCAGCCGTTATACTATTGATATTTCACTGGCGAGCGATCCGACGGTGAAAGCCCTGATCTATACGTCGCCCAACCAGTTTTTTCATAGTGCCGACATCATTTTTTCGGTGTCGCAACCCGGCCAATATAACATCACCATAGAAGATGGCAAGAGCTGCGGCCATACTTTCCCGATGAATATGGGCAGCTGCCAGCCAACAGATAATGTAGTGCTGACCCTGCCGGAAGTAATGACCCCTCCGGCCACCCAGGTATGTGTACCCATTACGGTAGAGAATTTTACTCAGATTGTCAGTACTAATTTGTCTATTGAATGGGACGAAACGGTGTTGCAATACACGGGGGTACAGAATTATACACCTGCCATTAATAGTGTCCCTGTTGATGTACTGAATGAACAATTGGTCAGCCAGGGCCTGTTGGGAATAGCCTTGAATGATGCTTCCGGCAATCCATTCACCGTGCCCAATGGCAATACGCTGTTTGAAGTTTGCTTCAATGCCATTGGCCAGTTAGGCGACTGTTCTGTCATTTCTATTACCAATTCGCCTACCCAGATTGGTGTAGAAAATGCGCAGGGCAACCAGCAGGCTATTACCGCCGATACCGGCCAGGTATGCATTAATTTTACGCCTCTTACAATGGTGGTGGAGTTTATTGATACCAGTTGTTTAGCTACTGCCACCCTGAAAGTCACGGTCACTGGCGGTCAGGCCCCCTATGATGTTATAGTACAAAAAGTTCCTGCTCCTACTGTGCTCGGCAGTATTGCTGCCAGTGGAGGGATGTACTCCGTTTCCGGGGTGCAAAATGGTACTTACATTGTTACTGTTCGAGACGATAATGGTTTTGGACAGGAACTTATTGATACTTTGGAACTGAACCTGACCACACTGGGCGTAGCACTGGATCTGACCAAACTGCCGACCTGTAACGGGGCCATGGATGGCGTGATCACCGCCAATGTGTTTGTAGGCAGTACACCTGCCCCCGATCCAACGGCCTTTACCTATACGTGGAAACCGGACAGCATTAGTGAGAATAGTTATATCCTTGATAGTCTGGCTGGTGGCGTGATTTATTATGTGACGGTAACCGACAGCAAGGGCTGTGACGCCTTCGCTTCCGGCACCCTCGGAGAGCCCGCCTCTATCGTCCAGCAAATGGTCACTGTCACCGATGCGGCCTGTTCGGGTGTCGAAGATGGTGGCATTACTTATGTCGCCTCCGGTGGTACTCCTTTCCCCGGAACACAGTACAATTTCCAGTGGGCTTATTCGCCAACTGACACCGGAACGGCCAATGTCTTTTCCAATCTACAGGGTGCTACCAGTGTCCTCACCCAACGTGCCGCCGGATTTTATTATTTGACGGTAACGGACGCCAATGGTTGCACTTTTAGTCCTACGGGGCCCATAGAGATCGAAAACCTGCGAACCGTAGAAATTGTCGTTACGGCCCTGGCTCCGGTCACTTGTTTTGGCGGAAACAATGGTAGCGTAACCATTGAGGTCGTCTCTAACCCGCCTTTTGTCAATCCGGCTTTCTTCTTTATCTGGCCGGATACGACAGGTACGGAAATGAACACGAACACGACCTCTACTTTGACCAATCTGCCCGCCGGTATCTATGGTGTATTGGCCGCAGAAGGTTCCGGTTGTGGCGATACGGCATTTGTGACGATTCCACAACCCTTAGCGCCCTTCGTACTGGATACTATTTCGCTGGTCAATCCAAGTTGTACCAATCAAAACGATGGTTCCATCCACGTGAATGGTACGGGCGGTACCGGATTGGGCAATACCCATACTTACACCTGGTCGCCATCCAGTCTGCCGTCCAATCAGCAAGTATTTAACCTGACTCCCGGCACGTATAGTGTGACGGCCAGCGATGCTAACGGCTGCTCTGATTCACTGACTTTTGAACTTATGCTTCCGCCCCCGCCCGCCATCACGGACGTGGATACGACAATCGTAAAATGCGGTAGCGATGGTTGCCTCACGGTGACCGCGCCAACGGGTACGTCATTTATCTGGCAAAATAGTGCCGGGGATACGATCGCCATGACGGCCCAGGCTTGCAACCTGAATGGCGGCTCTTATACGGTGGAAGTGAGAGACGCTAATAACTGTGTCACCCAGGCCACCTTCGCGCTGGATTCGGTAGATGTACTGTTTTTCTCGGATACCACCCTGACCATGCCTTCCTGCTTCGGCGATAGTAATGGTATTATCAGCGTAGGTGTAATGGGCGGTACAACGCCTTATACGTACGAATGGACACCCACTAATCCGGTCCAGACGACGAATACTTTGATTCAGGCTAAGGCTGGGGTTTACCTCTTTAAAGTGACCGATGCCAATGCCTGTGTGCTGGCGGATACATTCGAACTACTTGATCCACCGCGGATTGTATATAGCCTGATTGATGCGGATTATCAAGCCGCTACTTGTGCCGATAGTTGTAACGGTCGCGCTGCACTGGATGTCCGCTATACTTTTAATGGAGGTATGCTCAGCGGCGCATTCAATTTCTTATGGGACGATGGCAGTACGGATTCCCTGCGGACTGATCTGTGCCCTGGCATCCATGATGTGACGATCACCGACGGGAACAATTGCTTCATCGTTGGGCAAATTGCCATACAAAGCCCGGACACTATTTCGGCGGTGCTCAGCTCGGTAGCAGTCACTTGTTTTGGTGGCAGCGATGGGTCTGCTATTGCCGCCGGTGCCGGTGGCAATGGTGCGCCATTCCAGTATAATTGGGATAATAGCGATAGCACCGCTACCATCACCGACCTGACTGCAGGCATTTACGCCGTTACGGTCAGCGACAAAAATGGTTGCCAGGCCGTCTTCAGTACCGAGGTCACCCAACCCGATTCGATCACGCTGACGCCCACCGTGGGCCAGATCACTTGTTTTGGCCAGAATAACGGTACCATCAGCGTGGACGTGGCTGGCGGTAATGCAGGGGTATTTATGTACGCCTGGTCGGATGGAACCAACGCAGTGGGTACCACCAACCCGCTGGAAATGATCCCTGCCGGGACTTACTCGGTGACGGCTACCGATGCGGAAGGCTGTACGGGGGTGTTAGGGAATATTGTGCTGCCAGATGCACTGCCCGTACAGGGTGCTTATCTGCCGCTCGATACGCTGGAATGTAATGGTGACGAAACCACTTTGAACATTGACACCATTTTTGGTGGCGCGGGTGGCCCTTACCAGTATAGCCTGGATTTCGGGGTGACGCTCAACCCGAATTTCCCGATCAACATCGGTGGCGGCGAACACTATATCACCTACTTTGATCGCCTGAATTGCGAATTTACCGATACCATCAATGTGATGGAACCCGCTCCGATCCTCGTGAGTTTCGATCCGGCTACCATCGAAATCGAACTGGGGGATTCTGTAAAACTCCAGCCGATTATTACGGGTGCCAACCTGAACGATCTGACTTACGTCTGGACGCCAGCGGAATATCTGCTCAATCTGCCCACGCTCACGCCGACCGCCTATACCTTTGAATCAGAGGTATTTACGATAGTAGTGACGGATCAAAAAGGTTGTGTAGGCACTGGCTCCGTGGTCATAGATGTAGATCCCAACCGGAATGTTTATTTGCCCAACGTATTCATACCCGGCAATCCGCGCGGCCTGAATGACCATTTCAATCCGCTGATCGGACGCGGGGTAGAAATGATCAACTATATGCGCATCTATGATCGCTGGGGTACGCTGATGTACGAACGTAATTCTTTCGTACCGGACGGCGACAACTTCTCCGAAGGATGGGATGGCAAATACGACGGCAAGTACGTGAATCCGGCGGTATTCGTCTATGTGGTAGAAGCGCGTTTCCTGGATGGAAAAGTGCTGATCTATCGCGGCGACGTGACGGTGGTGCGGTAATTTTTAATGTGGCCAATATGTTTAAATGTGGTCAATATTTTAAAACTGGCGGCAGGAAGAGTGATCTTCTTGCCGCCAGTTTTTTGTTTGGGCAGTTGATGGGAATAAACTTCACAAAAGGGGAACCCAAGCAGCACTTAGTACTTAGTACACTATAAGTTAAGGTGAATTCGGAGATTAACTATTTGATTATCAAATAAGAACGAGTTGTCATGTCGTAATGAAATGGAGACATCCACACAAGCCAAGCCCTTAGAAATCTCTTTGAAACCTAGCCTGGTGTATTTTCCTTCACTTCGTTGCGGAATGACAACTCATTCTGAAAGGGAGATAAGCAAGAAACTCCGAACTCACGTTAAATATCTGATAATCAATTAATTGCTCAAATCCTCGCATCCTCAAATCCTCATAACTTACAGTGCATCTAATTTTTAACCGTCTTTCCCTTCGTTTTTTTCTCCTGTCCCATGAGGTCCTTGCCCTTATTATTGTCGAGCACCGGGTTGGGGAAAGGCGGCGTCTCCTGGCTATCATGGAACACCTGGGTCACATATTTCCAGCGGCTTTTTTCCAGTTTTAAACCGTCGTAGCTGCCATCAATCACGTGGGTGGTGCCGCGTCCGAAAGGGCTGGGCATGGGAATCAGGTGATCGAACAGCACCATTTGGTACTCTTCATCCCAGTTGACGCGCACCGATGTCTCGGCAGAATATTCAAAGATCAGGCGTTGCTCAGGCAGGCCGGGTTTGGCTGCTTCGCGCTCAAAGACGGGTGCTCCGAACGTCGGATTACCGGCTTTATCGAACGTCAGTACGTCTATCACCTTTCTTTTTTCAAAAAAGGAAAAGGCATCATAGCCGAACAGCAGGTATTTATTCCCCTCGCGGGTCTCAAATTGCCGAAGATTGTAATAGAGCGCGCCATACCAGTTTTCGGGCGTCAACTGGTCGTAGAGGGGTAAATTATCCAGTTCCGCATGCTTGTCACGTAGGGCAAATAATTGCAGGTCGCGGCTGTTGCGCTGAATCGCACCGTAGTAGCGATAGGTAGAATCATTGACAAACAGTTGCCAGGTGATAATCCGAAAACTGCTATCCGGCGCAGCGAGGATAGACAGGCTTTTCAGTCGCGAAAAAGGATAACTAAACGAGTTTTCTGTTTTTAAGGCCCGCACCAGGGCGGGAATCAAGGCCCGGCAGGCCGCAAACCGCTGAGTCTCAATAGAATCATTGACGACGGCGTAGGCCAGTACGCCCAGCGTATCTTCCATCAGGGTCAGCTGTTCGATGGCCTTGGCCGACAGTCGGCCGGCTGGTTTGGTCTTAGTGGATTGTGCCTGGCTGAGCAGCGGCAGAAGGAGCAGGAACAGGCCGACAAAGCGGCGAAATGAGCAGGGCATGGGAGAAGTGGATAGAAGTATAAAACCGCTAAAAAACGTGGCCGGAGCCCAAAAATTGCAGCCGCCGTTCAGGTCAGTTCTTCGAGTTTTTCGATGAGCCATTCGTGGTTCACGGTGCTGGCTTTTTCCCGGTTGATCTCTTCCCGCAGCCGCTCCGCGCTCGCCTTGTCGCCGGGCACCAGTCGCATGAGTCGCCGCGTGTATCTGATCAGGTTCAGGTAACTCACTCGCCGGGGTTGCGGCAGGTGTTTATGGCGATTGAGAAACACCCGGAACGATTCGGTAAACGTATCCAGTTCGTCTATTTTGTCGAGTTCATAATAGGTGATCAGCAACATCATTTTACTGATCAGGTTGTAGCCAATATCCTCATATTCAATGGTTTTCAACATTTCCAGCACCTGCGCGTACTTACCCTGAAAGCGATACACCCGCGTCAGATTGAAAGTATAAGTGTTTTCCCGCGTATCGGCAGGCAGGTACGGTTTGTATCGCCCAATGAAATGCTCGGCCCAGTCTAATTTGCCCAAACCCAGGGCCGCCGCCACCATATTATTGAATCTCCAGGCCGTCAATTCGCCTTTCACGATAAAAATGCCCCGTTCGAGCGCACTCTCGAACAGGTCGAAATATTCCTGCAAAAACCCGCGTTTGCCCTGATTTACCTTGCCGGTGCAGTAGTGCATCGCCGAATCATACAGTTCAATCGCCTCTTGTTTGGGCATAATTGTACCATATTCTTCCAGCGAACGGCGCAGATCGAAATAGTGCGCCTCGTTGTCCTCTTCATAAATGGTCAGAAAAGCATAGTAATAAATCGTCAGCTGCGGTGCGTCGGCGGGCGGATGCTGACGCAGATAGGCCAGTATGTCCGCCATAAAATCCAGCTGATACACCTGGTTGTTGGTCTTGCGCTGACTGAGTGCCGCGCCATACAGTTTGAGTTTTTCGATCCAGTAAAAAATATCCAGGTTGTGAGAAATGGCCTCCAGATTGGAACGAACATCCCACTTCACATCGTACTCCAGCATGGTGTAACATTGGCGTTCGAGGGCATAGGCCAGAAAATAAGTTTCCAGCGACTGATAAGGCTGCTCGATGCGTTGGCGGGCATCGCGCAGGGCACTGTTGTAAAGCGGCTCCAGTTTTCGGTTGACGACAAACTCGACCGTCGCCAGGGCTTTGCGTTCGGGGTGCTGCTCGAATATTTCCTGCGCCAGAAACCCTTCCACCAGCCCTAAAAGGTCGGAGCAGTACTTCCGAAAATTTACGTCGTCGTACGGAGTGCCGGGGAACATTTTTTGCCAGACAGAGGCCCGCCGGAAAGCCGTACGGCCCAGTTCAATTTGCCGCAACAGCAACTCGCACAGCTGGCGCAGCGGCTTGCTTTGGTTGAAATAGGGCGAGTGCATATAGCGCAGCAAACGCTTGGCTTCGGTGGCATCCAGATGCTGCAAAACCTGGAAAACCTTGTTGGTATGCTGGTCGGCAGCAGGCTTCAAAACACGCTGACCGGAGGCGGAATCGGGCATGATCGCAAGTGAATAATTGTGAGGCAACGGTCGTATTTATTGAGGCAACGGTAGGGCATCTAAGAAAAAATATGCCCGTTCAATTCACAAGTCCCTTTTCTAAATTTCACAAAATTTAGCATAAGTATTTGTCTTACAATTATTTTCATAATAATAAATTTATTTATACCTGATTTTAAATTTCACAAAAAAATATTTTTGCTTTTCAGGGGTAAAATCTTCACATAAATGACGGTATTTTGGGTCGCTTTTTAAATAATCTTACTACCGTTGCCATGAATGTAGCACTACTCCAAATGCCCGCGCGGGCCATTTCTTTTTGCCTTTTCTGCTGGTCCTGCGGCTTGATGTCCGTCGCTCCGCAGCCGCTGAAAACCGCTGGTCAGGCCGCCAGTATCACGCCCCGCAGTGCTGCCGGTATTGACATTATTGACATCGGCTAAGCCCATGTGGTCAGTACTTCAGATCAGATAATTGATCCCGAAAAACAGCACCAGATAGATCCACAGTCCATCCAGAAAATGCCAATAAACGGTGAGCAGGCGCAGCTTCAGCCGCTTCTCCGGGTCAGAAAAATAGACCAGCACCGTCACGGGGTCCACCATGCGTTTTTTGGCGGTGCGATAAAAGGCGTATAAAAACGGCAGTCCGGCCACCACGTGCGCCAGATGGACAAAGGAGATCAGGTAGAGGTAGGCCGTGGTGGTCGAAGAAGTCAACGCAATATTGTTTTTGAACAACAATACCCACGCCAGCGTCTGCATGGCCATAAAAAACACGGACAGCCATATAGTAAGTTTCAAAAAACGCTGATAACTCGCGGTGTCATCCTGTAAGTAGGATTTTTTCGCCCGCAACATCGTGTAGCTGCCGCCCAGCAACAAAAAAGTGTTGAAAATAAACAACGCCGGTATCCTGACCGGCGGTACATCCATTGTTACCCGCGTGTAGATGTAGGCGGCGGTAAGGGCCAGGAATAAGGCTGCCAGACCGAACAGCAGGAAAAAAAGCATGACATTATTGGGGTGGAACAAAAATTCGTTCTCCTGTTGTCCCTGGGACGATGACTGACTTTCCCTCATGGTGCAGCGATATTTTTCCGCTAAACAGTGGGAGAGTAAATATGGTTGTCGTGTTGAACACTCTACTTTATCGCAGCCAGGCCCGCACGACCGCCATCTTGGACGCTTCTTCAAAAATAGCCGCTATCGGAATTTTCATTCCAACCACCACCCGGCTTTCGATTTCGTCCTGCACGGTTTTTTTGGAATATAGCCAAAATTCACCCCTCTCTTCGCCCAAAAGAAACTGTTCTACTGATTGGCTATCCGGGTCAACCAGCCAGTATTCCTGGACACCATTGGCCGCATAATCTTCTTTTTTGATGCCACGGTCTATACTGGCAGTACTATCGCTCAATACTTCCACGACAAAATCAGGTGCCGGATATTTCCAGGTGTCCGGCTCAAACAAGCGTGATTTTTCATTGGAAAAGTAAACAATATCGGGCAGGTAGTCATTGCGTTGCAAGGCCACCATGGTCGTTTCATCCCGAACCACTCCGGTCGGGTGCAATGAAACGTAGGTTTGCAGGAGGTAACTCAATCGTTGCCGGGCCTCGGTGTGTTTTTCTTTGGCTGGGGAGTGCATAATTATTTTTCCATTGATAAATTCCCACTTATCGCCGGGCTGAATTTTCTCATAAAACTCCGCCCGGAGTTGTTGCTCATTTTTCCAATACGTCTGCAATTCATGGAGCAACTCCGGCATACGTGGATTTTCAAGAATGGGTTCGAGCACTGCGGCATCTGAGTACATACTTGGATGTTTTTTTACAAAATTAGGCTTTGTCGGCGTAATCTATTCGCGCAAGGTAACTTTGTCCGCCCTTTTATAATACAATTATTTTCACGAATAATTACTTATCCATCCCATGCCTTCCTATCATTTCTACCAATTACTCCCTTTTTTAGCCGTTTTATGTTTGTTTTCCTGCGAATTCCGGGACGAAGAAACAGAACACGAAGGACTCGACGAAAAAGCCGCTCCCTACGAGTTTTTTGCCCAGCAACGCTCTTATCCCGACCGCGATTTCGACTGGAAAGGCTGGCGGAAAACACTGACCCGCATCCGGCAGGCGGAAATGCAGCAACAGCGGGATAATGGTTGCAGCGGAATGACCAGCAATTGGACGTTGCAAGGCCCGGCCAACATAGCTGGCCGGGTGAATGCCCTGGCCGTCAGTCCGGTGGACCAAAATACGCTGCTGGCCGGCTTTGCCACCGGCGGGATTTTTAAAAGTGGCGATGGCGGCGTCAACTGGCATCCGGTTTTCGACGATAATCTCAATTTGGCGATTGGCAGCCTGATTTTTAGTCCCACTCAGCCCAACGTCGCCTACGCTGGCACGGGCGATTCCAACATCCCCTTGATGGCATTCAGCGGCAACGGGATTTATAAAAGCACCGATGCCGGCGAAACCTGGCACTATCTGGGGCTGGGGGAAGCCGGTATTATTTCCAAAATAGTGGTGCATCCGACCGATCCGCAGGTGCTTTTTGCCGCCAGCATGGGCAATCCCTATGTACGGGACGAAGCGCGGGGCGTCTATCGCAGCACCGATGGCGGCCAGCACTGGCAGCGCGTGCTTTTTGTCAGCAATCAGGCGGGAGCCAGCGATGTGGTGATCAATCCCGCCAATCCGCAAATCCTCTACGCCTCATTCTGGGATCGCATTCGCAACAATCAGGAGTCGGTCATCTATGGCCAGCATGCCCGCATCTATAAATCCACCGATGGCGGCGGGAACTGGACCATGCTCGGCGGAGGGCTGCCCACGGGCGTAATGGGTCGCACCGGATTGGCTATTTCTGCCCAAAATCCCGATAAACTGTACGCTGTCTATATTGATTCGCTTTCTACGCCGGGCGGCCTTTACAAAACGACTGATGGCGGTCAATCCTGGCAGTCCATCAATATTGATGCGCTGGAAAATGCCTGTGGCGATTTTGGCTGGTATTTCGGTAAAATTCAGGTAGCCCCCACGAACGACGAGGAAGTGTATTTTCATGCTATTTCGCTGTGGCGCAAACCGGCCAACAGCACCACCTGGCTACCCGCAGCGAGTGGCCATCCCGATAGCCACGGTCTGGTATTTACCCCTGCCGGGCGACGCTACTGGGCCAATGATGGTGGCGTATATCGCAACGAGGCCAACAGCATGATCTGGACCAAAAGTAAAAACCTGCCCGCCACGCAACTCTATCGTACCGACTATAATCGCCACGATCCCCACAATTACTACGGCGGCGCACAGGACAATGGTATAATGAAGGGCAATGCGACGAACATCAATAACTGGCCTTCGCTCTACGGGTCCGATGGATTCCGCTGTGCTTTTCATCCCACTGATGACAGCCTGTTTTGGGTGGAAACGCAGAACGGCACCATCCACCGCACGGATAATGGCGGCCAGACATTCACCCAGGGTCAGGCGGGTTTCGGCACCAACGACCGCTGCAACTGGGATGCCCCGTTTTTGCTGAGCGCAGATCCCAACCAGTTGTATGCGGGCACTTACCGCGTCCATACCTCCTCAAACGGCACCAACTGGTCGCCCATCTCGGCCGATCTGACCGATGGCAATATTTATGGCGAGCGTTTTCATACCATTTCCTGCCTGGATGAATCGCCGGTACTGGCCGGAAAAATGCTGGCGGGCACCTCCGATGGTAATGTGTGGCGGCGCGAACCGGGCGGCAACTGGATCAATCTCACCAGTGGCCTGCCCAACCGCTACCTGACTTCCGTACATGGCTCGCCGACCCTCGCGCAACGCCTGTTCGTCACGCATTCCGGCTTCCGCGATGGCGTACATATTCCGCATTTGCACCGCTCCGACAATAATGGTTCGGTCTGGACGGACATCTCCGGCGATCTGCCGCAAGTGCCTGTCAATGACCTGTTTGTGTGGCCCAATCATGCCGATAGTGTGCTTTTCGCGGCCACGGATGCAGGCGTGTATTTCTCCAGAAATAGCGGCCAGCATTGGGCGCGGTTGGGTGGCAACATGCCGTATTTGCCGACGCTCGAACTCGAATTTAATCCTGTTCACCAACAACTGGTGGCCGCCACTTTCGGGCGCGGCATTTATACCTTCCCGCTGGATTCGGTCTTGTCACAAAGTACTGGTAATGTAACAGTTAGTGTGGCTGGACAAATAAAAACCGAAACCGGATCGGGCGTGACCTCCGTGCGGGTACAGAGCCAGCCGCTGGTGGTGAGCACTGCTAATGGCCTGTTCGATATTCCAAGTGTGACAGGCTGCCAGCCCTACCTGTTGCAACCCTGGCGCAACGACCAGCCGCTCAATGGCGTGACCACCTTCGACCTGGCCCTGATCTCCAAACATATTCTGGGCGTGGAGGCTATTACCTCGCCCTACAAACTCCTGGCCGCCGACGCCAACCGCAGTAATTCGGTCACTGCGCTGGACATAATTGTGCTGCGCAAACTCATTCTCGGCATAGATACCGTGCTGGCGAACAACACTTCCTGGCGTTTTGTGCCCGCCACGTATGTCTTCCCCAATCCGCTCAATCCCTTCCAGACGGCCTTCCCCGAAACGCTGGCGGTGGACGTACAAACCCTGCCGCTGACCGGCTTAAATTTCACGGCCATCAAAGTGGGCGATCTCAATGGCAGTGCCAGTCCCGGGCCCTTCGCCGCCGCCGAAGACCGCAGCGCGGAGACCTGGAAACTCTACGTGGAAGACCGTCCCTTCCAACGCGATGAACGCTTTGACCTGACCATCCGCGCCGATCTGAATGGCCTGACCGCCGCCCAGATGACGCTGCTGTTCTATCCCGACCAACTGCTAGTGGAAAAAATAGAACCGCTGTTGCCGGGCCTGCATCCTGATAATTTTGGCCGGCCACGGGGCAGTCTTTCCCTGGTGACCTGTAGTTTTGAAAACCTGGCCCTTCCTACGCCTAATACGCATACACCAGGCCCGGTTGCACTCTTTCGCCTACGCTTACGGGCGGTGAACGATGGCCACCTGTCTGCCGCGTGTGCCATCGGCGACTCCCCTACCCCGGCCCTGGCCTTCCGACCGGATGGTACGGCACTGCTGCCAGTGTTGGAGTTCTCTCATTCTGTGGCGGCCACGCCAGTTGCGCTGCGAGTTTGGCCCAATCCGTTTGGGAAAGAGGGCGTTTCGATGGCTTTACCGGCTTCTTTGGAGGGAATGGTGCATTTACAGGTATTTGATGCCCAAGGGAAAGTGATTATTGAAAAGAAAATTCTGGCTGGGGAAAAGAATGGGGTGATTCGGCTGGATGGGGAAGCGTTTGGGGAGGCCGGGGTGTATTTTTATGTGGTGGAAGGCGGAGGGAAACGGTGGGGGGGACGGTTGGTAAGGGGGTGAGTTTTTTTTGGGAAAATGAAAATTCGACGAGAGTGGACGTGGGGGACGTATGTTTGCACGAGGTAGAGATATAGCCGCTTGACCATACATCAGAATCAACGAAATAACAGAAATGAATCAAAAAGTCCACAATCAGATAGTTAGTTTCATTTGGAGCATTGCCGATGATGTGCTGCGTGATGTTTTCGTGCGAGGTAAATACCGCGATATTATTCTTCCGTTCACGGTGTTGAGGCGTTTGGATGCTTTACTGGTACCCACCAAGGACAAAGTTTTAGAAGCAAATGACTTTCTAATAAAGCAGAACATTGACCAGAAAAAAGCCCTGGAAAATCAATCAGGTTATCCGTTTTGGAATATTTCAAAATTCACGTTTGAAACGCTACTGAATGATGCCGACAATATAGACACCAATCTGGAAGCCTATTTGGATGGATACAGCCCCAATGTGCAGGAAATCATCAGCAAGTTCAAACTGCGCAATCAGCTGGAAACCATGCAAGAAGCCGGGGTCACTTATCTGCTGATTGAAAAACTCTGCAATAAGGAAATAAACCTGAGTCCGAACGAAGCCAAAAACAGCAAAGGCGAAACTTTGCCGCGACTGACGAATCTTGGGATGGGTTATGTCTTCGAGGAATTGATTCGGAAATTTAACGAAGAAAACAACGAAGAAGCCGGAGAACACTTTACGCCCCGCGAGATCATCAAATTGATGACCCATATTTTGTTTACACCGGTAAAAGACAAAATAAAAAAGGGTACCTATCTTATTTATGACCCGGCCTGCGGCAGTGGCGGTATGTTGACCGAAGCGGAACATTTTGCGTTGGAAGTAACTAATAACAAGGCACAATTCGAATTGTATGGGCAGGAAGTCAACCCTGAAACTTATGCTATTTGTACAAGTGATATGCTTATTCAGGATGAAAACGCTAACAACATAAAATACGGTTCTACTCTTTCCAGAGACGGGTTTTCGCATCTGCATTTCGATTTTATGCTTTCCAATCCGCCGTACGGAAAAACCTGGAAAATAGACGAAGATGCCATCGTCGAGGATCGGGGCAAAAAAGGCAGTCAGCGCATTAAAGACAAACGTTTTCAAATTGGCCTGCCTTCCATTTCTGACGGGCAATTGCTGTTCCTGATGAATATGGTGAGCAAGATGAAACACAACACTGAACTGGGCAGCCGCATTGCCACCGTGCATAATGGTTCGGCCTTGTTTACGGGCGATGCCGGGGGCGGCGAAAGTGAAATACGCAAATACATCATTGAAAACGACTGGCTGGAATGTATTATCGCTTTGCCAAAAAACATTTTCTATAACACGGGTATTCCCACTTATATCTGGATTGTCAGCAACAAGAAAGACCCGAAGCGCAAAGGCAAAGTGCAATTGATAAACGCCATGGAACTATATGAAAAACTGCGTAAGAACCTGGGGCAAAAGAACTGCGAAATGAAGCCTGCCCACATTGATGCCATTACCAAACTGTATATGGATTTTGTGGAAAGTCCTATTTCTAAAATATACCCCAACGAGTACTTTGGCTACCACAAAATAACCGTAGAGAGACCCCTACGCCTTTCGGCGCAATTTACTCCCGAAGCCCTCGCCACTTTACGTTTTGATAAGAATATAGCCGAAGAAATGGAATGGGCTTACACGCATTTTGGGGAGGATTTGTACCAGGACATGAAGAAATACAAAGACCGGATAGAAGCCCACCTCAGCAAAAACGAAGTAAAACTAAAACCGGCCGACAAATCCAAACTACTAAGTACCGAGCACTGGAAAAAACAACGGACCTTGATGCAGGCGGCGCAAAAAATAGCCGATAAACTAGGCAACCAACAATTTGACGACTATAATAAATTTCTGCCTTTGCTCCATAAAACCATCCGGGAATTGAAGTTGGAACTAGATGTAAAGGCCTTAAAAAGTATTACGGAGGCCATTTGCTGGAAAAACGAAACTGCCGAACGGGTAATTAAGAAAACTGAAAAGGACGGGACGATAACCTACGAAAGCGACAGCGACCTGCGCGACACCGAAAACGTGCCACTCGACCAGGATATACACGAATATTTTAAACGGGAAGTGCTGCAACATATACCTGATGCCTGGATAGACGAAAGCAAAACCGTAAAAGGTTACGAAATATCGTTTACCCGCTATTTCTACAACTATGTGCCGCCACGCAGCCTGGAAGCAATCACCGCCGAAATATTTCAACTGGAAAAAGAAACCGAAGGCATTTTGAACGAAATCGTACACGACTGATGGAAATTCAGCAGCAATTCTCGCATATCACCCGCCTCATCGCGGAAGCGAAGGAGCGGGCCTACCAGGCGGTCAACCGCGAACTGGTAACGCTCTACTGGAATATTGGTGAATACCTGCACCAACAGGTAACTACGCAGGCCTGGGGAAAAGCCGTGGTGAAAGATTTGGCCGCTTTTATTGCCCAGTCAGAGCCCAATGTGAAAAGCTTTTCCACCCAAAACCTCTGGCGGATGAAGCAGTTTTACGAAACTTACCAGGATGAGCCAAAACTCGCCACACTGTGGCGAGAATTACCGTGGTCGCACCATAAACTAATTATGCCTTGCAAAACCGTCCAGGAAAGAGAATTCTATTTGCGGCTAACGCTCACCGAACGCTTATCATATAGAGATTTGGAACGCCAAATCAATTCCTCCTATTACGAAAGAGTGATGATCGGTAATGCAAAACTCGGCACCCTGTCGAGCGTATTGCCACAGGATATTACCAATGTGTTTAAAGACACTTATGTGCTGGAACTCTTACACCTGCCCGACATACACCACGAGAAAGACCTGCAAAAAGCCATTGCCCAAAACATCACGAAGTTCCTGTTGGAATTTGGCCGCGATTTTGCCTTTATGGGCGAAGAATACCCGCTACAAGTCGGCAATCAGGATTTTGCGGTTGATTTGGTGTTTTATCACCGAAAACTACGCTGTTTGATCGCCATTGAACTAAAAATAGAACGTTTTAAACCCGAACATCTGGGACAACTCAATTTTTATCTCGAAGCACTCGACCGCGATATAAAAACCGACACCGAAAACCCCAGCATCGGTATTTTGCTCTGCAAAGGCAAAGACGATACCGTGGTGGAATATGCCCTCAGCCGCAGCCTCTCCCCCGCTTTGGTGGCCGACTACCAGACCAAACTGCCCAACAAAGCCCTGCTGCAACAAAAATGGGAAGAAATCCTGGACGCTTTTAACGTAGGAAACGATGACTAAACTACCACCATATAAAAAATACCACCCCATTGACTACGATTATGCCCCCCAACTGCCCGAAGGCTGGCAATTGCTGCCGAATATTGCCGTGTTTGAGGAACGCATTGAACGGGGACATACGAATGAAGAATTGCTTTCGGTAACTATTGGCAAGGGCGTTATCCGGCAGACCGATGTTGATATAAAAAAAGACAGCAGCAACGAAGACAAGAGTAAATACAAACTCATAAAAGTTGGCGACATTGCTTATAACAAAATGCGAATGTGGCAAGGGGCTTTGGGTTATAGCGATTATCAAGGCATTTCAAGCCCGGCTTATGTAATTCTGAAACCTAAAATGAAAATCAACCCACGTTATTTTCATTATATGTTTCGCACTGCATTTTATACCAATTACAGCAAACGTTTTTCTTATGGCATTGTGGACGACCAACTGAGTTTGCGCTATACCGACTTCAAACGAATGTACAGCATTGTTCCCCCCTTCCCCGTTCAAAACAGCATTGTCGCCTACTTAGACCGAAAGAATACCGAAATAGACAAGTTTATTCGGAATAAGGAAAGGTTGGTGGAGTTGTTGGAGGAAAGGAAGAAAAAAGTCATTTCTAAAAATATTTCACAGTGGATGCACACTGAATTAAAAGAAAGTGGCATTTCTTGGATTGGAAAAATACCAACTCATTGGAATGTTTTAAACTTGAAGTATTTATTGAAAAGCAAATTAAAATATGGTGCAAATGAGGAAGCAAAAGACGCTAATCCTGAACATCCAAGATATATCAGGATAACCGATTTTGGGTTTGATGGGAAATTGAGTGATGATACTTTTCGTTCGTTACCATTAAAAAAGGCACAAGAATATTTACTTAATGAGGGAGATATTCTGTTTGCACGGAGCGGTGCAACTGTTGGTAAAACATTTCAATTTAGGAACTATAATGGCTTGGCTTGCTTTGCTGGATATTTAATAAAGGCTTCGCCAAATGCTAAAAAGGTACTTAGTGACTTTCTTTATTTATATACTCAGTCAAGTCTGTTTGAGGAATGGAAAAATGGAATTTTTGACAAAGCAACAATTGAAAATATTGGTGCTGACAAGTATGCTGTATTGAAAGTAATTGTTCCGCCAATTGTTGAACAAGAACAGATAATTGCCTTTATTCAAAATGAAAGTTCAGAAATCAATCTTGCCATTTCCAAAGCCCGCCAAGAGATAGCCGCCATCAAAGAATACCGGGAAGCGTTGGTGACGGATTTGGTGACGGGCAAAAGAGGGCTGCACGAGAATAAAGGATGATTTTTTACACATCCCTTGATTGAAAAAGATCACAAGCCCATATTCATTCCAATTGGTGCGGAAGTTCCGCACCAATTGAGTTGGACAGATTTTTGCGAACTGGTGAAAATGGAGGACCCTGAAAGGCCGTTACCGAAAAAAAATTACAAACAGATAATCAAAATAAGTATGCCGTTTACCGATACATCCGAAAAAGGTTTTCAAAAATTTATTACCAATTATCTGGTCATAGAGCAGAGCTTTATGGAAACCTCGCCCACCGAATACGACCGGGAGTTTGGCCTGAATACCCAGCAGGTAATGGCTTTTATCACCGCCACCCAAAAAGAGGCCGCCGAGATGATCCAAAAAAAAGGCGAACGCTCTTTTTTCGTGCGTTTGGATGAAAAAATAAAGGAATTGGGCGTGATAGAAGTGCTGCGTAAGGGGATCAAACACTTTGATAAAACCATTGATTTGTTTTACCGGCAACCATCGTCGGTCTATAATGCCAAAGATGCGGCGCGTTATGCTGCCAATATATTCTCCGTTACGCAGGAATTGAAATACAGCCTGAACCATGAGAACCGCCTGGATTTAACCATTTTCGTCAATGGTGTGCCCATCATTACGAGTGAATTAAAGAATCCATTGAGCGGACAATATGTGCAAAATGGGATTCGCCAATACCAAACCGACCGTGACCCGAAGGAAAAAATCTTTTCTTTTGCCCGTTGTATGGTTCACTTCGCCGCCGATACCGAGCAGGTGTTTATGTGTTCGGAACTGAAAGGCAAAGCCTCTTCTTTTATTCCCTTCAATAAAGGCTTAAATGATGGTCAGGCCACACCGCCGTTTGGTGCAGGCAATCCCATCAACCCCAATGGACTGAAAACTCATTATTGGTGGGAGACCGTGTTGAGCAAAGATTCGCTGGCCAACATCATTGACAAGTTTGCAGCGGTGATCGAGGAAACCGACGAAGACACGGGCAAAAAACAAAAGAAGATGATTTTTCCCCGTTATCATCAACTCACCTCGGTCCGACAAATATTGGCCCACGCCAAAGCCAATGGGGTCGGGCAGAAATATTTGATCCAACATTCGGCGGGTTCGGGCAAATCAAAATCCATTGCCTGGCTGGCGCATCAGTTGCACGGTTTGTTTGACAAAACCGGGACCAGCAATATTTTTGATTCCGTGATTGTCGTCACCGACCGCACGGTGCTGGACAAACAATTGCGGGATGAGATCATCCAGTTTGCGCCCCGGCAAGGCATTGTGGCCGCCATCACCGGCGAAGGCGGCAGCAAAACCAGTCAGTTGCGGGAAGCCATTGCCAACAAGAAAAAAGTAATTATTTGTACCGTGCAAACTTTTCCGCATCTGCTCGACGAAATGCAGGATATGGGCTCGCTGAAATTCGGCATCATCATAGATGAAGCCCATAGCAGCCAAAGCGGAGAAACCTCGGGTAAAATGAATGCCGTACTGGCCAGCCCCGCTGCATCCGCCAAAAAAGGAGAAGCAGGAGAAGAGGCAGAAGACGAAGAGGAACCCACCCTGGAAGACAAAATCAACGAGTTGGTGGAAGCCCGGAAGATGATTAAAAATGGTTCTTACTTTGCCTTTACCGCCACGCCCAAAAACAAGACCTTAGAGACCTTTGGTGTGCCACGCCAATACATCGAAAACGGGGAAGAAAAAACGGCTTTCGATGCCTTTCATTTGTACGCTATGAAACAGGCCATCGAAGAAGAATTTATTCTGGATGTTTTGCAGAATTATACGACTTATAGTTCTTTTTATAAACTCATAAAATCAGTAGAAGGAAACCCGGAATTTGATACCAAACAAGCCCACAAGAAATTGCGGGCTTATGTGGAAGGCCACGAATTTGCTATTGCGGAGAAGGCCAAAATAATGATTGACCATTTTCACCGGGAAGTAAAACATCTGATCAATGGAGAGGCCAAAACCATGATTGTCACCAAAAGCATTCTGGCCGCCATCAAATACAAATACGCTTTTGATGAGTACCTGCGAGAAATAAAATCGCCGTATAAAGCCATTGTTGCCTTTTCCGGCAAGAAAGAATATCAGGGTCTGGAGTTGGATGAAACCGGCATGAATAATTTTGACAGTTATAAAAACGACATTCCCAAAAACTTCAAGAAAAAGGAATATCGCTTTTTGATTGTTGCCAATAAATATCAAACCGGCTTTGACCAACCGCTTTTGCATACCATGTACGTGGATAAAAAATTGCGGGATGTGCAGGCCGTGCAAACGCTTTCCCGCTTGAACAGGGCCTATAAACCACACAAAAAAGACACATTCGTATTAGACTTTTACAATACCGCCGAAGAAATAAAAGAAGCCTTCGATCCATACTATACTTCCACCATCCTCAGCGAAGAAACCAGTCCGAACAAACTCCATGACTTGTTGGACGCTTTGGAGAAATTTGAAGTGTATAACGAAGAAGTAGTCCAGGATTTCTTTGAAAAATACTCGGCCAATGCTAATAGAAATATTCTCGACCCAATCATAGATTCGGCAGCCCATATTTTCAAATACGATTTAAATATTGACCAGCAAGTAGATTTCAAAATCAAGGTAAAATCATTTTTAAGAACTTACAGTTATCTAGCCAAACTGCTAGACTTCAATAACCTGTATTGGGAGCAATTGTGGTGGTATTTAAAATACTTATTACCAAAATTAACGATTAAGGAAAACGAAGACCTGGCGCAGGGCATCCTTGAATCTATTGATATGGACAGCTACCGACCGGCGAAACGAGGTACCGAAAAAATCAGTTTAGTAGAAGACCCTGGTTTCGTAACACCGATTCCAGTCGGGGTAGGTGGTGCCAAATCTACTCTGGAACTGGACACGCTGGAAAATATCCTGAACGCTTTCAATCAGCGTTTTGGCGACATAGACTGGACCGACAAAGACAAGGTGAATGAAATATTAACGCAACAAATTCCGGCGGATATGAAGGCAGACCTTAAAATAATGGATGCCATCAACACTTCACCCGACAAGCAAAATGCTAAAATATCCTCTGACAAGAAAGTAGAAGAATTGATGCAGCAGTATTTGTTTACCCAAACAGAAATCTTCAAGAAGTTTTCGACCGACCAGGACTTTCAAAGACGATATAAAGAGTTTATTTTCGACACTTTATGGACCCAGCAAAGTAAGCAGCCACCTATAAATCCCTGACGTGGTTGTCAACCGCTTCCTAAACGTCGCGACTGACAGCCATGCTCCGTATTCGATAAAATCGTCAAAATCCTGGCCCTGCCGGACCACCCCCCTACCCCATCGGCTGAAACGCCTCCGCCTTCCACCCGGCCATATTTTCATAGTTCTGCCAACGCAGGTCCACCATCTCCTGGGCCAAGCGCATAAGGTAGTCGGCCTCTTCCGGGTTGGTGCGCTGTAGGTCGGTATAGCGGAGTTCATTATAGGCGTATGTCGTCAGCGGGATGGTCGGCCGCGGTGAATCCAGCACGAAAGGATTTTTATTCGCCTTGCGCAGCATGGGATTATAGCGGATCAACGGCCAGTAGCCCGAAGCCACCGCCAGTTCCTGCTGGTTAAGCCCCTTTTCCATGTCAATGCCATGCGCGATGCAGTGGCTGTAGGCCAGGACCAGGGAAGGGCCGGGATAGGCTTCCGCTTCGCGCAGGGCGAGCAGGGTTTGCTGCGGATTGGCGCCCATAGCGATTTGGGCCACGTACACATTGCCATAAGAAATAGCCTGTATAGCCAGGTCTTTTTTGCCCACCCGTTTGCCGGCGGCGGCGAACTTGGCCGTTGCGGCGGTGGGGGTTGCCTTGGACATTTGCCCGCCGGTATTGGAATACACCTCCGTGTCGAGTACCAGTACGTTGATGTCCTTGCCGCTGGCCATGGCATGATCGAGTCCGGATGAACCGATGTCGTAGGCCCATCCGTCGCCACCCACCAACCAGACGCTCCGGCGGATAAAATACTCGGCCACGGAGCGCAAATGCGCCGCATCGGAATGCTTCAGCTGCGCCAGCGCAGCGTTCAACCGCTCTACCCGCGCGCGCTGGAAGGCCAGATCCGATTCGGTTTTTTGCCTCGCCCCCAGGATGTCTTCCAGCAGTTGCGGGTCCAGTTCTCCTTTCATCCGCAGCAGCAACTCCTTCGCCATTTCGGTGTGCTTATCCACGGAAATGCGCATCCCGAGGCCAAATTCGGCATTGTCCTCAAACAGGGAATTGGACCAGGCGGGGCCGCGTCCCTCGGCGTTGCTCGTCCAGGGCGTGGTCGGCAAATTGCCGCCGAAGATGGAGGAACAACCGGTGGCGTTGGCCACGATCATCCGATCGCCGAACAACTGGGACAGGATGCGGATGTAAGGCGTTTCGCCGCAGCCGGCACAGGCCCCGGAAAATTCGAAGAGCGGTTCGAGGAATTGTGCGCCCCGCACCTGCGAAAAGTCCACCTGGGTCCGGTCATTGACCGCCAGGGTCTCGAAGAAGCGGATGTTCACTTTTTCCTGCTCCAACACGGGCGCTTTTTGGGCCATGTTGATCGCCTTGCGGGTCGTATCGGCCGGGTCGAGCGCGGGGCAGACCTCTACGCACAGATTGCAGCCGGTGCAGTCTTCCAGATAGACCTGCAAGCTGTAACGCGTCTCCGGAAAGCCCCGGGCATTGATCGGGGCGGAGGGGAAGCCCTGCGGCGCTGGCTGCAGGTGGGCTTCGTGGTAAAACTTCGAACGAATGACGCTGTGCGGGCACACAAAACTACAGTTGCCGCATTGGATACAAATATCGGGCTCCCAGACCGGCACCAGGTCGGAGATGTTGCGTTTTTCCCATTTGGTGGTGCCGCTTGGATACGTGCCGTCTACCGGCATGGCACTGACGGGCAGTTGATCCCCCCGGCCATCCATCATGACGCCGGTCACCTGGCGCACGAAGTCGGGGGCTTCGGCGGGCACGGCCGCCGGGAAATCACTATGGCTGCCGGTGAACGGTTGGTTCGTCACTTCGTGCAGGTGAAGCAAGGTGGCGTCCACGGCCTGGAAGTTTTGTTGCACGACCGCCTCGCCTTTTTTGCTGTAGGTCTTTTTAATCGCCTGTTTAATCGCCGCGATGGCCTCGTCTTTGGGCAAAACGCCGGAAAGGGCAAAAAAGCAAACCTGCATGATGGTATTGATGCGACTGCCCATACCAACCTCTTCGGCCACTTTCGAGGCGTCAATGACGAAAAATCGGAGGTTTTTGTCGTGAATGGCCGCTTGCACCGGGCGTGGCAGCTGCTCCCAGATATCGTCTTTGCCGAAGGGGCTGTTCAGCAGGAAGGTCGCGCCGGGCTTCGCAAAACGCAGCATATCCACCTTTTGCACAAAATTGAATTTGTGGCAGGCCAGAAAGTCGGCTTCCCGAATGAGGTAGGGCGCCCGGATGGCGTTTTTGCCGAATCGCAAATGGGAAACGGTCTGCGACCCGGATTTCTTGGAATCGTACACAAAATAGCCCTGGGCGTGCAGGTCGGTATTTTCGCCGATGATCTTGATGCTGTTTTTGTTGGCCCCCACGGTGCCGTCGGCCCCCAGGGCAAAAAACAGCGCCTGCGTCAGGGTGCTATCTTCCAGATCAAACTCGTCGTAGGGCAGACTGGTATGCGACACATCGTCATGGATACCAATCGTAAAATGGTTCTTGGGCTGGTCTTTTTTCAATTCTTCGAAAATGCCTTGCACCATGCCCGGGGTAAATTCCTTGCTCGACAGGCCGTAGCGCCCACCGACCACCAAGGGCATGGCCGGGAACAGCCCCTGGCCCACGCCTTCCACCAGCGAAGTGATCACATCCTGGTACAGCGGTTCGCCAGCCGCGCCGGGCTCTTTGCAGCGGTCGAGCACGGCGATTTTCCGGGCCGTTTTGGGCAGCGCCTCCAGCAGGTGCAGCAGGGAAAAAGGCCGAAACAGATGCACCTGCAACACCCCGATTTTTTCGCCGGTCTGCATCAGGTGACGGCAGGTTTCCATAGCCGTCTGGGCGCCGGAGCCCATGAGCAGGATCACCCGTTCGGCATCCGGCGCGCCGAAATATTCGAACAGCTGATAGCGCCTGCCGGTGAGCACCGCAAAGCGATCCATGGCCCCCTGCACGATACCGGGCGTGCGGGTATAGTACGGATTGACGGTTTCCCGGCCCTGAAAATACACATCCGGGTTCTGCGCGGTGCCGCGCACCATCGGCCGGTCAGGGCTGAGGGCTCTTTGGCGGTGCGCGAACACATCCTGTTCGTTGATCATGCCCAGGATGGTCGCGTCCGGGATCAGGCTGATTTTATTGACTTCATGGGACGTCCGGAACCCGTCGAAAAAATGCAAAAAGGGCAAACGAGCCTGCAACGTCGCGGCCTGGGAAATCAGGGCCATGTCGTGCGCCTCCTGCACGGAAGCGGAGGACAGCATGGCAAAACCGGTCGTGCGGGCCGCCATTACATCGCTGTGGTCGCCGAAAATAGAGAGCGCCTGGGCGGCCAGCGCGCGCGCCGCCACGTGAAAAACGGTGCTGGTCAGTTCTCCTGCGATCTTGTACATGTTGGGGAGCATGAGCATCAGCCCCTGCGAGGCTGTGAAGGTGGTGGTGAGGGAACCCGTTTGCAGCGCACCGTGTACGGCACCCGCCGCCCCGCCTTCGCTCTGCATCTCGATCACTTCGGGCACGTGGCCCCAAATGTTCTTCGTCTTTTTGGCCGACCATTCATCCGCCAATTCGGCCATGGTGGAGGAGGGGGTGATGGGGTATATGGCGCACACTTCATTGACCCGGTAGGCGATGTAGGCGGCGGCCTCATCGCCATCTATCGTGACTTGTAGGTTGGATTTTGACATGGAAAGGACAAAGTTGATAGTTAACGTGAATTCGGAGAGATTGCGATTGATTATCAATACATTATGACCCCAGAGGGGTCGAATATGAATAGCCCCCAGTGAAACTGGGGGTAAAAGAGGAAGACGGGACAACCCCGGCGGGGTTGAACGCGGGTGCTACATAGCAATGTTCAACCCCGCTGGGGTTG
>JANPIV010000108.1:0-8357 GCA_031425155.1 Saprospirales bacterium | reverse complement strand
TTGGCCCCGGTAGTGGATTTTATGAAAAAAGACCTGACGCGGCTGGTGGAGACGTTGCAGTGGGAGAAGTAGGGATTGGTGGAATCTGAGGTTTTGTAATATCAATTCGTAAGAGGAGAGTGGTGGCATGGGTTCCAGTATTTTTTTCAATGAAAAAAATACTGAAACCCATGCCACGACTCTCCTCTTACGATCTGATATTACAAAACCTGTGAATAACAACAATGCCTACTTCTCCCACTGCAACGTCTCCACCAGCCGCGTCAGGTCTTTTTTCATAAAATCCACCACGGGGGCCAAAGAATCCGGGCGGGCTTTGCTGTTGAAATACAATGCCCCACGCACAAAATTGCGGGTCGAATCGGAGAGAAAAAACTGGTACGACGAAGCCGCCGGGCCTTCCACATTGAACACGATGCCGTGGACATGGTCGGCGGGACGATGGACAGGAATTTCCTCAATATAACTAGCTTTAATATTGTGTTTTTGGGTCATTTCAAAAGCATCTTTGACCAGTTCATCAAAATCCTTCCGGCCTTTTAAAGGATAATAACTGCAATAAATAGTCGCATTCAAAGACGGCACATTCAGATTGAACCAGCATTCATCGCGGGGTTTTTCATCAAAAAAAGCCGTATCCCGCTCCACAATGGCATAAGTCGGCATATCGAACGTAAAATGACAATAACTGGCGTCGAAAGGTTTGTATGCTTTTTCAGGATACACGACGCGGGGATAGGAACGGGGTTTGGGCACCGCGACCCGCTCTTCGCAGGCCGTTTGCAACAGCATAATGAACAGGAGAAAGAGGCCGCCGAAAGCGGAGATACTTTTATTGAAAAACATATTTTTAAGCACGGGCAGTTGAGAAAAATTGGTAGAACGTTTACGAAGTCCTAAAAGTTATATTCATTTCTTGTTCCAATCCGTCACGCGGGCCTGATAACGCGCTTTATCCACCGGCCAGGCTTGCTTATCCAGCGATCCTTCCAGTTCTTCGTCCAGCCCCTTCAATATTTGCGGAAAAAAATCCAGGCCCGTGGACGCTTCCACCTGATCTATCGTGTAAGCATAGTCCAGCACGGGGCGGGTGCTCACCTGGTTGGGCAACATGAACGCAATGGCGCGGTGTTGGTCGGGGGCCAGCAGCACCTTGTAATAATACGATGGCACCGTCACCTTACTGAATCCGATCTGGCCCAGGCCCGGCTGCGCCAGAATCGGGCCGGTCACCACATAAATCTGTCCGAATTTACGCGCCCAATCGCGGGTCAGTTCTTCCAGTTCGCGCCAGATGCCCATATTAAAAGCGGGCACTTGCGGACTCATATTGCTCATAAAAAAAGACTCATCCATCGCCTGTTCGCTGAAACTCATGTCGGCTGCCGGGCAAAGGTGGCCCTTGTCGTAGCCGCTGGAATTGTAATCGCGCGGCGTAGCACTCTCGGTATGCACCTCCGGATCGGGTTTGAAACTGTTGGTCCGTTCCACCCAGTTTTCGTTCAGGTGGTCGCGGGTAAGTACATAAGCGACCCATTCCGCCTGCTCGTGGTCTTCGGCGTACGAAAGTGTATAGTAAGTGTGACGGACGATTTCGCCCGTGGTTGGCGCGGGCAGTATTTCCTCCGGCACCGTGAAAGCCGTAGCTTCTGTACCCGTCTGCGCCGGATGTGGGCGGTCGGGCAAGGGATGATCGGTTGGCAGCTCCGTTTTAAGGGGCGTGTCGTCGGCTTTTTGGCCGGAAAACTGGTTGAACACCCAAAAAGCGGCGGCAGCGAGCACCGCGAAAATGCCGGTTTTAAACAAAAAACCACCGGAATCGGAAGAAGAAGAACGGGCCATCAAAAAGAATTTGTTGGGGCAAACATAAACTTTTTGTTGGAAAAAATAAAAACTTTTCCTGCGACTTGTAAATTTGCGCCACCTGTTTTTATCTTTGCACCCGCTTTGGCAAAATGGCGCGATAGCTCAGCTGGTTAGAGCGCGCGATTCATAATCGCGAGGTCGGGAGTTCAAGTCTCCCCCGCGCTACAAACACGAAACGCAGGTACTCCACACGGGGCCTGCGTTTTTTGTAACCCCGACTTTAGTCGGTCCTTCCAACTTTTGTAACCCCGACTTCAGTCGGTCCTTCCAACGACGTTGATTTATTTTTACCGACTAAAGTCGGTGTTACGGAAATTTCCGAATCATCTTCCGTACGCCCCCCTCCATCTCCTTGTATGGCAGCGGCTCCTTGGCGATATACATGAGCATAATGGCAACGCGTCGCTCGCCCAGTTTTTCGTAAAAAGTTGCTTTTTGCAGCCGGTAGGCTTCCCGGATTTGGCGTTTCAGCCGATTGCGCGCCACGGCGGTTTTAAACAGCCGTTTGGAAACCGAAATAGATACCTGCGCGGGAAATTCCGATACCACTTCGGGCGGCAGGACCGTCCAGACGACCCGCAGCGGATAGGCCACCAGCGACTCTCCGCCTTTAAACAACCCACCGATGACCTTACGGCTTTTCAGCCGTTCGGCACGGACGAACGTAGAGGCAACAGGAGGAGTGGAATGAGTGGTTGGGAGGTCTGGGGGCATGGCTATGTATCAATGCGTGGAATATGCCTGGCCATTTAAGTGTCTGAATGTCAAACACTTAATAGCCATACAGGATTTAATGGCTTCGCGGCAGGCGAAGCATTACAAAAAACTAAGCGTCCTTTTAACCCCAGGCGCGATCCCCTTTTTTGTAGTCAATCGTCTCATAACGACCGGGTACCGCCACGTAGCGCAGGGCCTGGGTTGCACCAATCTCCGAGCTGAAATAGCCCCACAGTGCCAGGTCTTTGATGACCTTGAAATAGTGGTTGGGCTCGCCGGACTTCCGGGTTTTGTTGTAGGCCTTTTGTTCGGCATCTAGTTCCGTCAGCAAGTCGAAGCGCATTTTATCGCTGGCCTTCAGGAAGGTCTTGCCATAGCGACTTTTACACTCGTCCTGCAATTTTTGCAGTCCGGCGGTAAAGGCCTGCTGGTCCTTTGGTTCGTAGCAATCGCTGACCATGACGGCCATGAACTGACCAGTTTTGGCTGCTTTGGCCCCCGGCGTGGTAGTGGTCGGGATGATAGTCTCGGCGATTTCGTTCAGGAGCTTGACCTGGCCCTTACTGAACAGACCAATGTCTTTGCCATCCTCCAGGCCCTCGATGGCGTCCCAATCTACATTTTTGGCCAGCAGGCTATCAGCGCCGAGCAGGCTGCCGCCAAGGACGAGGGCGGTACGTTGGAGAAGTTCGCGTCGGTTCATATTTTTTTGTGTTGTGAATGTTGTAGTTGCAAGTTTCAAACCTAAAGTGGATTTTGTGAGTAAGTAGTAGTCCCACTTGAAGTGCGACTACTACTTAACACTCTTCTACAAATTCCCCTTTTTCAATTCACTCACCGCATAGTCCGCTGCCCGCGCCGTAAGCGCCATATAAGTCAGCGAAGGATTCTGGCAGGCCGCTGAAGCCATGCACGAGCCATCGGTGACGAAGACGTTGGGCACATCGTGCATCTGATTCCAGCGATTGAGCACCGAGGTCTTCGGATCGCGGCCCATGCGGGCGGTACCCATCTCGTGGATAGCCATGCCGGGGAACGAGCCGTTGTCGTAAGTGTTCACGTTTTTCAGACCGGCGGCTTCGAGCATTTCTGCGCCGTCGGCGGTCATATCCTTGCGCATTTTCATCTCATTTTCCTTCAATTCGCAGTCAATGGCCAGCACATACTGCCCCCACTTATCCTTTTTCGTTTTGTCTATGGTCACCTTGTTCTCATAATAAGGCAGCATCTCGCCGAAGCCGCCAATACCCATGCTCCATGCGCCCGGTTCGACCAGAGCTTCTTTCAGTGGCGCACCGATGCTGAGTTCGGCCACATCGCGGCTCCAACCGGAACGGCTCGCACCACCCTGGTAGCCAAAGCCGCGCAGGTATTCGCGTTTGTCGCCAAAGAAATTGCGGTAGCGCGGGATGTAAATACCATTGGCGCGGCGGCCATAGTAGTATTTATCTTCATAGCCTTCCATTGTGCCGGAAGCGCCGCAACGGAAGTGGTGATCCATCAGGTTGTGACCGAGTTGGCCGCTGCTGTTGCCAACGCCGTCGGGCAGACCGCCCATTTCGATGGAGTTCAGCAGAAGATGCGTGGAACCGAGCGTAGAGCCGCAGACAAAGATCACTTTGGCATCGTACTCAATGTTTTGCATCGTTTCCGCATCAATGACGAGTACGCCTTTGGCCTTCTTGGTGCTCTTGTCGTACAGGATTTGATTGACAATAGAATAAGGCCGCAGGGTGAGGTTGCCGGTAGCGACGGCAGCGGGCAGTGTGGACGATTGGGTGCTGAAATATGCCCCAAACATGCAACCCCGGCTGCACTGATTGCGATACTGGCAGCTGCCGCGACCATTGTGTTCCTGGGTCAGGTTGGCGGTGCGACCAATGATCATGCGGCGGTGTTCGTACTTAGCTTGCAAACGGGCGGCTACTTCTTTTTCCACCACGTTCATATTCATCGGCGGCAGGTATTTACCGTCGGGCAGATTCGCCAGGCCGTCGTTGGAGCCGCTGATACCTGCGAATTGCTCCACATAATCGTACCACGGGGCCAGGTCTTCGTAGCGAATGGGCCAGTCTATGCCATAGCCGTCCTGGGCATTCGATTCAAAATCCATGGGACTCCAGCGATAGCTTTGGCGGCCCCACATCAGCGATTTGCCACCGACATGAAAGCCCCTGTACCAGTCGAAACGTTTGACTTCGGTGTAGGGACATTCCAGATCGTTCACCCACCATTCGGGGGTGAATTCGGTGTAGGGATAGTCGCGTTTTTGTACCGGGTGACTGGCCTTCATCTCGGTCGTGATCCGCCCGCGGTGGGGAAATTCCCAGTTGGGTTTGCCATCCGATTTGTAGTCCACCACGTGTTTGATGTCCATGCCGCGCTCCAGCAGCAGCACTTTCAGCCCTTTTTCGGTGAGTTCTTTGGCCGCCCAGCCGCCGGATATTCCGGAGCCGACGACGATTGCATCGTATTTTTCAGCCATGATTTTTTATGATAAAATTGGATAATCACACTAAAACAAACGGATATTGCTATCCAAACTTCTTCCACAACTTCGGATACCGCTTCTGCATTTCCTCTTCATCGTCGAAGTCCCAATCTTGGCTGATCTCCGGGTAAGGCGTGCGCGGATTTTTGTCGTTGAATTCCTCAGCAGCCTGCCCCGTTTTGAGTTCAAAAGCTTTCTCGGCCACGCACATCATGTCTTCGGCTTCGTATTCGCCAAAGTCGTCGTCGCTTTCCTGCACATACTTGGCCAGGTTGTCGGGATTTTCCAGGGCACTTTGGAAAACAGTGCGGCCCTTGGCGATCAGCCAACCCCGGAAATGTTCGAAGCCTTCGGTCGTGCAGCCGCCATTGATAAGATAGGCAGCACCCCAAAGGTCGTAGGAATACGAGTTGACATATTGCTGGTCAATAATGCGCCGGAACTCGAAAATATCGTCCACCGAGCGTTGCGACAAAAATTCGGTCAGCAACTCGACCTGACTTTCTATGTCTTCCGAGCTCGTTTTAGCGCGTTCGATCAAGGTCCAGAAGTCGGCTTGCCCAAACTTTTCGATCACTCTTTCCACGGTTTCGCGATAACCATTCCTGGTTTTATCACGAATCATTTTTTCGATTTCCCGCTCGGCTTCGGCTACGCTTTCCATCTTTTTGGTATGGGTGACCCCCAGCGTATGGCCTTTGCCATAGACAATCGTGATTGTTTCCCCGATCAGGTCAATAGACCAAAACTTGTCGGTTTTTTCGTCTGTATAAGTAAAATAGCGTTTCATTCTTTGATTTTCACACGTCACAAATTTCCACTCCCTTGCGTAGTGCCGCCAGTTTGTCCGCCCCTTTCGGAATGAACTCCTGGGCTAAATAGCCTTTAAAACCCGTCTCTATAATGGCCCGGATAATGGCCGGGTAATATAGTTCCTGGGTCTCGTCTATTTCGTTGCGGCCCGGTACTCCGGCGGTGTGGTAGTGGCCGAAGTACTGGTAATGATCGCGGATGGTTTGAATAACGTCACCTTCCATGATTTGCATGTGATAAATGTCGTAGAGTATCTTAAAGTTTTCGGAACCGAGGCGTTTGCACAATTCGATGGTCCACGGCGTGTTGTCGGCCATGTAATCGCTGTGGTTCACCTTGGAATTGAGCACTTCCATGTGAATAATGATCCCGTACTTTTCGGCCAGGGGCATTATTTGTTGCAATCCTGCGAGGCAGTTTTTCAGCCCGGTTTCGTCGTCCATTCCCCGGCGGTTGCCGCTGAAACAAATGAGGTTTTTATAACCCGCTTCGGCGACCATTGGAATGACTTCCTTATAGTTTCGGATCAATTGGGGATGAAATTTCGGATTATTCCAGCCATCCACGAGGTTGATCTCGGCCCCGTTGCACATGGAAGAGTCCAGGCCATGCTGCTTTAATACGCCCCATTCTTTCGGCCCCACCAGGTCAATAGCCGTAATCCCCATCGGCTTCACCGCTTCACAAAGTTTGTCGAGCGAAATATCATTGTAACACCATCGGCATACGGAGTGGCGAATATTGCCTCTGGCGGCAAAATGAGGAGTGGAAGTGACCTGAGCAGCCATTAAAGAAGGAGCAGCGGACACCGCAGCGGCTCCGGCAAGCAGGGTTTTCAAAACGCGACGACGGGTAGGCATCTTAGTGAAAAAATTTGAAAACAGTGGACATACGCAAAATGTTGCCGTGAAGATGCAACAAAGCAGGAAATTCCTGCTCCCGAAGGGCAAACATATTTTTATTTGGCCAAACCAATTCTATTTTTTACTGCGGCACGGCCTCCACATCGTCCACTATGTAGTCCGTATCGCCTTGCCAGAAGAACACCTGGTAACGCTGTTTGTAGTGGACAATCACCATTTTGCCATCAAAATTTTGCAGTTTTTGGGCAATATCATTGTTCTGTGCCGAGAACTCCCAGGGCGTCATCATGCCGTTGGGCGAAAGGTTGAGGGTGCCTTCGTAGGTTTTGAAAACCACGCCGCGCCGCGAGATTTTGACCAGTTGGCCAGATTTCCGGCCATCCGAGTAGGTGAGTTGACTATAGCCAAAGTAGCCAGCCGCTACCAGCACAAAGACAATTAACAGCAGCCACATAACACGGCGGAAAATCCTGCGCGCGGTACCTTTGGCTTGTTCCAGTTGAACGGACATAAGGTGAGTTATGAATTATGAATGATGAATTATTAATGATGCAGGGGGTTGGTTATCAACCTTTTCATCAACTTTTATAAACACTCAAACCCCCTTTTTGCTACCCCAAATCTGGACGTGCAAGCGGTCGGAATAGCGAAAATTATACTGTTTGCAAACCTCCACCAGCCATAGTCGCCGTTCGGCCAAAGCCATAGCATGAGTGCCTTCGGGCATGAGCCAGATTTTTTCCGCAGCAATCTGGTAACGCTCCTGCAAGTCCAGTACTTCCGCCAAATCTGCCGGGGCAGCGATCACGAATTTGAAATTGGCCTTCGCACTGCGGGCAAAGAAACGCAAAGCCATTGGTCTTTCCCGCAATTTACGCGAATTTGCACTGTTTTCCAATTTAGGCGAAACGTTGTATTGGTCAATAGTCACATCGAAGTCGGCACTGGGCAGCAAAGTACCATTGGTTTCGGTCTCGAAACGATAATCTGCTGACTGCGCACGGAGAGCCACCATCAATGTCACCAGACCGCGCTGCTGCATCAGTGGCTCGCCGCCGGTCAGGATGACGTTGCGACAGGGATATGCAGCCACCTGAGCGGCAACTTCTGGCACCGGGCAGACGGCGATCCAGGTTTTTTTATCAAATTTCCGGTAACCTGGCAGGGCATCGTGTACGTGGGCGAAAGGCGTACCGACCCAGTTCCAGGTGTAGTCGGTGTCGCACCAGATGCAGTGGAGATTGCAGCGCGTGGTGCGCACAAAGATGGAGGGTACGCCCATGCTTTTTCCCTCGCCCTGAATAGAGAAAAATATTTCCGGCTGGCCGTTGAGTCGCGCCAGTTGCAGCGTAGGTATTGGGGTGGGCGTAGCCGTATCCACGAAAGGGAATTTTCGGCAAAAATACGACCGAATGCGGAATTTGTCGAATGCGGAATACGGAGTGCGGAATTGCACAACATTGCGTGTAGTACTCAGGCTATGCCGGATAGGAGCGATTGGAATGCAGGGTTTGGAATACGGATTAACCGTTTAGGACAGGCGCAGCGCAGCGTAATATTTGTAGCACTCTTAAACCAAATAAAAGATGGAGGTGCAGCGCACCGGA
>JANPIV010000107.1:0-211152 GCA_031425155.1 Saprospirales bacterium | reverse complement strand
GCAAACCCATCGTGCTGCGCAACGTTTTTTTCGAGACTGGTTCCGCTGAACTGTTGCCTGAGTCTGCCACCGAACTTGATCGCCTGACGACTCTGCTCACCGAATCGCCCACCCTGCGTATTCAGATCAATGGGCACACCGATAACGTAGGGGATGACCGCAGCAACTTTACGCTCTCCGAAAATCGCGCCCGCTCCGTACTAAATTACCTGGTGCAGAAACAGGTGCCGGTCGGGCGGCTGCGCTCCAAAGGTTTTGGGGAGACCCAGCCCATGGAGACCAATGACACGCCGGTGGGCCGGGCACGCAACCGGCGTACGGAATTCGTGGTTTGGTAGTAATAAGGTGGAATACGAATACATCATTATGTAAGTTTTTGAGTATTTGATGATGCGAGTATTTGATCAATTACCTGATTTTCAAGCGCTTTGATCGAATCCTCAAATCCTCAAATCCTCGCATCCTCAAAAAAATCCCCTCATGCTTCGCATCGGCACCCGTGGCAGCAAACTAGCCCTTTGGCAGGCTGAATTTACCCAGACCGAACTGGCGCGCATCGGCGTGGAAAGTACGCTGGTCATCATCAAAACGCAGGGCGATCTGGTGCAGCATCTGGGTTTTGATAAATTGGAAGGCAAAGGTTTTTTTACCAAAGAAATCGAAGATGCCCTGCTACGCGGCGAAATAGACCTAGCCGTACATTCCATGAAAGACCTGCCAACCAGTCAGCCCGAAGGGCTGGTGATTACCGCTGTTTCGTACCGGGAAAATCCCGCCGATTGGCTGATTGCGCACCCTGCGGTATTGGACAAAAAAGAAATTTTTCGTTTAAAAAGAGGGGCCATTGTCGGCACTTCGGCTGCGCGGCGCAAAGCACAGCTGCTGGATTTTCGGCCTGATCTGGTGCTCCGGGACATTCGCGGCAATGTGCCCACGCGGTTGGAAAAACTGCGGCAGGGCCAATTCGACGCTATTTTTCTCGCGGCAGCGGGCATCAACCGGCTGCAACTTGATCTGAGTGACCTGGAAATCATAGAGTTACACCCCCGCGAATTCGTACCTGCCCCGGCGCAGGGGGTGCTGGCCTGGCAGACCAACCGCCATGATACCGCCACGCGGCTGCTCCTGCAACGCATCCACCACCCGGACATTTCCGTGGTGACGAATGTCGAGCGCCGCACCCTGCAACTCATGGATGGCGGCTGCCAACTGCCCCTGGGCGTGTACTGCGAACGCGATGCCACGGGCTACTTTCATGCCTTTGCCGCCTGCGAAATAGCGGGCGAAATGCGCCGTGTCAGACTGTCATCCAGCATTGCTTATGGTCTGGCGGAGCAACTGGTAGCGGCTTTAAAAAATGGATAAGTTCTGTTTTCCGGTGGATCAGGTAGGAAAAATTGTCCTAAACCTTGTAATCTTGCACCATGTATCCCGATCTGTCTTACCTCTTTCACGCATTATTCGGCACCGAGCCGGATAATTGGCTCTCTATTTTCAAAACTTTCGGCTTCATGCTGGCCCTGGCTTTTTTGGCCAGTGCAGTGGTATTTTACCGCGAATTGAAGCGCAAAGCCAAAGCAGGCCTCTACACGCCGACTCCCGTGACGGTCATGGAAGGCATGCCGCCCAACCCCGTGGAAATCGCCATGAATGCCCTCGTGGGGCTGCTGCTGGGCGGTAAAGGGGGCTACGCGGCGCAGCATTTTGCCGAGTTTCGCGGCGATCCGGCGGCGGTTATTTTATCCGGTAAAATGGCCTGGCTGGCGGCTATTGTCGGCGCGGTGCTGCTGGGTGGTTTCACCTGGTGGGACGTGAACCGTCGCCGCCTGGCGACGCCGGTGAAGCGAGAAGGACTGCTCTGGCCACACGACCGCATCAGCGAAATAACGGTCTGGGCGGCGGTCGGCGGCATCGTCGGAGCCAAGTTTTTCGACGTTTTTGACAACTGGGAAGATTTTGTACAAGACCCGGCGCGGGTGCTGCTTTCCGGTGGCGGGCTGGCATTTTTCGGCGGGCTGGTGCTGGGATTTATCGCCGTGGTATCTTATATTTATCGCCATAAAATCCCTTTTTTGCCTACTGCCGATGCCGTAGCACCCTCGCTGACAGTTGGTTACGGGGTAGGGCGTATTGGCTGCCAACTCTCTGGCGACGGCGATTGGGGCATTGTCAGTGGCCCGAAACCCGGGAGTCTCTCCTGGCTGCCCGACTGGATGTGGGGCTTCACGTATCCGCATAATGTCTTGAAAGACCCCGACACGGCTCCGGTGCCGAGTGTCCCTATTCCCGGTTGCCAATGGGATTATTGTCTGCAATTGTCGCAGCCGGTGTTCCCGACGCCTTTCTATGAGATCATTATGATGACGGTGGTGTTCGGTATTCTGTGGTCTTTGCGCAAGCGCATTCAAGTGCCGGGATTGTTGTTCTTTATTTACCTCGGACTCATTGCCATAGAACGCTTTACCATTGAAAAAATCCGGGTCAACGTCATCCACAATGTGCTGGGTTTTCACATGTCGCAGGCGGAAATTATTGCGGTGGGCTTGTTTGTGATCAGTGTGGTAGGTGGTATTTGGACTTGGCAACGAGCGAAGAAATAATAAAGCAAAGGGCAATGGGCAAAACATGAATCATCCCAAATTTTTGCAAACAGTGAAGAGATGTGGTTTTAACCCACGATTTTAATCGTGGGTTAAAACGATGGATGGAGTCAGGAACGGTTTTAACCGTTTTCCTGCACCTCGTCCCTCTCATAAACCGTTAAAACGGTTATACACCTCCTGTTTTAGCGCATTCCCACGATTAAAATCGTGGGTTAAAAAAATTCGGGATGACTTATGTTCGCTTTCCCTACTTGTCGCCTATTTTTCGCAGAACCGCCCGCCGCTTTTTACCCAATTTTTAAGCAGTTCCAAACCCCATTCGGTCAGCACGGATTCGGGATGAAATTGTACGCCGAGCAAGGGCAGACTGGTGTGAGTCAGGGCCATAATTTCGCCCTCGTCAGTATGGGCAATAGCGCGGAGCGGAGTACCTTCCAACGATTCCAACAGCAGCGAGTGGTAACGCATGACCGAAAATTGGGATGGCAAGTGACCAAAAAGCGGATGACCATCGTGGGTGATCGGACTGGTTTTGCCGTGCATCGGCAGGCTGGCCCGGACGAGTGGGGCACCAAAAAACTCCCCCAATGCCTGATGACCCAGGCATATTCCAAGAATAGGTTTTTTATCAAATAACCGGGCGATCAGCGGCATCATCAGACCAGCATCGGCGGGTCGCGCGGGGCCGGGAGAAAGCACGAGCGCGTCGAAATCCAGGGCCTCAAATTCGTCCAGCGAACAGGCATCATTGCGCAGCACCCGACACTCAGCACCGGCTTGCAACAGGTAATCACATAGATTGTAAGTGAAAGAGTCGTAATTGTCCAGCAGCAAAACTTTCATAGTGCCGCTCTACTCTTCGATGCCGTTGGAGGGTGAAACAGGCACGGGACGCGGGCGGGAAGTGGTTTCCTGCGGATCGTCTTCAATGGGCTTACCCTTGTCTGGCAACTCATACAACTTGGGGGAAGTCTCGGTTTTTTGTACACTATACTTGTCTAATTTGTCCATCCAGCCCAAGGAGGTATCCCACATTTCGCGCACCAGCGGCTGGAAACGCATGCCCACTTCTTTGGATCGCCCAGGAAGGTCTTTCAATAATGGATACACCCTGGACTCGGCGATGGTGGCATCATTCACAAAATTGACCCGCACCGCAAACCACAACAATGTACTATAAATCAGGGTAGCCAAAGCCGCCATAACTGCTCCGCCCAGTACCCGATTGAAAATGCCCAAATAAATGGCCTGTAAAAAGCCCTCCAGTATTTTGGCCGTCTGCCTCAGTACCAGCATAATGATGGCCACATTGACAATGAATGCCCCCAAAAACATGGACGGATTCTTGGAGTGGAAAAGTTGCTCGAGGATGTTGGTGGTGGCCGGCGTGATCTTGAAGGCCAGCATGAGGCCGAACACATAAGCCACCAGGGTGAACACGGTGCTGATGATGCCATTCGAGTAGCCGTGGCGAAAGCCCAGGCCAAAAACGACGATGAAAATCAGATCAATGGGCACGTGACGCGTGGTTGAGTGATAGCGGATTGTAATTGAACACTTTACGCCGCAAAAAGATGACTCAAAAGTAAGATTTTTCTACCGAAATATAATAATTGGGAAAGCGTCACTTTTTGTTTTTGTTAATGATGCTTAAATTTGTTGAAGATGGACCAAAAGAAAGTGACCAATTCTCTAACCGCCGTTTAAAGATTATCTCAGCGGTTAGCGCGGGGATCAATAAAAAAGGAAGATTGTTTTCATTTGGTTTTTTGGGGTTAGTCACCGGACGAAAAGTTCGGTGACTTTTTTGTTTTAATATTGATAATCAATATTTTATATTCCATCTGGGGTATCAGAAATTCGCTCTAAAAATTCTCCTTCCGTCCAAATCTCCACCGTCTCCAGTGCCTGGGCTTTTTTAAGTTTGCTGCCCGCTTTTTCACCCACCACCAAAATGCTGAGGTGCTTGCTGACACCACTAGCGAGGCTGGCCCCGGCACCTATAGCTAGTTTTTCGGCCTCTTCGCGGGTCATCTGCGAAAGCGTGCCGGTAAATAAAATACTGCGACCCAAAAGCGGCCCTTCGGTCGGGGCATCCGGGTGTTTGTCGGCATCGGTTTGATGCAGGTTCACGCCGTGCTGCTCCATCGTACGCAGCAAATCGAGGTTGTGTTCATTTTGAAAAAAATGGAATACGTTGCGGGCCAGCACCGGGCCTACATCTTTAATCGTTTCGTATTTCTCCAAATCCCAGTCTTTCAAATCCAGCACATGGCCCACTTCGGCGGCCAGGAGGCGCGAGCCTTTGCGCCCCAGATGATGGATGCTCAGGCTGTGCAACAGCCGGTAAATGGGGCTTTGTTTGGCCTGTTCGATGGCCGCCCGCAGGTTATCCGCCGATTTTTTTCCAAAACCTTCCAGTTGCGCAACTGCGTCGTAATCAATTTGATAGATGTCGGCAATAGACCGCAGCCAGCCTAATTTATAAAAACGCTCGATGGTGCTTTCGCCCATACCCTCGATGTCCATCGCGTGTTTGGAAGTATGGAAAATCATGCGTTGTACCACCTGCGCTTCGCATTCCGCATTTTCGCAACGCCAGATGGCCTCGTCTTCGGGTTTCACCAGATCGGAGTGACAGACCGGGCATTGGTGTGGATACACGACGGGTTTTTCCGAGCCATCCCGCAGTTCGGCCAGCGATTTGACAATGTACGGAATCACATCGCCGGCCCGTTCCACCAGCACCTGATCGCCGATGCGCAGGTCTTTGGCCCGGATAAATTCCTCATTGTGCAGGCTCACATTGCTCACGGTAACACCGGCCAGGGCCACGGGTTCGAGTTTGGCGACGGGCGTAATGGCCCCCGTTTTACCCACCTGAAATTCCACATCGCGGAGGCGCGTGGTGGCTTGCCGGGCCTTGAATTTGAAGGCAATGGCCCAGCGCGGGTGGTGACTGGTGGAGCCGCACAATAGTTGCAGGTCAATGCGGTTGACTTTGACCACCATGCCATCCACTTCGTAGGGGTAGCCGTCGCGATACACCTGCCAGGCATTACAAAATTCGATCACTTCGGCGATGTTGGCGCAGGTCCGGGTCTCTTCCAACGGCTGTTTAGCGGCGGGCTGATGGATGGGTACCTTGAAACCCAAAGAACGCAAAAACTCAATGCTTTCCTCGTGCGATTGAAATTGATCAATCACATTATTCCCCTGACTATCAACGGCATAGCCCAATTGATACACAAACGCTTCGAGGCCGCGGCGGGCGGTTTCGTTGGGGTCTTTCATGCGCAAGGCCCCGGTAGCCGCGTTGCGCGGATTGGCAAACAGGATGTCGCCCGCTTCCTGCCGCTGCCGGTTCATTTTTTCAAAAATATCTTTACGGATCAATGCCTCGCCCCGCAATTCCACTTTTTGAATGCCGTATTTGGAAAAATTAGCCTGCAATGGAATGGAGCGCAGGGTGCGCATATTGGCGGTTATTTCGTCGCCGACAAAGCCGTTTCCGCGCGTAGCGGCCCGTACCAGACGGTCATTTTCGTAGAGCAGCACGATGGTACCGCCGTCGAATTTTGGCTCTACGCAATACTCTACCGCCGCGTCTTTTTCCAGTTTGCAGAGTTTTTTGACCGACTCGTCAAAGTCGTTCAGGTCTTCGGCATCGTAGGAATTATCCAGCGAAAGCATAGGCATGACGTGGGCCACCTGCACGAAATTTTCGGTCAGGTCTTGCCCGACACGGCGGGTGGGCGAGTCGGCGGTGCGCAGTTCCGGGTACTGGTTTTCCAGTGCTTCGAGTTGTTTGTACAGTTGGTCGTACTCGAAATCACTGATCACCGGATCATTTTGCACGTAGTAGCGCCACTCGTGGTAGCGAATAGTCTGGTGCAGGTCGGTTATACGCCGTTCTGCTTCATCCGCTTCGGAGAGCGTTGCCTGTGAGGTATAAAGCAGTTTCTTGGAAAGTTCGTAGAGGGCACGTTGGTCGTCTTGTGTGTACACAGGAAAGGAAGGTAGTTAATGAGGATTAGTACACCTTATTTTTTTGACAAAAATAAAGGAAAAATGGCAAAGGCAGGCGTTGGTTTCTAGAAAGCCTCGCCGACCAATCCATTATAAAACCGCAAACTTTCGACCACGGCCTCAGCATTGGTTTCTATCACCTGCATGGAGTAAGGCTCTTCGCCCGGCACCGCTATGCGTACTGCGCCCGCTATATTTTTCTTATCCTGTTGCATCGTTTCCCATATTTCCGTGAAGGCCGCTTCGGGGATTGGCTCATGCGCAAAAGACGCGGCAATCAGCGTAATCGTCTGGGCCAAAAGGTTATGTCCGCTGGGAATACTGGTGCGGGCCAGCCAGCTTTCGGCGATCATACCCAGCGCAATACATTCGCCATGCGTACGTGGAAAAGGCGTTTTCAAAAAATAACTTTCTACGGCATGGCCGATAGTATGACCATAATTGAGCAGCATCCGCAGGCCTTTTTCGTGCGGATCTTCGGTGACAATGCGCACTTTTACGGCGATGGAAGCGCGCAGAATAGCCAGCCAGGGGGCGTCTTCCAGATTGGGCATCGCCTCGATATTGCGCCACAGGGCCACATCGCCGATGAAAGCGTGTTTGATCACTTCCGCAAAGCCGCTGCGTAGTTCGCGTTCGGGCAGCGTCAGCAAAAAAGCGGGGTCCACAAATACGGCAGCGGGATTTTGAAAAACACCCACCACGTTTTTAAGTCCTTGAAAATCAATTCCTAACTTGCCGCCAATCGCTGCATCCGTCATGGAAAGCAACGTGGTGGGAATTTGAATAAAATCCACCCCGCGCTTCCAGGTGGCGGCACAAAAGCCACCCAGATCACCGATCACGCCGCCGCCAAGATTGATGACCAACGCTTTCCGATCCAGATTGGCATCCAGCATGGCTTGCCAGACCTGCGAACAGGTGGTCAGGGTTTTGAAGGTTTCGCCGGGAGGTAGGATCGCTCCCAGCCCCCCCCCAGCCCCCCCCTTAATGGGGGGGAGTAGATCGAGGTAGGGCAAACAATGTGCGTGGGTGTTTTCGTCGGTAATGACGAAAATGGAGGAGTAATTGCGCTTTTGCAGCCAGGCGGGCAGGGTCTCAGATAATGGCCCCAGATGAACGGCGTAGTCTGCCAGCGGAAACGTATGACTCAGCATTGATTGGAATGTAATGACTCTTTTAAAGCAAATTATTGCACTACCTTTTGCAATCTAAAAACACTCTGACTAATTGACAATGTAGCCAATTAACTAATCAACCAATTAATCAGTCAACTAACAAGCAATCAACCCACCGCTGGCATCATGATCGTGATCCGGGTACCCTGCCCTGGCTCGCTGGCCAGATCGAGTTTCCAGCGATGCGCCTGACACATACTTTTCACGTAGTACAGGCCCAGACCGAAGCCTTTTACGTTGTGTACATTGCCCGTTGGTACGCGGTAAAACTTGTCGAACACCCTTTTCTGGTGCTCTTTAGGAATGCCCATGCCGTTGTCCTGCACACTGAGTAATAATTGCCGACCCTCGTTTTTCAGTCCGATATGAATGTCGGGCACTCCCTTGGTGTATTTCACGGCATTGTCCACCAGATTATGCAGTATATTGGTCAGATGGATTTGGTCCGCACGAACCATACTCTGCGCCGCATTCAGATCAAGGTGCAACAATCCCTTTCTTTCATTGACTTTTAATTCGATAGACGGTGAAATACTGCGAATTAGGTCCGCCAAATCCAGGGTTTCCTGGTTGAGTTCGATGTTGTCACGCTCAATTTTGGCGAGTTGCAACACTTTTTCCACCTGGGTATTGAGCCGGAGTACCTGCTCTTTGATGATGCCTGCGTAGCGATTCAGCCGGGCATCCTCTTTTATTTTTTCATTTTGCAAAAAAACATCGGTCGAAATATTGATCGTCGAAATGGGCGTCTTAAACTCGTGGGTCATATTATTGATAAAATCCCGCTGCAGTTCGGAGAGCTGTTTCTGACGCAAAATGATGAACATGGAATAAATAAAAAACGCAACCGTAATGAGCATCAACGCACTGAACATGACCACGATCCACATATTGGTCAGGATATTGACCTTTTTTTCGGGAAAACGTACGCCAAAATAGTAGATAAAATCCGATTCATAGTGCTTGGGCAAAGGCTCGGCCAATGGTGCCCGGCTGGGATCATTTGATTTGACCAGTTTGCCCCGCACCATCTGGTCGCTGGAGCAGTCAAAAATGCCGTATTCATAGTTTTCTTTCAGGCTTTGAACCTGAAAAGCCCCATCCAACGCGTACTCCAGGTCGTCGGCCTCGAAGACGTTATTGATGTTGACCACCCAATAATTGGACGACAGCTGCCGCACAAAACTCACCGTGGGCAACGTAAAACCTTTGATCCGGCTCAGTTCGTTGGCCGCGTCGAGCATGGCCTGGTTTACTTTCCGGTTGAACTCGCGCTCCTGCAAATCCCAGGTGCGCAATATCCAGTAAGTCTGCACCGAAAGCAGACTGAGGATAGAGAAAGCACCCAGCAAAATGACGCGGCGAATAATAGCATTGGTCATAGTAGTTAAGCCGATTACTTACAAACAGTGGAGCCTCGTATTGGCAGAAATACTATTTTTTAAAACAAGACTTCCAGGTGATGCACAAAATTACGCCTTCCGCCGGGCATGCCGGGGACGTTAGCATATAGTTTGATTATGGAAGGCCAGGTAAGGTGACAAATGGGGAACTGCTTAGAGTCGCAGTTGCTAAAAAAACGGGTTGTACTCCATCTCATGCCGAATGGTGGTGGTCTGTCCGTGACCGGGATACACCAGCGTCTCTGGCGGCAGCGTAAACAATTGACTGCGAATACTTTGCAACAAGGTGGTCATATTGCCGCCCGGCAGATCGTGGCGACCAATGCTCTCGAAAAACAGCACATCTCCGGCCAGCACAAAGCCTGCTCCCCGACAATAGAATGAGAGGCTGGCGGGCGAGTGGCCGGGCGTGAAGAGCACTTCGAGATGCGTATTTCCGAAAGAAACTACCGTGCCCGCTTCGATAAAAGCACTGGGCGCGGGGGACGGCTCGGCGTCGAACAGCCCGAATCGTTGCGAGGAATCCAGGTAACGCTCCAGCACGGGCAGTTCGCCGCGATGGATTTCCAGCCCCAAACCCCACGTGTCGGCCACGAAGCGGTTGCCAAAAACATGGTCGAGGTGGCAATGTGTATTGATGAGCCGTACCGGGCGCAGCTGATTTTCGGCAATAAAATTTTTCAGCGTTTCCCGCTCGGCGGCAGTGTAGCAGCCGGGGTCGAAAATGGCGCATTCTCCCGTTTCGTCGTACACCACGTAGGTGTTCTCGGCGACGGGATTGAATTCAAAAACTTGTACCTGGGTCATGGATGGGCATTGTCGTTTCAGTCGTAAAGAAAGAAACAACTCAGCGCACGAACAGTTTTTTCTCCACGATGCCTGCCGCCGTTTGCAAACGCACGGTATAGAGGCCACTCGCCCAGCCGGTTACGGACAGCCGTTGCACCTGCCCGCCGGAAGGCACTGCGGCGTACACTACCTGGCCCAGGGCATTTGCGACTTCCAGACGTTCTAATTTCAGTTCGCCAGTGAAAATCCGGGTTTCGCCAGTCGCAGGATTCGGATACAGACGGACCTGTTGCTGCAACTGCGTCTGATCGTCAGTGGCACTGGTTGGCAACAACTTGATCCAGACGGTATCCTGCAAAAAAGAACCGCTGAATTCGATTACCTGGCCATCGGCATCCACCGCCTTCAGGCCACGGATGGGCACCGTAAAGGCTTTCACATCGCCGACTTCGCGATCAATTACGTCAATAATGATGATAAAATCCGTCTCAAAAGTAACCGTAGCAATCCGCCCATATCCCGACGCAGGCTGGTATTTTCGCGTGAAACCCAAATCCAGTTGCCGACGGTCATAATTATCCTTGGGCAACCATAGAATGTGATTGGAAATACCAAAAAAGTCATTTTTATACTCTACTTCTGGGTCGTGTTCTACGTATTCGGGGTATTTCAAGGCAAAGGCCAGGCCATATAGATTGATGGCGGGTACTTCGGGACTGCCGACCATCACCGAAGCCGTAATCGTCAGCGGAGCGGGATTATTGGGATTGACAGTAATCGTATCCTGATCAAATTTCAGCCAAACGGCCGGTGCGCCCGGTATGACGGCTAATTGGTTGCTATCAATCGGGCTGTAATGCGGTTCGATGAGATCGGCGTCCAAATCCAGCACCATGCCATCGCCATTGCAGTCAAAGTGTTTGTAGTTGAGCGTGGAACCCAATTCATCTGGCCAGTTGGCGGCAAATTGGGGCACCCAGTCATTCGTGGCACCGGGGCGCGGAGCACCGGTAGCGAGGTAACCCACCCCGATGTTCAACAGATCATAGACATTGGCCCTGGTATCGCCATTGGCATCGCCCGGCCATACATAGTCGGGAGTAGCGGGAAGATTAGCCGCAATGAGACTACTGGCATCAGTCACCAGTATTTTTGTGACCGACGAGGCGCAGGCGTTCTGCTTCCACACGCTCAGATCAATGCGGTACACATCGCTTCTCGTATAATAGTGTACAATCGAATCCCACTGCGTCAATTCCCGCACAGGGCTACCATCCCCAAAATCCAGGTGGCTCAGGCTGAAATGACCGACCGACAAATTTTTAAACTGCACCAGATAACCCGCATCGGGGCTGCCAGCGATGATTTTTATGCCCACATCCGCCATGCAGGAACCGTAAACAGTACTACAATCGCCTTCCCACCAGGTGGTCAGACCGGCGGCCATCGCCCCACATTCATTTTCGTAGGTCACATTATTGCAGCCACAGACCGGGACAGTGGTCATCGGGCACAGGTCTGCATTGGCGACCTGCGGAATAGCACAACCCGGCTCGAGCACCGTAATATCTTTACAAATGGAGGCGGTGCAAATCATGCCAGCCGTATCTTTTACCTCATATTGCGCACAGATGGAATAACTTCCGGTGCCGGGCAAATTGGCGGTCAAATTGGCGGTTTCACCCAGCGAAAGCCCCGTAACACTGGTGTACCAGCTAATGGTCTGGAGCGAACCGACATTGCTGCTTTGGGGCAATAATTTGGCGTACACCTCTGTACCGACCGCTGTCGCAATGGCATCGTAGCCACAAAGCTGGACGGCCTCCGTACTGACCAGCACTTCCTGGCAACGATGGATGATGTTGCCGGTATTATCCGTAATCTTGACACAAATATCGTAAAGGCCAGGCGCGGGAAAAGTATGCTGGGCAATATTACCTGAAAAATCTGTCAGCGGACCTTCGCCAAAACTCCATTGACAAGTCTGATTATCAGGCTGATACGGATAAGCGTGGAAAGTATATTGTAATGGATTGGCGGCACTGGCATAGTAACCGAACTGGGCTTGCGCGGCCAGCAGATCGCCTACACAGGTCAGGCTCATCGTTGGCAGACCATCCTCCGCACAAGGAATGGAATCCGGGGCTGGCTCTACGCCAAAACGTATAGTTTCCCCGCCTGTCAGTGCTTCCATGTCCGGCACTATACGAAAGAATTGGCCAGTACCCAGGTCTTTGATCACCACGCCGCAACCAGGGGTGCTGCTGATCACCCGGCCAATGCGGTCGCATTGAGCTAGCAAAGGAACGCTGCCGGCCAGAACGAGGGCAAGCACCAACAGCAGATTTTTTACGGGGGTCGGACGATGAAAAACGCGTAGGGAACAGGACATTTTCTCCAGTTTTACTCATGTGACGGTCATTCTGCCGCAATCGTTGGGCCAAAGACTGTTTTTAGTGCTACAAAGATGTACAGTGTTTGCAGTAACAACGCTGACATTTTTGTAAACTTGCCGCTGAATAATTTTTTAAGAAATAAGGTTAAAAAGATGATATTCAAAAAAATACGCTGCCCGACAGGAGCAATAAATACAATGACTGCATCATAAGCACGAACAAATTTTTGCCCCTATTGACAGCCAGATGTCTATTAATCACAACAATTGGATTCCGAAAACAAACATTATGTTTAGTGATAAACTAATTTCCTTGTTACAAACCTTGTCCAGGGTGGAAATGACCCGTCTGCACAAGTTCCTGCAATCTCCGTATTTTAACGATCAGGAGGACGTAACCCATTTGTTTGAAGTAGTAAATCAAGTACTGCGCAAAGGCGAAACAGCGACAATACAACTGGAAAAAGAAAAAGTATGGGCCACACTTTATCCAAAACAAGACTTGAACGATGCCCATCTGCGACGACTGGCCTCCGATCTTACCCAACTGGCCCTGCAATTTATGGTGCAGGAAGCCCGTCGCCAGGACCCGCTGGCGGAAGCCCTGGAATTGCAAAAAGTGCTTGAAAAACCAGAATTAAAAAAGCACTTAAACGGGGTGGAGCGCCAAATCACACATTTATTGGAAGCCACTCCCGGTAAATCATCGGCTCATTATTTGGCACATTTTCAGACTTATTGGCAAGTATTTTCCCGTGCCTCCAAGGTCATGGCTACGGCAGATTATATGGAAAAATTAGTGTCTGCTGACCAGTATCTGGAATGTTTTTATGTGGTACAGAAGTTGAAAATATATATTGCCTGGTTGTCGTATCGCAATTTCAGGAGTACCGACCAGGAATTTTTGCTAATTCATGGTTTTTGGGAATATCTGCAACAAGAACGTTTTATGCATATTCCGTTGGTGGCAGTCTATCAGCAAGTAGTGGCTTGCCTGACCGAACCCAATGAGGAAACACACTTTCAACTTCTATTATCCAACCTGTCTGAAAAAGGCGATCAACTAACCCGGGAAGACTTGCGTGAGTGTTATCATATTGCCCAAAACTATTGTGCTATCAAGATTAATCAAGGTAAAAATGAATACTATCGGGAGATGTTCGCCATCTTTCGTAAGACTATTGAAAGCGAGCTATTTCTGGAAGATAATAGATTGTCTGAAAGCCTTTATAAAAATGTTATTACAGTAGGTTTACGAGTTAAAGAGTTTGATTGGGTGGAACAGTTTATTGAGCAATATTCTACATTTTTACCTTCTAGTATCCGGGAAAACGCTCGCACCTTCAATCTTGCTAATTTATATTCTCATCTTAAACAACATAATAAGGTCATTGAATTGCTGAGCAATGTAGAATACAGTGACGTGGTATATGCCCTCAGTGCCAAACTCATTCTCGTTCGCACCTACTATGAAACCGACGAAGTCATTGCCCTCGATTCCTTGATTGACAGCTTTCGTATTTTTCTGCGGCGCAATAAAGTTATTTCCAAAAACCAAAAACGCGAGTACAATAACTTCCTCCATATTGTCAAAAAACTGACCTCTATGCCGTTGTCCGACCAACCTGCCCTGGCCAAACTCCGGCAACGCGTCACCGAAACCTCCTCGGCTATGCCCAAAAAATGGCTGCTGGAAAAAATAGACGAACGGCTGAGTAAGGGAATGCGGAATGCAGAATACGGAATGCGGAATTTTAGGTAAGGAAGATTTGTGCCAGATGTTAGATTATGGTTGGGCATTAGGTATAGGATTGTCATCCCGACACGGAATCCTAAATCATCTCTGCATCCCTGTTAACCAATTGTACGAAAAATGCCCTAATTTTGCCCCCTTTATTCCGCATTCCGTATTCATCATTCCGCATTCAAAAATTCCGCATTCGCATGACTCCCCGTACCGTCGCTTTTCACACCCTCGGCTGCAAGCTGAACTACTCGGAGACCTCCGCGCTGGCGCAGTTGTTCGAGCGGAACGGCTATTTGCCGGTGAAATTCGAGGAGGCGGCCGACATCTACGTGCTGAATACCTGTTCGGTAACGGAGCAGGCCGACCGCGAATGCCAGAAAATCGTGCGGCAGGCCCTGCGCCGCCAACCCGATGCTTTCGTGGTGGTCACCGGCTGCTACGCACAACTGAAACCACAGGAAATCGCCGATATTCCCGGCGTGGACCTGGTGCTGGGGGCGGGCGAAAAATTCCGCATCCTGGACTACGTGGACGACCTCTCCAAAGCCCCCGGCAAAGGCATGGTGTATGCCGGAGAAGTGCGCGACGTGAATACTTTCAATGCCTCGTTTTCCTTTGGCGACCGCACCCGCTCGTTCCTGAAAGTGCAGGACGGTTGCGACTATAAATGCGCTTTTTGCACCATTCCGCAGGCCCGTGGTGCCAGCCGTTCCGATACCGTCGAAAATGTGCTGGCCAACGTCCGCCAGATCGCCGCCAGAGGCACCAAAGAGATCGTGCTGACCGGCGTCAACCTCGGCGATTTCGGCAATGGCACGGAAGTCATCGAAGGCACGCGGATCCAAAAAGAAGCCCTGTTCCTGGACTTGATCCGCGAACTCGATCAGGTGGAAGAGGTGCCGCGTTTTCGGATCAGCAGCATCGAGCCCAATTTGCTGACCAGCGAAATTATTGCGTTCGTATCTGAAAGTCAGCGATTTATGCCGCACTTTCATGTGCCACTCCAATCGGGCAACGACCAGCAACTACGGGCCATGCGTCGTCGCTACACCCGTGATCTGTATGCCGAACGGGTGGCTTTGATCAAACAAAAAATGCCCCATGCCTGCATTGGCTGTGATGTCATCGTGGGTTTTCCTGGCGAAACGGAGGCGGATTTTCTGGAAACCTACCGTTTTTTGCAAGGCCTGGACGTGTCTTATCTGCATGTGTTCACCTACTCCGAACGTGCCAACACGCCTGCCGTCGCTATGCCCGGCAAAGTCCCGATGGAAGAGCGCAAACGCCGCAATCAGGCCCTGCGCGGCCTGTCGGAAATGAAGCGGCGCGCCTTTTACCAGCAGCACCTCGGCACCGTGCGGCCCATACTGTTCGAGCACCACAAAGACCCGGCCTTGCTAAATGGTTTTACCGATAATTATGTAAAAATCGAACTACCTTTTGCACCCAACCGCATCAACACCATTGCGCCAGTGATGTTGAATGAGCTGTGGCCCGGTGGCGAGGCCGTACAGGCGCAGTGGATGGAGCAGGAGCAGCATACCATTTGCGAAACTTTTGAAGTTTCGTAAATGTAAAGTATCCCACTTTCGTCCGTCTCCCGACAAGTAAAACAGACTTTCCCAGGCAATCAACCTAAAGTTCGGCGCATACATTACTTTTACTGCGCACAAATCCCGAGTGTCGCTTCCTGCGTATAATGGAGGCCTCCGAAGACCGCTCCGGCATCGTCAAACGCATCTACGTTTCTGATTTTTCATGCACATCGTCATCCTCGGTAACGGCATTAGCGGCATCACCGCCGCCCGGCATATTCGCAAGATCAGCGATCATGCCATCACGATTGTCTCCGATGAAGCGGACTATTTTTTCAGCCGCACGGCCCTGATGTACGTGTATATGGGCCACCTCCGTTTCCAGGATACGCAGCCCTATGAGCCGTGGTTTTGGAAAAAAAATCGCCTCCAACTGCGCAATGCTCGTGTAGAACGCATTGATTTTCAAGGGAAAAAACTTTTTTTTACTAATGGCGAAAGCCTGGACTACGACCAGCTTTTGTTGGGCGTGGGTTCCAAATCCAATAAATTCGGCTGGCCGGGTCAGGACCTGCATGGGGTGCGCGGCCTGTATTCCAAACAGGACCTGGAAGCCATGCAGACCCACGCTATCAGCCAGAAAAAACAGGAGGATGCCCGCGCCGTGGTGGTCGGTGGCGGCCTGATTGGGGTGGAAATGGCCGAGATGTTCCATAGTCGCCAGATTCCGGTCAGTTTTCTGGTGCGCGAGGCCAATTTCTGGAGTAGCGTGTTGCCACACGAAGAAGCGGCGATGGTGACCCGACATTTGCGCGAGCACCATATTGACCTGCGCCTCGAAACGGAATTGCAGGAAATATTGCCCACCGCAGACGGACACGTAAAAGCCATCGTCACTAAAAATGGCGACACTATTTCGTGCGGGTACGTGGGCATTACCGTAGGGGTCAGTCCGAACGTGGACTTCCTGAAAGACAGCGGTTTAGAGATCAATAAAGGCATTCTGGTGAACGAATATCTGGAAACAAATCTGCCCGATGTGTACGCCATTGGCGACTGCGCCGAACTGCGCTCTCCGCCGCCCGGACGCAAGCCCATCGAAGCGGTGTGGTATGTCGGGCGCATCATGGGCGAGACGGTAGCCCATTCGGTTTGTGGCCGACGCACCCGCTATCAGCCGGGGATTTGGTTCAATTCGGCCAAGTTTTTCGACATCGAATACCAGACCTACGGCGACATCCGGGCGAAACTGGCCGACGGACAAGCCACGCTCTATTGGGAGCATCCCGAGGGCAAAAAAAGTATTCGCATCAACTATGAAGCGGGCAGCGGTAAAGTAGTGGGTTTCAACCTGATGGGCGTACGTTATCGCCACGAAGTCTGTGATAAATGGATCGCCGCCGGGGCTACAATGGAGACGGTGCTGCCGAATTTGGGTCTGGCCAATTTCGATCCCGAATTTTATCCGCAGCACGAGGCGGAATTGGTGCAATTGTATAATCAGCAGACCGGAAAAAATTTGCAATTGCGCAAAAAACGTGGCCTGAGTGCGGTGCTGGAGTTTTTGAAAAAATGAGAGAATAATAATGTGGCTATTGTGAAAAAAATGTGGTCAATGTGAAATGGAATGTGGTCAATGTGAAAAATGTGGTCAATGTGCTCACCAACTAACCAACATGGAAATTTTTGAAACACAAAAGGCACAAAAGAGCACAAAACAGTAACCTGTGGCCCTAATCAATCAATAAACTAATCAACTAATGAACCAGTCAACCAATGAACTAATCAACTAATCAACCAATAATCTAATCAACTAATTAACCAGTCAACCAGTCATGAACGATCCCAGCCTTTCCATCGCTACGCCGAGCCCCATGTTCACCACCGGGCGGCAAAAAATTGCTTTGGCCATTGCGGGCCTGGGTGGCTTGCTCCTGCTCCTGACCTGGGCAGCGGGACGAGCATTAGCACCTTTGCCGACCTTTTTGGCGGCGGTGGCTCTCTTAACGCTGGGCACAGGCCTTTTCATTCGCGAGGAATACCAGCGTCGTCCGGAAGGCATCAAAAACAATGGCGTCTGGATGCGGAGCCTCACGGCGCGGGGCGTGTGGGGCTGGTTACTGGGCATTATTTTCACCGGCTTTTACGTGTGTTTGTACTGGTGGCCCGAGTATCTCGGCGTTCGCGGCAATGGCGTGGCCAACGTCGGGCTGGCGGCGCTCTTCGATCCGTTGAGTTACGCTTTGCGGGGGCGGGCGGCCGATCAGTGGTTTGTGTACGGCACTTTTTATACGCTGGCCGTGCTGCTGATGGGCTGGAAATTTATCAATAAATACCGCCACAATCCGTACCAACTGATCCGTTCCATTTCGGTGATGTTCTTCCAGTTGGGTTTCGCTTTTTTGCTGCCGGGGCTCATGTTGCGTTTGCAGCAGCCAGAGATTTATTTCACGTATTTCTGGCCACTTTCCTACTATCAGGGTACGCCGATGGCTTATGAAAACTATGCGCCTTCGGCCCTGGGCATGTTTTATTTCTGGTTTGGACTGGCTATGTTTTTCATTGGCACGCCCATTTTGACCTACTTTTTTGGAAAAAGATGGTATTGTTCCTGGGTATGTGGCTGCGGCGGACTGGCTGAAACAGCGGGCGATCCATTCCGGCATTTGTCAGATAAAAGCATGACTGCCTGGAAGATAGAACGCTGGATGGTCTATTCGGTGCTGGTCTTTGCGGTGGGGATGACGGCCTTGCTCTGGATCAATGTCGCTACCGGGCGCAGCGTACTGGGTCCGGCTTCGGAAGGTTTTTACAAGGTCTATTCCTTTGCCATCGGCTCCGTATTTTCCGGGGTAATCGGCGTGGGTTTTTATCCGCTCATGGGCAGTCGGGTGTGGTGCCGTTTTGGTTGCCCAATGGCGGCTTGGCTGGGTATTTGGCAAAAAAAGGCTTCCAAATTCCGCATCACTACCAATGGCGGCCAGTGCATCAGTTGCGGCAACTGCTCTACCTACTGCGAAATGGGCATTGACGTGCGCCATTACGCCCAGCGCGGACAGGATGTTGTGCGTGCTTCGTGTGTGGGCTGCGGCATTTGTGCGGCGGTATGTCCGCGCGGCGTGCTGCGTTTGGAAGGAGCCGGAGAAGATATTTCTGAACGTACCCAACAAACCCGAACCGTGATGATCCCGGTGGAAGAAGTGAAAATTTTACGTTAAAAACCTGCTACTTTCGCCCTTCCACCTGTAAACAATCTTTCCATGGGCGTTACTATTCTCGTCAGTCTTATTCTCGCCGCCGGATTCTTGGGAGGCGTTGCCAATTATTTCATGAATAAGCCGGACACCTCCTGGCTCTGGCATGACTTCTTCAAATCCTCTTTGTTGGGCCTGACCGCAGCGGCCACCGTGCCACTTTTTTTGCGCACTGTATCCAGCAATCTAATGAATGAATGCCTGGCTGGCGACGTGATCGCATACTTCGTCTTTTTTGGCTTTTGTATCGTGGCTTCTATTTTTTCGGCTAAATTCCTGCAATCCCTGGGCGACAAACTGCTCCAGGAAGTCAATCAGGTGAAACAAAAACAGGAAGAACTGGACGAAACGACGGGTATTCTGGTGCAACAAAATTCCGATCCGATAGAAACACCCGAACCGGAAATTAATCTTGAATCCGTGAATAAACGCGGTGCCGCAATAGCCCTCACCGACGAGCAGAAAATGATTATGACCCTTAAATCCGGCAAATACGCCTTTCGTACCGTATCCGGCCTATCCGAAGACACTGGTATGGATAGAGCAACAGTGGTGGCCATGCTCACCGATCTGGAAACGAAGGGTCAGGTGCAGAAAATTCGGCGCACTACCGATGGGGCTACGGTGTGGTCGCTAAAATAAAATTGAGGATTTGAGGATTTGAAGATTCGAGTATTTGAGCAATTACCTGATAACCAAGTATTTTGATCGAATACTCAAATACTCGCATCCTCCCGAAATTTATCTCACCGTGTAATAAGTTTCGCATACGCGATATTTTTTTTCAATGACATTGGAATTTCCGGTTTTACGTGCTTACCTTTGCGGGCTCTTTTGAAACAGCATACAAATTTTAGCGAAAAAATAATGGAAATCGTTGCTATACAGGGAAATCGGAAAGAAAAATCCGGCAAAGAAGAAGCCCGGAGAACCCGTCAGGCTGGTCGTATTCCAGCGGTGATGTACAAGAGTGGCGGCGGCGACGCTATTCACTTCACCCTGAACACCGCCGAAGCGCGGGCTCTGGTGTACACACCCAAATTCAAACTGGCTGATGTTAGCTTCGAGGATGTAACGTTTCAGTGCATCGTGAAAGACATTCAGTTCCACCCGGTGACGGATGAGGTGATTCACCTTGACTTCCTGCAACTGGTGCCTGGTATGAAATTCAAAGCCACTGTACCACTGCGTTTTGTGGGTACGGCTCCCGGCGTGAAAGAAGGCGGCAAATTCATCCCGCGTATGCGTTCGGTGAATATCCTTACCACCCCGGAAAAAGTGGTGGATGAAGTGTCTGCCGATATTTCCAAAATGGAACTGGGTACTACCATCCGGGTACGCGATATTTCCGTAACGGAAGGCGTAGAAATCACCAATACCGCAGCGGTTCCCGTTGCTTCTATCGAGATCCCACGCGCATTGCGCGGCGGCAAGTAAGCCTGCAAGACAGCCGAACGACCGGCTTCAAAATAATCAAGCGCGGCAGACTGTGGCAACACAGCTTGTCGCGTTTTTTAATGCCCCACTACGAACGAGCGGGTGAGCCGTTGTTCGCCAGCCTGCAATTGCAGCAGGTACAAACCGGTCGGCCAATCAGCTACCGAGACATTCCAGTCTTGTTCCCCGGCCATGAGCGTACGATTTTGCTCAAACATCACCTGTCCCTGTGCATTATAAATCAGGCAATGGGTTGATTTAGACGACATTGAGTAGAAATTAAAATTGATTTCCTCATTGGCAGGATTCGGAAATATTTGCCCGGCAAATAAGTCATCTACTGCCGCTGTGGCATTCGTAGTGCCCTGTGCCCCAAAACCGCGATGGTCATAAGCTTCAAACTCGCCGCCCCACAGGATGGGCGTCATGGGGTCATCCAGGTTGTACAAACGGTAAAAGCCGTTGCCGAATCCACAGCACATCCCATCGCCATAAGCATCCACAAAGTGAATGGAATAGCAGCCGCCTGCGGGTAGATTGAGGGTATCTTTAATGAAAGCCAGATTACCATAAGCCCCGGGGCCGCTGGAAATACCAAAATATTTGCCACCGCCGTCTGGCCCCACGTCTTCATTACCGCCGTGGTCGAGTACATTATTGGCATCGTCCCGCACTTCCCAGTAAGTTTCCGCGCCAAAATTGTCCGTCCGGATGCGCAGCAGCACCTGTTGACTATTAAAATCAACGGCTTGCGTAAAATAATCCGTGTGTATATTATCCGCAGGATCGTCGTCCATGTCCAAATAATTGACCGTCGCGATCTTCGTTTCGAGTGTTCCCGTGCCACTCAGGGAGAAACTATTGAATTCAATATCCGCCTCGCCATAGACCGGGAGATTGCCCGTCCAGTTCACGTTTTGCAACGGGGCATTATTCCAGCGCAATTGCAACTGCGCCGCAACCAAAGGTTGAGAACCGAGATTAATCAGTTTAAAAGCGGGCGTCAAATTCAGGGTACCGCATATTTCGTGCAAATCAGTACCGCTAAAAAAGTCGAAAATACCCGCATTATTTACGCCTGATGCAACGGGGCAGCTGGTGGCCTTTTCCCACAGCTGGGCCGCATCGAACTGGCCCACTTCATACACTTTACGATTGGGACAAATAATGAACAGCGTCGGATAATAGGTGGATTGGTAGGCTTCGGCAATCTCCGCGCCGTCAATGACGGGATAGGGCGTACCGTCCACCCAGTTACCGAGGGTCGTACCAGTGCAGCCATTTTGGCCATACAGGCAATTTACATCGGTCGCCGGATCGCCTTCAATGAAAAATACCCGGGTACGCCCATCGCCTGCGGGGCCATGTTCTGCATAAAATTCCTGGAGTGCGCCGCCATTATGGTACGCCCAACAAGGTCCGCACCAGGTAGCCCCGATTTCCAGCAGCACAATTTTATCCTGGGCCAGCAGGTCGTACAGATGCCAGGATTGGCCGCTTATATCCATTGCGGTAAAGTCGGGGGCGATGGAGCCAGCGGGCAACTGGGCCGACAAGCGACTCGTCGCCAGCAGCAGCATCAGAAGAAATGCCTTATTTTTAGTCATATTTTTTTGCTAAAACTGTCCGCCACTGGATATATCTCCCTGGTCAGCCAAAATTAGGGCAGCATTACGGCTGGGAGCATCTACCTTTGTTTAAAACTTTGACACCTGCTAATCTAAGACATTTTTGCTCATGAAAAATTTTTCCTCTGCCTTGTTTTTTTTGCTGGCTTTTTGCTCGTTCGCGACGGCACAATCCGCTTTTGTTCTTTCGGAAACTAGCGTGACCGGCTTCGCTTCGGTGCCGGAGACCACGGCTGCCGCTTCGAATGACCTTACTAACATCAGTGGCGCGGCTGTTTCTATCAAATGGCGGCGTTACGAGATCAGCCTGACGCCCGGCTGTGTGACCCAAATATGTGATCCCAACCAATGTTACGAGCCCATCGTCGGCAGCAAAACATTCCTTTTGGAGACTGATTCCACTGCCCACATGATCGTGGATCTCGTGTGCGAAGAAGGCACCCTGGCTGCCGAAGCCATTGTGCGTTTACAATTTACCAATGCCGCTGAAGCTGCCGATACGACCAGCGCCTATTATTTCCTGAGCATCGGCACATCGGGCACGAAAGATCAGGCTTCCAACATACGTATTAAGTTATTTCCCAATCCGGTGACGGAAGCATTTTCTTTGGATATGGATCAGGCCGAGGTAGTGGAAACGGTGCGGATATACAGCGCAAAAGGTCAGCAAGTGGCAGAGTTCGCCGCTAATCCAGCTCAGCGTTATTCTATCAAAGACCAACCAACGGGTACCTATTTTGTCGCTTTGGCGGATAAAAACGGCAAGGTTATCCGCGCTTTTCAGTTGGTGAAAGAGTAAAATACTGAATTTTATTCCATAAAGGCAGTAGCCATTCCGACGTTCGGGATGGCTACTGGCATTTTAGGGTGCCAGCACAAAAATGCCGCGCAGATTCCGGCCCCAGCCATCGTAGTCCAGCCCATAGCCGACCACAAAGCGGTTTTCAATATCGAAACCAATGTGGTCCACCGGCACCGGAAACTCCAAGGCGTCCGGCTTGCGTAAAAAAGCCACCGTCGTCAGGGAAGCTGGCCCCTGCTGCCGCAGATGATCCAGGAAAAAGTGCAGCGTCCGGCCGGTATCCACAATATCCTCCACGACGATAATATGGCGGCCGCGCAGGTCTTTTTCAAGGCCCATCATGGTCTGGACATCGCCTGTAGAGCGGGTGCCACTGTAAGAAGCCAGTTTCACAAAACCGACTTCGCAATTGCCTTCAAATGCGCGCATAAGGTCGGCGGCAAAAACGAATGCACCGCTTAAAATACTGACAAACAACGGATTGTTATCTTTATGCTCCTGAGTGAGTGCCGCTCCCAAATCGCGGACGCGGGCTTCTACCTGGGCAGCAGAGAAAAGGGGGACAAAGGACAAGTCCCGGATTTGGATTTTTTCAGACATGATTTCCGGTTATTAAGCAGTTATTGATTTTGTCATTCAGTGGACACTTTCCTCCATAGACAGGGAAATTATTAACAATTGAAAACCCGAAAGTAAGCCTTCCTCGTAAATTATGTCGGTGTGCGTGTCTGACACTACTGTGTTTTGAGTTTTTTACCGGCAGAAGCTACCGTTTTTTCATTTCCATTCGATTGCAGGTACAAGAAATACTTTCAGCACTGGCGTTTTGTCGCGCCAGCTGCAGCCACATTATTTTCCATTCATTCAACCTACTTACGTCATGACCATTAATCAACATTCCTACTTACACTTTTTCCGTTTGCTGCCACTCTTCCTTTTGGCAGGCGCATTTTTACCGGCCCAGGCGCAAACCATCTACGCCCTTTCCGACGCTGATCTGATTTCCTTTAATGTACAAACACCTGGTACACTGGCCAGTACGCGGCCAATCACGGGGGTGACTGCTGGTCAGACACTGGTGGGACTGGATTTCCGTCCAGCCACCGGCCAATTGTATGCGTTGGGTTACAATGCTGCTACCGGCGAGGCCCGTTTGTACACTATTGACCGATCTTCCAGCGTGGCGACCGCCATCGGTGCCGCAGCCGTGACCCTCGCAGCGAACCAGAGCAGCATTGGCTTCGATTTCAACCCGACGGTAGATCGCATCCGGGTGACCATCGGCAACAACAACTATCGCCTGCATCCGGTCACGGGTGCCATTGCCGCTACAGATGGCAGCCTGGCTTTCGCCACTACCGATGCCAATGCGGGTACGGTCCCGAATGTGGCTACGCTGGCTTACACCAATAGTTACATTGGCGGCCCCAGCACGACCCTCTACAATTACGATCTGTCGCTCAATATATTTACGACGCAAATACCGCCCAATAACGGTACTTTGAACACCGTCGGCTCGTCGGGTCTGGCTTTGGCCACCACGGCTTCGGTGGATATGGATATTTATTTCAACCCCACGACCTCTACCAATCAGGCTTTTTTCGCGGCCAATAACGACCTCTACACTGTCAATCTGCCTACTGGCACCGTGACCTCCGTGGGCAGCATCGGCAATAGCCGCAATGTGCGGGACATCGCCGTGCTGATCGAGCGCACGGTGCCTAATGCGGTGACCGGCGATTTGCTGTACGCACTCACCACCACTGGCAATCTGGTCTCCTTCGACGCTGCACAGCCGGGTATTATTCGGACATTGGTCGCCGTCACTGGCCTGGCTACGGGTCAGGTGTTATCCGGCCTGGATTCCCGGCCGGCCACCGGCCAATTGTATGTGTTGGGTTACAATTCCGCTACGGGTGAAGCCCGGCTTTATACCATTAATCCGGCGACCGGCGTGGCGACTGCTATTGGTGCTGCACCGATCACCCTGGCCCTCGGTACCGGAAAAATTGGCTTTGATTTCAATCCTACGGTGGATCGCATCCGGGTGACGGGCAGCAACAATACCAATTACCGTCTGCACCCCGTCACGGGTGCTTTGGCCGCTACGGATGTGAATCTGGCTTTTGCCGCCAGCGATGTGAATGCCAGGGCAAATCCTTCCATCGGTGCGGTGGCTTATACCAATAGTTTCCTGGGTGCCACGGCAACGACCTTGTACAACTATGATGATTCTTTGAATATCATTACCACCCAGATTCCGCCCAACAATGGCACGCTGAACACAATTGGGGCTTCCGGTCTGACCCAAAACCTGACCGATCAGACTTCTGATCTGGATATTTATTATGACCCGGCGACGGCCCAAAACCGGGCCTACCTGGTCGCTAACACTGGAACGTCTATTACGGATGGCCTTTACACCGTCAATCTGACTACGGGTGCCGCTACTCTGGTGGGAAGAATTGGCAACGGAACCGCCGTCACCGATGTGGCTGCCTTCATCGCTTTTGAAGCCGCTTGCGACGTTAAAAACACGCCCTGCGTTCGTTTTGAAATCCTATCTACCCGCCGCGACGCCGATGATAATAAAGTGTATCGGATCAGAGTGACCAACACTTGCACCAGTGCCCTGAATTATGTGGCTTTTGAAGTGCCGAATGGCGTGACCGCAGTTGGCCCACTTAATAACGCTGCTTATGCCGCTGGCGGCGGACGGACCTACACGGTGCGCAATCCAAATTTCAGCCCGTTCTATTCCATTCGTTTCAAAACCGATGGTGTGGGTCTGAGCGGTGGCCAAAGCGATATATTTGAATACTCCTTACCCAATCAAACCGATCTGCAATACATCCACCTCTTTGCACGTCTGGCCAATGGCGCGGGCTACGAGGCCTACAACAATGTTTTTGATTGCCCCTTTGCCGCAGACCGGGATAATCAGCCGATGCAGATTGCCGATCAGATGACCGTTTATCCCAATCCGACAACGGGCCAGTTGTTTGTCAACTTATCGCCCTGGAATGGCCAACGTGTCAGCCTGACTGTACTAAATGTTACCGGCCAACAGGTACAACGCACGGAAGTAGAAGCGGCCACCGAGGCCACCTCGCTGCAATTGCCCGGCAATCTGACCAGCGGATTCTATTATCTGGAAATGTTGGCCGCCGATGGCACGAAACAGGTGCAACGGCTGGTGGTACAGCGCTAAGGCTGGTTATCCGTTGATTGGTTAATTGGTTACTGGTCAACTGGTTATTGGTACAAGAGAGCCTCTCGTAATTGATTTACGAGGGGCTTTTTTATTATTTGAAAGAATGAGTGAGCAATAAGTACCCAATTTTCCATCTCTGGATGTCATTTCGACGGCAGGAGAAATCTGGTCACGTGGCATTGATAATCAACACCTGAGCGGATTCCTCCTTACGTCGGAATGACATCTCAAGTAAGGTTATTTCTACCATCTTATTTTTTGCGTATTCCAAAATGCTGTGGGTCAAATTATTTCCATTTGGGAAAATTATTAAAAATGAATGGCAGGAAGGTAAAACCTCCGAAATGGCGTTATTTTTGCTGCTACGAATATGATGTACACTGATTTCTCTACCATAATGGCATGTTGTTGCTGTCCGGCTCGGAACACCGAAGCGGCCTGGCAATGCATTCCTATGGAAAATCAGATTTACTGATCTGTTTTTTGTTCAAACAGGATGCTTTTAGCACAAAAGCCCTTTGGTGTTCGCGCCAAAGGGCTTTTTGTTTTTCCTCTCCACAGCCTCTGCCTTCTCTATTTCTCAACATTTACAAATATGAAACTGGATATTCTAGCCATTGCTGCCCACCCGGACGACGCAGAAGTAGCGGCGGGCGGCACGCTGCTGCACCATATAGCCCTGGGCCGGAAAGTGGGGCTGCTGGACCTGACCAAATCCGAACTCAGCACGCGGGGCACGGTGCCGCAACGCAGTCAGGAAGCGCAGTGCGCAGCGGAATTGCTGGGCGCAGCCGTCCGCGAGCAACTGGACTTGCCCGATGGCTTCTTTACTGCCGACGAAGCCAGTCTGTTGAAAATCATCACCCAAATTCGGAAATACCAGCCCGATATTATTCTGGCCAATGCCCCGGACGACCGTCATCCCGATCATCAACGTGCTGCGGCGATGGTGGTGCAAGCCGCTTTTCTGGCCAATCTGGTAAAAATAGAAACCGTGGAAAACGGAGCCCTCCAGCCCGCCTGGCGCACCCGCGCTATTTATCACTATGTGCAAGACCGCACCTGCCAACCCGACCTGGTGATTGATATTACGCCCTATATGGACCAAAAATTCGAGGCTATCCGGGCGTACAAATCACAATTTTACCAACCCGACTGCACCGACCCGGAGACGCCCATTTCATGCCCATCCTTCTTTGAAGCCCTGCGGGGCCGGAATGCCATGCTGGGCCGCCAGATCGGGGTGGAGTATGCGGAAGGGTTTACCGTGGCGCGGACGGTGGGGATAAGGGATTTGTTTGATCTGGTGTGATATTTTATAACACTTCGATCCAATATACCTCTACGTGCTCTTTGCATTTATCCATACGCCGGTGGGGTGCTGCAAGTAGTTATCGGATACTTATGAAACATCTCCACCTTTACGCGATAAACGGGGCCAACTACAATAATATCACTATGCGCGACCTGCCTACTAAGTCTGGTTGGTCTTTGGCCCACAAAGCGACTGGGAGCCTTGATCACCAATTAATGTTTGAGTACTTGGATGGGGTAACCAATACGCAGAACTACAATACCTTAAAAATTACCTCCACGGGTAAGACCGGGTTCGGCATGGATTACAACGACGTACCACCCTCCCGGGTAAGCGTAAAAGGAGGTGACGTAAACATTCTGGATATCGGCAGCGGAGTGATCATGAAATCGCCCGACGGGAACTGCTGGCGCATGACCGTCTCTAATTCGGGGCAGCCAGTGTTTAGCAGTATCCCCTGCCCGCAGTGATATCGACAAGTTTGGGTATTTCGAACAGTTGTAAATGAAAACCTTATGGAAAATAAGAGAGCCTCCTGCTATTTGGTTATTTAGCCAAATACAGGAGGTTTTTTGTGATTAATTAGTCATGGGCTAGCCGGAAGCCTACGGTGTTGTTTTGGTCAAATGGGTAGAAGCCGTAATGATAGGCTAAGCGTAGATAGTCCGGGTTAAGGACAAACCAGGCACCGCCACGCACTACACGGCCACTGCCAATGTCAGGACCTGGCGGATTTATAGATGGGCTAAAACTATAATATGCAGGATCAAACCAATCATTGCATAATTCCCATAGATTACCGGTCATATCGTACAAGCCATATCCGTTCGGAGTTTTTTGGGCTACTGGATGGGTCATATTTCCCGCATTGATGAGGCTGTACCAGGCCACAGAGTCCAAATTATTAGAGCCGGAATACTTTGTACTCATACCACCTCGTGCTGCATATTCCCATTCTGCGCTAGTAGGCAAATGGTAATATGTTCTGCCAGTTTTCCTGTTCAGCCGTGGAATAAATTCATTGACAATACGGTCCCAGGAGATATTTTCAACCGGGCAATCTAACCCACATTGAGAGAATAAACTTGGATTAAAATCCGTTACGGCCAGCCATTGCCGCTGTGTTACCTCGGTTTTGCCTATAAAATAGGGACTTAAAGTTACGTTGTGAACGGGTAATTCTTGAGGGTAACAAGGACTTTGCTCCGAGGTACAGCCCATCATAAAAGTACCGCCAGGGATAGCCACGAAATAATTTTTAAATGGATCGGGAATAACTGTTAAAACCGTATCCTTTGTTAGTATACAGTTCCCATTTCCGGCTTGTAGCCGTACCAATTTATTGCCAAGTGTATTAAACGTGTATACTGGAGACGTTTCACTGCTTGTCATTCCATCAATACTCCAAGTATAATTGGCCGCGCCCATAGAGGTATTGGTAAATTGTACTATCGCTCCCTGGAAAAGTTCTGCATCAGTATTAATACTGAAGTTTACGGTCAGAGGCGAACTAGATGGCGGAGTATACAACATAGTTTTGCTGTATCCTGTTCCAAAAGCGGTAGTGGCATAGGCGCGAACGGAATAGACTGTATTAGGATTTAATGTCGTTAAATCCATTTGAAAAGTAACGCTGTCAAGAAACAAGCCGAAACTCAAACCCAACTGACCATCTTTTTTTTGGAGTGTAGGTGTACCTGTACCAGCGAGATACACAATACCATACTCCACCAACGTGTCCGGGGTTTCCACCCTAACTCGAACACGAAGTAGGCAAGCATCGTTCGCAACCACATGGATAGGGTCCAGTTTCGGAATGCCCATAAAAACGAATCCAGCAGGACCATACGTTTTTCCGGAGCCAGTGACAACGTAGGGGCGCACGATGTAAAATCGCCCTATATCCAAATTAGGAATTAAAGTTTCAAACGAATCAATACCCAGATCATTGAATTCAAGGGTGTCAACCAAAAAGGTGTCGGGAAAACTGCTCCAAGCCCATCCGTAATGGAGAATATTCAAATTGCCACGGGAACTGAGTCGCGCCTTGGCGCGGATGCTATCGTGCGTAATAGGAGCAACATCTGTAGAGAGAAAAACGGGCAACTCCTCATTACCAACCCCGGTAGGAATCTCGGGTTCCTTGTTCAGTTTACATGCGGTAAAAACCAGGGCAATGGCACACAGGAATAAAAGTATGCATAGGTAGATGTTCTTCATCGTAGTTAAAGTTTATATTTTCAGTAAGCAAATTCAATCACTCAAGGAGTATTCACATAAAAAATTTAACCCGGTTTTGATTTTTGGAACAGAGTCCAATCCCGCCGATAATCTGAAAAGATTTGAATTGAATGGTACTCAAGCCCAAGTCAACCAGCAAACGGCCTACGCGTACCACGGCACCAATATCTGCAGTCAAGCCCTTTCGGTTGATGGTTTCGTTAAGTGCCCAATATCTGCCAGTTGGGTTCTTATTAAAATTGTAAGACTGATACTGCCAAAATAGTTGTTCTGTGCCATATCCCATTCCGAGGTAAGCATACATATTTCTGGTCATCTGAAAAATAGGCCCCGTGGTAATCACATAACCAGCTAAGCGCCGCTCGGATCCGATGGTATATACGCCAGATTCTATATAATCCATCCCCCCTGCATTATTCACGGTGTAGCGGTAATAGGGCGTCTTTTTGCCGACCCGAACCCCACCGAAAAACCCGATCCGGTTCAATTGCATCACTTTTACGCCAAATGAGCCGGTACTGCTACCTTGTAGTATTGCCCCCCAAAAACGTGGAATTTCGGCATCCTTAATTTCTGTTTTTATCTTGATTTGAATGCCGGCAAGACTGTTTATTCCCTCCTTAAATGGATCCCAAAATACCGTTTTATTTTTCCCGCCCCGTGTGACCAGTCCAAAATCGCCCGAAAGGCTTTTTAGAGGCAGCGATGTACCGCCTGACGTAATTTCCGGTATGATTTTTATTTCTTGCTTATAATTCAGGCCCTTTAAATCATAGTAAATAAGCATCAGTTGTTTAGACTGATCAAAAGAAGTCCGGATGTTTTCAACGGTCTGGGCGATGGCCGATAAATAGGTCAACAGGCAAAACAAAACAGCCGCTGGCCATTTTGCAGATTGAATAAAAATTGAAAAATACATAGCCTATATTTTAGTGATGAAGGTTGTAAAATAAAACACTAGTTCTTGGCTAATCGGAATCCAATACTAAAATTACGGGTATCTGGTTTGTTGTGGAAACGGCTGCTCACCGCACAGTCTTTTGGAAAGCTGCCCCACGAGCCACCACGCAAGACCCGGTCAGCACCAGAAGATTTAGAGGGATTGTTGTTATTATTGCAATAGTTTTTGTCGTAACTATCCCAGCACCATTCCCACACGTTCCCGGTCATATCGTATAGATCGAAATCATTAGGTTGGTAAGACCCACTTGGGGCGGTGTAAGCGAATCCATCCGTATATCTTTTGAAGATTTCCCAATCTGGAAATTTAGTTTTGGCTACTTCATCGGCCAAGTTACCATTTTTTTGATCTATTGGAATTTCATTACCCCAACTAAACTGATTATGTTTTTCGCCATTTCCAGCAGCGAACTCCCACTCGGCTTCAGTCGGCAAACGATAGCCGTTGGCCGACCAATTGCAGGTAACTGGCCAGTTTCTAGTATCGGATGCGGAACCTTTATCAATCTTATACATTTCTTGTAACCCTTCCTGTCGGCTGCGCCAGTTGCAGTACTCTACTGCATCATACCAGTCAATATCGATGACCGGTCGTTGCCCGCGGCCCCAACCGTTGTCGGAGGGTTTGGAGCGGTTCGTCGCAGTGCAAAATAGGTCATATTCATAGAACGTAACTTCATTGACACCCAGCGAAAAATGGTTGATCATGGCTTGGCAATTCCCCTTGGCTTTATCTCGATTATCACCACCCAAAACCAAGGTTCCGCTTGGTATGCTCCCAAATCTTGTTGGAAGATAACGGCTTAATAATCTGCTATTTCGTTGCGAGTCAATCTGTTGCCTGATTTGGCGAAGCAATTGGGCTTTTTGAGCCGGTTCTTTTCCGGCGAGTTCCCGCAGAGATGCACGCGCTGCATTGTTATCGCGTAGTTGGGCGATGGTATCGAATAAACCTGTAGCGCGATCCAAGCGGTCTGCTTCGAGGAAACAAAAAGCGATTTCAAAATAGATGCTGCTCACCGTATCTGGTGACGATATTAGGGTATACACGGTGTTTGTTTTTTCCACGGCAGCATCATAATTAGTGTTTAGAATGTCCATTTGGGCACTTTCAAGCAGGAACTGCTGTAAGGCCTGATAGGCAGCAGCCACGGCATCGGACTGTACGTTTAGTTCTCCCGCACTCTTTATTCTTGCCAAAGCTGATTTATACTTCCCGTTTTGAATATCTACCTGGGCATGGCTTAATAGTGCGCGGCTCAAGTTTTGGTACGCCCTATCCACGGAATCTGGTAAGGCCCGCAGGATTTTAGCGGTTTTAATTTTATCTACTGCCGCATCGAAATTCAATTCCCGTTGGTTCCGCTCTACTTCTGCCAGAATAAGGCGCACTTTGTCAGCGTTCGCTTGTCCCAGGTTGTCTAGTGCGATATTTAGGCTGTCTAAGGCAACCTGCGCTTTCAGATTGGCTTTCCGGGCCTCCACCAAAGCATCAGCAGCGATCTTTTCGGAAGATATAGCCTTTTCTGTTTCTGTTTTGGCAATTTTTTGAGCAGTTACAGCCTCTTCTTTTAATTGTTCAATTCGATCATAAATCCCCAAAATCTCCTTCTCGATCTCTGCCCTTCGACCTTCGCCGCAGTAACTGGCTGCAGCGGTGAATTGCGCCAAGGCCAAGCGGTAATTACCAGCGGCTTTGGAGGCTTGCGCAGCCTTTATTCTGCCTGAACAATCCTGTGCGAAAGCGAAAAATGGAAGGGCCAACAACACTAAGAGTAACATTTTTTTCATACTCACTCGCTATTTTTCATTTTCATTAAGATGTATCTCAATTTCATAAAGGATAAGACTGGGTTCCAAATTTACTTTTTCGAGACTATCTATTTTGGATAAGAAGAGACGGCCCTGTTGTGCATAATCAGAAAGCTCCGCTCTTTGATCTGCTTCGATTTGGTTTCTCATTTTTTCCTTGTGGGCAGCGATGACTTTTTGAAGGGCGGCGTTAGCGGCATTACGTTGTGCCAGAGCCTCTGTGGTAGCTAATTCTGCTGTTATGGTCGCCGCTTTGGCTTTGAAATATTGCCAGCCTGCCACCAATAATCCCACCATAGCTATGCCCGCCAGAAAATTAGCCCATTGCCGCCGCCGTCGTTCCAAGATAGCCAAGTGTTTAGCTTCTCTCTCCCGCCTTTTCGCTTCCGCTAACTCTTCTTTCGCTCTGCGCTCCTTTTTCATTTTTAACACCGGTGCCACTAGTGTGTCGTGTGAAATTTCCAGGCTCTCTCCGCCCACCGAGTTCGGCTCTTTACGGACGAGGTAAGCATTCTCCAAGGCACGTAACAAGGTATCATCCACTGCAAACTGATTTCTAAGAAACTGACTATCCACGCTCATTCGTCGCCCCTCACCACTTTGCAGATCTTCGCCGAGTAAGCCTTCTTCTAACACTACTTGCGCTGAACGTTGCTGAGACACCGCCAACCTGTCGAGCTGACGCCTATAATAAGTTTCGTAAAGGTTGCTCATGTCTGGGAGACTACCAACATCCACATTGAGCAAAACATTTCTGCCACGCTCAGAAACAACCTTTTCTTCGATTTGACTTTCGATATACTGGCAGAGGATTTGAAGCTGAAAAGCCTCAACGCCTTTATTTTGACTGGAGGAAAGTTCGGTCAATATCTTTTGGATTGCCGCCTCAGTGAACTCAAAAGACGGTGTGGCAAATTCAGCCTGACTACCGAATGGAAGCGAGGTGAGTGCAGCCGGTCTTACAATAGCCTCTTGGGCTTGGGCGGGTGTAAGCGAACGCAATTCATATCGTTTGTGCAATATAGCGGGCAGTACATCCGTCATAGAATCCAACAGACTAATACAGTCTGCGCGGACAGCAAAAACAGCTTTTACATTCAGAGGCTGGGCGAGTTGGCGTTTTGCATCGGGTGTAAGCTCCGAAAGACGTTTGCGAAGATGTTGAGGGATGTCGGAATAAATTAATTCTCCCAGTTCGCGTTTAAACTGCTCCTGCTCTACTACTGGGTATGAGAAAAATTCCTCGAATTGATCAAAGACTATCACAAAGCGCCCACCTGGGCTGATTGATTGTCGCCGCTTGATATGATACCATAAGGGATATTCGGCTGTATTAGAATATAAGGGGGCAAGGAAATCTCCACGCAATTCTACTAACGTATCAGGAAGCTTTTCATGAAGTTTGGCTAACGTCGTTTGTAACGGCGAACGGGTTTGATTTTTAGTATAAGTACCCAACCGCACTTCCACAACGATAGCAGAACGTTCCATTTCGTCTTCCTCTTGAAATAGGGGCAGTATCCCTGCGCTCAATAGTGAGCTTTTACCATATCCAGATTTACCAAACAATACGACTAATTTTTCTGATAAAATTAAATTAAAAAGGCCTTCGATATCTTCATCCCGCCCAAAGAAAATAGTGCGATTGGTCGCCTCGAATGGCTTTACACCCATATAACGGTATTGCTTTTGTGCCATGATCAGGGCAGTTTTTGGGTAAGGTCAAGGATTCCCTTCCACACACGGGCAATTTTGATGTCCAAATTTTCTTGCGTGGTCGTGCGGTTACGGCTCTCCGCTAACCAAGCATAGTAAGTTGATTTGTACATCGTTGCCTCGTTGCGGTCAGCATCATCGAGATCATTAGCATATTCTTCCAGTCTTTCAAGTGCCCCTTCGATGTTATTGAATTGCACTAAGCGACGCACCAAAGCAGCGCGGTCAGAAATTGGGTTAAGTAGAGCGCGTATTTTTTTTGCGACAGCATATTCCCTATGAAGATCATGCAGAAACTGCCAATCTCCACCATAGATGTTTAAGTTAAACTGTTGCTGAAAAAAAACCTTCGTGTCTTCGTTATCAATAACAGTTTTGGTTGCGTAGTTTTTATTGGCATTAGAGAAGCGGTCACGATTTTTGTTCAAATAGCGTAGTAGCAATTGAGTGTACCATTTTTCAAACTGAAATCCTACAAAAATATAGGTCGTAGCATTTATCAACACATCGTTTACGACTTTGGGAATGCCAAAATCGCCCAATAGGTTCTTGAGCAAATCGAACATATCGTCAAAGTCAAGTATTAGTGACTGATAATCCTCGATACTTCCACAAAGATTGTAAATTAAGGGTGAAGCTGCGGTTGGCTTGGTAATATTGACAGAGGTTACTTTGGCTTTCGTAGAAAAATAATCGAACTGGAAGTTCAACTGCCGTTTACTGAAAAATTGTGGCAACGCTAAGTCGGGATTGACCGAAATGACCAATGGAAAAGGCAATTCTGCCATGGGGCTCAAAACCGTTTCATCCGTAGGCAAGCTTTTATAAAAGGCCTCAGCTTCGGTTTGTGTATCCATTTTCGATACAGCAGTGTCGAATAAAAACAGGCCATCGCGTGCAAAAAAATGCGTTGCGTCATCAGCGAGATGAGCATAAAAATCAGCAGCTACTGATTCTCTCTGATGCGGCAAGAAATCAGGACCAATGAGCAGCACTGCACGCTCTTTTTCAAGGTCATTGAGAATAGGTTTCCAGTTTGGCCGAAGCACGGTTGACATTTGTTTTGCAAGTAGGAAAGTCTTCAGTAATTTGTACACTCAATAAAAGTAGACGCAATATTTACGCTATTGTCATCAATAATTAGATCAAAATATAAATTTAGGGGTCAATGTAAGAATTGTTTTAATAAAAGGACTGATTTTTTAAAGTTTGGCTCTGGCCGACAACTCACGGAGAAAGATAAGCCAGTGAAGACATAATAGATTTTGCCGTAGGGCGCGATCAAAAGCGACCCTTCGGCGGGGGCTTCTCCGGGATCATTACTGGAAAGCAGGGCCTCGAAAGCCTTTGCGATCGGGTACTAAGAATCAACGTTTTACACCAAGATCAAGTCCTTCTTCTTCCATCAAACGCGCAATATTCACCGTCACCCCAGGCATTATTTCCAACTCAGTGTCCCATTTTGGGAATGTCCATTGTTCGGCAGCGGAAGCATAAATACCCGTTTGACTTTTGGTGAAAAGCCAGATTACTTTTTCCGCCCCAAAGGCAAATAATTGCTGAATTTTTGGTACAATATACTGTTCAAACAGATTGCAATTCCCTCTCCCCTTACTTCCCCAGCGAAATCAAATTCGCAAACAACCGATACGCGCCCGGCACTCCGGCGGGCAGCTCGCGAAAGAAAGATAAGCCGGTGAAAACGTAATGGCCTTTGCCGTAGGGCGCGATCAAAAGCGACCCTTCGGCGGGGGCTTCTCCCGGATCATTGCTGGAAAGTGGTGCCTCGAATGCCTTATCCCAGGTGCTGGCGAAATACAAACCCCGCTCCTGCACCCAGCCTTCAAAATCGGCGGCAGTCAGGCGATTGGGCGTGGTCAAAGCCGCGTGACTGGGCAGCACCATACGCATTTCTGCATTTTCATCGGTGACGCGGGTGCGCGAAAGTTTGAACGGAAATGGCCCTAAATCATTGATGACCAATTCATTATTGGTTACGTATTGCACCACCAAAGTGCCGCCGTTTTGCACATAGTCCAGCAGTTTCGACTGATGAAATTTAAGAGCCTCTTTGGTGTTGTAGGCGCGAATACCGATGACGATGGCATCAAATCTGGCCAGATTGTCCGGCTCAAAATCTTTATCCGTCAATAAAGTAACTGTGCAGCCCAATTGCCGCAGGGCCGCCGGCACATCGTCGCCCGCACCCATGTAGTAGCCGATTTGGGTGGCTTTGGTTTGCACCGCCACGTTGCTGACGCGGGCACTGTTGTCGAGCAGCACGCTTTGCTGCGGAATGTGATCGTAGCGAATATTGACCAGGCGTTGGGAATACTTTTGACCATTCAGCGTGACTAAGGCTTGCATCTGACCCGAAGCAGTGCTGCCCGGTGTGATGGTAAAATGAAATGTTTTGGCCTCTCCGCGCCGTACCAGCATAACCGGCGTACTCGCGGGTACAACCTGCCAACCCGACGGAACATTCAGGGCTAAAGTTGCGTTCACGCTATCGCGACCGGCGCGTACCGTCACATTCACCTGGCGGGCCTGATTGGGAAAAATATAGGCCTGCTCTTCAAAAGCCGCGGTCACCGGCGGCAACACCTCGAAAGGCTGCCACACTTCGCCAATGGCCGATTCCTCGGTTTTGTAGGCCACATCGGTATCATACTCCAGGGCCGTACCATTCACGGTGAAGGTCCAATGCACCGAAGCATAACGTGGTGTCTCTGGAAGACCTCGAAGTGCCTGATTATCTACCGAATACATACCATAACCAAAAGGCTGCGTGAGCCAGTAAGGAGCAGTTAAAGGCGCATTGGCCGGAATACGTATATTTTTTGTAAACGTAAAATCGCGATTGGGAGCCAGCGTTTGGGCGGGCAAAGTATCGAACATACCGGGGCGCACACTCAATCCAGTCAACTGCACCGCCAGATTGGAGCGGTTGATGGCTTCCAAACGCAGGCGTACCGTTTCGCCGGGTGCTACCGTGGCTTCCGAAGTGGTGGCTTCCAAATAAAGGCCCAGACATTGGCGGATCACTTCTTTGATCGCTGCCAGTTTCACCGTGCGCCAGTGGCCTTCCGGCAAAGCCTGGATCATTTTCATGGCCAGTATTAAATCGGGTACCGAAGCACTGGGCTGGTCATCGCGATATTTTTGGTCCACTTGCGCCAATAACTTGCCGATTTTTTCACCGCCTGGCACCCGCGTCCAGGTGGTATTAATGCCCGCGAACATGTCTGGCGTTTTGGGGCGTTCACCTTTGATCAAATCAAACCACTCCATGCTCTCACCCCGGGTGCCCAGTGAACCAAAACCCTGACAACGGTGCATGGAACGCGCTTCTGCTGCCAATTCGGTGTTGCTCTTGCCTTTTAAAGGCAGATAAACGCCTAAATCCAGCGAGAAAAGACTGCTTTTATCCATTTTTTCAAAAGCCTCCCGACCACCATAAAACCACCACGAGGTATTGAAAAACTGGCGTTGCGGCTGCCACACGCTGGTATATTTCAGTTGTTCGGGGTAAGCACTGGCTTGACCGGCCAGATCAAAAGCCTCCACGCTGAGCATGGCCGAGGAAGTGTGGTGCCCGTGCGTGTCGAATTTTTTGTCGTTGGCAAAACGGTTGACCACCACGTCGGGTTGGGTTTCGCGGAAAGCCCAAACCACGTCGGAAAGCACTTTTTCCTTATCCCAAATACGCAGCGTCTCGTCCGGATTTTTGGAAAAACCAAAATCATTGGCGCGGGTAAAACGCTGTTTACCGCCGTCAATAGAGCGGGCCATGAGTAGTTCTTCGGTGCGCAATACACCCAGCAATTCCCGGATTTCCGGCCCGATCAGGTTTTGTCCGCCGTCGCCACGGGTCAGCGAGAGGTAGGTGATATCAAAGAGTTTTTCATTGGCGCAATAACTAATAAAACGTTGATTCTCATCGTCCGGGTGCGCGGCTACGTACAGCACCGAGCCCAGTACGTTCAGTTTTTTGATCGCCTGATGCAGGTCGGCAGCGGTGGGTTTTGCGGGTTTTTGCGCAGCAATAAAAAGGGGCAGGAAGCAAAAACCGAGCAGGAAAAGCGTAAGATTTTTCATGGAAATTAAGACGGAAGTACGTGCGCCAAAAGTGAAATAAGTATGCAGGGAACACCACGGCATGGATGATGTTCAAAATACTAAGCGGCTGAAAGAAAAGGAAATTATTGCTGCAAGTCTTCTCCAATATCGCGGCGGAAGGTTTTACCCTCAAACTGGATGACTTTCGCACTACGCCTGGATTTCGCGACGGCAGCGGCGATGTCTTTTCCGTAACCCGTGATGGCGATGACCCGACCGCCATTGGTCAATATTTTTTCTCCCTCCGGCGACGAAATAGTTCCGGCGTGGAAGACGAGGCTTCCCTTCACTTTATCCAGTCCGGTGATAGTTTTGCCTTTTGCATAGTCGCCCGGGTAGCCGCCGCTGACCAGAAAAATCGTGGCCGCGACCCGGTGATCGGCGCGGATTTTGACCCGGCCCAGGGTGCCACGGGCGCAGTTTTCGAGCAACTGCACGAAATCATTTTTCAAACGTGGCAGCACGGCTTCGGTCTCCGGGTCGCCCATGCGGCAGTTGTATTCTATGACGAATGGTTCGCCGTTTACGCGAATTAAACCAAAGAAAATGAAGCCTTTATACGGAATTTTTTCTTTGCGCAATCCAGCCACCGTGGGTTGAATAATACGCTCTTCGACCTTTTGCCACATCACTTCATCCACAAATGGCACTGGACTGATCGCGCCCATCCCGCCCGTGTTTGGCCCGGTATCCCCCTCGCCAATCCGTTTGTAATCTTTCGCCTCCGGCAATATTTTGTAGGTTTTGCCATCCGTCAGCACAAAAACGCTGAACTCAATGCCGGTCAGAAATTCCTCAACCACCACCCGCGCACTGGCCTCGCCAAATTTTCCACCGAGCATTTCCCGAAATTCGGCGGCGGCCTCCGCGTGGTTTTGGCAAATTACGACGCCTTTCCCTGCCGCCAATCCATCGGCTTTGAGCACGATGGGCAGCGCGTGCGAGGCCAAATATTGCAAACCAGCATCCAGGTCTGCTACGCCGAATTCCCGATAACCTGCCGTTGGAATATTATGCCGTTGCATGAATTGTTTCGACCAGCCCTTGCTGCCTTCCAGCACGGCCCCTGCTTTGGAAGGGCCAATGACGGGTATGTTTTTCAACTTTTCGTCGGCTTGAAAGTAGTCCCAAATCCCCCGCACGAGCGGCTCTTCGGGGCCGACGACCAGCATGGTGATCTGATTTTCCAGGCAGAATCTACCTACAGCAACAAAGTCGAGTGGATTCAAGGTCACGTTTTCGCCGCAGGCGGCGGTACCGGCGTTGCCGGGCGCAATGTATAGTTTGGAGCAGCGTTTACTTTGGGCGATTTTCCAGGCGAAGGCGTGTTCGCGGCCACCGGAACCGAGGAGGAGAATGTTAAATGTGGTCAATATTTAAAAATGTGGTCAATGTGAATGAATGTGGTCAATGGATTGAAATGTGGTCAATGTGATTAATGTGGCCAATGGGTTGGAATGTGGTCAATGGGATAATTTCGTGATAATAATGTTATAAAATTTACCTTTGAGGCATCATTTCATGTAAAACCCTTTTGACTATGTTATCAGAAATTGACCAAAACAACCCGGTGGTACGGCACTCTTTCGAGTTCGCTTTGCTGATCGACACTTACTGCAACGAACTGCGCAGTCAACATCACTATGATTTGAGCCGTCAACTTTTTCGCTCCGGCACCTCCATCGGCGCAAATATTTGGGAAGCCCAGGAAGCGGAAAGCCGAGCCGATTTCATCCACAAAATGAAGATTGCCGCAAAAGAAGCGCGCGAGACTCTTTATTGGCTTCTGATCTGCAAACACGCCAAAAACTATCCACTTCCACAACCCTTACTGGATAAATTGGCTGAAATTCGCCGCCTTATCAGTGCCATTCTTTTTTCTTCTAAAAAGCAAGGCCCGCTCATGCGACTGCTTTTTTTTATTCTCTCATTTTGAGCACATTCACTCATATTGGCCACATTGAATCACATTGACCACATTTAAAATATTGGCCACATTTTTTTCCTTCACTGCCCAAAAACATATTGCACAATATTGGCCCCCATTTGCAGGGCTTTGGTGCGTACCTCTTGTGCGTCATTGTGTACATCGTCCCAGCCATCGCCCAGATCGGTCTCGAAGTCGTAGAAACACACCAGACGGCCTTGATAGATCAGTCCAAAACCCTGAGCGGGTTTGCCATCGTGTTCATGGATTTTCGGCAGACCATTTTTGTACTCGTATTTCTGATGATAAATGGGATGGCTGAATGGCAATTGCACAAAATCCAGTTCCGGGAACACCCTTTTCATGGCGGGCCGAACGAAGGGATCGAGGCCAAAATCGTCATTCAGGAACAAAAAACCACCGCCTTCCAGGTAAGCGCGCAGGTTGCGGGCTTCCAGATCGCTGAATAACATGTTGCCGTGGCCGGTAGCATACACGAACGGATAACTGAACAGATCAGCACTGCCCGGCTCCACGGTGCCGTATTCCAGGTCGAAATTGGTGCGCAGATTGTCGTTGCAAAACTTCGCCAGGTTGCGCAGCGAATTTACATCATTGTACCAATCGCCACCACCGCTGTATTTGAGCAGGCCGAATTTGACGGTGGGCGGTAATGATGAATGATGAATGATGAATGATGAACTGACGACCGTGACGAGTAACAGAGTAATAAAGAAAACTATATAGCGCATTGATTTGTGTTTCAAAGTTTGAAAAGGTTTTCACTAAAACTTCGAGTCATCCACGCCATCCAAGAAGTGGCGAATTTCACCCACCACACTTTTCACGCAGCCATCCTCGAAAGGCGAGCGTAAATTGGCCAATTCTACCAGCCCCAAAAAGGAACGGCTGCCACCGGCTTTGCATAGCCGCACATAGTCGCGCCAGGCTTCGGTGTGGTTCTGGCGGTCTTTCATCCAGAATTGGAAGGCACAAATTTGCGCCAACGTGTAGTCAATATAATAAAATGGCGAATTAAAGATATGGCTCTGCCGCTGCCACATCCGACCCGCCTCGAGATGGGGATTGCCGTCCCAGTCGCGGTGCGGCAAATAGATTTTTTCCAGTTCGCGCCAGGCCGTATTGCGCTCGGTGGGCGTCATGTCGGGATTTTCATAGATAATATGTTGGAACTCATCCACCGCCACGCCGTAGGGCAGGAAGTGAATCGAATTGCCGAGGTGCATGAAATGATACTTGTCCGTATCGGGGCCAAAAAACAGCTGCATCCAGGGCCAGGTAAAAAATTCCATACTCATCGAATGGATTTCGGCGGCATCGCTGGTGGGCCAGTGGTACTCCTCGAAAGGAAATTGCCCGCTCGACCATACCTGAAAAGCGTGGCCCGCCTCGTGGGTCAGCACATCAATATCGCCGCTCGTACCATTGAAATTGGAAAAAATGAACGGCGCGGCAAACTGGCTCATGTAGGTGCAATAGCCGCCGGTCGCCTTGCCATCGCGGTTCACCAGGTCCATGAGTTTCGCTGATTGCATAAAACTAAAAAACTGGTCGGTATCCGGGCTAAGTTCGCGGTACATGCGGGCAGCATTGGCCACTATTTCTTCGGGGGTGCCTAGGGGTCGGGGATTGCCGGTCGGGAATTTGTATTCCTCGTCATAGTATTTCAATTTTTCCAGTCCCAGGCGACGACGCTGGCGTTCGTACAGTTCGGAAGCGATGGGCACGATCGTTTCGCGCACCTGCCGCCGGAAATTGGCCACCATTTCGGGCGTATAATCCGAGCGGCGCATCCGGGCGTAGCCCACTTCCACGAAATTGCGATAGCCCAGCCGTTGGGCAATGCGGTGGCGCACCTTCACCATCCGGTCGAAAATATCCTCCATCGCCGTGGCATTATCCGTATAAAATTGCCATTTCGCGGCACTCGCGCGGTGGCGTATATCGCGGTCGTCGGAAAGTTCGAGCGGCGTGATATTACTTAGATTATAGGTTGTGCCGTCAAATTCAATTTTCGCCTGCGCCTTCAGTTTGGTGTATTCTGTGCTCAGCGCGTTTTCCTCCTGCAAATCTTCCAGAATAGTCGGCTGGAAGGTTTTGAGGTTCAGTTCGGCCAGCACGAAGAGTTGTTCGCCAAAGTTCTTTTCCAGCACATCACGAAAAGGCGAATTCAGCAGGGCTTGCGAAAAACGGTTGGACAGTGCCTCGTAACTGGGCAGGTTTTCGTCAAAATATTGATTTTCTGCTTCGTAGAAAGGGTCGGCCGTGTTGGAAGTATGCCTTACGTAGCACAAATTGTACATCGTGCCAAACTCCTCGCGTACGGCATTCAGGTTGGTCAGGCTCAACACTTGCTCGGCGGGCGTAGGAGCCTGCTGAAAAGCGGTCAGGTGTTTTTCAAAGTCAGCCGTTACGGTATTCATATCCGGTCGAGCATACGGGAATTGGTCAAAAGTCATAATCGGCCATTAGGTTAAAAATTATAGGTGCAAAAATAGGGCTTATTCTATTGACCAGCAGTAAACGCTAAAGAGGCCTTGTTCGGTGATACATTTTCGACATTTTGCAAAAAAATGGTTGTAAATGGCGAAAAAAGGATTTTTAACCACCCAAATTCAAAATAGCAATGTTCTGAATAAGGCTGAAAACGCCAGGCATAGGTTTATAAAAACTTACCAAACCGCCGCAAAACCGCCATTTCCTCCGCAAAATCCAGGGTCGGATAAGTCGCATGTAGTTCCGCGATAATGGCCATCTGGGTCTGCACAAACGTCTTATGCTGGTCAGTCTCCGGGTGAAAAGGCCGGTGCCTGGCCGCCTGGCGAACTTTTTCAATCCGGGCCATCAATTGTCGGGTAGCCGGGGCAAAAAAAGTTTCTACGAAATACTGCCAAATATAGTCCACCGCCACTTCATTCGGATGAATCATATCGGCGGTATAGAAACGGTAATCCCGCAGATCATCCAGCAGCAGCTCATAGGCTGGGAAGTATGTCGCAAAAGGCAACTGGGCACAGAGGGCCTCACAAGCCAGCACCAGCGTGGCCTTGCTGCGCTGATTTTCCACTGCGCCCCCACGCAGGTGCCGCACGGGACTCACCGTCAGAATCACCTGAAAATCACGCTGTTCCGTCTTTATTTTTTGTAAAATATCGGCTACGCCCTGCACGATTTCATCCACACTCAATCGGCGTTGCTCCAATAATGCAGCGGGCATTTTGTGGTTATTGGCTACCACCTGTCCGGTATTTTTTAACCAAAAAACATCTGCCGTACCGAAGGTCAGCAACAGCTGGTCCGTTCGCCGAAGCACTTCGGCAGATGCGGCATAAGCGGCATTCAGGCCATCCAGCATAGCGGTGAGATTGGGCTGCGAAAAGTGGCCGTGGTGTTCCCAGCTATGCCACAAGCCTTGATTTTCAAATAGATCGGCTGCCGCAAAAGGCTGATCGCCCGCCCAGAGCCGCTCCAGGCTGCGCACCAGAGAAATCGGGTTGTAAACGATGCCAAACGGGTTCACCGCCACCTGAAATTTAGCGGCCGCCAGGCGGGCCCCAATGTGTTCGGTGAAGCACGAACCAACCAACAACAACTGCTGCTGATGACCAATAGAAAAATCCGCCCGGCCTGCCGGGAATTCTGTACGAAAGCTAGGCATAATGCAGGTGCTCTAATTCCTCGCAAACTTGCTACTTTTACCGCTCATTTCCGACCCCGCATAATCACGTTATCCAATATGAGCATCTTCGAACGCCTTTTTGGCACTAATAATACTGTCCCTTCGCCCGACATCCCGTTTGGCCGGTTTTCTGACGCTTACAAGTCAGAAGAGCAACAGGCTTTCTTTGATCAGTCGGTGGAACAATTCGAGCAGGGCGACCCGCTCACAGCTTATCGCACTTTTTTTCAATACCTCCGCAACGAGCAAGGCGACAATATCACCTGGCGCGAAGAGGGCGACGGACTGTATTTTGAATTTTGGCAGGGCTCGCAGCGGATCACCGGCCTGGCCAACGCCGAAAAAGTGCGGGCCGAAAGCAAGCTCGTGCAAGCCGACGACCTCAACGTAGGTTTTCTGCGCCGACTGATGGAATATAATTTCAACCTCAAGTTCAGCCGCTTCGCCCTCAGTCCTGAAAACAGCCTGGCCATTCGTTTCGACACTTACACCTCCGATGGTTCGCCGCTCAAACTCCTCAACGCCCTGCGCGAACTGGCCATCCATGCCGACAAGCAGGACGACCTGTTGCTCGACGAATTCCGCAACCTGCGCCCGGTGGAGACAGCCGGTTTCGGCGATCTGCCCCTCGCAGAGAAAGAGTTGAAATACAACTACATACGTCGCGACATCGAGCAGGTGTTTGCCCTGCTCGACCAGGCCAAACCTGACCCCAATCAATACCCAGGGACGTACGCTTATATGCTGCTGGCCCTGGCTTTCCGGTTGGACTATCTGGTGAAACCGGAAGGATTTATGATGGACACAATGGAGCGCATCCACACCATTTATTTCCATAAAACCGAGCGGACGCCGCAGATGAAGGTGCTGGCTATTCGTAAAGAATTGCAGAAATTGCTCGACCGTTCGCAGGAAGATTTTTTTCGGGAAATGTACCGCACCCGCAGCACTTTCGGCATCAATCCGCCAGTAAACCACGATTCCATTGCCAACGTGATCGGTGGCGAAATGCCCAATATGGAGTGGCCATTGCAGCAAAATTACCAGGAGCTGGCCTTCGCGGTGCCGCAGTATATTGCCGGTTTTGTGCTGTTTCATTATGCGCCGCCCAAGCCTGACCGGGAGTTATTGCACCTGTTTTTTCAGATCACCGAGCCGTCGTTTTTTAAGGATTTAGGTTTTCAAAAGGCCTATACCGACGCGCAGGGACGTTTGCTTAAAAATGAGATTTTGAAAGAAATAAAAGTTACCACGGAAAAAAACCGACCGCAATTTCCGCGCCTCCGGCCCGATGTGAACCGCCTGGATTTTGCATCCACTACGTTGTTTGCCAAATCTTATTTATTGATGATCAAGGATTTAGACCTAACCAGTGCCGGATGACCGATTTCGTCGAAACTTACCGCAACATTATTGTCCAGATTGCCACGCCGAATAGTACCGGCACTGGCTTCTACCTGCGCGACCGCAACCTGATCGTGACCAACCACCATGTGGTGGAAGGCCATCGCGCCGTGGTGATCGAAGGGGCCATGTTTGGCAAACAGGTAGCCCGTGTGCATTATGCCGATCCGAAGTACGATCTGGCTTTTCTGGAAGGTCCGCGCGGCACCAGCGATCTGCCGGAAGTGCGGCTGGGTACTGGCCGTCCGCTGCGCGAAGGCGACCCGGTGACCGTGATCGGGCACCCGTTTGGGCTGAAATTCAGCGTGAGCAGCGGTATTGTCTCCAATGCCCGCGAGGTAGTGAATGGCGTGCCGTATTTGCAAATAGATGCGCCGCTCAATCCCGGCAACAGCGGCGGCCCGGTGATCAATCGCGAGGGCGAAGTAGTGGGTATTAACACCATGATTATCCAGAACAGCAACAATATCGGCTTCTCGCTGCCGGTTCAGTTCCTGGAGGAATCGCTGAACGGCTACCAAAACGCCGGCGCGGACAATGCCTGCCGTTGCCCGGCCTGCCTGAATATTGTGACCGAAAAAACGGTGGACAAGAGTTTCTGCCAGTTTTGTGGTAGCCGCGTGGAATTGCCCGGCGGGGTGGACGAATATACGCCCGTCGGCATTGCCAAAACCATCGAGCGATTGGTGGTGCAGTTGGGCCACGATATTGCGCTCAGTCGCTCCGGCCCCAATGCCTGGGAAGTGCGGCAGGGCAGTGCCAAAATCGGGATTACCTACCACGACAAAAGCGGGCTGCTTTCGGCAGACGCTGTGTTATGTCAGCTGCCGAAGGAGAATATCAAGCCATTATACGAGTTTTTGCTGCGCGAAAACTACACCAACGAAGCCCTCACCCTCAGCCTGAATGGCCAGGATATTGTGTTGTCGCTGCTCATTTATGATCGGTACCTAAACGACGAAACGGGCATGTCGCTGCTCAAACTATTATTTGAAAAAGCCGACCATTATGATAATGTGTTGGTAGAACAGTATGGGGCGACGTGGAAAGCGGAGTGAGTTACAGGCGCGTCCTCACCTTCTTCACCATCTCCTCCTTCCAATCCCGGAACGTCCCCGTCAGAATCTGCTGTCTCGCCTCGCCGACCAGCCACAGATAAAAAGCCAGGTTTTGCAGCGTAGCCAGTTGCATACCCAGTATTTCTTCGTTGACGAATAGATGCCGCAAATAGGCCCGCGAGTGGATTTGGCTGGTCGGAGCCGGGCAATGTGGGTCAATCGGCGAAAAATCTTCGCGCCACTTGCTGTTGCGAATATTGATGATGCCTTCGGCGGTGTACAGCATACCGTGGCGGGCATTGCGGGTCGGCATCACGCAATCGAACATATCAATACCCAGCGCAATACATTCCAGAATATTCTCCGGCGTACCGACGCCCATGAGATAACGCGGTCTATCGGCGGGCAGAATATCGGTTACCAGTTCGGTCATGGTGTACATATCTTCCATTAGTTCGCCCACGGAAAGGCCCCCAATGGCATTGCCTTCGCGGCCAAAAGAAGCGATGGTTTCTGCCGAAATTTTGCGCAGGTCCGGGTAAGTGCTGCCCTGTACAATAGGAAACAGCGTCTGTGAGTAGCCATGCAGCGGCTCCGTCTGATCGAAGCGGAGCACACAACGGGCCAGCCACCGATGTGTGAGTTCCATTGATTTTTTGGCGTAGTCATATTCGCAGGGGTAGGGCGTACACTCATCGAAAGCCATGATGATATCCGCGCCGATCACCCGCTGAATATCCATCACGCCTTCGGGCGTAAAGACGTGCTTGGAGCCGTCAATGTGGCTCTGGAAAGTGACGCCCTCTTCCTTGATCTTGCGGCGGTGCGCCAGCGAATACACCTGAAATCCACCGCTATCGGTGAGCACCGGCCCCGACCAGCCATTGAAACGGTGCAGGCCGCCCACTTTTTGCAGCACTTCCAGCCCCGGGCGCAGGTACAGATGGTAGGTATTACCCAGACAAATCTGGGCATGAATATCCTTCGCCAGTTCGTGCTGATGTACGGCTTTCACCGTGGCCGCCGTACCGACGGGCATAAAAATGGGCGTCTCAATTTGCCCGTGATCGGTGGTAATCAGGCCAGCGCGGGCGCGACTTTGTGGGTCGGTATGGAGGAGGGAGAAGTTCAAGAAGGTAAAGGATTGAGAATGTGGAGGTTATTAAGCACAATGTCAATTAAATTCATTGGTGAAATTGCGCGTCACCTCCCCCGGCCTACGGCCACCCCCTCCAAAGGGGGATACCGAGCGTACTGTCGCCGCTTTCCACTTGGCCAAAGTGGTAGTACTATCCCCCTTTTGGAGGGGGTGGCCGTAGGCCGGGGGAGGTAAGCCACGCTCGATTTCTTAAAAAACTTAGTAAGGGGTTAAGAAATGTTGAGTTGTTGAGATTGTGGAGCAGTTGAGAAAAAGTGGAGCCCGGGAGTTTGCCACTTTTTCTCAACAATCTCAACCCCTCCACCTTCTCAACAATTTTACAACACCGAATGCTCCACAAATGGCAATTGGTTGGGATAGTCGGTCGTATAGTGCAGGCCCCGGCTTTCGCGGCGATGTACGGCGGAGCGGGTGATGAGATAAGCGATGGTGATGAGATTGCGGAGTTCCATCAATTGCGGCGATATTTTGCTGGTTTTGTACAGGTCTTCCGTCTCCTGATACAGCAAGTACAGCCGGTCCATCGCGCGTTTCAGGCGCACATTGGAGCGCACAATCCCGACATAATACGACATTATTTCCCGCAACTCTTTCAAGCCTTGCGTAATCAACACCATTTCCTGCGGATCGGTAGTGCCTTTGGCGTTCCAATCGGGCACGTCTTCTTGAAAATCGAAATCATCCAAGCGATCCTGCATGTCCTCATAAATACGGTGTGCAAAGACCATTGCTTCCAATAAAGAGTTGGATGCCAGGCGATTAGCCCCATGCAACCCCGTACTGCTGCATTCTCCCGCCGCATATAGGCGGTGAATACTGGTGCGCCCATGTTCGTCCACCATGATGCCGCCGCACATATAATGACAGGCGGGCACCACCGGAATCATCTGCAACATCGGGTCCACCCCGATGCTCACGCACTTATCATAAATCGTCGGGAAGTGCGCCAGGAAGTCCTCTTTTTCCAGATGGCGGCAATCCAGGTACATACAGTCGGTGCCGCGTTTTTTCATTTCCGAGTCAATGGCGCGCGCCACAATATCACGTGGAGCAAGCGACAGGCGCGGATCGTAATTTTGCATAAACTCCTCTCCTTCAGCACTTTTCAAAATAGCACCATGTCCGCGCACGGCTTCGGAGACCAGGAAAGAAGGATTTTCACCCGCCGGATTGAACAGCGAAGTGGGGTGAAATTGCATAAATTCCATGTTTTCCACCCGGCCTTTAGCGCGGTAAACCATGGCCACGCCGTCGCCGGTCGCGATCACCGGATTGGTCGTAGATCGGTACACCTGACCTGCGCCGCCGGTACACAGCACCGTGAGCCGCGCCAGAATAGTATCAATCTGGCCGGTCTCTTTGTGCAGCGCATAACAGCCATAACACTCAATATCGGGCGTGACCCGCACCACCATGCGACCCAAATGGTGCTGGGTAATCACATCGAGCGCAAAGTAATGTTCCATCACTTTAATGTTGGGGTACAGCTTCGCTTCCTCGATCAGCGTACGCTGCATTTCCCAGCCGGTCAGGTCTTTATAATGCAGAATCCGGTGCTCCGAGTGTCCGCCTTCCCGCGCCAGATCGTAGTCCGTCGAGTTCTTTTCTTTATCAAACCGGGCTCCCCACTCGATTAGTTCTCTGACTCGTTCCGGCCCTTCTTCCACCACGATACGCACGATTTCTTCTTTGCAAAGTCCGTCGCCCGCATCCAGCGTGTCGGCAATATGTTTTTCAAAATTGTCCTTGTCTTCATCCCACACCGCGGCCACACCCCCTTGCGCGTAGCGGGTGTTGCTTTCGCCTTCCACGGTTTTGGTAAGCACCAAAATCTGTCGCTCCGGGAAGCGGCGGGCGGATTTTATGGCAAAAGTGAGTCCGGCGATACCGGAACCGAGGACTAAAAGATCGGCTTTGATACGGGTCATATAAGGAATGTGGTCAATATAAGTAAATAAGCAAAATTGCAAAAGGCAATAAGCAAATGAAGCAAAGCGACATGCCGGTTTTCATCGGGAAGGCAAATAAGCAATGCAGATCAGCAATTGCCTGATTTCTAATTACTTTTTGCAAATTGCCTATTGTCCTTTGTTTATTTTATTTCAGCGCGTAAGAAACAGAAAGTTCCCAGGCCGAGTTCTTCAACTTGCCCGCCAGCTGGTTAAAAGAGTCGGATTTGCTGACTTCTTTCAAGCCACGCAGAATACGTAGGTGGATGCCGAGGTTGCCCAGATCAATGCCGCCGCCGACGTGCCAACCATAGTTGTAGTTGTTCAAATCCTCTTTTTGCAGGTCAAAATTGATCGTATTGCCTTGATTATCCCGAAATTTTCCGTCTTCCCCGGCCAGTACGCCGACGTGCATACCCGCGTGAATATTCAGGATCGCAAATAAATTATATTCGAGCGACAAAGGCACTTCGAGGTAACTAAGTTTCAGTTCGGTTTTACCCAGATTATTGTAGTTGTAATCGCCACCCCGCGTAGCAAATAGCACTTCCGGGCGCAGCGAAAAATGTTTGGTCAGTTTGATTTTGGCGAAGCCGCCGCCGATAATACCGGTGCGCGATTTTTTATCCTCCGCTTGGGCATCATCGTACAGACTGGAACCATTGACTCCCAGTTTTAGTCCGAACCGAGCGCCACCATCGGCCATTTGTGCATGGAGAAGCGACGAAGAACTGCCCAGCAGCAGGAGCAACAGCAAAAAGTATTTTTGCAGGATGGTCATAATCGAAAATTGTTTTGTGATTGGAAGTGGAGAACAATCTGGTTGCTAATACTTTATAAACCGATTTTGTTCAAAACCATTTTGTCCCAACACATAATTTTTAAAAAACTTTGAAACACAAAAGGGATAAATTTTTAACACAAAAGGCACAAAAGAAGACAAAAGTAGGGCGTGTTCTTTAGGATTCTTTTGTGCCCTTTTGTGTTTCTTCTTTTGTGCCTTTTGTGTTAAAAATTTCTTTTGTGTTAAAAAAACCACGTCTTCGGTGTTAAAAACCCGCCCTAAAAATGACATGAGCCACCCCGAAAATCGGAATGACTCATGCGCATTTTCACGGATGTATGTTTGCGGACTATATAAGCCAATCAGGGATTGACTTTACACGTCTGCTTCTGGTTGCTCGTCGTTCGTTTCTATTTCCGGTTCGTCGGTTTCCGTTGCTTCGTCGGTCAGTTCCGGGGCATTATGCTTGTTCGTGGAAGGGTGTCCCGTAAAGTGCTTCAGCATGATGATCTCCCGCTGCGTCAGTTCGCGGAAAGCACCACGTTGCAGTTCCTTTTTCGTCAGGCCGGCAAAGTAGAAGCGATCCAGTTTAAACACTTCATAACCAAGCGATTCGAAGATGCGGCGTACCACGCGATTGCGGCCAACCGACAGTTCCAACTCGACAATATCACGTTCCGGGTGATCTTCGGAGAAACGAATCCAGTTCACTTCCACCAATCCATCTTCCAGTTCGATGCCTTGCTCGATACGCTCGAAATCGGCCTGAGTCAGTGGTTTGCGCAGACCCACCCGATACTGTTTCTGTACGTGGTGGCTGGGGTGTGAAAGTTTCTGGGCCAAGTCGCCGTCATTGGTCAGCAACAGCAAACCAGTGGTGTCGCGGTCGAGGCGACCAACGGGATAAATGCGCTCCGGGAAGTGCGGATCCACGATGTCCATGACGGTCGTACGGCCATGTTCATCTTCGGTGGTGGTGATCACATTTTTTGGCTTGTTCAGCAGCACATAAATAGTGCGCTCCTGAATAGTCACCGGCTTGCCGTCACAGACCACCATATCGTTGGGCTGGATGCGGTAGTACGGTTCCATTTTAACCTCGCCATTGACGGTCACCAGACCTTGCTCCACGTATTCCACCGCCTTGCGGCGCGAAGATAAACCGCAGTGGGCCAGGTACTTATTCAAAGGCATACCTTCGCCGCTCGGCAGACCGGGCTTCGGCTTCCGCTCTACGTAGAACTCTTCGCGGCGCGGTTTGCGGGCAAAAGGTTTTTTATTAAAACCACCGCCACCGCTTTTATTGTAGGGTTTGCGCTCGTAACCGCCGCTACCTTGACTGCGATCTTGCCACGGCTTGCGCTCGTAGCCACCACCGCCTTCGCGGTTGGGCGTACGCGGCTGATAAGGCCGGTCGCTGCCACCACCCTGACTACGATCCTGCCAGGGCTTGCGTTCGTAGCCACCACCGCCTTCGCGATTGGGTGTACGCGGCTGATAGGGCCGGTCGCTCCCACCTTGACTGCGATCCTGCCAGGGCTTGCGTTCAGGAGTGCTGCTCGGGTCGCGCGGCTGCCAGGGGCGGTCGCTACTTGGAGTGCGGTCCTGCCAGGGTTTACGTTCCGGTGTGCTGTTGGGGTCGCGCGGCTGATAAGGCCGGTCGCTGCCTTGACTGCGATCTTGCCAAGGCTTTCGCTCCGGCGTGCTGTTCGGGTCGCGCGGCTGATAAGGCCGGTCGCTGCCCTGACTGCGATCCTGCCACGGTTTGCGCTCCGGGGTGCTGTTCGGGTCGCGTGGCTGATAAGGCCGGTCGCTGCTTGGAGTGCGATCCTGCCACGGTTTACGCTCAGGTGTGCTGTTGGGATCGCGCGGCTGATAAGGCCGGTCGCTGCCTTGGCTACGATCTTGCCAGGGTTTGCGCTCGTACCCACCACCTTCGCGGTTGGGGTCACGCGGCTGATAAGGCCGGTCGCTGCCTTGACTGCGGTCCTGCCAAGGCTTCCGCTCGAAACCACCGCTTTCGCGGTTGGGGTCGCGGGGCTGGTAGGGACGGTCGCTGCTTGGAGTGCGGTCTTGCCAGGGTTTACGCTCAGGTTGTTCGGGGGTGTTCTCCGATTCACCATCGGGGCGTTGAAACTTGGGTCGCTCTTGCAGCGAGTAATCCGGGTCCGTCTTACTTAATCGCGGACGACGCTTTTTTTCTTCTTCCATGAATGAGGGATAGATAGATGGTTGGGTAGTGTTTGACTGGGTGCAAAGTTCCGGCTTTTCGCCGGGATGGGCTTTTTTGGTTGCCTTTATTTTTCAAAAAAACAAGTTTGTGACGGTGGGAGGTCTTTAGATCAAACAATCCATTTTCTACGGCAATTATACGGGAATCCAAACTTTCTCCATCGTCTTTTGAGGACAGAATTTAGAATTATATCAAAAAAATAATAATTCCTCCTGTACCGGTAACAATTGGAACGAACGCCGGTGATGCGGCGAAATACCATGCTCCCGAATCGCCTGCCGATGGGTCAGGGTAGGATAACCTTTGTTGGAGTGCCATTGATAGTGCGGAAAATCTGTCTGCAAGCGGAGCATTTCAGCGTCGCGGTGGGTTTTGGCCAGCACGGAAGCCGCAGCGATAGCCGCAAATTTACCATCGCCCTGCACGACACACGCATGGGCTATTTCACCGTATTTATTAAAACGATTGCCGTCCACCAGAATAAACTCCGGGCGCAAAGCCAACTGATCCAGGGCCCGGTGCATGGCCAGAAACGAGGCCCGCAGGATATTGATCTCGTCAATTTCAGCGGCTTCTACACGGCCCACCGCCCAGGCCAGTGCTTCTTTTTCGATCACTTCCCGCAGTACATTGCGTTGATGCTCAGTCAGTTGCTTGGAATCATTCAGCCAGGGATGATAAAAATCCTTGGCCAAAATACACGCTCCCGCAAATACCGGCCCGGCCAGACAACCGCGTCCGGCTTCGTCGCAACCGGCTTCGAGCCAATCAGGATGGTAAAAGGGAGCCAGGGGCATACGTAGAATTGACGATTCGAGGATTTGAAGATTCGAGTATTCGATCAATTACCTGATGACCAGGCACCTTAATCAAATACTCAAATCTTCAAATCCTCCATTTTTAAACTACCACTTTCCTTTCCGTTTTTCGCCCGAACGCGATTTGCTGCCCTTGTCAAATTTATTGAAAGTGCGTTCCTCGCCTTTGAACGATTTTTCCTTGGGTGCTGAAGCATCATCCACGCGCAAATGGCGACCGTTGATGGTAAACTCCGATAAACCAGCGCGCACGGCGGTCACATAAGCGGCATCCAGATCGAAGTGCATATAGGCCTTATTCAGGTCAATATGCCCGATGGCTGCGGTGGGTACCCCGAAATTGCGGGAAAGCACCCGGATAAAGTCCTTTTTAGTGACGCCGTCCATTTCTCCAACATTGACAAAAAGCCGTTGCAATTGTCCGGTTTTGTCGCGCGGGGCCATCGTAAGTCCCTGTCCTTTGGGGCCGCCGGTGCCGCGTGGATATATATTAATGTCCGGTGCATTGCGATAGTACGATAGGAAGCGGTTGAACTCCACGCTGGCCAGTCGCTTGATGAGGTCTTCTTTACTCAGGTCTTTCAGTTCCTCATAAATACGCTCCATGTACGGCTCGATTTCCGCATCGTGGACTTCCTGGTTGTGAATGCCACTGATAATGTGGAACAACTGGCGTTCGCATACTTCGTAGCCCGTTGGGATCATCTTTTTCGGGATGGTCGTCTTCAGTTTCCGCTCGATCTGGCGGATACGCTCCTCAAATTTGGAAGTAATAATAATGATCGAAACGCCTTTGTGCCCGGCGCGGCCGGTCCGGCCACTGCGGTGGGTATAAACTTCGATCTCGTCGGAAAGGCCGTAGTTGATGACGTGGGTGATCTCGCTCACGTCAATACCGCGCGCCGCTACGTCGGTAGCAATCAGCAGTTGCAAATTCTTTTCACGAAAACGCTGCATCACCCGGTCGCGGTCGCTTTGCGAAAGGTCGCCGTGCAGGGCATCGGAGTTGTAGCCATCGCGGATCATTTGTTCGGCGATTTCCTTCGTCTCGGCTTTGGTACGGCAGAAAATAAGACCATAAATGCCGGGATTGGCATCCACAACCCGTTTCAAAGTCGCGTAGCGGTCATCGGCGCGGCACAAATAGTACTCATGTTCGATGTTGGCGTTGGTCTGGTGGACGTTGCCGGTGCTCAGTTCCTTCGGGTTGGTCATGTAGGTGGACGCAATGGCCCGCACCTCATTGGGCATGGTAGCCGAAAACAACCAGATGGATTGGCGATTGGCCACGGCACCGAGGATTTCGTCCAGGGCATCTTTAAAGCCCATGTTCAGCATTTCGTCCGCTTCATCGAGTACGACCCGGCTCACATTTTCCAAACGGGCGGCTTTACGCTGGATCATATCCAGCAAACGGCCCGGAGTAGCCACCACGATCTGCGCACCGGCTTTGATCTGCCGGATTTGCGTTTCGATGCTGGCACCGCCATAGACCGCTACCACTTTATATTGGTGGGCGAATTGCGAATAGTTTTCGAGGTCACCGGCGACTTGCACACAAAGTTCGCGGGTTGGACAAAGCACCACGGCCTGAATGCCACGTTCGGTCGGGTTGATGCGTTGTAAAAGGGGAAGACCAAAAGCAGCCGTCTTGCCGGTTCCGGTCTGGGCGAGGGCAATAAAGTCGTCGTCGGTTTTGAGGGCGGTGGGAATCACAAGTTCCTGCACCGGGGTGGGCGTCTCGAATCCCATTGCGGTGATGCCTTGTAGCAGGTCATCATCGAGGCCCAAATCTTTAAATAACGTCATTAAAACAGTCTGAATTATGAAAAAAACGGAAGTCGCGGGTCGCATAGTACGGAGCAACTTCCGAAAAAAGATCACAAGGTAAGGTTTTTTGAAAGAAGGGTGTTAATTGTTCCGTGGTTGAGGCGGAAGGAAAGGGTTTTATTAACTGAATATTTTGAATATTTAGGGCATCTAAAGAATAAGTTGTTCGGTTCCTATAACCCCCGCGCTTTAGCCGGGGGATTACCAAAATCACCAAGTGGGGGTTTTAACCCCAAAACAGCCATTCATGGGTTAAAACCCAGTATATATGGTTCATTCCAGCCCCCGGCTAAAGCGCGGGGGTTATGAGAAGGTCACATTTTCTTTCAAGAAATCGCGTGACCATTTTCAAAATTTACGCCCCATTTTGGCAAAAAAAGCCCGGAACGATGCGGCAAAAAAGAGTCAAAAAAAACGGCTGTTTTTTGTTGAAAAACGACAACTGCCTATTTTTGAAGTAAAACACATATATATGAAATATTGTTTGGCAAAAAAGCCGGTTTTTAATATTCTAGTGCAGTGGGAGTGCTATGTTAATTTCAATCAAAGTAAGCCCCAAATTTAATTTCCTTTAAAAAATGGTTAATTTTGCAGATGGTAAAGCCTGTTTTGTTCGACAAACCGCGCTTGCCTGCCCGCACCAGTCTGACCGTCTCACGCATTTGATTATTCACCCACTCATTCATTTAAAACATGTCTCTCTCCCGTTTCAATGCGCTCCAGACTTTGGAGAACCGTCTCGAACCGTTTCCGACGGACTTATCAGAAGGCAAGGCCAGTACCATTGCGTCGTATTTTGGCGAAAACGTCTTCAACGACGAGGCCATGAAGAAATTTTTGCCTGAAAATGCCTATCTGAGTGTGAAAGCCGCCGTGCAAAGTGGTCAGAAACTGAACCGCGAAATTGCCGATGTCATTGCCGAAGGCATGAAAGAGTGGTCGCAGGAACATGGTTGTACGCACTTTGCGCACTGGTTTCAGCCCCTGACCGGCAAAACCGCCGAGAAGCACGACTCCTTTTTTACCCTTACCCACGATGGACGGGTGATCGAGGAATTCACCGGCAGCGCGCTGGTACAGCAGGAACCCGACGGCTCGTCTTTCCCTTCCGGCGGTATGCGCAGCACTTTCGAGGCGCGTGGTTATACCGTTTGGGACCCTTCCAGCCCGGCTTTCCTGATGGCCGTAGGTGAAGGCAAAACGCTCTGTATCCCCACCATCTTTGTGACTTACTCCGGCGAAGCGCAGGATTACAAATTGCCGCTGTTGCGTTCGCAGTCGTTCCTGGATAAGGCCGCTGTACCCGTCGCGCAGTACTTCGACGAGAACGTGACCAAAATCACCGCCACGTTGGGCTGGGAACAGGAATATTTCGTGGTGGACGACGCCTTATATAATGCCCGCCCCGATCTGGTGATGACTGGCCGCACCCTGCTGGGTCGCGCCGCTGCCAAACACCAGCAACTGGAAGACCACTATTTTGGCTCTATCCCGGAGCGTGTGTATGCTTTCATGCGCGACCTGGAAACGGAAAGTTACAAACTCGGTATTCCCGTCCGGACGCGCCACAATGAGGTGGCTCCTTCGCAGTATGAAGTGGCCCCCATTTTTGAAGAAGTCAACGTCGCCGTGGATCACAATCAACTCCTGATGGACTTGATGGAGCGCGTGGCACGTCGGCACAAACTGCGCGTGTTGTTGCACGAAAAACCCTTCGCGGGCATCAACGGTTCCGGCAAACACAACAACTGGAGCCTCGGCACCAACACCGGTGTCAACCTGTTGTCGCCAGGCAAAAATCCGGGTACCAACCTGCGTTTCCTGACTTTCTTCGTCAATACCATCGCCGCCGTTCATAAATACGCCGACATCCTGCGGGCCAGCATCGCCCATGCGGGCAATGACCACCGTTTGGGTGCCAACGAAGCACCACCGGCCATTATCAGTGTGTTTATCGGCGAAGCCATGACCAAATTGCTCGATCAGATTGTCGCTGACCAGCAAAGCACGAATGGCCAGGAAGTGAAACGGGTCCTCGACCTGATTTCCAAATTGCCGAACCTGGAAATGGACAATACCGACCGGAACCGCACCTCGCCGTTCGCTTTCACGGGCAACAAATTCGAGATTCGGGCCGTGGGTAGCAGCCAGAACTGCGCTGGGCCGATGACCTGTATGAACGCAATGATGGGTCTGCAATTAGTCACTTTCAAAGCCGATGTGGACAAACTGACCGCCAATGGCACCAGCCGTGATGAAGCCATTCTGAGTGTACTGAAAGGCTACATCACGGAATCGAAAGCCGTTTGCTTTGAAGGCAATAACTACTCCGACGAGTGGAGAGAAGAAGCCGCCGAACGTGGGCTGCACAACTTCACCAATACGCCGGAGGCTCTGGATACGCTGGGCACTGACCTCGCTACGGAACTCTACGGCCAATCGGGTGTGATGGGCGCGAAAGAACTCGAAGCCTACCACGCCGTGCAACTGCATAACTACTGCACCAAACTGAACATCGAAGCCAAAGCACTGGAAGACATCGTTCACTCGATGGTAATGCCCGCCGTGCTGCGCTACCAAACGGAACTGGCCGACAACATCAGTGCCATGCAGGATATTGATATGGATGATGCCATCGGTTATCAAAAAACGACGCTGAAACGCTTAGTGAAAAATGTGAAGGTCATTCGGGAAGGTATGGACGAACTCCATGCTGCGCTCGAATCCGCTCACGGTCAGGAAGATGTGCGCAAGGAAGCAGAGGTGTTGTGCAACCAGGCCAAACCACAAATGGAAGCCGTCCGCACCGCCGTGGATGACCTGGAAGCCTTTGTGGATGACCAATACTGGCCGCTGGTGAAGTACCGGGAGTTGTTGTTTGTGCGGTAGGGGGAAAATGTTGACAACCCGCCTTCGCCTGAAAAAGGCTATGGCGGGCAAGGGTTGATAATAAAATTAAACAGGCAGCTCCGGAGATTCCGGTGGCTGCCTGTTGTCTGTTTGGCATGAGTGGTGGTTGCAGGTGGGCAACCGCAAGGGTTGCCCCTACCCGCCACAATGACAATCCTCAATAATGGCAAACGCCGCTACTGCCCCCGAATCATACTGTTGCAAACGCACACTGCCATCGGTAGCCATCGCTTTCACGTGCAGGGTTTCAGCAAAAGCGGCACCCGCACACGGGGTGGCAACCACCGGATCACCTGGGGCCGACACGCTCAGCATTTCACTCACCACAAAGGTGCTCTTGGTAAAATTGTCGCCAGCGCGAGCGTAGCCATCAAAGGCAGTCGGCGCATTCAACAACCCACTGGTGTTGGTAGCACTACCATACACGGGTTTATTGTTGCCACGTACCACACTGAACCCGAAAGTGGCCCGGTTATCGGGGTGGGCTGCCCGGAAACCTAACTGCGCGGTAGAACCTTCGCTGTAATTGAGCAAGCCGCACTGCGGATCGGCAGCCACGCGGTCCACCTGTGCGTCGTCTATGCTGCAAGTGGTCATACGACGGTCAATGCGTACCCGAATGCGCATTCCCAAAGCATCGGTCACGGTAGGTGCCGGGTAGATATGTGCGTTGTCGGCCACGACATTATCATTAAAGTCGGTCAAATCGGGAGTTTGGAACAGCTCGCGCCGCACGGCGACAGGCTGCAATACACCCCCAACGGTGCGGCACAGTTCAATCCGAATATCGTAAGTATTGGCTTGGTCCAGACCCAACTCCAGACTATCCGTATCAATACGGGCCAGCGCAAATTCGGTAGTCTGCCATTCGCGATCAATCAGTGTGGCGGGAGCAACGGGCATCTCAATCTCCGCCTGGTCGGTGGCTTCATTCTGCGGAATTTTATAAAATTCCGGTTGGCCCGTTTCATTGAGCAGGAACTGTTTGTCGTACGGTTTGGTCACGCCATCCAGTTCTATTTCGTCGCGGTAACCTCGGTACAGCGGGTTTTGAAGCACTTTCCAACTGGCGGCATCATCCGGGTCATCCGTACTGCGTTTGAGCGACACCCGGAAGTGCGTGGCCTGGGCCGGATCGGGCAGATTAGAACCAAAACCACCCAAAATATCGAGAATGCCCGCAAATGGACGTTCGTGGGCACTGGCCGGAATGACCGCGCCAGTGGCATCGGTGGTGCTATCATCGAAGCCAAGGCCATTCACGAAGCCGGTGGTATTATTGACCAAAGGCAGCCAGGCATACGTTCCAATGCGATTGACTTCCATGTAGCGTCCGGTGAGTGGTCGGCAGCCGGTGACGCGCGGATCGGTGACTTTCAGGGTGACTTCGGTGCCGCACACCAGATTCCAGTACGTGCCGCTGCACAAACTTGGCCGATACACCGTCACCCAGGAACCAGCAACCAGGTATTCCACCCAGAAATAAAGGTCGTTGTCTTCATTGCAGGGGTGAATAAAACTACGGTCGAAACGTCCGTCATGGTCCACTTCGATGGTCATAATCTCATCGGCGCGATAGAGCAGCGAACAAATATCGAGATAAGGCAGGAGGGGCCGGATTTCGTAAAAATGCTCGTCTAGGGCGCGGCGCAGCATATCCGTATTTGTCGTCTGTAATTTGAAAAGCAGGGTTTGGCTGATCAAATCGGTGTTCTGGCTCGGACGGGTATCCAGGGCTACATTTTCCGGGCGGGCCAATGCCAATTGGCGGAAAGGCTGCGGATCGGGTTCCGGAATGGGGATTTTGAACTTCGGCACGGCGACCAATTTATCACGCAATTTGGCCAGCGCAGCAGGCGATAATTCCCAGATAATGCGTCGCCGTACCCTCGCTACATGCACCCGCGCCGGACAGACTGGCAATTGGAAGCAGAAATTGATCGGCCAGGAAATACAAAACTCCCGCACCACGCGGCCCCGCACCCGGCAGAAACACCAGTTCCAGTAAGGCCAGATGATTTCGGGGACCGGCAAAAGATGGATCGCGCCTTCGGTCTGCAAGCGTTTCGGGATCACCGGCTCGTAAGCCTGAATGTCGAGCAAATCCTGCAAAGTGGGTTTCGGTTTGTCGGGTACTTCCGGCGCAATAAACAGGCGAACTTCGTGATGCAGTTTCTCGGCATTAGGGATGGCAAAACCGCCTTTGGAATCAATGCGCTGTTTTTCTACCAATTGCCCTTGCGCGTCCACGACGTAGGCCAGCAGGGGTTGTTGGCCATTGTTGGCATCTTGCTCCAGCAGGAAACGGGAGCCTTTTTGAAATGGATGTTTCATCAATAAATTTTTTAGGAATTAAACAATCAAGTGCCTTTCTATGTCCTGCGGTAAGGCGGCGTGAACAAGCAGGCCCGTGATAACCAGATTTTTAACATCTGGAAAAAGAATGCGAATCGTAAGGCGTTGATGGAGAGCCCTGACTTTTGGCGTTCATAGTTCATACTTCATCGTTCATACTTATTTAAAATGTCCGCTGTCACCGAATTTATCACGGCTTTTCAAACCGCTTTCACGAGTGGTCAATTGATTAAATGCACGTTGAGCAGGCCAATGCCGGGCGCAGCGACGGATTTGAAAAACGTGTATTTGCGGGCGGTGGAATTGAAAAAAGGGCGGCAAGTGGCTTTCAATTTTCGTTACAAAACCCGCGACGAGGTCAAGAATTTTCCCTTGGCGGAAGCCATGACCCAATTGACCGCGTTACTCGGCGCAGCCTTCGGCAATGCCGACCTGTTCAGCACCGACCGCGACGCGACCCTGAGTTTTGGCAAAGACGGTGAGGCCACCTTGACTTTCCAAACCGCCACGCAGACGGAAGCCCCCGACCTCCAGCACAACCGCGAGAAACAACGGCTGCTCGATCCTGCTGCGCCTTGGCTCCACGCGCTGGGCATCACCAGTGCCAAAGGCGAGGTGCTGGCCAATGCGCAGGACAAATGGCGGCAGATCAATAAATACCTCGAAATTATTCAGGGTTTGCTGCGGCAACAGCCCCTGCCAACGGAAGCGCACATCGCCGATATGGGCTCGGGCAAGGGCTATTTGACCTTTGCGCTCTATGATTTTTTGCAGCGGCAGCCGGGGCTGGTACCCCATATTACGGGCATTGAATTACGTCCCAATCTGGTGGATTTTTGCAATAAAACCGCACAACAGGCTGGTTTTCAGCACCTTCATTTCGTGGCCCAGGATATTCGCGACTATCAGCCGCCGCAACTCGATATGCTGATCGCCCTGCACGCCTGCGACACGGCCACCGATCTGGCCCTCGTGACGGGCATCCGTCAGGAGGCAAAAATCATCGTCGCTGCCCCCTGCTGTCACAAGCAAATCCGTAAAGCGATGGATACCCGCAACGAACTGGCTCCGGTGCTGCGTCACGGTATCCTGGAAGAGCGACAGGCGGAAATTGTGACCGACGGTATTCGCGCCCTGCTATTGGAAGCGGAAGGTTACTCGACCCATGTTTTTGAGTTTATTTCTACGGAACATACCGCCAAAAACGTGATGATTACCGCCCTTCGCGCTCCGCGCAAAACGGCCGATGGACGGGCGGCGGCGTTGAAAAAAGTGGCGGCGTTGAAAGCGGGCTTTGGGATTGGCGAGCATTATCTGGAGGGCTTGCTGGCGGAGGGAAAATAAAGGGCAAACAGAACACCTCCAGCATTCTCACTCCTCTCACCCTCTCACTTTTCTCTCACTTTTCTCACTTGTGAAAGCCCTCTACATAAAATACCACCTCACCGACCTCGCCATTGATCGTATCATCGAAATGGCCTGGGAAGACCGTACGCCTTTTGAGGCTATTGAGCACCAGTTTGGATTGACCGAAGCGGAGGTGATCCAATTGATGAAGCATGAATTGCAATTGCGCAACTGGCAGAAATGGCGGGCGCGGGTGCAGGGCCGCAAGACCAAACACCAGGCTTTGCGCGGTGCCGAGGTGACTCGTTTTCGGTGCAGCCGCCAGCGGCAGGTGACGCGCAACCGGATCAGCAAACGTTGAAGTTTTAATTTTCTGTCAACATCCGACCCTTTCTGCATTTTCCTTGTTTATCCTGCCCACCTTTGTCCACAATAGTGGTCTTTGAAGACGCTCTTCACCAACAGCAGGTATGAAAATCGGAATTGTTTGTTATCCCACCTACGGTGGCTCCGGCGTAGTAGCCACCGAACTGGGTTTGGGCCTGGCCCGTAAAGGTCACCAAATCCACTTTATCACCTATCGCCGCCCCGTTCGCCTGGCGCATTTCCACGAAAATGTGTTCCACCACGAGGTGGACAGCGAGGACTATCCCCTGTTTGAATACCCGCCTTACGACACGGCTTTGGCGTCCAAAATCGTGGACGTGGTGCGTTATCAGGACCTGGATTTGCTCCATGTCCACTACGCAATACCGCACGCGGCGGTCGCCTACATGGCCAAAAAAATCCTCATTACTGAGGGCCGATACGTGCCGGTGGTGACCACGCTGCACGGCACTGATATTACGCTGGTGGGTAACAACCGGGCTTTTGCGCCAGTCGTCGAATTCAGCATCAATAAAAGCGATGGCGTAACGGCGGTGTCGCAAAGCCTGAAGGCCGATACATTGCGGCTGTTCAAGATCAAACGCGACATCGAAGTCATTTACAATTTCATTGATTTTGAACGGTTTAGAAAGACCGACAAGGCCCATTTCAAAAAAGCAATCGCGCCTGAAGGTGAGCATATTCTGGTACATACGTCCAATTTCCGCAAGGTGAAACGCGTGGAGGACGTGATCCGGGTGTTTGAAAAAGTGCGCGAGCAAGTGCCTTCCAAACTGCTCCTGATCGGCGACGGCCCCGAGCGTCAGAACCTGGAACGGCTGTGCCGCGAACTCGGCCTGAATGATGTGCGCTTTCTGGGCAAACAGGATGCCATCGAGGAACTGCTGGCCATTTGCGACCTGTTCATCGTACCTTCGGAAAAGGAAAGTTTCGGTCTGGCGGCGCTCGAAGCGATGGCCTGCGAAGTCCCGGTGATTTCGTCTAATGCCGGAGGATTGCCGGAGGTGAATATTCACGGCGTTACCGGTTTTGTCAGCAATGTAGGCGACGTGGACGATATGGCCCGTAATGCCATCCGGCTGCTGCAAGACGAGAATATGCTCCATGAATTCAAAGCCAATGCCCTGGCGCAGGCCCGCAAGTTCGATATTGACAATATTTTGCCGCAGTATGAAGCCTATTATCAACTGGTGCTGGAGCGCAGTACCATCCAGGTGGAATGAACACAGGACACTGTAATTTAATGACCGGGAAAATATTTTGCTAATTCTGCGTTATTTTTGCCCACCTCTTTACCCGCCATAGCCTTTTCAGGCGAAGGCGAATTTTCACAGCCTCTACATTTTTAACATTTCCAGTATATGAAACATTTTTTTGCCACTCTCTTTATAGGCGTCTTTGGCCTGACCATCGCTTCCGCACAGGGCATTGAATTCTTTCATGGCACCTGGGCCGAAGCCCAGGAAAAAGCCAAAACCGAAGGCAAACTCATTTTCGTGGATGCTTACGCTTCGTGGTGCGGTCCCTGCAAAAAGATGGCTAGCACCGTGTTCACACAGGAAAAAGCAGGGGCGTTTTTTAATGAGAATTTTATCAATCTCAAAATTGATATGGAGAAGCCGGAAAACACCGAATTCGCCAATAAATATCCGGTAAGTGCCTACCCGACCCTGATGTTTCTGGACGCGACGGGCAAATTGGTCAGCAAGGATGTGGGCTCCAAAGAAGTAGAAATGCTGCTCGATTTTGCCCGAAAAGTGTTGAGCAAAATAGACAAATCAGCCGATTATGAAAAGATGTACAGCGAAGGCAGCCGCGATCCAAAAATGCTGTATGAGTACATCAAATCGCTCAATCAGGCGGGCAAATCGTCGCTGAAGATCACCAATGAGTTCCTCAGTACCCAGCCGGACCTGAACAATGAATTGAATCTGCGCATTCTGTTCGAGGGTGCGATGGAAGCCGATAGCCGGATATATGATATTTTAGTCAAAAATCGCGACAAAGTCGCCGCCGTGGTGGGAGAAGGCAACCTGAAAACTCGCCTGGAGACCGCCGCCCGGAATACGGTGAAAAAGGCCATTCAGTTCAAAAATGAGGACCTGCTGGAAGAAGCAAAAACCAAACTGAAGACTGCCCTGCCGGAGAAAGCCAACGCCTTCGCCGCTGACGCCGATATGAAATACTACGCCAGCACCAAGGACCCTAAAAAGTACCTGAAAGCGGCGCAAACTTATCAGAAAAGCGAAATCAAGAACGATCCGGCGCGCCTGATTGAGTTTGTGACGACGCTGCTGCGGGCTTTCCCGAAAGACAAAGACGTGCTGAACCAAGCCGAAAAATGGGCCAGCCATGCGGCCGAAACCGGCGGAGTACCCAGCTACTATCTCACCCTCGCCGAGGTATATAGACAACAGGGCGACAAAGCCAAAGCCCGCGCCACCGCTGAAAAGGCCCTGCAAAAAGCAGGCGATAAGGACAACAATATGAAGGGGCAGGTGGACTATTTTTTGTATAAATTGGAAGGGTGATAAAAACCTATTTTTGCCCCTCTTTACCCACTTCCTTCACCCGAAAGCAATCAAATCCGATGCCTGCTCCCGTTTTCCTGCTGGCTTTTGCCTATGACCCCACCGAAGCCCTGCCCAAAGTGGTGGAAGAGCTCAAAAACGTGCAGCGGCTCCTTTCGCAGACCGGCGGCAACGCCGAAACGCTCTGGCAGGCTACGCCCGATGACCTGGCCGAACGATTCGATACCCAGCGCGCCGACCTGCGTATTTTCCATTACAGTGGTCACGCCAATCCGGCGGGTCTGCAACTCAACGCCGATGCCCAGGGTGCGTCCCGCATCGTGCTGAGCAGCGGACTGGCTCTGAAAGCCGGGCGGGCGAAATCCTTGCGGCTGGTTTTTCTGAATGGCTGCTCCACCCGCGAGCAGGCGCAGGTGTTTTTGGATCAGGGCGTCCCGGCAGTCATCGCGACGACCAAGCCCCTGCTGGACCGCTATGGGGTGGACTTTGCCCGTCGTTTTTATCAGAGTTTTACCCGGCGCAACAGCCTCAATACGTTGCAGGAGGCGTTTGAAGAAGCGTTTATTTCCTTTACGGATGCCAATGGCCAGCTGAGCCTGGATATGTTTGATGAAAAGGTGCGCGGTAACATTGATCTGGAGCAGGAAATAAATATGCAGTTGTACGAGTTGCATCTGCACCCGGACCCGAAAAAGAAAGCGGTAGCCGACGAGCGGTTTACGGACTGGTTTAACGCCGCGCCGCCAGAGGCTCCCCGGAACACGGAAACTCCGCCGGAAGAACGGCAGCCCACGCAACCGACATCACCCACTGCCAATGGCGAGCCCTCGCAGGTACGCGCCAAAATCCAGGATTTGGTTAGTCAGGGTCGCCTCGAAGAAGCCCTCAACGAACTGGTCAAAATAGCCCCCGATGCCATTCTGCTGAAAGGCCAATACGCTTCCGCCAAACGGGAAAATAGCCTTGGCCTGCTGGACAGCGACGACTGGCGGCGGACGGTGGCGCGGATCACGCATTCTGCGCTGGAAATGGCGCGGGGGTGATATCTGATCTGGACGTTTCAAGACGCACTTTTCATTTTAACTTGCTTTTCTTTACTGGCAGAACGTGTTGCGAAGGATGGATTAAACACGGCAAAAGGCCCTGCATGGTGGAGAGTGGTGGCATGGTTCTGTAAAATTTTTCTTTGAAAAATTTTACAGAACCATGCCACCACTAGAATCCGGATTTTCATTTAGACAAATAACACAACCGTGAGGTATTGACTATTTTAAAGCAAATTATAGCCCCCTTTTTGTAATACAAAAACAATATAAGCGATTTAAGACCAACAACTTATACTGTTTTGATTCTTGCATTTCGCCATGACTACCACACCTACCGCTGAAAAGGAAAAGTTCGTTTATCTGCCCGACGATGGTCTGCGCGCCGCATTTGAAGTAGCCCGCGACCTGGATATGCCGCTGCTGCTGACTGGCGAGCCGGGCACTGGCAAGACGGAGTTTGCCCGCTGGATCGCCCGCGAACTGGGTAGCGGCGAGCCGCTGCGTTTCGATACCAAAACCACTTCGGTGGCCAAAGACCTGTTCTATCGCTACGATGCGATCCGGCATTTCCGCGACGGCGATGCCAACCCCTTGAAATACATCACTTTCGAGGCCCTGGGGCAGGCGATTTTGCAGGCGGGCGGCCCCCATCGTGCCGTGGTGCTGGTGGATGAAATTGACAAAGCTCCCCGCGATTTCCCGAACGACGTGTTGTTTCAATTTGAAAAATTCGCCTTCCGCGTGGAGGAGGCCCGACGCGAGGATTTGCTGAATGACGACCACGGTAATCAGTTGCTGCGCAATCTGCGCCTCGACGACAGCGACAATGTTTGCTGCCCGCAGAATGCCCGCCCGCCTTTCCTGCTGCTGACCAGCAACTCCGAAAAAAACCTGCCCGACGCCTTTCTGCGTCGCTGTGCATACTACCATATTCCCTTTCCCGGTCCCGAACGCCTCAAGGAAATCGTGATCCAAAAACTGACGGGTAAGGTCAGTGAAAACTACCTGCGCCACCTCGATGCCATCGTGGACTACTTCCTGAAACTCCGCGAAAAAGGCCCCAATAAAAAGCCCGCCACCGCCGAATTGCTCAGTTGGGTAAAAAGCCTGGAACGCCGGGGCGTGGACTGGAAGGTGCTGGCCACGGAAAACCCCGACCCGGCCATGTTGCAAAAACTGCGCGAAACGATGCCCGTGCTGCTCAAAAACAAGGATGACGCGGAGAAATTCAATCCTTAAGACTTTGGTTATCATTACCTCCGACCACCAATAGCGAGGCCACGTTACCCCATTTGCCCTTTGCTTTTTTGCCTTTTTTATTTTCGAATGGCCAATACCATCTACGTCGCCTATGCTTACAGCAAAGAAGACCCGCTGAACAAAGTACCGGCGGAGTTGGAGGACGTGATTGCCATTTTTAAGAAAACCAACTGCGCCATCGAACGCGAAGACAGCGTCACGCAGGAAGCCCTCGAAGGGCGGCTCGGACGGCTCAAAAAAGACCTGCTCGTTTTTCATTATTCCGGCCACGCGGGTGGTACTGGCCTTGAACTCAACGACAGCCGGTCGGAAGAGATGAACTTTATTGACATGAGCATTTTTGCTCATATCATCGGGCAGGACGGGCAGGGCCTTAAACTCGTGTTCCTGAATGGCTGCTCCACCCGGCCCCAGGTAAAACACTTGCGGGCGCAGGGCGTACCGGCGGTAATTGCCACCACCTGGCCACTCGGTGATAACTACGGCTACCTTTTTGCCCGTCGTTTTTATGCCAATTTCGTGGATAAAGACCTGAATTACACCCTGGAACAGGCTTTTAAACGCACTCTTGCTTCCTTTCAGGCCAGTCAGCACGACCGTTTTGTGGACGATCAGGGAAAAATCATCAACGCCCGCCTGCTAGACGTCAGGTTCCGGGGAAATCTCGACGTGGACCTGGAAAAGCCCTCGGATATCTATGAACTGGAAGGCGATCCGGCCGTGCTGCAACAGCGTTTTGCCGATTGGCAGCAGCCCGCTGAAAAGCCCAATATCGTGGAGAATCTGGATAAGCCCGGCACTGCGCCCGACCGGAAATGGGATCAGTCGTATTTGTTATGTGACCGCGACGGGCAGGTACGCGATTTCCATACTTTGCTGGAAAATAAAAAGGCGGGCACCCTGGCCAATCCATGCTTTCTCTTCATTCACGACTATGGTAAAAACTGTCCGCTGGAACTGGCCAAACGTTTCAAACTGATCGAACTGCGCGACGCTTTTCCGCAAAAAATTCGCCTGGAAGAACTGGATTTTCCACTGCCGGAAGATTTTGACAACGCCGCCGATCCGCAGAAACCGCTGCATTATTTAGGCTATTTATACGCCCGGAAATTCTCCCGCGACGGCGGCAAGACGTATGACCAGGTGCTGCGTCGCTACCAGTACGGCGAGTTCTCCAATGACCTTTTTGTGGTCGTACATCACCAATTGCCCGTCTATTTCTGGCACGAAGGCATCCGCCCTTTCTTTGAATACTATGTCCGTGATTTCAGTACGGAACTGCCCGAAGGTTTGCGCAAACAACTGCTCATTATCTGCACTTTCGATTATACCAGCGACCCCGATGAACTGGCTAATGCGCAGGAATATCGCAAACTTTTCAAGGAATTGAGCGAAGAACCGGCCTATCAGGGCCGCATTTTGCACTATCCCGACCTTCCGCTGATCTACGCCGCGCAGGTGCGCCAATGGTACGGGCGCGTGTTCGATGGTAGCACCCTCAATGCCGGCAAATACCTGCTGCCGCCAAAGATGGACTTCCAGGAAGCCATGCCCATCATGCAAACCATCATCACCGACTATAATAATGGCCCTCGTTGATCCGTCTTTTCCGCCACCGCCACGGCTGGCGCTGCTGCTCGACGAACTGCTCGAAGAGTTGGCCAAAGAGGGTTTCCCCCGCGCCGGGATTACTTTGCGCCTGCATCTGGCGCAATTGCTCGGTGGGCTTTCAGATCGGGTGCTGCCCACGCCGGAGCATTTAAAATACCAGCTGGCGGCCCTGTGTTGCCACTCGGCAGAAGAACAGGCGAAATTTTACCGGCTGTTCGATGAGTTTGTGCTCCGCAATCAAGTGGAAAATGCGGAACCAGAGCCACCGACCGTGCTACCGACTGTTGGACCGCCGGAAAAGCCGGAGGAAATAAAACCGGATGCCAACCCCATCATCAATGACATTCTCCAGCAGCCGCCGGTCAATCGCCCGGCTACCCTGCCGCCCACCGCCCGCAGCGGTCCCATTGCCCTCGAACTCACCTTCTACGACGACGGTTTCCGCCCCTGGAACCTGCCCGAAATAGAACCTATCGTCCGCGCCTGGCGCGAAAAAGAATGGACCATCGCCGAAGAATGGGACATTCCGGCCAGCATCCGGCGCACCATCCGGGCGGGCGGTCTGCCCCAATTCAGTCGCCGCCGCCGCCGCAAGGCCCCCCAATATCTTTTCCTGATCGAGCAAAAAAGCCCGCGCGATCACCTCGCGGCCCTCTTCGCCGACCTCGTGCTGGAACTCCAGCGTCGTGATGTGGATGCCGATTATTATTTCTACGGCTATGGCACGGAGTTGCACCATTGCTGGAAAGACCGCCGCAACCCGGCCAGTTACGTGACCATCGAGCAGCTGCTGAGCGGGCACGCTGGCGGACGACTGATCGTGGTGGGGGAGCCGGAAAGCCTGTTGCATCTGCCCGATTTGCGCCCGACCGCGCTGGCCTTGCAAATGCGCGACGACTGGCCAGCGGTCGCCCTGCTCTGTACCCGCAGTACGGCAGCATGGGATGCACCCGAAGCCGCCTTGAGCCGCCTCTTCCCGGTGGCACCCGCCAGCCTCGCCGGTTTAGGCAGCCTGCTCAGCCAATGGACCAACCGCCTATCGTACACCCGTACTTATTGGCAGTGGATAGCCTCGGAACCCATCGTGCCCGATTTTAGCCAAATGGCCGGCAACCCCGCCGATCTGCCCAAATTGCTCCGCAGCCTCAAAGCCTACCTCGGCAAACAAGGTTTTAACTGGCTCTGCGCTGTGGCGGTCTATCCCGAACTGTATTGGCCGCTCACCAAACTGCTGCACGACGAGGCCGTGCCGCACACCGAAGTACCCGATGAGGGCCTGCGCCGTCAGGTCTGGCTTTTCGCGCTGCGCCGCTTAGTGCGGCTGGAATGGCTGCGGCAGGGGGGCTTACCGACCAAAGTTGCGCTCGAGTTGCGTAAACTATTGCCCCCGGAAACAGCCATGTCGGTGCGCACCGAACTCCTGAAAGTGCTGGGGCTGGACGAAAACAAAAAACTGCCCGACCAATCCTACGCCCGGCAAGACCGCGCTTACACGGTGGCACTGCTTGAATTGGAACAGGCTGTCGCGCAACCCGAACTAACCGACAGTCAACGCATTGCGTTGGAAGCGGCCTTCCGCGAACGCGTGGAGCGGGAGCAAATTTCTTTGACCGATATAGCCAACGCCGTGGGTCGGGAAGCCTTGCAAAAACTGCTTTCCCTGGCCCCGCCAGCCGACAGCCAGGCTTTTCAGGTGTTATGGGTAGACGACAAACCACAAACCAACGAGAGCTTCCAAAAAACCCTGAAGGAACAACTGGATATTGAGTTCGTGAACGTAAGCAGTACGGAAGAGGCTCTGCAAATACTGAACCGGCGCAGTTTTCATTTGATTATATCAGACACGAAACGATTGGACGATGTCCGTGCGGGTATCAAGATGATGCAGATTTTTGTTGAGAAACAGATCGGCATACCGGTTATGTTCAGTACGACCCAGGTCAGCGCAGATCGGTGTCGGGACGAACTCATGCAACTGGGTGCCGTGGCGGTATTGACCAATCGGAAACAGGAGCAGGAATTCATCGAAGCCCGGATAAAAAGGCAAACCCCGCCTCCGGCCAACCCCGACTACGCCCGGCCGACCTCCGCCGCAGATCACCCCGGCTTTCAGGTGTTGTGGGTGGACGACGAACCCAAAAATAACGAGCGGTTCCAGGATGAACTGAATGAACTCCTGCACGGTGTATTTACCAATGTGCGCAGCACCGAGGAAGCATTGACCACCCTGGCCAGCGGGCAGCCGTTCGACTTGATCGTGTCCGATGTATCCCGACGTCGTCGGGATGACGAAGGCACGAAGATGTTGCAGGCTTTTCGGGAAAAAGAAATCGCTGTCCCGGTGATCTTTTACACCACCCCCGCGATGGCGGAGCAACGAGGCGGCGAGTTGCGGGAACTGGGTGCGGCGGGGGTGTTCAGCAGCCATCAGGAGGTGCGGAGGTTTATGAGCGAACAGGTGATGAAGAAGCAACAGCAAGCCAATGATCTCTTTTCCAGTGCCCCTTATGAAGGCGTGGCGCAGAGCCAAAGTCAGCAATCGGCGTCTTCTCCTAATGAGAGAATAACTGATGACAAAATCACACAGAGCATTAGCCTTTTTTCGTCCCCTATTAAAATGTTTATCGCGTATTCGGGAGAAGACAGATCATATCTAGAGGCTTTTAAGCGTCATATTGTTGTTTTAACCAAAGGTACCGATCCCGTTTTTACTATTTGGAGTGATCAAGATATGACACCTGGTGAAGAATGGGATATTATGATTAAGCAACAAATAGAAAGCGCAGAATTTATAGTTCTTTTAGTCAGTGCTCACTCGCTTAATTCTAATTATTTTGATGTGAGCATGCGGTCCATGCAGGCAGTAGTAGTACCTATTATTATGTCTCCTTGTTTATGGACCGAGACTTTTTTAAAAGATATGCAAGTGCTGCCGGACTCAGGTAAGCCCATTAGTACATATACAAACCAAGATATTGCGTGGGCAGAGGTAGTTAGAAGATTAAAAGAGAGAGCGGATGATTTCAATAGACAGAGGCATGAATTAGATACACGGATAGCAGATGCTAAAAAGTTTCAAAATAGTGGTGATGCCGCCCTGAAAAACAAAAACTACGAAGCCGCCAACGCCGCCTACCAACAGGCATTAAACCTCTTCACTGATCTAAAAGACGACACGGGCCGCGCCAACGCCCATAATGCCCTGGGGAAATTATATGTGGCTACCAATGATTTAGAAAACGCCTTACAGCATTTTAAATCGGCTTCGACGCTTTATTTAGGACTTAATTTTAACCCGGCCTACGCTTATGCCTTGATGGACATGGGTAGTGTACAGCGAAAATTGGGGCGATTGGAAGAGGCGCAGCAGTCTTATGAGGAGGCATGGGTTATTCTGGAAGAGTTAGGCAACGAAAAGGATTTAGTGGATGTGCATTATGCTTTGGGTTCCATTGCGTACGAACAGAGAAAATATACTCATGCAATACAGTCATTTGAAAATGCTTTGGAATTAACCCTAAATTTAGATAACAATGTTATGGAGGCTGCGATACGTCGTAATTTGGGTTTGACATATCAAGAAACGGGGAATTTATCAAGAGCAGCAGATGAATTTCAAAGAGCATTAGAGATATATGTGGCTACAGATGATAAAGACCGAATAATGGAGATAGAAAAATCTATCGAATTATTGAAACAGAAATTGGCACCACCAAAGAATCAGGCTGGGTCAAAAGGAAAAACTAAAGAAAAAATCCAGTCACTAATAGCCAATAATGAAACTGAGGAGGCACTTACACTCTTGGCCAAATTAAATGGTGATGCTTTACTATTGCAGGCACAATTTAATAATGGTAAGAAAAATTTCAATCTTGGACTCATTGATTTTAGTGAGTGGCAGCGTATTCAGGCACGGGTAAACTATGGCGCGCTTGAAATTGCGGGGAAATTAGACACCAATGAAAATTTAGGGACTGTCGAAGAAACTCCTGAAAATTTAGATAGGAATATTACAGGTGATAAAGAAGGCATGATCGCCTATTATATTCCGGCAACCATGGAAGTAGGCAAAACTACTCTTTGTACTGCCCGTATAACATTCAATAAAGAAGCAGTTCAAATTAACCCTGCTGATCTTTTGCAATCCATTCGTCTTACTGATAAATTGTCTGTAGAATTGGAGCAAGGAGCAGAAAATGAAACCGAGGATGAAGTGTTTGATATTGACAATAAATCCTCGGTAACGCAAACGATAAAAGAAAGCGGATATACTACTTGGGAATTTAAGGTGGAACCTCAACGTATTGGTACCTATCGGCTCGTTTTAAAAATCACCTTGTTTAAAAAAGACGACCAGCAAAGCACCCAACTCCTGGAAAGGCAGGTCGTGGTGACCGATAAGCCGTATAGCCAGACCCAAAAGAAGGCACCCATGCGCAAGCGCAAATAAAAACCCATATTTTTGTACCAAAACACACCAACATGGGTGAAATCTCATTTCCATTGAATGATACGCAGGTTGCACTGCTCAAACTTTCCGAACAACTTTCGGAAGAAGAACTCCGCGACCTGAAGCAAATAATTATCGCCTTTAAAGCCCGCCGTTTGGCAATGCTCACGGACAGAGTTTGGCAGGAAAAAGGCTGGACCCAGGAAACGGTGCAGACGTTTTTGCAGACCCACATGCGTACGCCATATAAAACCTCGCAATGAGAGTAGTCGTGGATACTAACGTCCTGTTGGTTTGCTTGTCGCCCCGTTCGGAATCGTACTGGCTGTGGGAAGCTCTTTTATCAGCGGATTTTGATCTTTTGTAACGACCGATGTATTGAGCGAATATGCAGAAATTATTGGCCAGAAAATGGGGCAGGAGGTGTCCGATGTCGCGCTGGATTTGTTGACTGATTTGCCAAATGTTCACCTGATTCAGAAATATTACAACTGGCAATTAGTGGAAGCCGATCCCGACGACAACAAGTTTGTGGATTGCGCTATCGCAGCGGGAGCACATTATTTGGTTTCAGAAGATCGGCATTTACGGGTTATTCGTCAGTTCCCGTATTTAAAAGTTGAACTGGTTTCCTTACGGGAATTTAAAAACCAAATTCATAGTAAATAATACACTTCGAACATAACAAAATTTCTTCCTCCATCACCTTCTTCTGATTTTAGTAATGAAAACAATCGTCCATGCCCTCTTCGTCGGCATCAACAAGTACGAAGGCAATGTCATAGTGGACCGCATGGCCACTTTTCCACCCCTCGGCGGCTGCGTCAACGACGTGGTGGCCATTCGCGAGGTGCTCGCCAAAGATGCCAGTATTGAACTGCGCGACCTGACCCTCTCTGACCGCCAGGCGACCAAGGACAACATCGTACAAGCCTTCGAGGAACACCTCGGCAAAGCAGGCCCCGACGACGTAGTGCTGTTCTATTATTCCGGCCACGGCACCGTGGAGCAGGCCGATACCAGCGTCTGGACCGCCGAAAATGACGGGCGGCTGGAAGGCCTCGTCTGCTACTATAATCAGGGCGAAAGCAGCAAATTCCTGCTGGCCGACAAGGAGTTACGTTACCTGCTGGCCGAATTGTACGCGAAGACCAAGGCCCACATCGTCACCATTTTCGACTGCTGCCACTCCGGCGATAACACCCGCGCTTCGCTGGGCGAGCCGGTGTTGAAAAAACGCCCGCAGTTCCGCTCCGGCTTCCTCACTTTCCCGCAGCGCAAGTGGGAGGATTTTGTGTTTGCCAAGCAATTCCAACCCGACTATTTCAAAGGCAAAGGTATCGACATTGCCCTGCCGCCGGGCCGCTACGTGCAACTGGCCGCTTGCGAAAGCAACGAATCGGCCCTCGAAACGCGCGGCCACGGCGTGCTCACGGCCCACCTGCTCGACGCCTTGAAACAGACCGGCGGCAACCTCAGTTACCGCGATCTGATGAGCCGCATCCGCAACCAGACCAAGTACCTGTATGAGCAGCGGCCCCGCATTTACACGCCCAATGAATATAAAGATATGGCCGAATTGGGCTTCCTGAAAAAACCGATCGGGGCCAATGCCACGCAGGCGCAACTTATTTATAACCAAACGGGGGAGTATCGGCTGGATCGGGGCATCGTCCACCACGTGGAGCCGGGCGTGACTACCGTGACTGCTACCGGTGCCGATGGCCGCGCCATCACGGGCACGGTGAGCAGCGCGGAACTGGATGCGGCGGTCGTGAATTTTTCGCAAACAGATTTGGCCAATCTCCCGCGCACGGCGCAATCCGCCACGCTGTCCAATCTCGCCAACCGCGTGGTCCGGGTGCAGTTGATCAATAAAGACCTGCAAGATCAGTATTTGAAACCCATCCTGGACACGCTGAACCAGTCCGAAAACGCGGCGTATTTTGCTTTTGAAGACGATGCAGAGAAGGCCGATTACGCGCTGGTGTTGTGGAAAAATATGGCCTATTTTGTCCGGCCCGGCGATCTGTTCCGCCCGCTGGTGTTGCCCGTAAAAACCAAACTGGCCAACGCCGGGGAGAAAATAGCCGGGCAGTTGCGCCATATTTCGCAGTGGAAATTTGCCGAAGGCCTGCATAATAATAGCGAGTCGCCGCTACCGACAAGCCTGTTGAAAGTAGAGTTCTTTACGGTGGATGCCGACGGCGTGACGGAAACGCAACTCCCAGTGGATCAATCCGGTACAGTACAACCTGCCTTGACCCAGCGCGCCGACGGCAAGTGGAAATCCACCATCAAAGTGAAACTCACCAATCAGGGCAAGGCCGACCTGTACGTGGCCGCGCCCTACTGTTCCTACGACTTTTCCTGCGATACTACGGCGCTGCTCGATCCATCCGTGACCAAGCTCAGCCAGGGCGAAAGCAAGTGGCTGCGCGATCACAAGGAGTCAGTAATTCCTTTCAAACTCAACGAAACGGTGCGCCTGTTCAATTGGCCAGAAAGCCAGGAGACGCTAAAATTGCTGTTCAGTATCGTGCCGTTCGAGAATATCGGTGCGCTGGAATTGCCCGCTTTGCCCGCGCCCACGCAATTGGTCAGAAAACGCGGCAACCTCGCGGACGATGACGAGGAGGAAAATCGGGGCAGCCAGAAAAAGAAGTTGCAGAACTGGAACGCGCTTACATTCCGGATTGTCCTGAAAAATCCGCTCTTCGATCATCCCGAAACCGGGCCCGACCGGGGCGAACTGGAACGCTTGTTCGATGCCAATGCCCAGCCCGACGAGGCCGATGCCGACCTGGCGCACTTCCTGTCCGGGGTTTATTTTGCTAAAAATGGCGGTCTCGAAGAGGGTCTTACGCTGAAAAGCGAACCGGAAAATAGTAATGGTCTTGAAAAAATGGCCATGCGTGGTATTTGGTGGAACACGCTGCTGGCGGGAGCCAACAAGTGGTCGGGCTACTGGCGCAACCGTGCCTACGACTCCACGGCCAAAGAATTCCCCAATCGCCCGAAACTGCTTTCGGAAGGGGATTCCTGGTTTCAGCACCCCACCATCGCCGATATTATTGACCATGTGTCCAAGTTTTATCCCGTGCATTGCCTGTCGGAGGCGGGCGATACCATGCGCAACTGGGCGCGGGAAGGCAGGATTTTTGCAGCCGTGGAAGAGTATCAGCCCGCGGTGCTGCTGTTGAGCGGCGGCGGCAATGATATTCTGGGCGAGGACATGCGCAAATTTCTGGCGGAAAAGTTTGACGATGCGGCAGAGGGCGAACAGGCGGAGCGGTTTTTTGGAGCGGTTTTCCTGCAAGAACTGGATGCCATCGTGGAGATTTACCGCACCGTCTTTTCCTGGCTCAAAACCAACTTCCCCCAAGTGCAAGTACTGGTGCATGGCTACGACTATCCGCGCCCGCTGGCGGCAGACGCCAAAAAGACGAGTTGGCTGGGTAAATATTTGACCGAAAAGAACATCCTGCGTGCCAAAGACCGGACTGCTGCCATACACTACATGATGGATCAATTCAATCTGGCCCTCGCCAAAGTAGCTGCCGAATTTCCCGAACAGGTCCACTATATCAACCTGCGCGGCATCGTGCGCGACGACCAGTGGAGCGATGAAATCCACCCGGATGACAATGGTTTTCAGGATGTTGCGCAGCGGTTTATTTTGAAAATAAATGAGTTGTTGGAGAAATAGTGGTTAGGTGTGTGTCCTCGTTTTGAGTTGTCATGTCGTAGAGAAACGGAGACACCCACACTAGCCAGGTTATTAGAAATGCCCCTTAAGCAGGGAATGCTGGATTACCTGGCTTGTGTGGATGTCTGCACTCCGTTGCGACATGACAACCAAGACGGCAGGAAACCTCAAAAATTATTCTTCACAAGTTCCTTAGTCTCCACCTTCTCAACCAAAAACACAATGGCTTTCAAACTGCGCGTTTGTAAAAATAAAACCACCGACCTGCTGCGGAACACCTTCCATGCCACCCCGGTCACGCCGCCGGAAAGCACCATCCGACCGCTCTTTGTGCTTTCGCGGCTGGATGGCCGGATCAGCCGCCGGGGCGAACTGAAATTTCTTTTTCCTAAAAGAAATCATAAGGCATTAGACCTTCAATTTAGTCATAATCGGGTAGCCGACACCGCCCTGCAACGCACCCAAAAAGTGGACATGGGCATGGGCGTAAAGATCATGGGTGCTTTGTTGCAGGGCTTCCATGTGGAAGCAGCGCCGGTGGCTGCCGCCCTGCATGGTGCCCGGGAAATCTCCTTTTCTTTTACCAATATCGAACGCGTTTCGGTGGACGTGAACGAACTCGGGGCCGCGCTGTCGGGCAAGAAACTGGATCTTAAAAATGCTTCGGCGAAAATTTTCCTGGGTACCGATGGGCCTTCCGAAATGTTGGTCGTCACCGATATATTATCGTCTAACATGATGGCGATCAACACCGAATCCACCAGCGGCCGTGATTTTAAGATCAAAATGGATGCGCTGGAAGCCTCCATTGCGTCGGCCAAACTGGACGTGCGGGTACAAAAACACGAGGAAAGCAGCATCGTTTTTCAGGGCGTGGAAGCCCTTACTTTTGCTTTTTCCTGCATTCGTGTGCGGGTGGATCCGGCGACGGGTATGCTGACTTTGGGCGAATCGGTGGAAGTACGGGCTCCGCGGGAAAGAGGGCTGGCAAGTACGCCGCCGCCACCGAAGTATGAACAACTGGATGACGACGCGATGACCCCGGGTTTCCTGTCGTGGGACTGAAACCTGATTCCTAACTCCTAACTCCTGTCTCCTCACTTTTCACACCAACAACCCACCCATGCCCACTTACGAAAGAAAAGAACCGCTCCTGCTGGATGTAAATATTGAACTGTTCCAATACCGCGAAGGACAGCCCATTCTGAGAAATATTCGTCAGCAAGTCATGGATATTGTGCGGCCCGATGTGAATCAGGGGCAAGTCCTGGCCATTCTGGGACCGTCAGGTATTGGTAAATCCACCTTGTTTGAACTGATCGCCGGACTGCGCGTCCCCACCAAAGGATCAATACAGGCCTATTCGCCAAAGTTAAAAACGCTGGTGCCGGTTAGCCCACATTTGATCGGTATGGTCTATCAAACCTACGATCTGTATCCTTTTTTGAAAGTGCAGACGCAGTTGGAGTTAGGCGCAAAAAAGGGCGGTTGTACGGGCAATGATTTAAAGGAAAAAGTGGACTACTACCTGGATCATTTTCGCCTGCGCGACCACGCCACCAAATATCCCAACGAACTCTCCGGCGGACAACGCCAACGTCTCGCCATTGCGCAGCAATTATTGTGCAGCAGCACCGTGCTGCTGATGGACGAACCATTCTCCGGCCTCGACCCACTGATGAAAGCCAAAATCTCCGATTTGATCGCCGACATTGCCCAATTGGACGAGTTGCGCACGATTGTCATCGTCTCCCACGACATCGAGCCGACGCTGGCGATCTCCGACATGGTGTGGCTGATGGGCAAAAATGCCGACGGCAGTGCTTCGGTCGTAGAGACCATTGATATGATCGAGCGGGGCTTTACCTGGCGCAAAGATGTGCGGGCCGACCGTGCATTTCAGCAACTGGTGTTTGAAGTGAATGAGAAATTTAAAGTACTGAGCGACGGCGTTATTGTCTAGGATTGAGTTGATACGCCAAACTATTTGATAAGTGTAAAAGTGCGGTGCCTATTTCGGTTTTGAACGTTTCCGTTCCCTATTTTCTAGGCGAATACATGATTACTATAATTCCGATTAGAATGATTAATGCCCCTACTATATCATATTTGTCCGGCTCGACACGGTCCACTTTCCAGCTCCATAGTACGGACATAATGACAAATATACCGCCATACGTAGCATAAGTACGCCCAAAGCCGGTCGGTTGCCAGGTGGCTACTACGGCATATAAAATCATAATGAGCGCACCCAGCAAGCCATACCACCATGCTTTTTCTTCTTTGATCCAGAGCCAAACCAGATAGCCGCCGCCTATTTCGCAAAGGCCCGCCAGAAAAAAATAGAGTAATGATTTTAAAATTGACATAGCCATAATTGTCACAGCGTCTTGTAGTTCCGGTATTCGCCGGGTCGCCAGCCGCTTCGGGCTTCTATCCAATTGGAAATACGGTCTTTCCAGGTCCAGCGCGCCGAAGTGGGGTCGCCGGCAAACTGCCAGTTCATAGCCTGGATGCGCGGCAACATCACCGCCGGGTGTTGGCCGGTGAAGCGTTCGAGCGGCTCTGCACCATCATAAGCGTAGGCCGTTTGCTGATTTGGCGCAATATTGGAAGTAGCGTTTTTTTGCCATAATTTATTGAAATTCAAAATCTTACGCTGCTGCGTAGCCGGATTTTTCACCCAGCCGTAGTGGTGCAGATACGCGTCCAGCAAGCGGACCCGCAACTTGCGCAGCCCCCCTGGCAAACCTTCTTTCCGCATGGAATCCAGCTTCCTGAATCCCTGCGCATCGCGATAGGAGCGGATACTTTTGTCGTTGCGAATGATGCGCACCTCCCGCCGATACCAGCGGCGCGAGGCTCCCACAAAGTCATAAGAACCATAAAAGTGCCGGTATTTCAAGAGCAAACCCTCCGTTTCCGGGTCATTTAAATACTGTTCCATGCCCGCCCGGATGATCGGCAGTTCATTTTCCGGCACACATTCATCGCCCTGAATATAAAAACACCAGTCGTAGTCCGGCGGAATGGCGTCGAAGGCTTTGTTGGTTTCTATGGCCAATACCCGGCCACCGGCGCGCAAATTATCGTCCCACACCGTTTCCAGAATATGAATTTTAGGGTCGCCAATGCTTCGCACCAGTTGCAGCGTATCATCGTCCGATTTGCCGACCGCCACCAGGAAATAATCACAAATCGGCAGGATGGAGGTAATGGCCTCCACCACAGGATAATCGTACTGCAAAGCATTGCGAATAAAAGTAAAACCGGCGACGCGCATGGATTTGGACTGGTTTGCAAAAATTGACGTGTACTATGACGTATTCCGCGATGTGGACGGATTCCGCCAGAACATGAGTCATCCCGAATTTTTAACCCACGATTTTAATCGTGGGAATGCGCCAAAACAGGAGATGTGTAACCGTTTTAACGGTTTATAACTGCCTGACCAAGGGTAAGAAAACGGTTAAAACCGTTCCTGACTCCACCTGGCTTCTCTCCCACGATTAAAATCGTGGGTTGAAACGACATCTCTTCATTTTTTGCAAAAATTCGGGATGACTCATCTTTCCGATTAATTTTGAATTAATTCTCTACCTCCCTCGCCCGCCGTAGCCCTTTTAGGCAAAGGCGGGTCCACCTACTCCACCACCACTTTTCCCGTGGCCCGCTTCCACTCGCCCATTATTTCGTAGCCATATACGCCTGTCGGCAGGTGCAGGTTTTCCAGGGCCGCCGGGCCATTCAACATGCGCTCCACCACTTTTTTCCCGGAAACATCGAACAACCGAAAGCGATAAGGGTCATTGGAAACCGTCTGAATCCGCAAAGCCTGGTCTTTGGCTAATGGGTTGGGAAATACCACCCACTCGTCGGATAAGGCGTTTATGAGCACCGTCCGCACCGCAGAATACGTGGCCCGGCCATCGGCATCTTCCTGCCGCAGGCGGTAATAATTAATACCTTTAAATGGCTCTGCATCAAGGGCTTCGTAGGCAAAAAAACCACTGCCTGCTTTGGCAGAGACGGTGCCAATGGCTTGAAAAGCAACCCCGTCGCGACTTTTTTCTACCAAAAAACGGCGTACGGTTGGCGACTGCTGCACCGACCAATAAAGCCGCACCTGACGATCATCTTCCAACGCTACCTGAAAATCCGACCACTCCACCGGCAAGGCCAGATCGTAAGTCGTGATAAACTGGCTGAAAGAAGTCACGCTGCTGCCCGTGGAGAACGTCACCGCCCCGTTCGGACCCGGCGTGAAACTATCGCCTGCGTCTATGGAGGTGCCCCAGGTGTTGCCGTCGGCGACGCTGCTGCGCTTGAACAACTGAAATCCAGCGGCTCCGCCCACCGGCGTAAAGGGACCGTACCCATTGAAAGTGAGCGCATTCAAGGCACTGAATGTGCCATTCGTGCCATAGTTATTCACGATCCAGTAGGCGGCACTATGCGGCGAGGCACTGGGCAATTGATCGGGCGACTGGTTGATACGGCTCACGCAAAGTTCGCCATTGGGGTAGGTGCCGTTAGTAGGAAAAGTAAGCGTCAGGCCGGTATTGGGAAAAGCATAAGTGCCGCCGCTGGTGACCGCCAGGCGGGCACTGCTGCCCTTGCCAACGGGTGCCGTGGACGTGCTGCGAGTGGCATTGCTGACCATCGCCGCATGACGTACCCTGACCCGGTCGAGCGCGGGGCCGCTGGTTTCATTGAATTGGTAGTAAGCCATTAGATTCGGCTGATCGGCGGGAATTTTGGTGAGGTGCATCAGTTCGCGCACTTCATTTTGGCTCAGGGTTTTATCCCAGATCGTGACCTCGTCGAGCAGGCCTTTTACATAGCGATCTCCCCAACCTTTGTAACTGCCCAAACGGCTACTTTCGTCGAAATTCACGGGTTCTGCCGTAATGTTCTGGGTGGCTTTTTTGCCATTGACATAGACCGAAACGCTGGTCGGCCCTACCGTCAGCGCCACGTACGACCACTGACCGGCGGGCACCGTGAGGCCACTATCCCACCACCATTGGCCGCCCGGCCAGTGATAACCGAGGTGGTTGCTGCCCGGCAAAAAATTGAACCCGGCCGCCACGTCGCCATCCAGCATGAAAATAGCACTATAGTCGGACTGAATACCGTCGGGTTTGATCCAGGCGGTCACCGAGAATGTATTGGTTTGGCGGTTCAAAGCCGGTAGGGCCACATAACCGGGATCGTCATTGCCACCCAGCACGACGGTTTGGCCGGGAATGGTATCGGCGGCACAGCCGTCGGCGACCTGAATAGTCAGTGATTTTTGATAAACGCCATTCAGCGTCATCGTAGCGGTGTAGGTTCCGGGGGCACCAAACACCACTTTCGGATTGCGCAGAGCCGTGGCACTCACGTACTGCGGGGCCGGACTAAATGACCAGGCCCAGGTGGCTCCGGTATGATTGACTACCGAATAATCGTCAAAATAGACCGTATCGCGGGCGCAATTGGTGGTCAACGCGCTGGTCATGGGCTGCACCACGACCGCCGAAGGTTCGTACAAATCCGACTCCCACACCCCGAAACCCCAGGTGCCGTTGCGGATTTTGCCGGTTTTGTAAAGGGGTTTCAGTTTGTTGGTTTCCGCCGAAACGGGCAGGCCTGTACTGAACGGCTGCCAGTCGCCGAGGCTGTTATTTCGATAAAAAACGCCGACATCGGTGCCGAGGTAAATGCCACCGTCCGTGCCGTATTGGGCCATAATATTCGAGATGCGAATGCCATTTAAAGTGCTGGTGGTCAGGTTGTTCCAGGTTTGGCCACCATCGGCGGATTTATAAATTTTCTTGCCGTTGGAACCATAAGTCACCGCCACCCACAGCACATCGGGATTTTCGGCACTGATGGTCATTTTCACCCGGTCATTATTGTTGGGCAATGGCAAAAGCGTCAGCGCAGACCAGGTTTGGCCACCATTGGAAGTTTTCCACATTACATCGTCGGTACCGTTCCATTGGGAGCAATAAATGACCTCCGGGTTGGCGCGGCTGACCTCGATTTCATAGACCGAATTGTCGGCATTACCCGGAAAAGTATGCAGTGCGGTGTACGAGGTGCCGCCGTCGGTGCTCTTCCAGATTTTATTTTCCTGACCCAAATAGACGACATTCCAGCAGCGCGGATCCCAGGCCATTTCGCTGTTGGCGTAGTAGGCGTAACTTTCGTTGGGCGATAGGCCGATGGGAAAATACGACACGCCATCGCCAAAGCCGCCGCTAAGCCGATAACCGCCAATGTCGGAAAAGTAGGTTTTGCGGGCCTCGCCGGGATTGACATAGCCGGTCGGTGATTCAGCGCCCCCCATGCGGTAGAATTTTCCGGCGGGAAATACTTCGTGCCAAGCCATGTTGCCGTTGTGGTAACGCCCGCCCACGAGCACATCCTCGTTCCAGCCGGAATCAAAACCCCACAAATCCGCGCCGGAAATACCGTTCATCCGCGCCTCAATGCTTTGGGCAAAATCGGTCGAGTAGTTCAGCCCGCCGTCGCTGGCGATCCAGAGATCGTTGCCCGTGGCGGCCAGACACTGAATGTCGGGGTGGCTCCAGGCGAGACCGCCCACGTAACTGCCGAGGGCCTGCCAGGTCGCCCCACCGTCGGCACTTTTGAACCACGAGGTGCCCCCGGCAATGAGTTGATTGGCATTGTTGGGATTGACCACGATGGCCATATCGTAGAAACCCTGATCGAAGCCGTCGGCCTCTCCGTCGCTGTACATCAGGTTGGTATGCGTCGGAATAGCGTAGGGAACGGGGCTGTTGCCGATGGCGTTTTGCTGGTTGGTATTGGCCCAGAAGACGCCGCCATTGGTGCTGATGAATACGCCCGCGTAACCAAACAAGTTGGACCCGCTGGCGCAGAGATACGCATAGACTTTGGCGGGTTCGGAGGGGCAAACTGCGATGATCGCCCCTGTACAGGCCTGGCCCGCGCCGGGTGTCCACCAGCCGGTGTTGGAGTTGTTAAAAGTAGCACCGCCATCGGTGGAGAGCCGCAAATCCGAACTGCTGCCGCTCTTGCGCACGGCGAAAACGGTGTTGGGCTGGCCCGGTTGAAACTTGCAGGTCCAGGTTTGTTGCGTGTGCAGTTTTGCCCAGCTGGTGCCGCCATTGGCGGAGCGGAGCAGGCCCTGGTCGCTGGCCGCCAGCACCACATTCGGATCATCGGCTTTGATGGCTAATTCATTGACCCACAGGTTGTTTTCGGTATAAACGGCGGCCCACGTCGCCCCGCCATCGGTGGTTTTCATGATTTTTCCGTCCGTGCCAAAGTAGGCCGTATTGGGGTCGGTGGGATGAATTTTGACGGCACCAATAGCCCCGTGTTTGACATTTTGCGTCAGCAATATCCAGTGTAACCCTTTATCGGTGGTGCGCCAGAGACCACCGCTTTCACCGCCCGCGTAGAGGATGTTGGCGTTGGAAGGGGCAATGTCGAAACTGTAAATATTGGTTTGCCAAGTTACTTCGGTAGTGCCATCGGTGTCGAAGGTTTGTTTGGGGCCGAGGAACGACCAGTTGCCACCACTTCCATTGCGATCAACGACTACTTGCCGCCCAGCAAGCGCGACATTTTCTTTTTCATTTAATTCTTGTACCGTGGGCAGGTGCAATATGCCATCGGCCTGCGTGTAGGGGCGGGCCCAGTGCATCCAGCGTTTGTAGTACTGCGTGTAAGCGTTTTTTTGGAAGGGATGCGTGGCGTAGTAATCGCGATAGGTGGCCTGCACAGCGAGCACATCGGGCGTGTCGCTCTGGATCATCTGCATCCAGGCGGGCGCATCGGGGGCGATGTGGATGGGAGTGGGGCGTTGCTGGGAGAAGAGGAAAAAAGGGGCCAGAAGAAAAGCCAGGAGGGTACAATTTTTCATGCAGACGGGAAAATGGATGGAGAGGGTGAAGGTCTGCAAAGATGGTGATTTAGGCTGTTTTTACACGTATTTTCCTTTAACCGCCCGATCCGCCATCCCGGTGGGGGAGTTAGGTATATCGAAACCGGAGTTTTAAACGTACAGCGGGTCGCCAGGATTTCCACCCCGGCGACCCGCTTATTGTATATCGAAACCCCAGTTTCGATTTTTCCCTACAAACTGTCGAAACTGGGGTCTCGACGTACATGGTTTAGCGCGCAAACGCCACCGCCCGCTTCTCCCGGATCACCGTCACTTTGATCTGGCCGGGGTACTGCATTTCGTCCTGAATCTTCTGCGAGATCATAAACGACAGGTCGTCAGCGTATTGGTCGGTCACTTTGTCGGCTTCGACGATGACGCGGAGTTCGCGACCGGCCTGCATGGCGAAGGCTTTGGAAACACCGTCGTAACTCATGGCTATTTCTTCCAGTTCACCGATGCGCTTGAGGTAGTTTTCGAGTATTTCGCGGCGGGCACCAGGGCGGGCACCGGAAATGGCATCGCAAGCCTGGATGATCGGCGAAATGATGTTGTTCATTTCCACCTCATCGTGGTGAGCGCCAACGGCGTTCGTGATGACCGGGTGTTCGCCGTATTGTTCACACATTTTCATACCGACCAGCGCGTGCGACAGTTCGGTTTCTTCCTCGGCGACTTTACCAATATCGTGGAGCAGACCGGCGCGTTTGGCCATTTTGATCTGCTTGGGATTGAGGCCCAGTTCGGCGGCCATGATGCTGCACAGCTCCGCCGTTTCGATGGAGTGTTTCAGCAGGTTTTGGCCGTAAGAAGAGCGGAAACGCATCCGACCGACCATGCGCACGAGGGCAGGATTGAGGCCGTGAATGCCTTGCTCAATCACGGTGCGTTCACCGATTTCCATGATTTGCTCTTCGAGTTGCTTGCGCACTTTGGCGACGACTTCTTCGATACGGGCCGGGTGAATACGGCCGTCGGCGACGAGGCGTTGCAGCGACAAACGCGCCACCTCGCGGCGAATAGGATCGAAGGAAGAAATAACGATGGCCTCCGGCGTATCGTCCACGATGACTTCGACCCCCGTAGCGGCTTCCAGCGCCCGGATGTTACGGCCTTCGCGACCAATGATCTGGCCTTTCATGTCGTCGCTTTCCAGGTTGAATACCGAAACAGTATTCTCAATGGTGAACTCGGCAGCCATCCGCTGGATGGTCTGAATGACGATCTTTTTGGCCTCTTTATTGGCGTTCAGTTTCGCCTGGACCACTGCTTCTTTTACAATGGACATCACCTCACTTTCGCTCTTGGCCCGCACCGCATCGAGGAGTTGGTCTTTGGCATCCTGCTGGCTCAAAGCGGCTATTTTTTCGAGGGCTTTGATACGCTCTTCGTTGGCGGCATCCAGTTCTTCGCGCTTTTTCTGCACGATTTTCAGTTGCTTGTCCAGGTTTTCGCGCAGCACTTCCATTTCCAGTTGGCGGTTGTCCAGTTCGGTCCGCCGACTTTCTACTTCCGTTATTTTCACCTGAAAAGCATCCTGTTCGATTTTCAAATCTTTCTCCTTGCTCACCACTTCCAGTTCCATCTCTTTCAATTTCAACTGGTGCTGGTGCTTTTCGGTATCGAACTGGCTGCGCATCTGGGCGTAGCGCTCTTTGGCTTCCTGAATTTTCTGCTGCTTGATGCGCTCGTTTTCGGCCTCGGCTTTGGCGATCAGATCGGCGGCTTTCAATTGCAGGCGCTGGGCCTCTACTGCGGCTTCGTCGGTGACGCGTTTGGCGGTCAGGCGGGCCTCTTGTACGGCCAGATCAGCCTGGCGGTTTTGCTCCTCTATGGATTTGAGGTTGACTTTTTTAGTCGTTTGACTGGCGATCAGGTAGGCAATTATGCCCCCCACAACCAGTCCAATTATAATTGATGTTATGTCCATAAATCATTGTATCGGTTAAGTGATAAAAAATGGGTTCAGGGTTTTTTTTCGTTGCTGCGGTAATGTTCCACGGCGTAGGTCAGCAAAGCCATCGCCAGGCAATCCTGCTGATCTTTTGCAGGTTGGGCGGCCTTAAAAGCCGCTACTTTATCGTTCACTTCCTGCGCCAGACGGTGGATCAGGGCTTCGTCAGTGGCATTTACTTTTAATAAGTAAGGCCGTCCGGCGATAAGTACCGTGATCTGAATAATGGCGGGCGGTTGTGGTGTGTTGGTCATAAGTTAAATGGGCAAATTGGCAAAAGGCAAAAAGCAATGCGCTCCAGAGAAATGATCGGCGGTCGTTGCTTAATTGCTTATTGCTTTTTTGCTTTTTACTTTCGAATTGTTGCTTGCAATTTGGTTTCAAATGCCTGTTGCAACTGCTGCATCACGGCATCTATTTCTTTGTCCTGCAAGGTTTTTTCCGGGTCTTCAAACAGGAAACTGACTGCGTACGATTTCTTGCCCGCACCCAGCCGGGTTTCGTCTTCATATACATCAAACAGCGTTGTTTCCTTCAATATTTTCTTCGCCGTTTTTCCCGCCAACTGGCGAATGTCGCCAAAGGAAACAGCGCGGTTCAGCACCAGGGCCAGATCGCGGCGCACCGTGGGAAAACGGTTTAGTTCCACAAAAGCAATCTTGTGACTGGCCAGCGTTTTAAGCAGGTTTTCGAAGTGGAAATCAGCAAAAAACACCGCGTTTTTCACGTCTATTTTTTTCAAAATCGCTGGTAGAATGGCCCCAAAAGTCACCAACTCCTGCGCACCGCGATGATATTTCAAAGCATACTGATAAGGTGCTTCCTGGACCACCGTTTCCTGGTAACCACTCAGCCCCAAACGGGCCAACAAATTTTGAACGTAGGCTTTCAGGGTATAAAAATCCACTGTTTTTTTAGCCGCAGGCTGCCAACTTTCGGCTTGGTAAGCACCGGTCAGACAAACCGACAGCCGTAAAGTCTCCTGGAAGGATGCACGCGAAGTGCCCTCCCCCCTGCCCCCCTCCAAAGGGGGATACGCGATGCCCTCCCCAACGGCGGAGCTCTCCGTACTCCCCCCATTAAGGGGGGGGCTGGGGGGGGCTGGGCTGTTGTACACCTTCCCCAATTCAAATAACCGCAGATCCCCATTCTGCCGGTTCTGGTTACGCTGCACCGCCTCCAAAGCCGAAAAAAGCAGCGTTGGACGCAGGCAATCCAGCCCTTGATTGGCAGAATTATGAATGAAAACGAGCCGCTCTTTTAGCAGTGGGAAAGCGGCATTATCCGCCAGGTAGTAGGCTGAATTGGACAGCGACAGGCCCATGCACTCATTAAAACCATTGGAGGCCAAAAAGTCCGCCGCAAGGTTGCGTATTGCGTCGGGATTGGGGCGGGGCTGGATTTCCATGCTGCTGCGAATCTGGCCCGGAATGGGCACATTGTCCAGACCGTGCACGCGCAGTATTTCCTCCACCACGTCGGCCTCGCGGGTCACGTCGGGTTTATTGGTTGGCACCACGGCCACCAAACCTTCGGCGGTTTCTTCCTCCATGCCAATTTCCAGGGCCGCGAGGATGGTTTTGATTCTTTCCGGGGATAAATTTTCGCCGATCAGGCGATTCACGCGGGTGTAAGCAACAGGGATACGCGCGGGTAAAATGGGCTGCGGATAAATGTCTACCACTGCCGAAGTAAACTCACCGCCCGCCAACTCCTGAATCAGCAGAGCGGCACGTTCGAGGGCCTTGCGGCAGCCGTTGGGGTCCACGCCTTTCTCGAACATCCAGGCCGCATCGGTGCGCAGGTTGTGCCGCAACATGGAGCGGCGAATCCATTGGGGATGAAAAAAAGCACTTTCCAGAAAAATGGCGGTGGTCGAATCTTTCACCCCCGAAGTGGCTCCGCCGAACACGCCGCCAATGCACATCGGCGTAGAATCGCCGTCGCAGATCATCAGGTCTTCGGCGAGGAGTTTCCGATCTATACCATCCAGGGTGGTAAAAACGGTACCGGCAGGCAGGGTTTTGACGATGATTTTTCCGCCTTTCACTTCGTCCAGGTCAAAGGCATGGAGCGGTTGGCCCAACTCGGCGCGCACGTAATTGGTCACGTCCACCACATTATTGATGGGCCGCTGACCGATAGCGAGCAGGCGATTTTTCAGCCAGTCCGGGCTTTCTTTTATTTTCAAGCCACTGATAACCAAGCCCGTATAACGGGGACAAGCCGCAGGCTCTTCAACAGCAACTTCAAATGCAGCATTCGGAGTGTGTAGTTCGGGGTATTCCGCATTCCGTATTCCGTATTCCGCATTCGGTTCATGGACGCGCAAGTAAGCGGCCAGGTCGCGGGCGATGCCGAGGTGATTGGTCGCGTCGGCGCGGTTGGGCGTGAGGCCGATCTCGAAGATGGTATCAGTTTCCTGCTTAAACCAAGTCGCGGCGGTGATGCCCAAAGCGGTATCCTCCGGCAGCACCATGATGCCACTATGATCGTGGCCGACACCGAGTTCGTCCTGGGCACAGATCATGCCCTGCGAAGGCACACCTTTTACTTTGCGCTCGCCGATGGTGAACAGTTGGCCGTCTTTGCTGAACACCTGCGCACCCGGCAGGGCTACAAAGACCTTTTGGCCGACGGCGACATTGGGCGCGCCGCACACGATGGAGCGGGGCTGGCCATTGCCAGTTTCCACCAGCGTGGCGGACAGGTGATCCGTGTCGGGAATGCGTTCGCAAGCGGTGACCAATGCGGTGACGACTTGCTCCATATCCACTGGGGAGGGTTTTACGGCCTCCCAACCTTCTACTTCCAGACCCAACGAGGTCAATATATCAGCAATTTTCGGGGCAGATTTATGCAGGTCGAGGAAATCTCGTATCCAATTCAGCGAAACCTTCATTTTCTCAAAATAACGTTCGGATTAAGTTAGGTGGTTAATGGTTATCCGTTACAGGCACAATAAACATTTGATTATTAAAGCATTATGTCCAACCATACACCAGGATAATTTTGGATAACATTTGTTTTTCTTTTGGCTTTGTGCAAACACAATGTTTGAAAAGGACAAAGATAATAAGCTTATGTGAAAAATGCACCTGCAATTGATGGCGGTGGGAATGCCTGCCTTCTGCATAACTGAAACGCGGGACGGGGGCAGGATACTCGTCCTTGCCCGGTCCCGTAGGAAAGCGGTACTAATAATATTGGCAGAAAATATCTGGGTGCCGCTACCAATCAGTGCCCACTATTGCGGGTAGCCGGCTTTGATCCAGCAATTGACGCTGTCGCGCTGCGCCTGGCTCATGGTGATGCCGCTCTGGGGCATATCTTTTTTGATGACCACCCTTTCTAAAACTTCCCCATTATCCAGCACCGGCTTGATGCCCGCGAAGGTACGGTAGTCGCGCGGGCCGGGCCCGGCACCGCTGTGGCAGCTGAGGCAGACGCGGTCAATGAGGCTTTTCATGTTTTTGTTGTACGAAAGATCGGCGTTGGAAATGTTGCAATCCGGGCCTTTATCATTGGGGTCTTTGTCTTTTTTACAACTTGGAAGGGCAAAAATGCTGCTGATTATCAAGGCAGTAATCAAAGTTGCGGAGGGAAGTATTAATTTCATGGTGGCAAAATGTTTAAGTTGAGGATTTGAGGATGCGAGGATTTGAGCAAATACCCAATCCTGGTAGTCTGCAAGATGCGGGAAAATGTACGAATGCAATATGCTCAGGCGCCAAAAAGTTTGGCTACGCCATAAGCGGCACTGGCGGCGAGCGTACCAATCAGGGCTACTTTCGAAGCACCCTGGAGCGGTGCCTGGCCTGTTACCTTGCTTTTGAAATAACCGAAAACGAACAGGCAGGCCAGCGTTACGAAAGCAGAATACAACAGGGCCTGGTGCGAATCAGGAAATAAGAAATAAGGAGAAAGCGGAATCAGACCACCCACGACATAGGACAGGCCAATGGTGAGGGCACTTTTGGCGGCGCGACGCTCGTCGGGTTTTTCGAGATTCAACTCGAATTTCATCATAAAATCGACCCAGCGATCCGGATGCTGCGCCAATTCGTTGGCTACCAGATGCTGAGTCGTGTCACTGATGCCATATTCGGCCAGCAGTTCGCGAATCTCCCGTTTTTCCACTTCCGGCACACGTTTCACCTCGTCGTACTCGCGGGCCAGTTCCGAATCGTAGTGCTCCACCTCGGTCTGGCCCGCCAGAAAACCACCCAGGCCCATCGCAATAGAGCCCGCTACGATCTCCGCGATGCCCGCCGTCAGCACGATGGACGAAGCCGCCACCACGCCGGTAAGGCCCGCGGCTAACGCAAAAGGCACTGTGAGACCATCGGCCATGCCGATCACCACATCGGTCACGAAGACCGAATTGGTAAAATGTTCTTCCTCATGGTGGTCGTGGGGATGCGGGTCGTTATGATGTGGATGGAGGTGGAAGTCGGCCATGTTTAGTGTTTCACGATGAGTTTGCCAAGGTAGTCCTTCATCCTGAATATATAAAATCCGTTGGGTAGCTGGGTGGTGGAAATGGTCAATTCCGGCTATCCGGCGGGATAAATACCACGTTGCAGGAAGCGGCCAGTGGCATCGTATCCGAACATTGCTATTACAGGACAAACCCTATACCGGCGGGTTCAGCCGCCGATTCACCATCTTTTTGGCGGCTGAACCCGCCAATACTCAGCGACCCACCATTTCCTCCGGCTTCACCCAGGCATCAAATTCTTCCGCCGTGAGGTAGCCCAATCGAACCGCCGTTTCTTTCAAAGTAGAGCCTTCCTTGTGTGCGGTTTGGGCAATTTCCGCCGCCTTGTAATAGCCGATTTTGGTATTCAAAGCCGTGACCAGCATCAACGAGTTCTGCACGTGTTTGGCAATATTGTCCTTAATTGGTTCAATGCCCACGGCACATTTGTCATTGAAAGAAACGCAGGCTTCACCGATCAACCGCGCCGAATGCAGGAAATTATAGATCATTACCGGCTTGAACACATTGAGTTCAAAATGCCCGGTCGCACCGCCGATATTGATGGCCACGTCATTGCCGAGCACCTGCGCGACCACCATCGTGAGGGCCTCGCACTGCGTCGGATTCACCTTGCCGGGCATAATACTGGAGCCGGGTTCATTGTCGGGAATATGGATTTCGCCGATGCCGGAACGTGGACCAGAAGAAAGCATCCGCACGTCGTTGGCGATCTTCATGAGGCTGACGGCCACCGTTTTAAGGGCACCGTGGGCCTCTACGATGCCATCGTGGGCGGCCAAAGCCTCGAATTTGTTGGGCGCGGTGATGAACGGCAGGCCGGTGAGCGTGGCAATGTGGCGGGCCACATTTTCCGAATAACCCGGCGGCGTATTGATGCCGGTGCCGACCGCTGTGCCGCCGAGGGCGAGTTCGCTCAAGTGAACCAGCGAATTGCGGACCGTACGCAGTCCATGATCGAGCTGGGCCACGTAGCCGCTGAATTCCTGACCGAGCGTGAGCGGCGTGGCATCCATGAAGTGGGTGCGTCCGATCTTGACCACGTCCATGAAGGCTTCGGACTTGGCTTTCAAGGTGTTACGCAATTTTTCCAAACCCGGAATGGTCACTTCCACCAGCATTTTGTAGGCCGCAATGTGCATGGCGGTCGGGAAAGTGTCGTTGGAAGACTGGGACTTGTTTACATCGTCGTTGGGATGCACCGATTTTTTCTCGTCATGCAGTTGGCCACCACTGAGCACGTGGGCGCGGTAGGCGATCACCTCGTTGGCGTTCATGTTGCTCTGGGTGCCGGAGCCAGTTTGCCAGACCACGAGCGGGAACTGATCGTCCAGTTTTCCGGCCAGTATTTCGTCGCAGACCTGCCCGATGCGGTCGCTTTTTTCCTGCGATAATACGCCTGCCTCGAGGTTGGTAAGGGCCGCCGCTTTTTTCAAATAAGCAAAAGCGCGGATGATCTCGATGGGCATTCGGTTGGTGGCGCGGGCAATGTCAAAATTCTCAATGGAACGCTGGGTTTGCGCGCCCCAATACACGTCGGCGGGCACTTGTACCTGGCCCATGGTGTCTTTTTCGATGCGGAAGTTCATGTCGGGAAAAAAATGTGGACAATTAAAAAAAATGTGGCCAATGGGAGTAATGTGGTCAATTAAAAAAGAATGTGGCCAATGGGACACATCGTTTTTAAAAGGCGGCGTAAAAGTAGTTCGCCAAAATGAATGTGGCCAAGGAGATTAATGTGGATAATTGCTGCACCGCATTGTCCACATTCATCCCATTGGCCACATAATTTGCATTGACCACATTTTTTAAATTTTCAACGCATTTTCACCATTTTCCAGGCAAAATGCCGCCCGCCGACCTGCATTTCTACCCGATAGAAGCCAGTCGGCAAATCGCGCGTTTCCCAGACCGAGGTGGGCCCGGCCAGCCGCGCTTCCCGCCATAGCCGACCCTGTGCATCATATAGCCGCACTTGCGCAGATTCGCCGATGGGCCAGCGGAAGTTCAATTGATCGTTGAAAGGATTGGGAAAGGCTTGCGCTGCCTGCTGCGTATTTAAATCATTCACCCCAACTGTGGTATGGGCCGTGATGGTCAGGGTTTTATCGCAACTATTGGGGCCAGCTACCAGCACCGTGAAAGTAGTGTCGCTGCTGATCGTATGCCCATAGATCACGGTGCCAGCCGTCACGAAAGTATCCAGCGCGATGGCTTCGTCGGGCTTTACAGTGAGCAGCACATGGTAAAGAAACGGGCAGGGATTGGACGGTACAATGCGCGAGAACCAGTATTCGCCAGCCTCCGTGTAAGTTTGGTCAAAAAGCATGTAACTGGCTCCGGCACAAATAGTTGGCGCGTATTCCAGTGTATCCGGTCCGTCGTACACATTTAACATCAGTGTACTATCGCAACCGGCAAAACTGGTTAAATGAAACGTATATTGGCCTGGTGCGGAGATGGTTTGTCCATTCAATTGCAGGCTATCTCCGGCACAGAGGGTATAACTGGCCGAACTCCAGCCTGCATAAGCACTCAAATACAACGTGACGCTGCTGTCGCAGCCGTTGGCATTAGATAATTGCTGAATGTATGTCCCATCGCCTGAATACGCCTGGCCGTTCCAGAGCAGGGTATCACCTGTGCATATTTGTTTGTACCAGGTGGCCTTGGTCAAATTAACCTGCAACCGCAGCACATCCAGAGAATCGCACAGCGTAGTCAGGCCAGGTATTCGTTGCACATAAGTACCCGCCGTGCGCAAAGTATCGCCATGAAACACCACCGCATTGCCCTGACAGATGGCCGTATCGCGCGGCGGCACGGACAAAGGATGCTCCGTGTAGCAATCCGAAACCCGCCAGACACCGCGTTGACGGGCAGCATAAACAGTACTGTCTTTTTGCACTATGCGGCCAAAATCCTTGCGGGCATAATAATAGCCAGGACGAAAAACAGTTTTTTTGAAAGGGGCATTCTCAACGACAAAATAATTCTGGCCCAAAGGTGAAAAAAAACTGAGCGTGTTACCGTCATGCAGCCAGGTAGTCAGGCCGGCACGATAGCTACTACCCGCCCCAAAAAAACTATTTGTGCTCACGCCTGTACCAACCACTTCCCAAGTGGTACCAAAATCAATCAAACGATAAACCGGGAGCGATGAAGCAGGAAAGGCATATAGCGTATTGCCTACCAGAGGATAAGCATAATATTCAGTATAAGAAGCACTTGGGGTTGGTAAGAAAAGATTCTGCCAACTTTGCCCATGGTCGAAGCTAAGCCTTCCGCCATTTGCATAAAGATTAGTCAGCAGCGTATCGCCCAGCGCGGCAGTAGGAGAAAAAAATTGCGGGATGGTATCCCAATGCAAGCCTCCGTCCGAGGTGAAAATATTGTTGAAATATACCCGGTCATCGCGAAGGTTTTTTACGAAACCATAACCATAAGAATTGATTGAAAATGACCAGGTGACCCCTCCATCCACCGAACGATAAATGCTCGACTGATAGTCCGATGGTTTGGCATAGGCCAGACAAAAGGTGTCGTCCACATAAAAATCCTGAAAATGCTGACGATACGCCGTTTCGTTTTCGTATATACTCCAGGTATTTGCGTCCAGCGATTGCCACCACAAGCCATTATCACTCCGAAACATCAGGCGGCCCGGCAAACTATTCAAAGTCCCGTCTGCCCGACCCATTCCTTCAGTGGTTACTGGCAGCGCAGTATTAGAGCCATCGGGCAACTGTAACAGCACCCCATTGGTCAATAAATACCACCCGTTAGTACCGCGTTGCGCTTTATGGATGTCCCCCAACGGCCCGGTGTGTGCGTACAGCGTTTCCAGCACCACTGGCCCAATAGTGGGCGAACGATAAAAGCCGGAACTGGCACACCAATAGTAATAATTATTGTAGTAAAAAAAGGCATTGACGCCAGACAAAGGCAGACTTCCACTGATCCACTGTTGTCCCAAAGTGTCCGCATAAGCGTAACTCCCTTTTTCAAAGGTTACTGCAAGCCGATTATTGACCCAGGTAAGACCAGCCACTGCGCTATCCAGCGGTGGAACGATGGGGATAGCAGCCAATTGTTGAAGATCAGCAGCATTAAACAATACTAACTGGTCGAAGTCAAATGTGGCTATGGTATCACCCTGCTCCGCAGAAGGATTTAAAGGGTGCCTGTAATAAAAACCGGGTAAAACTTCGTCACTCCAGTTTTGGCCATTATTCGTAGAAACCACGCGAACGTATTTGCAACCATACTCACAACGACGGGCTGCCAGTACGAAAGTGGAATCTCCGAACGCATATAGTTGGGAGAAATCGGTCTGGATAGGAACATACCCATACGTATCATACCAATTGTTATAGTCATAGCGGTATTGCTGCACGAAAGAGGCACCATTATCGGTGCTACTGAAAAAATAGAGGGCAGAATTACCTGTGTAATAGTAGCCTCCAATCTGCCGGAACACCGCCACCACCGCCCCGGCATTGGCCGCCAGAAAAAGCACCGTCGAATCGGGCGTACCCACCTGCTGCTCCCACACACCTCCGCTCTCCGGCTTTTTATAGAGCCCGCAGTCCGTGCCAGCATACAAGATACCTGCGTGCAGCACGACATCCCGGACCGGGCAAGGTGGCCCACCAGCGAATTCCCAGGGCAAGTATATTTGTTGTTGGGCAAAAGTAGAAAGGGCCAGCAGGAGGACTGGCAACAGGGATAGCAGACGCGTTGTCATCGTATTGTGTTTGCCCAAAATTATACGAATTTAACATTATACCCACAATATGTCAGCGACTATGTCGGCTATCTGTCAAATTTCATTTGGCTGATTTCCGCCGATTTATGCTGCTGGCAGTACGGCAGGCATCCGTCGTATTTTTACGGTTGCCAGCACCAACAGACTAATAATAAAAAACACTGCCAGCGACAATACACTATTGCGCATACCGCCCGTGAGCGCATCTACTACCCCAAATAAAAAGGTGCCCGCTACCGTGGAGACTTTATCCATGACGTCATAAAAACTAAAATAGGAAGTCGTATCGGGTGTGTTTTCAGGCAAAAGTTTGGCATACGTAGCCCGCGAAAGGGACTGAATGCCACCCATGACCAGCCCTACGCCGGCCGCCAGTGTATAAAAATCCGCCCCAGTCTGCACAAAATAACCGGTGATGCAGATGCCCGTCCAAATAAAAAGCATGGCCATAATGGAAAATTTATTCCCCTTTCTCTGCGACAGCCGCGACGATAACCAGGCCCCGCCGATGGCCACGATCTGTAAAATAAGCACCAGCACAATCAGGCCGGAAGAGCTGAAATGCAGCTCTTTTTCGGCAAACGTGGCGGCCAGAAACAGCACCGTTTGCACCCCGGCATTATAACAGAAAAAGGCGGCCAGAAAAGCCAGCGTATTCCGGTCGTGGCGCAGCGTCTTCCACACCTTGTTTAGTTCCTGATAGCCTTTGGATACCAGATTTTCCTGCGACAGCGGTGGCTGATCGGCGGGCAGACGGCGCAGCGGAATCTGTGAAAAACCGATCCACCACAGGCCGACCATCACAAAAGCCGTGGGCACCGCCCGCAGTCCGTCGGAAAAACCGAACCAGTCGTAGTGCATAATGATGACCAGATTGACCAGCAGTAAAATAACGCTACCGATGAACCCAAAACTAAAGCCACGGGCACTCACATCGTCGTAGCGATCTTCGGTGGCAATAAGCGGCAGATAAGAATTATAGAAAACGATGCCGCCCGCAAAGCCCACTGTGGCCAGAATGAAGCCCAATACACCCACCCAAAGCGTTTTCATGCCGGTAAAAAACAACAGCGAAATACAGGCCAGGGCTCCCAGCATCGTAAAAAACCGCATGAATTTCTTCTTATGCCCTCCGTAATCGGCAATGCCCGACAGCAGCGGCGACAACGCAGCGATCACCAGGTAAGCCAGCGAAATACTCCAGGCATAGAGCGTACTATCCGACATGCGATAGCCTAGAATATTCACCGTATCATTGGTCATTTCCAGGAAATAGCCGGGAAAGATCGCCACCGTAATGACCAGGGCATAGGCACTATTGGCCCAGTCAAAAAACGCCCACGCATTGATAGTACGGCGATTATTTTTTTCAATAATGATCGGTGGGACGGTGGACATTCGCAGGTGACGGTTTATAAAAATACATTTGCTACTCAGCGGAAAGGTAAGGCCCCATTTGGCTTAGCAGCGAGTGCGCGGTTTGAAATTTTTACGCTTCCAATCAAAAACTGCCTTTCTTGCACAAAATACTGATTGTCACTACTTTTAGCCTCCTGAAATGTCGGCACTCGAAAAAAATTAACTTGCACCATCCAACTGTCGGGTGCAATTTTGCGTTTACGCCGCACTTTATCTCCTAGCATGTCCAACCGCGCCTTCATATTTCTGTTTGCTATTGCCGTCTCCAGCCTGGTGCTGAACGACGTGGCGCGCCTGGTTTTTCCCCATGTTTTTCAAACTCTGCTGACGCAGCGCACTGCTACGGATGAAGAGAAAAAAGACGATAACAACCCGACTTCCACGCTTTTTGAAGAGGAAGTAAAGCACAAGACGACCAAAGAACGCCTCGAATTTCCGGCAATTGATGTACTGAAAGAACTGGATTCGGCCATCGTACATCTGATCACCGACGACGATGTGCGTCACCTGGCATTTCTGCCCATTTTCTCTCCTCCTCCCAACCTGGCGTAACCCTCTCTTTTGCTGTTTTTTTAATGCTTTATACAGTCTGGTTTATAGCCTTTGGCGTAACCGGACAATTATTGGTATCACCAAAACGGCTGCTCACCTGATGGTGACTCCCTTCCGTCCAGGCCATTTCAACAGGCCGCAACCGGTTTTTCCATCCATTATACTATTGAATTTATGCAAAAAACAAATATTCTGACCGGCCTGAAACGGGACTTGCCGGCGGCACTTGCGGTGTTCATCATTGCCGTGCCGCTCTGTCTGGGGATAGCACTGGCCTCTGGCGCGCCCCTTTTCTCGGGTCTGATTGCCGGTATAGTAGGTGGTGTCATCGTCGGTTTTCTAAGCAACTCCCACACCAGTGTCAGTGGCCCGGCCGCTGGCCTGACGGCTATGGTAGTCGTGGCCATCCCGCAGTTGGGTAGTTTTGAAGCATTTTTACTGGCCGTTGTCCTGGCAGGTTTGTTCCAGATCGTGCTGGGTTTTACCTGGGCAGGCAGCATCGCCAACTACATTCCTTCCAGCGTGATCAAGGGCACCCTGGCCGCTATCGGGATCATTATTATTTTGAAGCAAATTCCGCATGCGCTGGGTTTCGACCTGGATGCGGAAGGTGATGAGGCCTTTTGGCAAGCCGATGGCTCCAATACTTTTTCTTCTTTATGGCAATCTTTGACTGGCAACCTCCACCCGGGAGCCATAGTGGTAACGCTCGTTTCTATCGGCATTCTGTTGCTTTGGGATCGTTGGGGCATTCGTCAGCGGGTTGGCCTGTTGCCCGGTGCCCTGGTCGTGGTACTGATCAGCGTGCTACTCAATGAAATGTTCAAAATGCTGGGCGAGCCCTGGGTGCTCCAGGGCGATCACCTGGTGAATATTCCGGTGGCCAAAGATTTGGCGGGTTTTCTGGGCCTTTTCACCCTGCCGGATTTCAGCCAGATCTGGAACCCGAAAATCTATACGGTCGCGCTGACCATTTTTGCGGTCGCAACGATAGAAACCCTGCTCTGTATCGAAGCGGTGGATAAGCTGGACCCGGAAAAACGGACGACCGATCCTAACCGCGAACTAAAAGCCCAGGGGATTGGCAATATCGTATCGGGGTTGTTGGGTGGCTTGCCGATCACTTCGGTCATTTTGCGTAGTTCGGTCAATCTGAATGCCGGTGCCACATCCAAAATGGCCAGCATCCTGCACGGTGTACTGATTCTGGGGACGGTGGCGATCATCCCGGTGGTATTCAATCTGACGCCGCTGGCGGCGGTGGCCGCGGTACTCTTGCTGACGGGCTACAAGCTGGCCAGAATAGAGATTTTCAAGGAAATGTGGGCCAATGGGAAATACCAATGGTGGCCTTTTATCATCACCGTGCTGGCCATCGTATTTACCAATTTTCTCATCGGTATTGGTATTGGTCTGGCTGCCAGTGCGTTCGCTATTCTGCGGGGCAACATGCGAAATGCCTATTACTTCCACCGCAAGAAGTACCACGAGGGCGACATCATTTATATAAAACTTTCGCAGGAGGTTTCTTTTTTAAATAAAGGCAGCCTCAAAATGACCCTGGATGACTTGCCCGAAGGCTCCAAAGTGGTCATGGATGCCTCTGATACGGCCTACATTGATTTTGACGTACTGGAAATTATCCGCGATTTCCTGCAAGTGAGAGCCCCTGCCAAAAACATCCAGCTCACCATGCGGGGATTTCAGGAAAAATACGACTATTGGACAGCGGACTTCGTGTATTCGGAACCCGCACAAACTACCCCGGAGCAGGGAAATACACCGGCTAAGAAACCCGACGTCCAGTCTGTTCACGTTCACTAAAAAACAACTTCACCATGCGCACACGCACCAAAGAAAGGCAGGAACAAATCACGCCGTCGGAAGCCTTTAATATATTAAAAAGTGGTAACGAACGCTTTATAAACAATTTAAAACTTCACCGCGACCTGCTCCAGCAAGTGAATGAGACCAAGGAAGGACAATTTCCTTTTGCCATTGTGCTCAGTTGTATGGATTCGCGCATCTCCAATACGCTGATTTTTGACCAGGGCCTGGGCGACCTGTTCAGCCTGCGGGTGGCCGGCAATATTGTGAATGAGGACATGGTCGGGTCTATGGAATATGCCTGTCAGGTAGTGGGCGCAAAGATCATTGTCGTGCTGGGCCACACCCGCTGCGGCGCCATCAAGGGGGCTTGCAGCCGCATTCAGATGGGCAATCTGACACCGTTGCTGGAAAAAATCCGTCCGGCATTTCTGGCTACTTCGGTCACCGAACACCACCCCGACAATCCCGATGCTTTCAGTGATGCCGTGTCTGCCAATAACGTCCACCACGTAATGGACGAAATTCCGCGGGCCAGCCCGATCCTGACCGAGCTGCTCAATCAGGGAAATATTGCCATTGTGGGCGGCGTATATGACGTGGAAACCGGTAAGGTGAATTTCTTTGAACATCCGCATTTGCAGCATTTTGAGCTGGAAGAAGCGAATGCCCTGAATTAAGTTGGTGGGAGGATTAGAGGAATTGAGGATTCGAGGATTTGAAGATTCGATCAAAGCACTTGATAATCAGGTAATTGATCGAATACTCGAATCTCCAAGTACTCAAATCAATTTACTTTACAGTGTACTAAGCAGGCGGAATCAACCGAACCTTCAACAGTTTGGCTAAGCGCTCCATTGCTGCCTTCCATTCTTCATTCACAAACACCCACTGCCCTTTGCGGTAGCCCTTGGTGAGCAGGTAAAATACGTTTTGACTGCGCCACAGCAGGGGTTTCACGCCCATGTTTTCCACGATTTGCAGGATGCCATTCATGCGTTGTACGCGGGGAGCGGAGGAGGTATCCAGCGAGACTTTTTCAATTTCCCGGTAGGCCCACTCCCCGATAGCGTGGCGCAAGCCTTCGAGATCATTGATCTTGATATGCCATTTTTTCATATCCCCGGCGATGCGGCGCAGGGTGCGGGCGTCTCCATTGGTATCCTGTTTGAAAAAAGCCAGCAAATCGGCGTTCAATACATAAGTAGCGATGTTGCGCCAGGCATCGGGCAGGGTGAGGCCCGCTTCCTGCAAACCATTCATCAACTGATAGTTATCGTTGAATACGTTGCGAAACGTGGATTCTGCCGTTGCCAGCCCTGACTCGGTGATGGCTTTGATGATCTCGATTTTTTCATCGGCAAACAGGCTGGCCAGCGTGAATTTTTCCGGCCCGAAATACTCCTGCAAAACCCCGATGGCTTCGCCCAGGTTGGCGGCGGTGAACGCCCTGGAAGTACGCTGGTACATGGCATCGAACGTGGCCCGGTTCATCGTGCCACTGATGTTGCCAATAATATGCTGCTGGCCCAGGTAAAGTACGGCGAAGCAGAAGGTTCTTTCGGCATGGGTGAGCCGGGAACGGATGCAAATGCGTCCGGCGGCAAACTGCGGGGTACCGGCCTCTATTTTTTCAAAAAACTCGACGGTAGCCGTGTAATTGAACAGGTCCAGATTGGCAGGATCGTCCTCGAACAGTGAAGACACGGCAAAGTGCATAGCCACGCGCTCCAGATTGACGCTCGTCGGGATTACATTTTGCCGGTAGCTGGCTGCCCCGTCGGGGAATACATTGCTGGGTGCTTCCGCCAGGCGGCTGACAAAATCGTTGTGCAGATTCAGTGCCCCCACATCCTGCGCATATTCCATGGCCCGGCGGGCATATTGCAGGATTTGGTTGGTTTCTATGCCCGAAATCTCGTCAAAAAACCAGCCACAGCTGGTAAACATGAGCACCGCATGACGCTGCATTTCGAGCAGCCGCAGCACGGTGACTTCTTCCAGCGTACTGAGCGAACGGCGGGTGTGTTTTTTCAAAAATGCCCGGATACAGTCGTCGCTGCGTTCCAGCATCACAGTGATGTACTCATTGCGGGCCGCCCAGGGATCGCGCAGATAGCGCGCGCCTTCCCGCTCAAACATGGGCGCGAGCTGGTCGCGCAGCCAGTCGAGCGTGTTCCGCAGGGGTTTGCGCCAGCGTTGCTGCCAGCCGGAGTGGCCACCCGTGGTGCAGCCACAGTCGGCCCGCCAGCGTTCCACGCCATGTACGCAGCTCCACGATGATTTTTCGTGGATTTGCACCTCGAATTTCGGCGGATGGAGTTCCAGAAACTGGCCATAATTGGTCAGTTTTGCCCAGTCATTGTCTTCGATCTGGTTCAGACAATCGGCCAGGGCCATTTCTCCATAGCGGTGGTGGTGGCCGTAGCTTTCGCCGTCGGTAGCAATGTGGGCGATTTGGGCGTCTTCGTTCTCGTCAAACAGGCTGGTCATCCGCCGGGCAAAAGTTTTGCCGCTGTTGAGCAGGCCATTAAAGGCCACTTCCTGGGCAATGCCGCCGTGGTAGAAAAACAGGGCAATCCGGCGGCCGCTGGGCAGCAGGCACCAATACGGCATACGGGTATCCACGCTCTCCGCGCTCACGTCCCGCCATTCCTGCGCCACCGGTAAGGTTTTCGGCTCGCTGTTATTTGCTTCGGCCATTTTGCGGATGGCTTTGGCTTGCCGGGGGGCCAGAACGGTAAACTGAATCCCATGCGAAGCCAGCACTTCCAGTGTCTCGGTATCCACGGCGGTTTCGGCCAACCACATGCCTTCCGGGTAACGCCCGAAACGGTGCTGAAAATCGCGGATACCCCAGTACACCTGGGTCACCTTGTCGCGGTAGTTGCACAGCGGCAGGATCAGGTGGCTATGGGCCTGGGCCAGCGCGGACCCATGCCCGCCAAACCGCTCGCGGCTGCGCTTGTCGGCATCGCGCAGCAGATTGTAGGAATCCCGGTCGTTTTCGGCGAGCCAGGCGAGCAGAGTGGGGCCGAAATTGAAAGAAATCCGGTTATAGTTGTTGCGAATCTTGGTGATGGAACCCTGATCGTCGAGGATACGGGCCGCTGCATTGGGCGCGTAGCACTCAAAATTGATGCGCTCGTTCCAATCGTGGAAGGGCCGGGCCGACTCTTGCTGTTCGACGGTCTCGAGCCAGGCATTCTCACGAGGCGGCTGGTAAAAATGGCCATGAATACAGACGTACTTGTTCAAACGGGACATGATGGGGCGAAGGTAGGCAGCAGGGACTTTAAAATGCAGCCAAAATTGAAAGTGAAGTACGCGAATTGTTAAAATAACGTGAGTTCGGAGTAAACCCCGGAGGGGTTTAATATGAATAGCCCCGTATGAAATGCGGGGAAATAGTACATCATAGAAAAACAACCCCAGCGGGGTTGAACATCGCTATGTGGCACCCGCGTTCAACCCCGCTGGGGTTGGCCCAATTTCCTCTTTTAACCCCAGTTTCACTGGGGGCTATTCATATTTGACCCCTTCGGGGTAGTAACATATTGATAATTAGGTGTAATCTCTCCGAATTCACGTTAAAATAACTTTGCTCCATGAGCAACAGGAGGGCGTAAAATCAAACCGTTCGGTGCTGTCTATATACTTGGGTTGGTGGCCTCAAACCATTTCAGGGACATGTTTTTCTCGGTAAAGTCATTGACATACCGCAGACCTATTTTTTGTAAAATGGCCTGGGAAGCGTAATTATCAGACATCGTAATGCCATATATTTTATCTAAATTCAACTCGTGAAAACCATAGTCCAAACTGGCTCGCGCCGCTTCTGTTGCGTAGCCTTTTCCCCAATAACGTTCAATTAATCGGTAGCCTATATCATGGTAATTTATGTGGTCATTTATTGATTCCGTTACATATTTTAATCCCGCCCAACCCATAAATTCATTGGTGTCTTTTAAAACCATCGCGAATCTTCCAATACCATAATTTTCATATTGGCTTTGGACAAATCTTATTACTTCACGGCTTTGTTCTATATCGGTTTGTGGAGCCCCCCCCAGATAAGTGAGTACTGCCGGATTGCTGTCCAGTTCAAACATGCCGTGGTCATCTTCTGGCCTTAATTCTCTTAATATTAGCCTGGGTGTTTCTATATGTATGGTCATGGTTTTGAATTTTAATTAATTAGGAACGTGTAAAAAACAACTTGGTACTTGTTCCTTCGTAATGGGTTGTCATGTCCTAGAGAAACGGAGACATCCACACAAGCCAGGTTATTAGACAGGCCTTCATTAGGAAATGCTGGATTACCTGGCTTGTGAAGGTGTCTTCACTCCGTTGCGACATGACAACCGAGCAGGACAAAATTCACAACTTATTTTTTACACGTTGCTTAAAAAACCTGGCGGCAAATTAGTTCCTCCTTTCTGACAAACAGTATTTCCTTAAATGACTTAGTCCATACATTTACCCAAAAACTCCCGCCCTCCCATGCGCCTCTACGCCCTCATCGGCTACCCGCTCACCCATTCCTTTTCGCAGCGGTTTTTTACCGAAAAATTCGCCCGCGAGCACATCCCGGATGCGCGCTACGAGCTGTTTCCTTTACCAAATATCCATGAACTGCCGCAGTTGCTGGCCGCTCACCCGGATTTGTGCGGACTGAACGTCACTATTCCGCATAAAGAAAACGTGCTGCCCTGGCTGGATGCCCTGGATGAAACCGCCCGACAGGTGGGCGCAGTGAACTGTATTCGCCTCCAAAACGGTCGCCTCACGGGCTATAACACCGACGTGTATGGTTTCGAAAAATCATTGCGTCAGACCGGTTTTATGCGTTCGCTGCCGCCCGATGTTGCGTTCCGGGCGTTTATTCTGGGGACTGGCGGAGCGGCCAAAGCGGTAGCCTACGTGTTGCGCAAAATGAAAATTCCGTATCAATTCGTCTCCCGCCAGCCAGCGGAAGGGCAAATCAGTTATGCGGCACTCCCGTCTTTACTTTCTGCCGGTCCTGCTTTGGTAGTCAATACCACGCCTCTGGGGACTTTCCCGCAGGTGGATGCCATGCCGCCGGTGCCGGTGGATTATTTAGGGCCGGAACATTTGGTCTTTGACCTCGTTTACAATCCGCCCGAAACGTTACTTTTGCACCGGGCCCTGGCCCGTGGCTGCGCGGTGCAAAACGGTTTGGAAATGTTGCATTGGCAAGCCGAACGCGCCTGGGAGATTTGGAATGACCCAGCAATGGGAACGGGTTAGATTGCGTTTTATCAAATTGGAAACGTATTTAGCCCATTTTTGCCACTATTGCCCCGGCTAAGACGATTTAGAGCAGCCTAACTGACCTGACCAAGTATGCAAGTTGATTTTTCCAATACCGAGATCGCTTTCTCGCACCTTGATAACCGTGAACTTAAAAAAACTGCCTGGCTGTTTCGGATGATGAACCGTCCGTGGCTGGTGAAATATGGTTCCAAATTGGGACTGTGGGCGGTGGAGCACCGCTTGCCATTGGCCGAAAGCGTGGTGAAGCAAACGATTTTTGACCAGTTTTGCGGCGGTACTACGTTGCTCGATTGTCAGGACAATATTGACCAGCTGACAGCGCACCATACGGTAACCATTCTGGACTATGGCGCGGAGGCGAAGGAAACGGAGACGGATTTTAACTACACCATGAATGAGAATATCCGGGCGATTGAATATGCTTCCCGCTCTGGCCATACCATTCCCGTAGTAAGTACCAAAGTGACCGGCCTGGCCCGATTTGGACTGCTCGAGAACATTCAGAATAAACAGACCCTCACCAGAGAACAGCTGGGCGAATACCGCAATGTACTGAAACGCATTGACGCCGTCTGTTATCATGCTGCGCAAAAGGGAGTATCCGTATTTATTGATGCCGAAGAAAGCTGGATACAGGATTCGATTGACCACCTCGTCTGGCTGATGATGAAACGCTACAACAAGCAGCGCGTCGTAGTGTATAATACTTTCCAGATGTACCGGCACGACCGCCTGGAGTTCCTGATCGAAAGCTTTGACCGGGCCCAAAAATATAATTTCCTGCTGGGTGCCAAACTCGTGCGCGGAGCCTACATGGAAAAGGAACGCAATCGCGCCCAGGCCCTCGGCTATCCCAGCCCCATCAATCCCGACAAGGCCGCTACGGACGACCACTATAATACAGCCCTGCGTTTTTGCCTGGATCATCTGGACGGGCTCGCGATGTGTAATGCCAGTCACAACGCCGCCAGTGCCCTGCTGCAGGTGGAGCTTATGGACAAAAAAGGCATTCCGCACGATCATCCGCATACGCTGTTCAGCCAACTGCTGGGCATGAGCGACAACCTGACTTTCAATCTCGCCGCTGCCGGATTCCGGGCCAGCAAGTACATGCCTTATGGCCAGGTGGTGGACGTGATCCCCTACCTCATTCGCCGCGCCCAGGAGAATACTTCGGTGACCGGCGATGCCGGGCGGGAATCGCAATTGATTGAGCAGGAAGTGGCAAGAAGGGGATTGTAAACAGGTTTTTAAATAAAATAGCACGGCCCGTCATCCTTGTGGAGACGGGCCGTGCTATTATATTATTCTTAAAACCAAAAATCAATACCGATAATACTCCGGCTTGAACGGACCTTCCGTTTTCACGCCAATGTAGTCGGCCTGGTGTTGTTTCAGTTCTTCCAGTTCCACACCGATTTTGGCGAGGTGGAGGCGGGCTACTTTTTCATCCAGGTGTTTGGGCAGCATATAGACCTGGTTGTCATATTTGCCTACATTTTCCCAAAGTTCGAGTTGCGCCAGCACCTGATTGGTGAAGGAGTTCGACATCACGAAAGAAGGGTGGCCAGTGCCGCAGCCGAGGTTGACCAAACGGCCTTCAGCCAGCACGATCAGGTCTTTACCATCCACATTGTAGAGGTCCACCTGCGGTTTGATGGTCATTTTGGTTTGGCCATAATTGGTGTTCAACCAGGCCATATCTATTTCGTTATCGAAGTGACCGATGTTGCAGACGATGGTTTTGTCGTTCATCATACGGAAGTGTTTTTCCGAAATAATGTCGCAGTTGCCGGTCGCCGTCACCACGATATTGGCGCGGGGAATGGCGTTTTCCATCTTTTTCACTTCAAAACCGTCCATAGCGGCTTGCAGGGCGCAGATCGGGTCAATTTCGGTGACGATCACGCGGGCACCGGCACCCCGCAGCGAAGCCGCCGAGCCCTTACCTACGTCGCCATAACCAGCCACAACGGCCACTTTACCGGCCATCATAATATCGGTAGCGCGGCGGATAGCATCCACCAGGCTCTCTTTACAGCCGTATTTGTTGTCAAATTTCGACTTGGTCACCGAGTCATTGATATTGATCGCGGGCATCGGCAGAGTACCTTTACCAACGCGCTCGTACAAACGGTGTACGCCGGTGGTGGTTTCTTCCGAAATACCGCGAATGTTGGCCACCAGTTCCGGGAAGAGGTCGAGCACCATGTTGGTCAGGTCACCGCCATCGTCCAGGATCATGTTCAGCGGCTGGCCATCTTTGAAAGCGAACAGCGTCTGCTCGATGCACCAGTCAAATTCTTCGGCATTCATGCCTTTCCAGGCAAATACCGGGATACCGGCAGCCGCAATGGCGGCGGCAGCGTGATCCTGCGTAGAAAAAATATTGCAGGACGACCAGCTGACTTCTGCGCCCAGTTCTACCAGGGTTTCGATCAGTACGGCGGTTTGGATGGTCATGTGCAGGCAACCTGCGACGCGGGCACCGCGCAGGGGTTTGGTAGCACCAAATTCTTCGCGTAAGGACATCAGGCCCGGCATTTCAGCCTCGGCGAGATTGATTTCCTTCCGGCCCCATTCGGCCAGGGCAATGTCTTTGACTTTATATTTTGGACGCGTTTCGGTAGCGACGGACATGGGTGAGAGAGATGTGAGACGTGAGAAAAAGTGAGAGCATGTAAAAAACGGGGGCGTTTTTGTTTGGAAACACGCCTTGAAAGACGGCTCAAACGAAACTTCCTTTGGTTTAGTTGTCAAAAATTCCCGCAAAGGTAATATTTAGCCCGCAGATTTTACAATCTGTATGTTTGGTAAAAATGAAAATCCACTTTACTGTTTTACCAACTGCCGCACAAACGTGCCACTTTCGGTCTGTACATTCAAAAAATACGTCCCGACTGGTAAGCTGCGCAGATCAATGGGCAGTGCAATTTTTTGTTCCTGGTATTTTTTTGAAAACACCGTGCGGCCCTGTCCATCGGTGAGCGAAATGGTGCTGTTTTCGGTCCGGCGCAGTTCCATTTTTAGTAAAGTCTGGTCAGCCGTGGGATTGGGAGCCAACGAAAATTTGGTGACATTTACAGGCAGGGCAGTTCCTGAAACCACCACATCCAAGTCATTAGATTGGTAGGTGCAACCATTAGCGGAAGTAGCCTGCAACCGATAAACACCTGATTGCGTAGCGGCATATATCGTGTCGGTGGCTCCCGTAATGGGCTGATTGTTGAAAAACCATTGATAACCAGCCCAGGGTCCCGCCGTAATTAAGTAGCCATCGAACCAGGAAATTTCCGGGCTGATAGCTACTTCCTGATCAATCAGGATAGAATCAGAACGCACCGAATTGCATTCCGGATTGGTCAGTTGTACCGAGTAAAGTCCATATTCACTGACGGATAGTTGCTGCGTGGTAGCCCCAACGATAAGATTCCCGCCGTTGAACCATTGATAGCCATATTCGGCAGGTGCCGGGGAAGAATTTAGAGCAATGGAATCGCCAAAGCAAAGCACCGTAGAGGAGCCATTCGATTGCACGGTCGGCGCGGGTGGCGATAAGCTAGCGATTTCGAAGGTGTCGCGCAGTTCGCAGCCATTGGCATCTTTTACATTCACCGAATAGGCACCGGGATTGAGATAAACAATGTCTTTATCGGTAAATCCGTTCGACCACAGGAAGGTGACCGGAGCCAGACCGCCCGTGACATTCAGGAACACTGTGCCTGAAAACGACTGGTCGCATACCGCCGCAGTTGATTCGCCGGTGAAACTAAATCCTGCGCATAAGTCGGTGATTTTCTGAATTTTACCGCCGCCATCAGTGGCTACATAGAGTTCGCCGTGTACATCTTCGCCCAGCGTGGTGTACGAGTTGTCTGCCAAATCAGAAATGATCGTGCCGACAAACGAACCGTTCGCATTTTGGGTCAGCGTCCACCAGCGGCCACTGCAATAGTCGGTGAACAGATACTTGCCATACAGGTTCGGGTACTTGCTGCCCCGGTAGCGATAGCCGCCCGTGACGGAGCACCCAATGCTGGGATTGAGGTAATCGAACGCTGGAGGCGTGTGATTGGCGACCGGGCAGCCACCATCGTAAGGGATATTTCCTTCAAAACAATTCCAGCCGTAGTTGCGACCACCTGCGTCGCCAGCAGGCTGATAATCAATCTCTTCGCGGGCATTCTGACCTACATCACCGATCCAGAGGTCGCCATTGAGGCGGTCGAAAGAAAAACGCCAGGGGTTGCGCAGTCCGTAGGCCCAGATTTCCGGTTTAAAAGTCGTACTGCCAACAAAGGGATTATTTGCCGGAACTACGTAAGGCGTGGCGCTGCTGCTATTATTTACGTCAATACGCAACAATTTACCCAAAAAAGTGGTCGGCTTTTGGCCGTTGCCCTGCGGGTCGCCACCGGAACCACCGTCGCCCAGACCAATATATAAGTAACCATCCGGCCCAAAAGCGAGGCTGCCACCATTGTGGTTGCTATAGGGTTGGCTTTGTTCCAAAATAGTGAGTTCGCTGGCAGGGTCGGCTACATTCGGGTTAGCGGTAGAACGGCTGAACCGGGCGACACGGGTGTTGCCATCAGATTTGATGTAATGGACAAAAAACCAACCGTTTTGGGCATAATCAGGGTGAAAGGCAAGACCGAGCAAACCTTGCTCATTACCTGAAGATTTAACCCGGTTGGCAATGTCCAGAAATACTTGTGTCTGGCGTACACCGAGGCTGTCGAGCACCCATATCTTACCGACTTTTTCGATGATAAACAGGCGGCTGTCGCCGCAGTGTTCGATGCCGATTGGCCGACTGAAGCCGGTAGCAAAATCTATGAGTTTGAGTTTGGGTTGCGCCAGCAAAGCCAGTGGCAAAAGGCAGCAAAGCAGAGGGAAGAGTCTTTTTGTGTGCATAGGTTGGAAAAGTAAGAAGTCGGAGAAATGCTCAAACCGGGTATGGCAGAGCATGGTTTGCTAAACGCAAAGGTAGGATGCGGATTCAACAGTAGAACCGCACAGTGGCAGGATGTTATTATTAGCAAAGGTTGTTACGGTTCCGATGGCGATTACACCACGATGAGGGCAACCGCAAGGGTTGCCCTTTGATTTTATTGCCTCTAAATTTCGCAAAACATGCACCATGATGAGGGCAACCGCAAGGGTTGCCCCTACTCCTCCACGTAGTGCATCACGTCTTCCACGAACTTGCGGTGATTGGCCAGTCGCGGCACCTTATTTTGATTGCCAAATTTGCCGCGGGCCCGCATCCAGCGGTGGAAAGTACCTTTCGGGACGGCACGTAACAGCAGGCGCTGGAGGGCCATACCTTTGAAGCGTTTAGCCTCGTAGTCGGAGTTTATTTTTTGCAGCGTCTCGTCGAGCAGTTGGTTAAAACGCTCTAAATCAGCGGGTTCCTTTTCAAATTCGATGATCCATTCGTGTCCGCCTTTATTATGGGCCGATGAAAAATAGACCGGGGCGGCGGTGTATTCCGAGACCACAGAATTGGTCTGGCGGCAGGTTTCGGCGAGGGCTCTATCGGTATCGCCGATCATGACTTCTTCCCCGAAAGCGTTGATAAATTGCTTGGTACGCCCGGTGATCTGGAAACAGTGCGGGTATTTGCGCGTAAATTCGATGGTATCGCCCGGCTGATAACGCCAGAGGCCGTTATTGGAAGTAATCATAATGGCGTATAATTTGCCCACTTCCACGTCGGCCAGATGCACCGTTTTGGGATGGTCTTTTTCCCACTCTTCCACGGGCACAAATTCATAATACACGCCATTGTCCATCAGCAACAACATATCGTGCTGCGCCAGATCGCACTGCGCGCCGAAGAAACCTTCCGAGGCGTTATAAATTTCCTGATAAGCAAAGTTGTCGCTTGGAATCAACTCTTTAAAAGTCTGGCGATACGGCTCAAAACCCACGCCCCCGTGCATATAGGCCTGCAAATGCGGCCATACTTCGAGCATATTCTGCTTGCCGGTTTTTTCCAGGATCATCCGAAACAGCACAATGATCCAGGTCGGTACGCCGCCAAACATCACCACATCGTCTTGTTTGGAAGTAATTTCGGCCACCTGCGCGATCTTGGTCTCGAAATTAGGTTGCAGCACCACTTCCACATCGGGCGTATAAAACGAGCGGGCGATGGCGGGCATGTGGTAGGTCAATATGGCACTTACGTCGCCATATTTGGTTTTCGGGTATTCCTTCAGTGAATCGTACGCACCGGACATAACCAGATTTTTCCGGCGAAAAATCTCCATATCGGGCCGGTTGTGGTATAGCAGCGCGAGCGAATCCCAGCTGCCGGCCAAATGGCAACCGTGCATATTGGCGGGCGGCACGGGGATGAATTTGCTTTTGTCGCTGGTGGTACCGCTGCTTTTGGAATACCAGTTGATTTCGCCTGGCCATAGCACATCGCGCTCGCCGTGCATCATGCGGGCAATATCGCCTTTCAGACCGTCATAGTCGTGTATAGGTACCGTGCGGGCGAAATCCTCCGCATTTTTCAAATTACCAAAGTTGTATTTTCGCCCAAACTCGGTGTGCCGGGCGGTATCCAGCATGCTGCGCAACCAGCGTTCCTGCGCCTCTTCCGGGTGTTGCATATATCGCTCGATGCGCTTCATGCGCAGTGCCAGATATTGTTTGAGTACTTTATTGACCAGCCATTTCATAGAATAATGCTCATAGTTCCAGGCGTGAAGATACGCAATTGCAAAATTTAAAATTATTGGAAGAAATTTAGCAATCCGGCAAAATTTTTTATGACTTAAACCGGAAATTTCCCCTCGTTGCAGCAGATAATTCATCGTCGGCCATCATTTCCACCAAGATGTTTGTTGGGATAAAACAGCATTTTTGCGATTAAACCCGGTTGTACTGCTATACTTGCGCCATAAAAAATTCGCGCCATGCTTTCTACAGTCATCATTCGACCGGCTACCGAGTCGGATTTGCCCGCCATTCACGGCCTAATGTACGAATTAGCCGTGTATGAAAATGCGCCGGAGGCCGTGGAAGCCACCGTTGAGGAATATCGTACGGACTTTAAAGCCGGTATTTTTGAAAGTCTGGTGGCCGAAATTGACGGTCAGGTGGTGGGCATGACCCTCTTTTTTATGACTTACTCTTCCTGGAAAGGCAAGATGCTCTATCTGGACGATTTCGTGGTCACCGAAGCCCATCGTCGCTCGGGAGCAGGGCAGTTATTATTCGACGCTTTTTTGGAAGAAGGCCGCCGCCGGGGATGTCGCCTCGTTAAGTGGCAGGTGCTCGACTGGAACGAGCCCGCGCTGCGGTTTTATGCCAAAAATGCGGCCATTATCGAAAAGGACTGGTGGAACGGGAAGCTGTTTTTGTGAGAAAAACTGTTTCCAAATAGTTCAACCTTCATCGTCTATGCGCCTGTTCATTTTTCTCGTTATTTTTCCCGCTTTTCTGACCGCGCAATCGGCTTTTTTAAAAGACCCCGATATTGTCTGGGCGGTGGAAATTGAACAGGACTGGGTGATAGATGTACTTTCGCTGGAAGCGGAGGGGGATTCGGGAATTACTACCATGCAGTGGCACCAATGCTTGATGTGCTATACTTTGATTACAACTTGCGCTTTCGCAAACCGCTGTTCTATCGGCGGACGCAGCGATAAGGGCGGTTTCTAAACAATCCTGCGAGGATGTCGTTTTGTGCCTAACGTCAGCAAGGCGTTTGCCATACAATTTTCCCACTACTATCAATCACGCTCACCACCATGTCTGAACTAAAAGAAGGCGATGTCGCCCCGGATTTTTCTGCTGTCAACGAAAAAGGCGAAACAGTCCACCTCACCGATTATCGCGGCAAGAAACTCGTGCTTTATTTTTATCCAAAAGACGATACGCCGGGCTGCACCGCCGAAGCCTGCTCCCTCCGCGACGGCTATCCGCGCTTTCAGGCGCAGGGCTACGAAATACTGGGCGTGAGCCCCGATTCGGTGAAAAAACACGTCAAATTTCAGGAAAAATACAACCTGCCGTTTAATCTATTGGCCGACGAAGACCATGTCGTGTCTGAAGCCTACGGCGTGTGGGGGGAGAAAAAATTCATGGGCCGCGCTTACATGGGCATCCATCGCACCACGTTCGTGATTGACGAAAACGGGAAAGTCGAGCGCGTCATCGCCAAAGTGGACAACGAAAACCACTCAGAGCAGCTGTTGGGTGAATGAGTAATGATGAATGGGGTAATGAGTAATGACTAATGCTCAGCATTTGTAAAATATTCATCATTCATGCGAAGCATGGATTAAGAATAAGTGCTGATTTTCAAGTGGCTGACACTTACTTGATCAATCCTATGATTCGCATTAATTCATAATTCATAATTAACGTGAGTTCGGATATTAACTCTTTGATTGTCAATAAGTAGCACTTGTCATGTCGCAGAAAAACGGAGACATCCACACAAGCCAAGTAGTAAAAAGATCACCAAGAACAGGGCTTGTGTAGTTTCCTTCTCTTCGTTGCGGAATGACAATCTTATTTAGTAAAAGAGTAGAGGAAAACTCCGAACTCACGTTAATTCCTACAATTCCATCACCTTCCGTTTCAGCACGAAATTCTTGCCCAGATACACCTTACGCACCATTTCATCGGCGGCAAGTTCCTCGGCAGTACCGGCTTTCAGGATATTGCCTTCAAACATCAGATAGGCTCGGTCGGTGATGCTGAGCGTCTCCTGCACATTGTGGTCGGTGATCAGAATACCGATATTTTTGGTTTTTAATTTGGCCACGATGTATTGAATATCCTCCACGGCGATGGGGTCAATGCCTGCAAAAGGCTCGTCGAGCAGGATGAATTTGGGGTCGGTAGCCAGGGCGCGGGCGATCTCGGTGCGCCGCCGTTCGCCGCCGGAAAGCGTGTCGCCCAGGCCTTTGCGTACGCGATGCAGGTTGAATTCGTCGAGCAGCGATTCCAGTTTTTCGGCCTGTTGGGCTTTGCTGAGTTTGGTCATTTCGAGCACCGCCAGCAGGTTGTCTTCCACGGAAAGTTTACGAAACACGCTCGGTTCCTGGGGCAAATACCCAATGCCTTTTTGGGCCCGGCGATACATGGCCAGCGAGGTAATCTCTTCATTGTCAAGATATACGTGGCCGCTCGTGGGTCGAATAAAACCGACGGTCATATAAAACGAGGTCGTTTTGCCGGCACCATTTGGCCCCAGCAATCCGACGATCTCGCCTTGTTTCACGTCGAAGGAGACGCCTTTTACCACGGTGCGCTTACCGTAGGTTTTGATGATATTTTCGGCGCGAAGAATCATAACCCAAAAAGAGTTATGAGTTATGAGTTATAAGTTATGAGTTGCACGTGTACATAACTTATAACTCATAACTCAATTTAAAAGTCGTTTCACCATTTCCGAAATAGCCCTGCCGTCGGCTTTACCGGCCAATTGTTTGTTGGCGGCACCCATGACTTTGCCCATATCTTTGGCGGAGGTGGCCCCGGTATCGGTCACGATCTGGCGAATAATGTTTTCCAGTTCCGTGCCTTCCAGCATCGTTGGCAGGTAACGTTTGATCACTTCGATCTCTTCGCGTTCTTTTTCGGCCAGTTGCGGGCGGTCATTTTTCAGGAAAATATCCATGGATTCCTGGCGGGTTTTCACCAGTTTTTGCAGCATCTGCACCTCCCGCGTTTCGTCAATAGCCTGTCCGCTGCCGTCGGTTTTGGCGAGCAGAATAGCACTTTTGATGGCGCGAATGCCCCGCAGGCCGATTTCGTCTTTGGCGCGCATGGCGGTTTTCAGGTCTTCGTTTATTTTTTCTTCTAAAGTCATTAGATATGAGTTGATAAAGGTTGATGAAGGTTGATAATCAATTGTTTATAAACTAATATAAACGCTTATCAACCTTTATCAACTTGTTTTTAAAATTCCTCCACCGGCACGGGCCGGAAGCCGAACAAACGTTTTTCCCTGATCAATTGCGCTACATTGGAGGGTACACTTTTCTCCCAGCCAGCTTCGCCCTGCTGGATCATGCGCAGCACTTTGGTATGAAAAATATCCAGTATGTACGGATTGAAATTCTGCATATCCACGATGTTACGATTTTCCAGCAAGTGATCGTAGAGAAAATGTATGGCGTGTGGCACTTCGATGCTTCGGGCGGTCAGCAGCACTGTACTACCCTCCGGTCGGGCAGGATAGACGTAGAAACGGACGTTGCGGAGGAATAGTTCACCAAACGCGCCGAGCAGGTTATCGGGGTTTTGCTCGTAGGTCTCCCGGATGATATTTTGGAGCTTGCGTGCACCCAGAGCCAGGCCGATGCGCGGCACCCGATAATCCATGAAATAAGCGATCAATTTCTTGTGTTGCACGCAGTTAGATATCACCACCGTTTGGCCGAGCGCACAGAGCAATTCGGCCCGATCCATGAAGTCGCGTTCGTTGAGTTCGCCATCGGCACGCAGGTTATCGAGCGTTATTTCGGTCAGAAAATAAGTACGTTCGGCTTCCACATCGGGCTCGTGGCGAAACTGGATGTAGGCGTTGCGGCTCATATCCTGTTGCACCAGCGTCGGCGGACGGTAGCTGCCGCGCGCCAGCAGGATAGATTTTTTGTACAAAAACTCGCTGGCATGCAGACTGCGTCCGTCGGGCCCAAAAATAGCCACCTCGCTCAGGTTGTTTTTCACAATCCACAAGCAGGCCAGCCGATTGTCCACCTGCTGAAAATCAGGCCCGTCGAACTGCACCATGTCAATCATCACGCGGCCATGCAGATTATCCATCAGCGACTGGAGCAGCGTCTCCGGGGACTGATGAAAGCGAAAACAGCCGTAGATCAGGTTCACTCCGAGCACCCCGATGGCTTGTTGTTGCAGGCGATTGTCCTGGTCCAGCATCCGTACATGGATGACTACATCGTTGGCAGGGCCATCGGCGCGCAGCTGAAAACGCAACCCCAGCCAGCCATCGCCTTTGATGGTTTTACTGAAATTAATGGCAGAAACGGTATCGGCGAAAGCAAAAAAATTCTGTCGGGGACGGGTGGCGCGCAGCCGGTGCTCCATCAGATCGTACTCGTGCTGGAGCATTTTGTAGAGGCGCGATTGACACACGTAGCGGCCTTTTGGCTCTACCCCATATATTTCGTCGGATACGGTTTTATCGTAGGCACTCATCGTTTTGGCGATAGTACCCGCTGCGGCACCTACCTGAAAAAAGTAGCGTGCCACTTCCTGGCCGGCCCCAATTTCGGCGAAGGCGCCGTAAATGCGGTCGTCGAGGTTGATTTCCAGCGCTTTTTGTTCTGTTTCGAGCACTCGGCGCGACATACGAATCAGCAGATTAGTAAAAAAGATTGGGCAAAAATAGGACGAATCCAACGCTTCCCGATTAGCATTATTGGCCTGAAGCGAAGTTTGATTCATTTGCCAAATGTTGACGGGCAGTGCCGTACTTTTACGGCAGTTTGACTGTATCTGATCAATGGCCTGATTTTTTTTGTTTTAAAACAATTTTCCATGCGACTGAAGACAAAATGCCGCATCTACCTCCTCCTGCCTGGCCTGGCCTTTCTATTGGTTTTCTGCCAGTGTAAGCGGGAAGAAAAAGAAACCCTGGATATTCGCCTGGAGGCGGCGGCGACTACCCTCAATCCACTCATGCCTTCGCCGGGTTATTCCCGCTACGTATCGCAGCAAATCTTCCAGAATCTTGGCATCTACAATCCTGAATCGCTCGAAATAAGCCCTTTGTTGGTCAAAACGATTCCCGCTGTGCGTTCCGTGACCGAAGGGCCGCACAAGGGCGAGCTCGCCTACGATCTGGAGATCAATGAGGCCGCCACCTGGGACAATGGCAGCCCGGTGACCGGTGAGGATGTGGTCTTTACGTTGAAAGTTATCTTTCACCAGGGATTGCCCACTGACGTATGGCGCGGCTATTATGAATACCTCACCAATATAGAAGTGGACCCGACCAACCCGAAAAAATTCACCGCTTATTTCCGCCAATACTATATACTGGCTTTGGAGTCGCTGTGTCAGACCCCCATTTATCCGGCGTACAACTATGACCCGCAATTGAGGCTGAAAAATGTGCCGCTTACCGATTTTCTTGATCCGGTAAAAGGGAAGGCGTTTGCCGATTCGGAAGCAGGCAAGGCGTTTGCGAAAGAGTTTGGCGATCCCAAATATACCAATGATAATAAGTTCATCTCCGGCAGCGGACCGTATCGGATGGAGAGCATGAATGACGATCAGGGAGCCGTATTGGTGAAAAAGGAAAACTGGTGGGGCGATAAAGCGTTGGCCGCCAACCCGTTATTGGGTGCTTACCCGCTACGGATGGTCTATAGCATCGTGAAAGACGAACCGGCTGCCGTCAGTCTTTTACAGTCGGAGAAACTTGATCTGGTGATGGATCTGAATCCAGCCCTTTTTAAGGAACTGCAGCAGGATACCCACCTGACCCGGCTCTATGATTTCAAAACCCGCTGGACTCCCCGCTATTCGCGTTTGCTGCTCAATTTGCGCAGCCCCGATTCCATCCTCGCCGATGTAAGGGTGCGGCAGGCACTCGCCTATATCATTGATTATGATTACCTTATCAATGATGTACAACAAGGGTTTGCGCAACCTACGGTGGGGCCCATCAGTCCGGTCAAACCTTATTATGCCAAAGACATCAAACCTTATACGTATAACCCTGCCGAGGCTAAACGCCTGCTCGAGTCGGCTGGCTGGAAAGACCTGAACCACGACGGGGTGCTGGAGAAAAAACTGAATGGCCAGGAAGTACGTTTATCGCTGAAAATGCTGAGCCCGAATGGTAGCAAACTGTCGGATCTGGTAGCGGATAATATCCATGAAAAAGCGCGGCAAGTGGGCATGGAATTGCTCATTGACCGGCAGGATATCAATAATATGACCAAAAAAACGCGGGCTGGTGACTATCAGATCGCCAGTTTTGCCAGTGCCGGCCAGCCGGGTTTGGATGAGTTATATCAGGCCTATCACTCGGCCAGCCTGGCTCCCAAAGGCGACAACCGGGCCCGCTACCAGAATGCCCGGCTGGATAGCATTATTGTGGCCATTCGGACCACCCAGGATGCCGCCGCCCGGAGCGCGCTTTATGTCGAAGCGCAACGCATTTTACATGAAGATTTACCGGAGATTTATCTGTTTGCCTCGTATCAGCGGGCCATAGTGGCTAAAAAATATAATGCCGTGCTGACCTCTGTCCGGCCGGGCTACTATGAAAACCTGTTCCAACTGAAATGACCGTTTCTTTACAACACTGAAACCAACCCAAACGCGCTTCGGCGCATCCATTCACCAATAAAAATTTAATTCTTATGGCATTTGAAGTGGAAGGCAAACTACACCGTCTTTTTCCAACCGAACAAAAATCAACCAGTTTTACGGCCCGCGAATTTGTAATAGAAATACCGGACGGCAACTACCCGCAACTGGTGAAATTCCAGGCCGTCCAGGATCGCTGCGCAGCACTCGATGGTTTTCAGGAAGGCGACCGCGTCAAAGTATCGTTCGACTTGCGCGGGCGGGAGTGGAATGGTAAATATTTCACCAATCTGAATGCCTGGCGTATTGACAAAGCCGGTGAAGAAGGCAGCGGCGGGAATGAAGGTGGCGGCGGTAGCCGCAAAAGTGTGGCCGCCACAGAAAACAATTTTCCCGCCGATCCATTTCCTAATTACGGGGATGCCCCCCCTGCCGTCGGCAATCTGGAAGATTTACCTTTCTGAGTAGATTGTTCTTGAAGATTTGAGGGTACGAGTATTTGATCAATTACCTGATTATCAATTGTTTAGTCGAATACTCAAATACTCGTATCTTCAAATACTCAAAGACTGACCCATTGAACCATCCAAACCGCTGTATTATGCACTGGAAATTTCTGGTTTTGACCTTGTTTTGTACCAGTACTATGGGCCTGGCCCAGACGCAGGTGCTTTCCGGCATTAACAGCCGTTGGGGTGATTCTTTCGTGGAATGGGAGTTGCTGGCTTTCTCCGGCGATACAGATGACCTGGAGGAAGGGGAAACGCCGCCAGAAGAACCGGTGGGCGAACTCAAACTGCGCTGGCTCAACGTGCGCGACGACTGGTCGGAATGGGATTTCGAGGCCTTTGGTCAGCGGGGTACCATCCGCCAAAAGTGGAAGGACGACTTTACCAATTGGGAACTGCGCACTTATGAGGGCGCGGTAGTCACGATGCGCGCATCGTGGGCCAATGACCTGAACGAGTGGCGGATCACCAATAATGATTTTTCGCTGACGCTGAAAAGCCGCTGGACCAATCAACTCGACGAATGGATCGTGCAGGATGCCAGCCGGGGACGTTTTTATATGTACACCCTGCGCCAACGTGATCCGCGCGATTGGGCCATTGAAGATACGCTGGACGATTCTGTACCACTCGCCATGCGCATGGCATTGGTTTTTATCAGTGTTTTTCATGGTTCGCCACGTATGTAGCGGGCAGTTTCAAACCGGCCTTGTAGTCCGGCTGAACGGGAAAATTTGCTCAACCAATTTTTAGGAACGTGTGAAAAATTAGTTAATACCTGCGTCTTCATGTTAAGTTGTCGTGTCGTAGAGAAACGGAGACATCCACACAAGCCAGGTTATTGTTATTAGGCAGGCCTTCATCAGGAAATGCTGGATTACCTGGCTTGTGTGGATGTCTGCACTACGTTGCGACATGACAACCAGGACGGCAGAAAACCTCACAAATTATTTTTTACACGTTCTTTAAAGAGTAATTTGGCGGAATTAGTTCAACCTGAAATTAAGGCAAGGTGCTCATTATCATACCAATAACCAACAACTACTCATGTTCAACTACTTTATAGACAAATTCGGAAATATGTCCTGCCGTGCGGGCTGCCTGTTAGTTTGCACGGTATTTTTGAGTGGATTCAAATCTTCATCCGTTACTTCATCAGCGACTACTATGCGTATTCAATTCACCAACCTGCGCGCTGCAAAAGGCAGTATTTATCTGGCTGTGTACGACCAGTCCGAGAAGTTTCTGGATGAAAAGGAAGTACGGTTCCAAAAAATAATTCCAGTGTCTGCGCTGGGGAATATCGAGATCACCCTGCCCGACTTAACGGCTGGTTCCTACGCCATCAGTTGCTTCCATGATGTGAATGGCAATGGCAAGTTGGACAAGAATATTCTGGGTATTCCGACCGACCCGTATGGTTTCTCGAACAATACCCGCCCTACTTTTCGGGCGCCCAATTGGGAAGAGGCCAAATTCTACTGGCAGCCCGGCGCAGAGGTGGTCAGCATCCGGCTGGAAAAATGGTAGTGGCGAGGAGCCGCGCGGGCATTAAAAAAGCTGTCCCACAGGTTTCCCTGTAAGTCAGCTTTATTTTAATTTATAGCAATAGCCAGACGGCTATTCAGCGGATTACCACTGTATATCGTCTTCGTCTTTTTCTTTTTCTTTCTTGTCGCCTGTTTCCTCGTCGAGGTCTTCCGCAAACTCGTCTTTTTCTTCGTCTGTTGCTGCGATTACGCTCGGCGTTTCGGATTTGGCCCGCACGAACTCCCCGCGTTCGCCCCGGTCTTCATCCCCGTCCATTTCCCGGTTCTGGGCTTCCCATTCGGCCTGGCGACGGTCAAATTCTTCATAGTCGAATTCCGGCATCAGCTCGGTTTTCACGTGCGCCACCACTTCGTTGAGCGAAGCGACAAAACGGTTAAAATCTTCCTTGTACAGGAAAATTTTGTGGCGTTTGTAGCCAAACCCATCTTCGCGGCGTGTACTTTCCGTAATAGTGATGAAGTAATCGCTGCCTTTGGTTTTCTTCACATCCAGGAAATAGGTACGGCGTTTGCCGGCCCGGACGCGTTTGGAAAACACGCTTTCCTCCTGATCGCGATCCCGGTCGCCGCCGCCGAATCCGCCACGGTCATTGCCGCCACGGTCGCCACCAAAGCCGCCGCCACGATCATTGCCGCCACGGAAACCACCACGGTCGCCGCCAAAGCCACCGCGATCACCGCCACGGTCATTGCCGCCACGGAAACCACCGCGATCACCGCCACGGTCGTTGCCGCCCCGGAAACCGCCGCGGTCGCCACCAAAGCCACCGCGATCGCCGCCACGGTCATTACCGCCACGGAAACCTCCCCGGTCGCCGCCGCGCTCATTAAAGCCGCGGTCGCTCCCACGGTCGTTATTCCGGTCGTCACCGCCACGATCATTGCTCCGATCATTGCGTTCGTTGCTTGGCTCCCGAGAATCACTGTTGTCTCTCCGTTTGAAATGCCCGTATTCCACCTGTCTGAATGTTTTGTGAAAGATTGTGATGAATAGTTGTGAGCAAAGGTAGATTTTCCACTGATACCACGTCTTTTTTTTTCAAAATCTGTAAAATACTTGAAACCGTAGCTTACCTGCTGTATTTCAACTGGCCATGTACGTACGTTTTCAACACTTTGGCTTGCAAAATCTCCTGTGGCGCACAGCGTAACAGATCGGTAGAGAGCACCACGAAGTCGGCATACTTTCCCGGTTCGATACTGCCTTTGATCGCTTCCTCAAAAGCGGCGTAGGCATTCCAGCGGGTGTACGACAGCAGGGCCTCTTCCCGCGTCAGCCAGTTTTCCGGGAAAAAAGCGGCACCGCCCTCGGCGCGCTGACGGGTGACCGCCGCATAGAGGCAAGGCAGCGGGTCCACATCTTCCACGGGCGCATCCGTACCATTGGCCAGCCGGGCACCCTGGTCGAGCAATCGCCGCCAGGCATACGCGCCAGTCTGTGCCCGTGAAAAGCCCAGTCTTTTTATGACAAAAGGGGCATCGCTGGTACAATGAATGGCCTGCATGGAGGCAATCACGCCCAATTGGGCGAAACGCGGCTGATCCGCCGGATCGGTATGCTGCGCGTGTTCGATGCGCCAGCGAAAACCGGGATGGCCATTAACGGCCTGAAAATCAAATTTTTGCGCTTCTTCGGCAGTCGCCGGATACTGCTGAAAAGTTTGTTCAAACACATTCAGCACCTCGCGGTTGGCGCGGTCGCCAATGGCGTGAACGCAGAATTGCAGATGACTGCGGCGACACTCGGCCGCCAAAGCAGTGATCGTAGGGATGGGGGTCGTATTCTGGCCATAAGAATCGGGCTTATCGGTGTAGGGCGTCAGCAACCAGGCTCCATACGAGCCCAGCGCGCCATCCAGGTACGCTTTCACCGCCCGGCAGGTAAAAAAGCCATTGCCCAGCCCAATTTGCGGGAACTGGCTCAGTTTGGTGTAGTCAGCCGATTTTGGCTGGGCAATCATCGCCCAGAGCCGCAGACCCAGCTGGCCCGATTCGGCGAGGCGGCGGTATTGGGCAAGTTCCCAAAAATCACTGCCTGCATCCTGGAAAGAGGTGATGCCTTTGGCCAGACATTCCTGGGTGGCCAGAGCGATCGTGCGCTCGAAAGCGGCCACGCGTTCGGCTTCCGGCTGCTGATTTTTCCAGGCATCAAACGGGTTTTCGATGAGTTGCATGGCATTTTCTTCAAACACGCCGGTCAGATTGCCCTGCACGTCGCGCACGATGCGCCCACCCACCGGGTTGGGCGTTTCGCGGCTGATGCCCGCCAGTTCTATGGCTTTGGCATTGGCGATCAGGCCGTGCCCGCTGGCGTGGTAGAGCACCACCGGATTGGCCGATGAGACGAGGCTCAGCGAATCATGGTAAGGATAACCGTTCATGGTCCGTCCCGGCGAAATATTCCACTTTTCCTGGTGCCATCCCCTGCCTTCTATCCAGGCGCCGGGGGTGGCGGTTTTGGCTTTCTCGCGCACCATCTGCACTATTTCCTGCCAACTTTTGGTGTTCATCAGGTTCAGGTTTTGCAGGCTGCGTCCCAATGCCGAGAAATGCCCGTGCCCTTCAATGAAGCCCGACATAACAAAAGCACCTTGAAGATCAATGACTTGTGGTTTGGCAGCCAGGCATTCCGGGGAGGTGCAGCTGCCGTCCACGCCGACGATCTTGCCTGCATGGATGAGTACCGCGCTGGCTTCCGGGTGCTGTGGATCGGCGGTGAAAAAACGTCCGTTGGTGAGTAACAACCAGCCTTCGGTAGGGCTGGCGGCAGGGGGCGACTGGCAGGTGAGATTGGCAAAAACCGGGAGCAATAGTGCCAGGAGATGAAACGGGGCCACTGACTTAGGCCGGTTAAAATCTGCACAAACTGCTGGTTTTGAGCAAAGAACAAAAGAGGAAGTATGGCGCATGACGAGGTAGGTATGAGTCGGCAAAGATCGTTTTCGGTGGCTTTGTTTCAGAAAAAAAATTTACGGCGTTTCTCCGTGTTTCGGAGCATTCGGACGATGCAAATACGTCAGATGGCTGCCTTCCACCTCCTTTTGTCGTAAAAAAAACCTTACTTGATACGCTGGCCCTTGCCGCGCCGTATTTTCACGCTTTATTTACTTACCTGCCACTAACCATGCGTCTTTCTCTTTTACGCCCCTTTTTCTACGCCTGCTTTTTTCTCCTTGGCAGCACTTTACCCGCTCAAAAGCCGATCACCCTCGAAGATATTTGGCAAAAAGGTACGTTCAATGCCAAAGGGGTACCCGGATTTAATTTCCAGCCCGACGGTGTGCATTATACCCGGCTAAGTGGCAGGGTCATCGAGCAATATGACCTGCTGAGCGGCAACAAGAGCGGTTCCCTGTTTGATGCCACCACTGCGGTGACCAGGGCGGACCCCAGCTGGAAGGGAACTTACGACGGTTACACATTCAGCCCGGACAATACCAAACTCTTGCTGACGGATAGCACGGAGCAGATTTATCGCTGGAGCTCCAGGTCCAACTATTTTGTCTTTGATCAAAAGGCTAAAACAATTGTACGGCTGCAAAACGGGCCGAAACAGATGTATGCTACTTTTTCGCCCGATGCCTCGAAGGTGGCTTTCGTCATGGAAAATGACCTGTACTACCGCGATTTAGCCTCCGGCAAAACGACGCGTGTAACCAATGACGGGCGAAGGAACGCCATTATTAATGGTGCTGCGGATTGGGTGTATGAGGAAGAATTTAAACTGACGCGTGCTTTTGAATGGAGCCCCGACGGACAGCGGCTAGCCTTCCTGCGTTTCGATGAATCGGAGGTGCCGGAATTCACTATGGAACTGTATAAAAACGAGGCCTACCCGGTGCTGGATACGTTCAAATACCCAAAAGTAGGGGAGAAAAATGCCGTGGTAACGGCCTGGCTGTACGATTTGGCCGGCAGCAAGACCCAGCGTGTGGATACGCAGGTAGCGAATGCAAAACAGGACGCTAATGACCCCAGCGATTATTATTTCCCACGGCTGACCTGGACGCCTGCCGGGCAATTGTGTCTGACTTTGATGAACCGCCACCAGAACCGGGAGCAACTGCTGCTATCCGATCCTATGACCGGCAAAAGCACCATTTTATTGGAAGAAAAAAACAAATATTACCTTGATTTACAGGAAATTACCTTCCTGAGCGATGGATCGGGATTTATTGCGCAAAGCGAGAAAAGTGGCTTTAATCATCTGTACTACTATGACATGGAAGGTCGGCAAAAAACTGCTCTCACTTCCGGTGATTGGGACGTGACGAACCTGTACGGCGTGGACGAGAAAAACGGGCTGGTTTATTTTCAGGCGGCCCGAAATAATCCGATGCAGCGGGAAGTTTATTCCGTAAAACTGACCGGCAAAAAGCAAAAGCAGATCAGCAAGGGCAGTGGCTATCAGGCGGCGCAGTTCAGCAGCACGTTTGACTATTATATTGGCACTTTTTCTACGCAAAATGCGCCACCGCAGTACGCCGTATATGACCGTTCGGGCAAGGTAGTCCGCCCCCTGGAAATGAATACCGACCTACAGGCCAAACAGAAAGAATATGGAACCATACCGATGGAATTTTTCCAATTCACTACTTCCGAAAAGGTCATCCTCAATGGCTGGATGCTGAAGCCCACTGCGCCGCAATATGCCAATCAGCAACTGCCGGTGCTGATGTTTGTGTACGGTGGCCCCGGCAGTCAGCAGGTACTGGATCAATGGAAAGGTGCCAACTATTGGTGGTTTCAGATGCTGGCCCAGCAGGGCTATGTGGTGGCTTGCGTGGACAATCGAGGCACCGGGGCACGGGGCGAGGAATTTAAGAAAATGACTTACAAACAACTCGGACACTATGAAGTAATTGACCAGATCGAAGCGGCGAAGTATTTAGGCACCCAACCTTTTGTGGACAAAGATCGTATTGGTATTTTTGGCTGGAGTTATGGTGGCTACATGTCCACCAATTGTATTTTGAAAGGCAAAGACGTGTTCAAGTCCGCCATTGCGGTGGCCCCGGTCACCAACTGGAAATGGTATGACAGCATTTACACCGAGCGCTACATGCAGACACACGAGGAAAATCCCGAAGGGTACGAACAGAATTCGCCGACCAACTACGCTGATTTATTAAAAGGTAATTACCTGTTGGTGCATGGCCTGGCCGATGATAATGTGCATTTCCAGCACACTGCCGAACTGGCCAACCGGCTGGTGGCTGAGAACAAACAATTCAATACCATGATCTACCCCAATCGCAGTCACGGCATCACCGGCGACAATGCCCGGCTGCATTTATACACTTTGATGACCAATTTTTTGCAGGAAAAGCTGGCTAAGAAGGATAAACCTTGATAGGATTAGCAAATTCCCACTAATTATGAAGTTTCCGCTTGAAACTTTGGAAATTTGTCACTCCGAATGGTTCCCATCATTCCGCTCTCAAACTTTAACGAACACAACAACGAAGCTCTTCTAATATGCGTTTTACTTTATCCCTCCTTATTTCGGGCGGTTGGCTGTTTGGCCTGTCCGCGCAAACCGTGCAGCAGTTCTGGCAACCGGTGGCCAAAGAAGCGGTCGTCCTGACGGAAAATTCCGACCGGCCCTTTGAGCCGCACGCTTACACTGCCCTGCACCTTGATTTTCAGGCACTGCAAACATTACTGACGCAGGCACCTGCTGAGTATTCATCTGCGCAGCCACTGCTGGTGCAGCTGCCCCTGGCCGACGGCAGTTTTGAAACCTTTGCCCTGGTGCGTAGTGCCATCATGTCGCCGGTGCTGGCAGCGAGTGCCCCGCAGATTCTTACCCTATCGGGTACATCCACCTCTGGCAGGCGCATCCACATTACCAGTTCGCCATACGGGGGCTTTCGGGCCATGATCCGCCGGGCGGACAAAGGCATCGAATATATTGAGCCCATTGCCAGTAATCAGGTGCAATACTATATGGCGTTCGACCGGAAAGAATACCCGGCTGAATTGTACAGCAAATTGCCCTCGCTGATTGATCCGAAGAGCCTGCAAAACCTGCGCAAAGCAGAAGACGACCGCTATTCGCCCGGTGCTCCGACGCCAGTCAATGATCGCGGGCCACTGGCGGGCGGGCCGGTCACGCTGCGTGTATATCGCTTCGCAGCGGCTACTACGGGCGAGTTTTCCGAGTCGCTCAATGCCGGCAACGATACCATGATCGTTTTGGATAAGGTGGTGGATATCACCAACAAATTGAACGTGGTGTACGAAGCCGATCTGGACGTACGGCTGCAACTGATTGATGAAGAGAAAAAAATCCTCTTCTTACACTCCAGTACGGATCCTTATACCGGCACGACCGTAGGCGATTGGATAGACCAGAACCCGGCCGCCATGCAGTCCACGCTCGGTTCTGCCCAAAAATATGATGTAGGCCACGTTTTCGCCAGGTTTTTAGGCGGGGATGCGCTGGGTGTTGGTTCCCTGAATTCTGTTTGTACCCAACTGAAAGGACGCGGTTGCTCGGCGGGGCAACCCCCTTATGGAGATGACTTTCTGGCTACAATAGGCCAAGAAATTGGTCACCAGTGGTCGGGTCTGCACACCTGGAACAGCTGTGCCGGTTTGACGGAGCCATTTAGCGGAGTTGAACGTTGCGAGCCGGGTAGCGGTAGCACCATTATGTCTTATGCCGGCACCTGCGGAACTGATAATGTACAGGGAGTCACCAATTTATATTATCATGCCTGTTCCATTCGCGGTATTCGTGATTTTGTGGAAAACGGTCAGGGCAGTACTTGCGGTTTCACTGTGGCCACTACTAATAATGCACCCACCGTTACCATCCCTTATACCAACGATTTTTTCATTCCGATTGCTACTCCCTTTGAATTGCGCGGTGCTGCGACCGACCCCGATGGCGATGTGCTGACTTACAACTGGGATGAAATAGATACCGGCCCAATGGCCGAATTGGGTAGCCCCGTCGGTAATTCGCCACTTTTCCGCTCTTTTGAACCGGATACAGCAGGCTATGTGCGTACTTTCCCCCGCATCAACACGATTATCACTAACCAGAACAATAAAAGCGAGGTATTGCCCACTTACTCACGTGACCTCACTTTTGCGTTGGTCGCCCGGGACAACCGGCCCGGCGGTGGTGGCATTCACTTCGATACGCTGTCTTTCCGCTCCACAGACCAGGCAGGCCCCTTCAAAGTAGTCAGTCCGAATGCCAATACCGTGACCTGGCACGTTGGGGAATATCAGACCGTGACCTGGGAAGTAGCCAATACCGATAAATCGCCGGTCAACTGCAAATTGGTCAATATTCGCCTCAGCGTGAATGGTGGCAGCAAATGGCCCATTATGCTGGCGGAAAATCTGCCAAACAACGGTAAAGCCTGTGTGCTGGTACCGAACAATATTGGCCCGCTGGCCCGCATCCGCGTAGAAGCAGCTGACAACGTGTTTTTTGATATTTCTAATCAGAATTTCAAAATTCTGGCCGCCACGGCAGCCGGATTCAGCATTTGTGCCGGTGAACTGGCCACACAAATTTGTTTACCACAAAACTACACAACCTCGATCAGTACCAACAGCTGGCTGGGTTTCAGTGAGCCGATCACGCTGACTGCCACCGGGCTGCCAGCCGGAGCCAGTGCTACTTTCAGCCCCAATCCCGTAGCCCCCGGCAGCAGCAGCACCCTGTCCATTACTTTTGCCGCCGGTACTCCGGAGACCACTACTGACGTGACCATTACCGGCACCTCCGGCAGTACTTCCGTGAGCACGGTCATCACCCAGACGTTTGTATCCAATGATTTTTCAGCACTCGTCCTCCAGCAGCCTGCCGATGGTGCGGTTGGTGTTGCGCAATCCCCAACGCTGACCTGGACTGGCGCACCGGATGCCGACAGGTATGAAATCCAGGTGGCTACCAACCCTTCTTTCGAGCCCGGTACCATCAAAGCCTCCAATTCCAGCCTGACTGCGGCGAGTTACACTATAACGACGATCCTGGAGAAATCCACTGCTTACTACTGGCGCATTCGTCCGGTCAATGAGTGCAATAACGCCCCGTGGACCGAGGCTTTCTCTTTCAATACTTTGGTAGAGTCTTGCAATGTATTGGTTGCCAATGATTTGCCTAAAAATATTTCTGCCAATTCCGCGCCCACGGTAGAGTCGAAAATCACCGTAGGTGTCGGTGGCACGCTCAGCGATGTGAACATAAAAAGCGTACAGGGCAACCACCAGTTTTTTAAAGACCTGGAGGCCCGCCTTATCAGCCCGGCAGGTACCGATGTGCTGCTTTTCAAAGATAAATGCGGCGGTTTTTCCGGCAATTTTAATTTTGGATTTGATGATAACGCCATATCGCCCTTTGCCTGTCCGCCACCCAATAATGGTTTGGTTGCCAAACCTACCGAAGTGCTGTCGGCCTTTAATGGCCAAAATGCGGATGGCATCTGGACCCTGCGCATCAAAGACAATGTTATTGGTTCGGGCGGCAGCCTCACTGGCTTCCAACTCGAGCTGTGTTCCAGTGCAGCAGCCAATGCGCCGATCATTGTGACCAACGAAGTATTGAATCTGGACAGCGGGAACAATGCCGGTATTGGCAGCGACCTGCTGAAAGCACAGGATGCTAATAATACAGCAGAACAACTTACTTTCACGCTGGTAACCGTGCCACGGGGTGGGGTATTACAGAGCAGTAACCAGGGCGAGTTAAAACTCGGCAGCCAATTTACTCAGTCGGATATTGATAACAACCGCATTCGCTACTATCACTACGGCGGTATTGCCATAGACGACTTCCGCTTTACGGTCACCGATGGCCAAGGCGGATTTACGAGCGGTAAGTTCCTGATCAATATTGGTATGGTGGCGACCAGCACTCCGCAAAACAATCTGCGTTTCGAGTTGGCTCCTAACCCGGCCAGCGAATCGGTGCAGGTGTCGTTTGGCGAAGCCTTGGGAACTGATACCCGCATCTTGCTCTACAACAGCACGGGACAGCAGCTTCGCCGCTGGGTGCTGGGCGGCGGCACAACTTCGATGGTGCTGCAGGTAGGAGATTTGCCGAAAGGTATTTATGCCGTGTCGGTAGAAAATGCAAAGGGAACGGGCGTCAAGAAAATAATTTTGAAATAAAACCCCTTCTGCAAAAAATTGAAAATCACTTTTATGAAAAAAATAAACCTGCTTTCGCTGCTTTGTTGCGGCTGGATTGCCTCCCTTTCAGCCCAGTCGGGCCACCAGTTTTTTCATCCTGTGGCTGAAAGCGCGGTGGTGCTGCGGAGCGTTGCGCCGCGCTCCGCGATGCCCTCTGCGTATACCACCTATCAGTTGCAGCTGCCCGCTTTGGAGACGGCGTTGCAGAATGCGCCCTGGGAATTCACCCCGGCTGCCCGCCAGCATACCTGCGTGATTGCCATTCCGATGAGCGATGGCTCCATAGAGGATTTTGCTGTTTGGCAGGTAGCCATTATGGCCCCCGAACTGGCGGCCAAAGCACCCTACATCCATACCTATGGCGGGGAGTCGCTGCGTACACCGGGCAAAACCGTGCGTTTCAGCACGACCGTACGGGGCTTCCAGGCGATGATCATGCGGCCCGATCTCGGCACCGAATATGTGGAGCCTTATGCCTGGGGCCAATTGGACTATTACGTGGCTTTCGACCGTGCTGCATTGCCAGCCAACCCGCACCGGGGGCTGACCACCGGCGTCGTAGCTGGTACAATGCCCCCCACGGTAGCCCCCGATGAGCATCCTTACACCCCGGAGGTGGAGGATCGCGGTCCGTCTTTCGACCCGGTGAAACTCCGTGTATTCCGCTATGTGGCGGCTTGTACCGGCCAGTTTGCCCAGGATCACGGCGGCACTTTGGAATCGGCCCTTTCTGCTGTGGTAGAATATACCAATATGGTGAGTGCTACTTATGAGCGCGATGTGGACATGCGTCTGCAGCTGGTGGGAAATAATGACAAAGTTATTTATCTGGACCCGGATAGCGATCCATACACCGGCCTGGAAGTAGGCGATTGGATGTCACAGAATCCCGCCATTGTCAATACCAAAATCGGCTCGGCCAACTATGATCTGGGGCACGTGTATGCCCGCTATATCCAAGGCGGGGCAATCGGGGTAGCCGGCGGCAATGGCTGTGTCGAGGGCAAGGCCAGGGGCTGTTCGGCAGGGAACGGAAACAACAATTACGGGAATAGCTTTTTGAGTGTTATCGGCCAGGAGGTAGGCCACCAAATGGGTGGCGGGCATACTTGGAACCGCTGTGACGGCGGCGGCGGACGGGCGGGTACTACAGCCTTCGAGCCGGGCAGCGGCAGCACAATTATGTCTTATGCCGGCGCTTGTGGTCCTGATAACATACAAGGCGATGCCGATCTGTACTATCACTCCGGCTCCATCGAAGAAATCAGGAATTATTTCCTGACGGAGCCGGGTAACTGCGGGACTGACCTCATCACGGATAACCTGCCCCCGGTGGTCACGCTGCCCTACCAGGATGGTTTTTTTATCCCGATCAGCACGCCTTTTGTGCTCGACGGCTCAGCCACCGATGCGGATAGCGATGAAATGACTTATTGCTGGGAAGGAATGAGTGCCGGTCCGGAATCGCCGTTGGGCCAGCCTGTTGGCGATGCCGCTATTTTCCGCACCCGCCCGGCAGTGAACGTTACGTACCGTTATTTTCCCAGACTGAATACCGTACTGGCGAACAGCTCGGATATTACCGAACAGCTGCCCACTTATAGCCGTGATCTGAAATTTCGCCTCACGGCCCGCGATAACCGGACCAATGGCGGCGGTGTGGGCTGGTCAGATGTAGAGTTCCATGCGTTCGAGGGAGCAGGCCCGTTTTTGGTACAATATCCTAACAGCAACACCACTACCTGGTATGTAGGCGAATATGTTACGGTGACCTGGGATGTAGCAAATACGGACAAAAGCCCGGTCAACTGCAAAAAAGTAAACATCCGCCTGAGTACTAACAGTGGTCAGGCCTATCCGGTCATGCTGGCTGAGAATGTGGACAATGACGGCAGCCAAACGATATTAGTACCCGCCAATGTTGGGCCGTTCGCACGGGTCCGCATAGATGCAGCCGACAACGTATTCTACGATGTTTCTAATCAGAACTTCAAGATTTTCCAACCGGCTGCGCCTTCCCTTTCGATGGGTTTAAGCTCGGATGGGGCTAAAATTTGTTTGCCCAATAATTTCTCCACTACTGTACTGACCGCTGGCATCAGTGGATTCAATACGCCGGTGGCGCTGGATATTGCCGACGGTTTGCCCGCAGGAGCTACGGCTACTTTCAGCAATACTACCGTGAATCCCGGCGAGACAACTACCCTCACGCTCGACCTGAATAATGTAGTCCAGGAGGGTGACTTTGTAATCAACGTGCGCGCCATAGCTGCTGGGGCTGATACCATTATCAGGCCTGTTACGCTGCGTTTGACTTCCAATAATTTCTCCGCCCTTTCGCTGCTTGCGCCCAACGATGGACAGACAGGCGTGTCACAGACGCAAACTTTGCGCTGGAATCCCGCTGCTGATGCCAATGCTTACGAAATTCAGCTGAGCACCAGCCCTTCGTTTGCGGATAGCACTATCGTATATCGTAGAGAAAATTGGACTGCCGATACGATCAAGGTCCCGACGTTTTTGCAAAAAGGCACGGCTTATTACTGGCGGATTCGTCCGGTCAATGAATGCAGCCCCCATGCCTGGACGGAGCCTTCTTTTTTCTCTACTTTCGTAGAGAACTGCCAGAGTTTTTCGGCCAACGACTTACCGAAGAATATTTCTCCCAACAGTGCCCCTACCGTGGAATCAAAAATTACGATCAATTCTGGTGGTGTATTTAATTCAATGAATATCAAGCAGATAAAAGGCAATCACGAATTTTTCAAAGATGTGGAAGCCCACCTTATCAGCCCGGCCGGGACAGACGTACTGCTGTTTAAGGATAAATGCGGCAACTATAGCGGCAGTTTCAATTTTGGTCTGAACGACAATTCACCCAGCAATTTCCCTTGCCCACCCCCCAATAATGGCAACTCCTACCGGCCGGTCAATGCGCTGACTCCGTTTCTGGGGCAGAGTTCTACCGGCGTATGGACGCTGCGGGTGAAAGATAATGTGATTGGGTCCGGCGGCGCATTGTCGGGTTTTCAACTGGAGTTCTGCGCTTCTGTGTCGCTGAATCCGCCGTTTATCGTGAATAACAATACGCTGAACATTGATCCAGGCACCAATCGGGTCATCAGCACCGACTTATTGCTGGTGGATGATGCAAATAACAGTCATACCCAACTTCTTTTCACCCTCGTGACGGTACCAGCACATGGGGACTTGCAATACAACTTTGGCGGTGCCCTGCAGCCGGGTGCGCAGTTTACGCAAGCTGACCTGGATGCGGGTAATATTCGCTATTTCTCGTATGGCTCCACGCCGCAAGATGGATTCCGTTTTACCGTCACCGATGGCGAAGGCGGTTTTCTGGCTACGCCTAAATTTGTTATTCAGCAGGTGGTCGGTACCAACGAACCTGGCGGCACGGGCCCGGCTTTCACCCTCCAGCCCAACCCGGCTACCGAAACCGTATGGGTGGCTCTGGATCGCCCGGCCACATCCAATTTGCAGGTGCGTTTATTTAGCATCAATGGCCAGTTGATGCAAAATGCGGAACTTGCCCTGGGTGCCGACCGGCTGGCCATTCCAGTCAGGACTTTGCCAAAAGGCGTCTATCTGGTGCGTATAGAAAGTGCTGCCGGTACGGGTGTACACAAGTTGATTGTAGAATAAAAACCAGTAAGCAAGGGGCAATAAGTGAAGGGAAAAACAATGCAGTGCTATGATCTATTGAATTGGTTAATAGCATTTTATTGGCTTTTTCGCTCTGCTTATTGCCCCTTTATCGTTGGCGGTGCCCTCTTTTTTTAGCATTGTCCTGAAGTCTGCCGCCAATGTGGTACTTTTGTGCCTTGATTTTCATCCAAAATTCATATCAGCCATGCCGGACAGCAAGAATCAGAACCAGCAACCCGCTATTAATATTGAGATCTCCGAAGAAATATCTGAAGGTGTTTACTCCAACCTGGCCATTATATCGCATTCTAATGCCGAATTTGTGGTAGATTTTATTCGTCTTATGCCCAACGTGCCCAAGGCGAAAGTAAAATCCCGGATCATTATCACGCCACAGCATGCCAAGCGTCTGCTCGCCGCTTTGAAAGATAATGTGCAGAAATACGAATTGCAATTTGGTAAAATTGACGATGAGCAGCCACCTTTCCCGCCGATGAATTTCGGCCCGCCGACCGCTCAGGCCTAAAGATAATTTTTATTCAGCAGAAATGACAATGGTTCGTTAGCAAGTTGATAATCAACTTATTAACGAACCATTGCCATTTATTACGCCCACCTCTTTTTCGCTGAAAACATGGAAAAAATAACGGAAGCAACCTCGCGGTACCGGCATCTGGAAAAGATGAGCGTACGGGAAATACTGACTGGCATCAATACCGAAGATCAGACGGTGCCCCAAATAGTCGCACAATCTATTCCACAAATTGAAATGTTGGTAGAAGCGATTGTGCCGAAATTGGAGGGTGGAGGCCGCCTGTTTTATATCGGAGCGGGTACCAGTGGTCGGCTCGGTATTCTGGATGCTTCGGAATGCCCGCCTACTTTTGGGGTGCCGCACGATCTGGTGATCGGACTGATTGCCGGAGGCGACCAGGCTATTCGTCGTGCCGTCGAAAATGCCGAGGACAGCCCCACGCAGGCCTGGGTGGACTTGCAGGGCTGGCAAATTGATGCCGCCGATGTGGTGATCGGGATTGCTGCTTCGGGTACGACGCCCTACGTGATTCATGGCCTGCGCAGCTGCCGCGAACACGGCATCATTACGGGTTGTATTACCTGCAACCCGGATGCTCCCCTGATCGGGGAGGCTGATTTTCCGGTGGCGGCGGTGGTAGGGCCGGAATTTCTGACGGGTAGCAGTCGCATGAAAGCCGGTACCGCCCAGAAGCTGATTTTGAACATGATTTCCACAGCCGTGATGATTCGGCTGGGACGGGTGGAAGACAATAAGATGGTGGATATGCAACTTACCAATGCCAAACTGGTGGAACGCGGCACCCGCATGATTATGCAGCCTACCGGCCTTGAGTATGAAGCGGCGCAGCAATTGCTCCTGCGTTTCGGCAGCGTCCGGGCGGCTTTACGGGCACTGGCGGGATAGAAGACAACTTTAATTGTTCTTCACCTCGGCAGTAGTACGAGTCGTTGCCCCCCATATTGTTCGCCACTGCGAACGGTAAAAATATAGACTCCTGCGGGCAGAGGTGGTAATGTTATTTCCTGCATACTCTGGTTGTTCTTTGTTTGCCAAAGTACGCGTCCATTCAAATCGCAGAGACTAGCCTGGTAGGGGAAAGTCACACTATCGGGCAGCCGGAGGTGGATATTGGCCGAAGCAGGATTGGGCCACAACTCAAATGATAACACCCTGGGTTGTTCACTGGTATGGACAGAAGCCGTATCGCACCATTCTATTATTTCCATTTTACTCGCACAGGGAAAAGGATTATTTTCGATAATAATAGGCCCGGTGATAGTCGCCTGTTGCAGTACCGGACATAGTGCCGAACAGTCGGCAATGGAATCATGGTGATGAATTTCCAGGCGGCCATTGAAAAAAGAACTGCCGGATATTTTCGTCAGGTGCCCCAGTCCGTCCATGCTTTGCAAACGGCTGTTTTCAAAAAGGCGCAAACTCCCCACTTGCGTAAGGTGGGGGAAGACATCAATACTTTGCAGACCATATATATTTTTCCAAAAGAATATTCCCTCCCCAATTTTGGTCAGAGCAGGCAAATAAGGTAGTCTGCCGGCCAACCCGACCGGCGGGGATAAGGTATCGCCCCCTACGCCAATAGAACCGGCACCATGTCGGAAACTGCCACTGATAAAAGACAGGCGGGCCAGGCAGGAATCCATAAAGCAATTATCATAAGTCCAGCAGGTCAGGCTACCCGAGTTGGTATAAGGAGCCTGCCAGATTGTATCCAAATGGTCGAATGCCTGAAGGGTATCCCGTATAAATGACAAACTAAGATTGCCGCATCTTTTGATCGTATGAAATCCATTGACCACATACGAACTACCTCCTATCCTGATTTCTTTTGCCGTTTTCAACTGATTGAATCCATGGATAAAACCTTCAAAAGGCATTAATTCGATGGTTTCAGCCCTCTTGCATTTCGGAAACCCGCCGGTGTATTTCGCATCGTAAATAGCTATGTCTTTTTCCACGTATTCCAGGTTGGCAAATGGCCCTACATAGCATTCAGAAGAGTCCGTATCCAAAAAAAAATTGTATGCGTAGCGCAGAGAAGGGATGTCTAATGTTTCCAGTGCCGTATTTTTTTCAATCCAGATTCTGGCATGACAACTATCGAGGGTATTAAAACCATACAGGTGTTGGAGCGAATGATTGCGCCGTATTTCTACATGACTGTTTTCCGCCTGCTCCGAATGCCCAATCACCCGTAAATGAGGAAAAGCCAGATCAGTTAAGGCAGCATTATCCTGTATATAAAGACTGGTTGGGGCAGCAGATGTGCCTATGCGCGCTACATCCAGTCCGTACAGGCTCTGCAACGAGTTATTGCGCTCGATCCAGACTGCCTGGGCAATGGAGATAATATTTTGCAATCCCTGCAAAGAGCCTAATTGCGCATTATCGCGAATAAATAATCGCTCTATTGACAGGGCGTGATCGCTCCCAAAACCAGTGAAATCGGTCAGCCTTGGATTGTTTTGTATAGTCAGGCTGAATACTTTCTGCAGGGCTTTAAAACCCGAACACTGCTGCAGACTATCGTTTTCAGCAATCGTGATAGCCCCAAACACCCAGCCGGTACTATCCATTCCCTCTACCGTTTTCAGGCGTTTATTATCAATAATTTCTACATCCAGCGGGAAGGGAATCGGGCCGAGGCCTTTGAGATCAAGTAAGTTAATATTATGTCGTACCAGTACCTGGCCACCTGTATAATGCAGATTTTCCAACCCGGCCAGATGTTGCAACGCACTATTGTTCTCTACCAACAGCGTATGACTGATGCGGCGGAGTTCGTCCAGCCCGTGGAGATTTTTCAGTTGCGGATTGGCGATAATAGCCAGATCATTATCAATAGTATCGAGTGCTTCCAGGCCATGCAAACTTTGCAGCGGCGCATTGCGAACCACAAGGAGTGAGCCCCAGATCTGATGGATGGAAGCTAACCCGTTGAGGTCACTGATGTCACTAAAAGTACTGTCCATTCCGCCGCCAATAATCAAATTTCCATACAGCACTTGCACCGGGCCGTAAGTAGCCGGAAAGGCAGTTACCTCGGCCTGAGTGCTTAAATATATGTTGCCAACAAAAGTTTGTGCCTGTAAATGGCCAACGCAAACGGCCAGACACAGCAACACGTAGGACTTTATTTTCATATTATTACGGAAATGTCTTACAAATGAAGAAAAAAAGCAGACTTTTGGTCTTTCGTATTAATCTTTTTTCAGGTTTTAATTTCTCATCCATGACTGCTAAACGCCTTCGTTTCGCGGTTTGCGGCAGCCTCTTACTGGCTACCCTTACCCCCCCACTCCCTCTTGTTGCCCAAAATGGTCCTACACTTCGCCAGTTTATCGGTGTAAATCTCAATGCCGAAGACTCCTGGGAAAAAGCCCAGGTCTTCGCCAACGTACGAGAGTTTCATCTGTGGGCTGATGACATTAGTGTTCTTCCTGGCGATTCCAGATGCCCTTTTGAACCGGGCAGTACCCAGAAGTTACGCTGGAACAATTCTTATAACCAAAACAGATATATTAACTACGATCTGTTTTATCAGGCATTACCACAAAAGGTATCTGTAGTCACCCAGGGAACAGCGCCATCCATGCTTGGTGGCGGATTTTCCGCAGAAATACAGGATGGAAAGCCCATTTGCCGCAATGATGTTGGTACAGGCAGTAATTTTTATAATCCAGCTTATCATTCGGAACCACGGGCTTATAAACAACAGACTATCTGGCAATCGTTCCTGGCTGCCCGGTATGGTGCGGCTCCACTGGGCGGGTTTCCAGCCAACTTCGAGAACGTCGCCTCCAACTACATCGTCGCACCAGATAACATTGGTCTTGGCAAAGGGCTGGTCCGGTATATAGAAAATTTTAACGAACACGATGCTTCGTGGCAGGGTGCTGACAATGTAAACAGGAATTCTACAACTCCTGCAAATTGGGTGCCAAGCTGGCAGCTGACCACCTGGTTTTTCAGACCCGAGGAATATGCCGCCATGTTGAGCGCCAACTATGATGGACATTGCAAAAATAATGATTTCAGAGTACCAGATGGTAATGGAGCGTACTGGGGAATTAAAAATCTTTCTTCCGAGGTCCAGGTAGTCATGTCTGGCACCGCCGATCTCCGGCAGAATTATATTAAAGAAGTAATCCGCCAGTTTTCCGATCCGTCTTCCAAAGCTTACCGGCCCTGTGGCACTCTGCCGTTTGATGTGATAAATATGCATCATTATCCTACCGAGCAGCATCCCGCCATTGGCACCCCGGAATATTATAATATTCTGAATGGGGTCAACTTTTTCAGTTTTGGACGTGGTGTCAACCCGGAGGCCCCCAATGAAATGCTCAAACAACGGATTCGCAACACCCTGAACGATGGACAGGGGCTCAATCTGCTGGGTAAAAAACTCTGGATCACCGAACTCGGCTACGATAGCGACGCTGTGGGGGGTACGTCCAATGTAAAAACGTACTCCATCGGGCCATTTGACAGCTACACGGTGCAAGGCCAATGGCTAACCCGTTGCATTTTTGAACTGCTGGCTTCCACCTCTGTCCTGGATCGCGTGTATCTGTACCGTATGCAGGATGATGATGCTGGCCTCGGCAACGCCCAGTTCCGGCATACCGGGATCATAGACCAATTTGGCAAACCCAAGAAATCGTGGTACCACATAATGACGCAGATCAATGTATTGGGCGACTATAAATATGTGGAAACCCCCAATAATGACGCCCGTACAAAATTTTTCGTCGGTCAAAATGTGAGTAGTCCGGGTACTGCGCTGCCCTACGATGATCCGCGCATTTACAAGTTCCTGAAAGATGGCAATACGGAAGAGCCCGTTTTTGTGCTTTGGGCACCTTATGCACAAAACAAAACATACGATGGGATGCTGTACTTATCCTCCTCTGCATTGGGGGCCGTCATCAATTCTGTGCTCAAAATAGAAGTACAGGATTTTGACGAAAATGGTAAGCGCACCCTTATTCCTGCGGTAGATATTGTGGTCAATCCAGGCCCGGAACGCGGTTATCTTATTAAGAATCTGCATTTGTCGGAGACACCGATCTATCTTAAAATAAATGGCAAAACAGACGTGAGCGACCCGGTGGCCCAGCCGGTAAAAAACCTCCAGGTAAGTTCCCTGTGCTGCGATGCGGCCCGGCTCTCCTGGGAAATGCTCACCCCGGAAGTGAATGCAGGAACGGTGACCAACACCTGGTTTCAAGTGTATTATGCTCCAAAATCAGCGTTCGATCCTGCGCCACCCTCCTTCGATCTTTCCCGGCTGACTACCGTGGAAGAACGCCTGCCCGGTAGTTTTCGCGAGTGTGTGATCACCGGCCTGCAACCAGGCATTCAGTATTACTTCTTCGTTATACCCGTCAGGAATGTAGCGGTTACTGCTGAAGCAGCGGTGCAGGGTCTCCTGCCTGATCTGCTGTCAGCGGGCAGCTTGGTCGAAACCCGTCACTATGTGCAGGGAAGCATAAACGGCTGTGGCGGTGCCAGCACCGATTGCCTGCTGCCCATCGAAGTGGCGGGGTATGTCATCGCGCCTCCCGGCATGGAAGGCAGTGTTAGTGAGGCATTTGGTGTAAACCGTACCAGCGCGCAAAAATGCGCCGAACTGGCTACGCAACCCTCCGGCGGCATCAATATGTCCGAAAATGGCCCTGCTACCCTGACTTTCGGCATTGATTTCAAGACGCCGAAATTCCTGAAAACCATCTACTTCAACCATTCTACCGGAGGCCCAGGTAAAATCAAAATCGAAGTGATGGAAGACTGCTGCAATAAGTGGAGAATGGTGAAGGAACTGGATATCAGAGGTTACAACACCTGGTTTACGATTGCGAATACCCAGGTAGGTCAGCGACGCATAGAAAAGGTCAGGTTTACGATTACCCGCTATAGCAGATCCAACCTGATCCTTCCCCGCGTTTATTTCTGTGCCTCCGCTGCCCCCGACCAGTGTGCGGATGCCACTATCGGCCAACCACCTACCCTTATAGGTCCGTCCAATGCCTCGGTTAAAAATATTGACACCCGTTCCGCCATTGTCACCTGGGCACCGGCCAAAGAAACTGTGGCCGGCAAAGACCTGCCACCAGCCCGCTACTTGCTTCGTTCTGGTGTTGCCACTACGCCACAAGGTGTCATCATTAACCCCAAGGAAACCTATAAAGACGCCGATGGCGGAGAAACAGTGCTCGAGCAACCATTGAGCGGACTCATACCCGGCACACTCTATTATGTGGATTTGCTGATAGACCCGGCGGTGCTGGGCTGTACAGTCGTGCCAAGTCCAGCCATTCGCCTCAAGTTTAAGACCAATGAGTTGGGGACAGGGACAAGAAGTATGGATCGAAAACAACCGGCACAGCTCAGCTTATCCCCTAACCCGGCTGACAATAAAGTGATGATAAACTGTTCTGAAACAGGCTATTCTACCTGGACGCTCACCTACTCCAATGGCGTACATATTCGTTCCGGTGAGGTCACAGGGGATACCAGTCTCGACCTGGATGTGGCGGATATGTCGTCGGGACTTTACATCGTTACCTTTATGGGTGGGCAAAATCCTCCGGTATCCAAGCTCTTTGTCGTGCAGCATTAAGAAGCAGGCAAGCCAACCTTGCGATAACGCGTAAGTAATAAGCAGTATGATGCGTAACCATATCGTTCTTTTTTTTTGAACGATCAACGTGGTTTTCACCGAAAATAGCAAGTTTTTTATCTTTCCGCGATGAAAGCTAACCTGCGTATCGTCCTCTTCTTTGTTGCTGCCAAAATCATACTCCACCTTGCTACGGCGCAGTCGCTGGGTTTCCACCGCGACGAACTGCTGTACCTCGCTCTGGGGCGTCATCTTGATTGGGGTTACTGGTCCAATCCGCCATTTATTGGCTTGTTGGCCTGGATAAGTCAGCATACCTGGGGAGCCTCGCTGCTGGCTACCCACATTTTTCCTGCCCTGGCCGGAGGCGTGTTGATTGCCCTGATTCTGTCTATCGTAGCGGAGTTTGGCGGCGGACGTTATGCGCAAATACTGTGCGGTACAGTGCTGCTAATATCTCCGGCTATGTTGCGCACTGCGGCCCTATTTCAGCCGGTCATCTTCGATCTGCTCTTCTGGACACTGGCCGTATGGTGCGCTGTTCGTCTGGTCAATACCCGCGACAGGCGTTGGCTATTGTGGCTGGGCATGGCTTTGGGCCTGGGTTTATTGAACAAATACTCCGTGGTCTTTCTGGCCATTTGTCTGCCCGCCGCTGCGCTGCTCACCCCGCAACGCCGCTGGCTGGCTTCGCCATTTGCTTTATGGGCAATAGTAGCAGGCCTGGTCATTGTTTTGCCCAACCTGATCTGGCAGTGGCAGTATCATTTTCCGGTGGTGCATCACATGCAGGAATTGTCGGACAATCAATTGGCGCAGGTGAAGCCCTTCGATTTTTTCATTGACCAAATACTCATGAATGGCCTGGCCTTTTTCATCTGGCTGCCCGGGCTGTGGTGGCTGCTGCGCCAGCCCGGCCCCTGGCGGATGTTTGGCTGGCTGGCTTTATTGACCGTCGGGTTGCTTTTTATGCTGCATGGCAAGGGCTATTATACCCTCGGCATTTACCCGCATCTGATTGCTGCCGGGGCGGTCTTTTGGGAAACCAAATTATCCAAAGTCTGGCAGAAAGTGGCTTTGCCTGCCGTGATTGCACTGGCTAGTTTGCCGCTCGTGCCAGTAGGATTGCCTATGTTTTCGGGAGAAAAAATGGCGCGTTATTTTGCCTGGCTGGGCCTCGAACCTGTTTTGCGCTGGGAAGGGGGCAATATCGAAGCCATACCACAAGACTATGCCGATATGCTCGGCTGGCCGGAAATGGCCGCCCTGGTGGATACAGCACTGGCTCGCGCGGGCGGCGCGCAGAACTGCCTGATTTATGGTGAAAACTACGGCCAGGCCAGCGCAATAGGGCACTTTTCGCCGTCCCTGGAAGTAGTGAGTTTCTCGGATTCCTACCTGTTGTGGGCACCCGATACCCTGCCCGCCTACGTTAATACCCTGATTTATGTCAATGACGAAATGGGCGAAGACGTGCAAAATGGCTTTGCCAATATTCAAAAAATAGGAGAAGTCACCAATCCCCTGGCGCGGGAGCGGGGAACGAGTGTATGGCTCTGCCGGGAGCCACGCGGCAGTTTCCCGGAGTTCTGGGCACGGCGGGCACGGGAGGTGAAGGGAGAGTTGATGAAGTGAGGTCTTCTCACCTCACAATGAGGCACTTACAAAGCATTCTTTGAGCCGATGCCACACTGACCTTAAATTTCAAAAATTTATCCACATTCGAGTTATCCACATTGTGGATAAGAATAATCACATTTTATGGCTATTGTAAATCAATTAGTTATATAAGTTATCAACATATTGTGGAAAATAACCTTTTGGTAGTGGCGTCGTCCTTGCCTACTTTCGCTATCGCTTCCACACGAAGCTTCTAGTTTTCTACTCCGCCTTCGTCCAGTATAAATCCAATAATCTCGCTGACAATGCCTCATCGGCCAAAAGCCGAAGTGGACGCGTCGGCTTTTACCCGCCATAGCCTTTTCGGCGAAGGCGGGTCTTTATCTGCCATAGTCTTTTTCAGGCGATGGCGGTTATCCATACCATTCAAAACGACCTGATAACACGATTATATAACGATTTTTCATCTAATTCACCATGTTGCAAGAAACAAGCACCCACGCTGAACCAATTCTGGCGGAAAACCCCGACCGCTTCGTCCTTTTTCCCATCAAGTACGACCGTATCTGGAACGAATACAAGAAATCCGTCGCGTCCTTCTGGACGGTAGAAGAGGTGGACCTGTCGCAGGACCTCGTTGACTGGGAGCATAAACTGAACGACCACGAACGCGGCTTCATCAAACACGTACTGGCCTTTTTCGCCGCCAGCGATGGTATTGTCAATGAGAATCTGGTGCTCAATTTCATGCGCGAGGTGCAAATCCCCGAAGCCCGCTGTTTCTACGGATTCCAGGTGGCCATCGAGAACATCCACGCCGAAATGTACTCGCTGCTGATTGACACCTATATAAAGGAACCGCAGGAAAAAGACTTCCTGTTCAATGCGCTCCAAAACCTGGAATGTGTGTCCAAAAAAGGCAACTGGGCCCTGCGCTGGATCGAGAATGCACCCACTTTTGCCCATCGGCTCATTGCCTTTGCCGCCGTGGAAGGCATCTTCTTTTCCGGTTCTTTCTGCTCCATTTACTGGCTGAAAAAACGCGGTCTGATGCCCGGCCTCACTTTTTCCAACGAGCTCATCAGCCGCGACGAAGGCATGCACTGCGATTTTGCCTGCCTGCTGTACTCTATGCTGGAGCACAAACTGGACCCCTCGGAAGTGGAGGCGATCATCACCGAAGCCGTGGAATTTGAAAAGGAATTCGTGACCGACGCGTTGCCGGTGAGCCTCATCGGGATGAATGCCGAATCCATGACCCAATACATTGAATTCGTCGCCGACCGCCTGCTGATGTCGCTGGGTAATGAAAAGCATTTTGGCACCGCCAATCCTTTCTCGTGGATGGACATGATTTCTATTCAGGGCAAGACTAATTTCTTTGAAAAACGCGTGGGCGACTACCAAAAGGCCGGCGTGATGACCAAGCGGGAAGATCAGGTCTTTTCGATGGAAGCGGATTTTTGAGGGGCTGAAGATTTAAATATTGGAGGATTCGAGTATTTGATCAAATATCCGAATCCTCCAATATGCATTTTCAAGTCTATAAATAATTATACAACTTTCTAGTTTTTATGCGCATCCTCATCCTGCTTTTTTGCCTCTCCCTGGCCAGTGTACTCTCTGCCCAGACCACCCTCAACGGCACGCTCCAGAGCGGTGGCCTGACCCGCGACTACCTGTTGTACGTGCCTGCCATCTATGATGGAAGTACGCCGGTGCCGCTGTTGCTCAATTTGCATGGTTACACTTCCAATAACATCGCGCAACTGTTTTACGGCGATTTTCGCGGCATTGCCGATACAGCCAATTTCCTGATGGTGGTTCCCAATGGCACAATGGACCCCGGCGGCAACCGCTTTTGGAACACCTTCAATACCGGCTCCACGGTGGATGATGTGGCCTTTATGTCCGATCTCATTGATACGCTGGAGGCGGTTTATAATATTGACCGTAATAGAATTTATAGTACGGGCATGAGCAATGGCGGTTTCATGAGTTATGCGCTGGCCTGCGAACTGAACGACCGCATTGCCGCCATCGCTTCGGTGACGGGCAGCATGACCGCGACTAACCTGGCCGCCTGCCAGCCCACTCGCCCGGTGCCGGTCATGGAAATCCACGGTACCGCCGATGGCACCGTGCCTTACAATGGTAATGGTCCGGCGCAGGGCGGTTTTGTGCCCATTCCTACGCTGGTCAATGCCTGGGTCGCCTTCAATCACGCCAACCCGACACCCGCCTTCACACAGGTGCCCAATACCAATACCAGTGATGGCACGACTGCCGAACGCTACGTCTATTCCGGCGGCGACAACGGCAGCACGGTGGAGCATTACAAGATCATTGGCGGCGGACATACCTGGCCGGGGGCGATATTCAATATTGGCGCTACGAACCAGGACATTGATGCCAGCCAGGAAATCTGGCGTTTTTTCAGTCAATACCGGCTGGATGTACTAACGGACAGTAAAGAACCAATCGTCAATGCTACTGATTGGTCCGTCTCTCCCAATCCGGCGCATGATTATTTGCTATTGCAAAACGATGGCCAGGCTGCAACGGCCCGGCGCATACTGGTGTACGATGCACTGGGAAAATTAATAAAATCAGTAAAACCGGTGGTAGGAGAGACTAACATTCGCCTCGAAACGGCTGGTTGGGAAAATGGTGTGTATGTAATTGTCATTGAAAGCGACGGAAAGGCGGAACGGTTGCGCGTGGTGAAAAACTGAATACCACTCTCCCCAGGCTATTGGAATTTTCTACAGACCGATTATGCAGATTACAACCCGATTCCTCTTTCTGATGGCGTGTATGCTGCCATACCTGAGTGCTACACAGGAAATGCAATCGCCTCATGTAGAGCATATTATGCCAAAAATCAGCCTGTTGACCCCGGGTCTGGGGGGTGAATTTGCGCTGGGGCGAACGGTTACCCTACTGGCCGAAGCGGGCATATCGGGTACCTTTTTGTTTGACATAACCGACGAAAAAACCAGTAGTTATGTCCTGGTGGCACCTTTCGCCTTTACTGAATTCCGACATTTTTACTCCCTGCAAAAACGCGAAAGAAAAGGCCGGAACTGGCGAGGCAATACCGGGGCTTTTGTCGGGGGCAATCTGATCTACCAGTTCGAGGCACTATATGAGAAAAGTAAAGGCGATATGATTGTTGATAAACCTTACCAGCCGACTTTCGCGATTGGTCCGGTGTGGGGTTTTCAATTCACAGACATCCGCAAGAGCAATTTATACCTCTCGGTTTCTATTGGTCCCGGTCTGGCCATTCCCAAAACCGGTAGTGCCGACTTCACCCTGGTTGGACATTTCAATCTGGGCTTTGTGTTTGGGGATTATGGGAAGGAAAAGTAAAAAATTATGAAATCAATATCAACCTACAATTCGCTTTTAGATAATATCGGGCAGACGTTTACCGCTGCCCGGCAACGAGCATATACTGCAGTCAATCAGCAATTACTGGAAGCGTATTGGAATATTGGACAACACATCGCCAAATACGAATTGCAAGGCAAGGAAAAGGCAGACTACGGAAGCGATTTGTACCGCCGTTTAACTAAAGACTTGACAATCAGGCATGGAAAAGGTTTTAGTCGTACTAATATCTACCTGATGCGTCAGTTTTATGAGGCATATCCAATCGTCCAGTCACTGACTGGACGATTGACATGGACCCATTATGCAGAACTTTTGAGCATTTCTGACCCGCTTGCCCGCAGTTTTTACGAAAAACAAAGCGTCGCTGAAAACTGGAGCGTACGCCAACTTAAGCGTCAGGTGCAATCGGCTCTCTTTCAGCGATTAGCCCTGAGTAAAGATAAAACCGGCATACTCGCCTTGTCCGCTGAAGGCCAAGCAATGCAGCGACCGGAAGACGTGGTGCGCGATCCTTATATCCTGGAATTCCTCGGTATTCCAGAGAACTACCGATTATCGGAGCAAGAACTGGAAAACAAACTGATTGACCATTTGCAAACTTTCCTGCTCGAACTAGGCAAGGGTTTCACGTTCGTAGGCCGTCAGTTTCGCATTACGCTGGACAATCGCCACTATCGGGTAGATTTGGTTTTCTACCATCGAATTCTGCGCTGTTTTGTACTCATTGATCTTAAAAGTGGCAAAGTTCAACATGAAGATATTGGCCAGATGAATATGTACCTCAACTACTTCAAAGCCGAGCAAAATGTGGAGGGCGATACGGAACCAATTGGTATTGTACTGTGTACGGACAAACATGAGATTCTGGTGGAATATGCTCTTGGAGGCATCTCTAATCAACTTTTCGTTTCTAAATACCAACTGTATTTCCCGGATACGGAAGAGTTGCAGCGACAATTGGAAAGGGTAATGGAAGAGGAAACCGTATTGGTGGAAAAGGGGAATAAGGATGGTGAGCATTTATCGGCGGTTAATGCCGCTGTTGAAGTTTTCCCCAAGGACGAGAATGACGAGAAGCCAAACATATTTACCCACTCCACCAAAAGTAAAAAACCATGAAAAAAGAGATTGTTCAGCAACTGCACACTTCTTTTGAGGATGTCGCACGTATTCGCAGCAAGGGTGATAGTGCTTTGTTTGGTGGTCACAGCACCAGCCAAATGAAAAAGAAAATGAACATACCAGATAATCGCCCCTTAGCAGATTTCCTGCCAACGCTGACTATCAAAGCCAAAGACTTTGCGGCAGAAATCACCAATTTTAACGTGAAAAAGGAGGATTTGCAAGGCGAACAAAAGATTAGTCGAGAACATGTTAAAAATAACACCGATGTACGACGCTTGCTGCTCAAACGCGACATCAAACCGGAAGAATTGCCATCTATCATATTGTAACCCCTCGTTTTAACGAGGGGCCAAAACCAACCCACTCAAAACATCTATCTTCTTTACAAAACATCAACATATATGTTCTTGATGTGGATGTTTTGCAAAGAAGATAGATGGGAATGGTGGTGTTGTTCGATCCGCCGATTAAAAGTCGGCGGTTACAAGATGGTAGATGTGGTTTTTACGCTGCTTTTAGTGTTTTCACCAAGAGCGGCAAAAAAGGTTAGCAGAGGGTAAATTGCGTGTCTTGCACAACCACAATGTACTTATTCAGTACAAAACTTAACATTTTATGAATAAGATCGAAATTAAAAACCTGATGAGCCAGAATCTAGAAGAGGCTTTTTCAAGTTTGAAAAGAATTTTTGCACCTAATTCTAAGCACTACGATGAAGTAATTCTTCTTGAAGGAGCCTTAAATGATTTATATAGTCATTTAAGTAAGGGGCTTATTTCTTACGCTGAAAATTTGAGCGAGATGTCGAAATTAAGGTATAAGGCTTTGTGTGTTATAGAAAAAATTCCAGAATCTTTATTTGTGGATAGCACTATTACTAATATTACACCAGATGAAGAAGATACAGACCTTGGCATCATTGATCATATAATTGAAAGTGTGAACGATTTAAAATTAGTGCAAAATATTCTTGAAGAATTAACCAATGCTATGGGAGACCTATCAGAAGAAATATCACTTGAGACTAAAAATATTGAAAGGATAAACCATAATAATAATGAAGGGCAAAAGCGAAATATTTTATTACAAAGAATTTTACAAAGAATGGGAGAAAAATTAGAAAAGTACAATATGAATCTATCGGAAAATTCTAAATTTTTAGAATACAGAACTAAAAGTAGTATTACCCATATGGATTTAGCAGTTACAGAATATTATCAATTTTATAATTTACAAGAAGAAGATGTTGCAGGGTTGGAAATTTTATATACTAGTGTTCTAGGCCTTTGTGAATCATCTGATGCTGCCATTAGCGGCTTAGATTCTTTTAGAATGTCAGTAGATCAATTTCCAAATTTAGAAAAAGGCTTTAATAAGTCGAGAAAAACCACGGCTCTTTTTCTAGAGAATATAATAATTACTATAAAAAATTTCAAGGAAAGATCGTCAATCTTGTCTTCTACGATTTTATCCTTATTGCCTGAAAAACAAGTTATCGAACTTCTACCGTCGGTCATATATGAGTAGATAATTTTCTTCGCGGGCACAAAATTTCACCTCATACCAAAGTCTATGTCTACTAAACCATTACCCCACCCACCCACTACTATCAGAAACTGAAACATACCAACAATGATGCAAGTAATCAAACGCTCCGGACGCCACGAAGAGGTGTCCTTCGACAAAATCACGGCGCGACTGCGCAAACTCACCTACAACCTCGACACGAGCTATGTCAACCTGATCGAGGTGAGCAAAAAGGTCATCATGGGCCTGTACGACGGCGTGACGACCGTCGAACTGGACAACCTGGCGGCAGAAACCGCCGCGACGATGGCCACCGTTCACCCCGATTATGCGCTGCTGGCGGCGCGGATCGCGGTGAGCAATCTCCACAAGGAGACCGAAAAATCGTTCCACAAGGTCATCCATGCGCTGTACAACTACGTGGATCCCAAGAGCGGCGAACGGGCCGGCCTCATTGGCGACGACACGCATAAAGTGGTGATGGCCAACAAGGAACGCCTGGATTCGGCCCTCATCTTCGACCGCGATTTCGAGTTCGACTACTTCGGTTTCAAGACGCTGGAGCGCTCCTACCTCATGCGCATGAACGGCAAGGTCGCGGAACGTCCGCAGCACCTTTTCATGCGCGTGGCCGTCGGAATCCACGGTGCGGACATTGATGCCGCCATCGAAACCTACAACCTGATGAGCGAACGCTGGTTCATCCACGCTACGCCGACGCTATTCAATGCCGGTTCGCCGAAACCACAGATGTCGTCCTGCTTTCTGCTGAGCATGACCGACGACTCGATTGACGGAATTTTTGAAACTTTAAAACGCTGTGCTTTAATTAGTCAGAGTGCGGGCGGCATTGGTTTAAGCATCCACAACATCCGCGCCACGGGCAGCTACATCAAGGGCACCGGCGGCACTTCCAATGGCATCATTCCGATGCTGCGGGTGTTCAATGATGCGGCCCGCTATGTGGATCAAGGCGGGGGTAAGAGGAAAGGCGCCTTCGCCGTCTATCTCGAACCCTGGCACGCCGACATCTACGAGTTTTTGGAACTCAAACGCAACCACGGCAAGGAGGAAATGCGCGCCCGCGACCTGTTTTATGCCCTGTGGATCAGCGACTTATTCATGGAGCGCGTGAAAGCCGACGCCGATTGGTCGCTGTTCGATCCCAACGAGGCACCGGGATTGTTCGATTTGTATGGAGCCAAATTCGAGGCCCTTTACCACCAGTATGAGCAGGAAGGCCGCGCCCGCAAGGTCATCAAAGCCCGCGAACTGTGGAATGCCGTGCTGGAAAGCCAGGTGGAGACCGGCACGCCGTATATTTTGTACAAAGACGCCGCCAACCGCAAGAGCAACCAGCAAAACCTGGGGACCATTCGCAGCAGTAATCTGTGTACCGAGATCATGGAATACACCTCGCCCGATGAAGTGGCGGTCTGTAATCTGGCCTCCCTTGCGCTGCCGAAATTTGTCGAAAATGGTCAGTTTAATTTTGATAAACTGGTGGAAATCACGCGAGTAGCCACGCGCAACCTGAATAAGGTGATTGACGTGAATTACTACCCGATTCCGCAGGCCGAGTACTCCAACAAACGCCACCGCCCGATTGGTCTGGGTGTGCAAGGCTTGGCTGATACCTTTATTTTGATGCGTTATGCCTTCGATAGTACCGAAGCAAAGCAATTGAACAAGGATATTTTTGAGGCAATTTACTACGCGGCGGTAACGGAAAGCGCGGATTTGGCCGAAAAACTGGGAGCCTACGAGACCTTCCCCGGTTCGCCGATGTCGCAGGGAAAATTCCAGTTTGATCTGTGGGATGTGCAGCCGTCCAAACGTTGGGATTGGGACAGCCTCCGCCAGCGCGTGATGAAAGTTGGCCTGCGCAATTCGCTGCTCGTCGCGCCCATGCCGACCGCCAGCACCAGCCAGATTTTGGGTAATAATGAGTGCTTCGAGCCTTATACGTCCAACCTTTATACGCGCCGTACCCTCGCCGGGGAGCACATTGTGGTGAACAAACACCTCATGCGCGATCTGGTGCGCCTCGGCCTGTGGGACGAGGAAATGCGCGAAGCCATCATGGCCGCCAACGGTTCCGTGGAAGGCATTGAGGATATTCCGGCAGAAATCCGGGCTCTGTACAAAACCGCCTACGAGATCAGCCAGAAAGTCATCATTGACATGAGTGCGGATCGCGGCGCGTACATCTGCCAAAGCCAGTCGCTCAACGTATTCATGGAGTCGCCGAACTACGCCAAACTGTCGTCCATGCACTTTTATGCCTGGCAGAAGGGCCTGAAAACCGGTATGTACTACCTGCGCTCGAAGGCCGCCGTGGATCCGATCAAGTTCACGCTCAGCAAAAAGCACCAGCAGAAATTCGTGGCCAATAAGGCGATGGCCGAAACTTCGGTGAGCACCACCATTGAAATGCCGGTGGCTACGATGTCCGCGCTGGATATTGACGAGGTGCAAGGCAAAATTTGCAGCATTGACAACCCCGATTGTGAGGCTTGCTCGGCGTAGAGACGTGAGAAAGTGGGAGTTGTGAGAAGGTGAAAAGAAGGCACGTTTAGATAAAATCAGAGGGGTTTAGAAGGTTTGGATAAAAATGCTGGACCATCTAAATCCCTTTTTCAATTATTGCTTTCTCTTAACACAACTGGTATTCCGGCGTAGCCATCAGTTGCACCATCGTGGATTCGATGAGCGCGCTACGGTCGCGATGGTCGGTGTGTTTTTGCAATACTTCCAGCGGCAATTTAGCAGCGGAAGTCGCCCATAAGTAGTCGGCTATTTTTGGAACCAACTCATTTTCAGGCGCTTTTGAAAACAAATCTAGTGCAGATTGCCAATTGATCTGGGCGGCAAAACGCTGGCGGCCATTGCGGCGGTCGCCCTTGCCCATTTGCTGATCGTCGTCATCTTTGGCTTGCACATCCAGATCGCTTTGGGCATAGATCAGTTGCGGAATGCGCAGCCGAAGCATCAGCGAACTGCTGTCAATCCAGTTACGACCGCCCGGCCAGCCCGCCACATTGGGTGGATAAAACAGGATTTGACCCAACGTTTTTTGCAGTAATAGCTGCACTTCGGGATTTTCCAGTTCCATCGGCAGGGCGCGGCGGATGCCCACCCAGAGTTCCACGGGCGACTTGATTTTGTTGCCCACATTTTCCGGCGCATAGAACCAGTCGCTGCGCACGATGTCGTCCAGCAGGCGCATAATGCTATAATTGCTGTCAAAAAAGCGGTCGCCGAGCCAGGTAATGCGGGCGGCGGGTGCTTCTTCATTATCATTGACCAAAAAACGATATAGTTTGCGGGCAATGAAATGCGCCGTCTTACGCTGGGCGAGCAGAATAGTGAGCATGTCGTCGCCATCGAGGCGGCCCGTTTTACCGAGCACCGTTTTCTCGTCCGTATCGTGGTCGCGTACCCGGAATACGAAGTCGCCATTCAGCCGGAAACCCCAGCCGGTGAACGCGCGGGCGGCCTCTTTCACGTCGGTTTCCGTATAATTTCCGCGTCCGAGCGTGAAGAGTTCCATCACTTCGCGGGCAAAATTCTCGTTGGGGTGCTGCTTTTTATTCTGTTGATTATTCAAAAAAGCCAGCATTGCCGCCGTCTTGGAAACGCCGCGCAGCAGGTCGCCGAAATTGCCCAGCGCGTGTTCGCGGATCACTTTCAGGAGTTGTTGCTGATAGAGAATGTTGATGTTGCGACTGGCAAAATGGCCATGCCAGAAGAGGGCCATTTTTTCGCGTAACTGCGCTTTGGTATGGGTCATTTCTTCCAGCCACAGCAGGTTCAGGTTGCGTAAATCTTCGCGGCTTTGCTGGCGTACCTGCTTCTTTTCGGCCTGATCGAGGTCTTTTCGCTCCATTTTGCCAATCTCACCGATGCCCATGAGCAAACCTTTGACGGCACTGTCGGCCACGTCGAAATAGTCGGGCGCGGGCTGCGAGTCATCTTTGAGTTTGGGCCACCAGAAGGCTTCGGGCAGGGCGGCCGACTTGCTCCAACTTTTGGTACTCGGACCAAAACCGAGTCGAGAGAGCAGATGCTGTAGTTTATTCATGTTTATTTGTTGTGCCGGTTTATGCGCTTAATAGATTTTTCAGGACGCTTACTAACTATCCAAAGACGAATAAAAGACTTATACGTTTAAGCCTTAACGGAACTTTAATTCAGATGTATCTTTGTGCGACGATTACCTTATAGTTTTGTAAAAAATAAAATTGCACATGGTCTCGGACAAAATTGGCCTCCAATTGCATGATAAGTTCACACGCGGACTTGTATTGAGTGCTGCTGAAAAGCAAACGCTAGAAGCCTGGTATGCTCAAAAAGATGCGACCGAGCGTAACGGGGTTACACGAGCTTCTGCTGAATCCCTTACTGACAGTGCCTTGCAACAAGTGATTGCAGAGGCGCACAAAAGGCTGGTTTATCTGACGGAACGCTTGCAAACCATCGAAGAAGAGAACGAACAGATTGGTCTGGAAAACAAGCGTTTGCGTGAAAAATTAGAGACGGCACTTTTACGACAAACGGCATGAGCATTTCCAAAAAAACAATTATGAAAAACATTGCCATCCTCACCGGCGGCGACTCCGCCGAGCGTGTTATCTCCCTGAAAAGCGGCCAGGTGGTGCGCGAACACTTGCCTGCCGATCGCTACCGGACTTTTCTGATTGATATTCAAAAAGCCGACTGGCGCGATCTGGATACGGACACGGCGGTGGATAAAAACGATTTTTCCCTCACGCTTAAAGGCGAGCATATTCGCTTCGATGGCGCATTTGCCGCCCTGCACGGCAGTCCGCTGGAAGATGGGAAAATGCAGGGCTACCTCGAAATGCTCGGTGTGCCGTACACCTGTTGCGATGGCTACGTGAGCGCCCTGACCATGAATAAACATAATACCAAACTGCAACTGGCCCCCTACGGCATCCCGCTGGCGAAGTCTATGTTGCTGCGCCAAGGCGAGCCGGTCGCGACGGAAGAGCTACTGGCAATGGGCCTGCCGTTGTTTGTGAAACCCAATGACAATGGCTCAAGTTTTGGCGTAAGCAAAGTGAAAACTGCCGCAGAATTGGCTCCCGCGCTCGAAGAAGCGTGGCGATATAGCCCGGAAGCCGTGGTGGAGAGTTACCTGCCGGGCCGCGAATTTGGGAACGGTGCCCTGCGGGTAAATGGTAAAATAGTGGTGCTGCCCGTCACGGAAATTATCCCGGAAACGGAATTCTTCGATTTTGCGGCCAAATATGAGGGAAAATCCAGGGAAGTCACGCCCGCCGATATTTCGCCGGAACTGACCAGCCAGGCCCAGGCATTGTCGGCCAAACTCTATGAAGTGCTAAAATGTCGCGGCGTAGTGCGTTTCGATTATATCCTCGTCGGCGACACGTTTTATGTGCTGGAAGCCAACACCATACCGGGCATTTCGCCAGCCAGTATTGTGCCGCAACAAGCCCAGGCCCACGGCTGGACGCTGGCGGAGTTTTTCTCGTTGTTGATGGAAGAAGCCCTGCAAGGAATGATGAATGATAAATGATGAATATGCCCATGATTTGTTGGTATTCATCATTCAAAAATTCATCATTCATCATTCTTTCCCGCTTTCTCCCGCAAAATATAGAATGATGAATGCGCCGATGATTTGTCGGTATTCATCATTAAAAAATTCATCATTCATCATTCTTTCCCGCTTTCCCCCACAAAATACTGTTCCTTGTTTTTGAACAACACATTGAAAGTGGTCATACTGCCATAGCAGCGGGTGATGTACTGCTGGAGATTGACTTTGTCTTCGTCGGTTAATTTTTTGTGGGCATTGATGGCCTGTTCCAGCACGCGGAGACGGTCGCGCATCATCACAATTTTGTGGAAAAACGTGTCAATAGGCACTTCTTTGGCGGAAGTAGCCGTATCGCCAGGTTGCATGATGAGCTTGCCGTGGTTCCAGCGGTCGCCGAGCGGCACTTTTTCGAGACTCACGCCCGCCCAGGAACGCAGGATACGCACCAGCGATTCTTCGGCTTCGGTGAAAGATACGGCCTCTTCGGTGGGGATTTTCTCGATTACCTCCCAGCCGCTATACTCTTTGCCGACCATTTTCAGGCCAAATTGCATGAAACAAACTTCATAAGCGGCCACGTGGAGCCGTACAATAGCGCCATCCCCATAAGCAGGATGTTTGACGCGCGAACCGATACCGAGGTATTCCATAAGCCTGATTAGTAATTTTTTTGAGTATTTGAGGATGCGAGTATTCGATCAAGTATCTGATGATCAAGTATTTGATCGAATCCTCAAATACTCGTATCCTCAAATTATTCTTCGTCTTTATCTATCCAGCGCATGATACCAACCAACAAAACTGCCGATACCACCGCTGCAAACCAAGGCACATCCACGTCCTTTTCAAGATCAACGGTGGATACCTGATTGTGAAACAAATACTGCCCGATTACTTGCAGGCCATTATTTAGAAAATGCGCGATCACGGGGACCCATAGATTTTTGGTGCGCCAGTACAGCCAGCCCAGCAGAAAACCCAGCAAAAGGCGGGACAAAAAACCATCAAACTGACCGTGAATGGCACTGAAAATAGTCGCCGTGACTACAATGGCCACCCAGGGATTGGCAATACGGCGCATCAGTTGTTGTTGCAAAATCCCGCGAAACACAAGTTCCTCGCCCAAGGCGGGCAGAAAACCGATGAGCAGCAAGTTGGCCAGCAACTCGCCGAGATGATCCATTTGCAAAAGCCCCTTCAGCATTTCGTCGGTGCTGTCTTCCATGCTGCGCAAAATCTCCGGCATGGGCAGTTGTTTGCTGAGCAACAACAGAAAAAGCACCACGGGCATCGCGACGACCAGCAACAAACCGGCCTGCCCGATCCGGCGCGGGGACGGCCAGCGACGCAGGCCCAGGTAGTCGCGCCAACCGGGAAAACCGGGCGACAGGCTGCGATAAAAAATCCAGGCGGTGGCAAAACCGGAGGCCACAAATGGCAGCGGACTGCTCAACGCGATAAAAAGCCGCATTTGCCAGCGTTCGGAGGGCGGTGCATCGGCCTTCAACTGGCCCAATAAAATATTGCTGCTGTCCCAACCGCCAATGGTGGAAATGAGTTGAAATAACAGCCAGCCCAACAGCAGGAAAAGCACAAAAAGCGCCACTTGCACCAGTAACACCAGGCGCACTTTGGGCTCCGGGCGATAGGCCGGTGGCGACGGATCGAAGGTCAGGCCTTGATCGAGCGGTGCGCCAGACAATTTATTATCGGGTACGGGTACGGGGAGGTCGTCTTGCATAGGGCGAAGTTAGCGGCTGTAAAGGTTTTAAAATAACCCCTTAGACAAAACCCGCTATTTCGCGGACTTCCCGCAGCGTTTGTTGGGCGTGCAGGCGAATATGGGCACTGCTGGCCCGGATTTCCTCCCGCACTTGTTCGCTGTTCGCATTCAACTCCGCCAGACGTTCCTGGATCGGAATAATTAAGGTCACTACAGCATCCGCCACGGCTTGTTTCAAAGCACCATACTGACGTGTACCGGCTTGATAATCAGCCATTAAGGAATCGTAAGCCTCCATTGCCCCGCAAGCGCGCAGCAACTCGAACAGGTTTTGCACCCCAGTGCTCATCTCTCCGGCGGGCGTGTCGCCAGCATCAGTCACCGCCGTTTTAATCTGCTTGCGCACTTTATTTTCTTCCCCAAACAGGTTCACATAGTGTTTCTCGCCGAGGCTCTTGCTCATTTTCTTGTTTGGATCGGCGAGCGACAGGATTTTAGGCGTTTCGGTAAACAGCGGCTCCGGATGCACGAAATACTCCTGGCCAAACTGGTGGTTGAAACGCTGCGCAATATGACGCGACAGTTCCAGGTGCTGTTCCTGATCCTTGCCCACCGGCACATAATCAGCCCGATAGATCAAAATATCTGCCGCCTGCAGCACCGGGTAAGCGAACAAACCCACGCTTACGAAATTGTCTTTGCCCGTTTCGTGCAATTGATCGGTCTTGTCCTTGAATTGCGTCATCCGGTTCAGTTCGCCGTAGGAAGCCACGGAAGATAGTATCCATGACAACTCCACATGCTCCGGCACGAGGCTCTGAATGAAGAGGTTTTCCGGCTTGACCCCGCAGGCGAGCAGGTAAAATACCATTTTCCAGGTGTTTTCACGCAGCGTCTCCGCGCTATAAGGCATGGTGATAGAGTGATAATCCACTACTGCATAGCGGCACTCATACTGGTCTTGCAGCTGCACCCAGTTGCGTATGGCCCCGAAGTAGTTACCGAGGTGCATATCGCCGGTCGGCTGGATGCCGGAAAGAACGTTTTTCATGGATGCTGGATTTGTGCTTGGTTTGGTCTTTGGGGGTTAGTCTTTGGTCTTTGGAACACTACTTCCCTACTATCGCAATGACCGAAATTTCAATGTTCCCGTATTTCGGTAGTTCGCTGACCTGCACCAATTCACGGGCAGGCGCAAACTCAGGCAGAAAGTACTCGGCATATACAGCGTTTATGCGACCAAATAAGTTCATGTCTTTGACAAAAACCGTGGCTTTCAATACTTGCTGTAGGCTCGAACCGGCGGCTTCGAGGATGGCCTGCACATTTTGGAGCACACGGTGCGTCTCCACTTCGATATTATCCAGTACGAGGGTGCCGGTTGCGGGATCGAGCGCGATCTGGCCCGACACGAAGAGCATACCGTTGAAGACCGTAGCCTGGTTATAAGGCCCGATGGGCAATGGCGCGTTGGGGGTGTTGACGATTGATTTCATGCTGGAAAGACTGTTTTAACGAATGCTGACGGAAGATTTGCGGAAGATCGTTCTGGAAATCCGCAAAATCGGCGTTCCCACAAACAGAAAAAGCCCCAAATGCCCTGAACGATCAGGACTGGAGCTTCCTCAAAAAGGGAGCGGGGAAAACAGATGGAACCTACGCCTCGGCGGTCTCGGCTCCACTATTTCGTCCCGGCACAAGTACCTGGCCGCGGTAGTACAGGTCACCGTCCACGCGGTAAGCATGGTGGAACAGGTGCAGTTCTCCGGTGGTCGGGCAGGTCGCGATTTGCGGAACCTCAGTCTTGTAGTGCGTGCGGCGGGCGCGCTTGCGGCGCTTCGAGTGCCGCCATTTTGGATTTGGCATGGCAAGTAGTTATACGTTTTGTTTTTAATAACCCGCTGATAATCAGGCTATAAAAACGAAACAGAATGTCAATTATTTTTATCCAGATCGCGGAGAGCATCCCAAATAGCATTGGATTTTGCTTCCTCTTCTTCTGTTTTCAGGAACTTCAGTATTTCAAAATTGCACGGCGGTTCGGCCAGGCTTTGGCAATCAAACGTATTCGTAATGGGCAAAGCCAACACCGCAAATTCGTACAGGTATTTGGCCAGGTTCAAGTGGGAGTTTTCGCGTGGAATGAACACCACTTCATCGTTTTCCTCCACGCCTTCCGCTTCTCCGTACTTTACAATCAACTCAAAGTCACCACTGATGGGCAGGTTTATCGGTGCCGTACAGCGGTCACAAATAGCACCCATCGTGCCTCGCAGCACAAAATCAATCAGGAACATATCTGACCTTTTTTCCAGGGTCACCTCGAAGTCAATCGCCGCTGTTTCCACCGGCGAATCCTCAAAATGCCGGAAGAATGCGCTATCAATGGTGTATTGATATTGATGGACGCCTACCTTCAGGCCCTGAACTGGGATGGAATATGCGGAAAAAACGTTCATTTCCACTGTCTTTTGAAAACCGGGCCGCAAAAGTAAGACGTCTATCCGAATCAGCCAAGCGAAGGCGAAAGAAAATCTTTTAAAGTTGCAACGGCGGTACCGGCGGGTTCAGCCGCCGATTATAGATGCGGCGACTGAACCCGCCGGTACACACGCCTCTCCATTCAGGTTGCTAACTTTCGGAAAGTGAAAAAACTTTCCGAAAGGCGTCTCCCCAAGCACGGTCTAACCTCCATAATAGGCGGCTAAACCCGCCTATACCTGCCCTTCTCAGCCGTATTTCCCATTAACAAAAAATATTTTAAAAATATTTTTCCTCATAAATAATTGATTAACAATTATTTGTCATAAATCCAATAGATAATACCCGGCTAAACTTGGTTCTATGTATTGCAAAGAACCCGCCATTACCATTACCTTTGTCCTATCAATTTTCCGACTACCTACCCACGCTTATGAAAGTCTTCTTGAAATTCACCATTTTGTGTGCCTGGTTACTTTTCGTCGCTGCGCTTTGGCAGACCGGCCGCGCACCCGCCAACACTATTGCGGGGCGGTCCTCCGGGTTGCTGAGCATCAGTCGTAAAATGACCGATGGACCTGTCGCCGCCCAACCGTTGCCCGATCCGCAAACTATGGCCTGGCCGACGCACGAACTGTACCTGACTATCCCGACGACGGGTCTTTGACCCCACCACCCTTTGTATATTCACCTGCCCGGCAGGTCTTAACTATTGAAAATTATGGACATTGAAAATGCAAAAGCACAGATGCGCAAAGGCGTATTGGAACTGTGCATCCTGGCGATCATCGAGGAGGACGAGGTGTACCCCAGCGATATCATCGGTCGGCTGAAAGCCAACGATCTCATCGTAGTGGAAGGCACGCTCTACCCCTTGCTTACCCGCCTCAAAAATGATGGCCTGCTGGATTATAGCTGGCGCGAAAGTAATGCCGGGCCGCCACGCAAATATTTCAAAATCACCGATTTGGGTCGCCGGTTTCTCGAGAGCCTGACCAGCAGCTGGCAAAAACTGGTACACTCCGTAGATCAAACCCTGCAAAAAGGATAAACTGATTCTATAGAGGATTTGAGTATGCGAGTATTTGATCAAATCCTTCAATAGCCAAATCTTCAAATCCTCAAAAAGCAGAAACCAACAACTCTCTGATAATGAACAAGATACTGAATATCAATCTGGGCGGATACGCCCTCACCATAGATGACGACGCTTACGAATATCTCACGGCGTATCTCGATAGCATCCGTCGGCGATTCAGCGAGAGCGAGGGCCGCGACGAAATTGTGAGCGACATCGAAGCGCGCCTGGGCGAACTCATCCACCAGGGCATGGGCAACCGTACCATCGTCATGCTGCCCGAAGTAGAAGCCGCCGTGTTGATTATGGGCCGTCCCGAGGATTTCGGGGGCGAACCGGCAGCAGCGGAGACCAGCAGCACTTCGGGACGCACCAGCACCGGCAACAGCCGACCCACAGAGCCTCGCCCATCGGCCATTCGCACTGGCAAACGCCTGTTCCGCGACCCGGATAATGTGAGCGTGGCGGGGGTTTGTTCGGGTTTGGCTGCCTACTTTGGCATGACCGACCCGGTCTGGATGCGCCTGATTTTTGTGGCCCTCACGCTGGTTTCGGCGGGTTTCTGGATACCCGCCTATTTTCTGCTCTGGGTATTGGTGCCGCAGGCCAGCACCGCCGCTGATCGCCTGGCGATGCGTGGCGAACCCGTCAACGCCGAAACCATTGCCCGCGAGGTGGAAGAAGGTTTCGAGCGATTGAGCCAAAAAGTAGAAGGCTCCCAGGGCAAAAATGCCGCTGGTCTATCCAATTTCGTCGCCAGCGTAGGCCACGTTTTTGCCTTTCTGATCCGAATGTTCGTCAAATTCGGATTACTGATCGCCATCGTGGTGGTGGCGGCATTATTCATTAGTCTGATTATTGGCTGGGCCAGCGGCATTTTTGCCCTGGCCACCATGGCGCCATTCGTGAGCTATTTCAGCCCGTTTTCGAGCGGTACGACTTGGCTCGGTTTTGCCAATTTATTTTTCCTGATCGGCATTCCCGTCCTCGGCCTGTGCATCACTTTTGCCAAAAGCCTTTTTAAATTCAAAACACCTCGCTTTTTGGGTGCTGGCCTGACCACGTTCTGGGTCTTGAACGTGATTTGCTCGTTTGCGCTGGTGACCATGACGGTCAAGGAATTTCGCCAGAGCGGAAGCATGACCAGAAACGTGGATTTGTCAGGCATTAATTCGGATACCCTGCGGGTGGAAACGTTAGGCAATTCTACAGATCAGGGGGACTACCAGGATAATTGGTTTGACGACGACGATCTGCGCCTGAGCGACGACCGGCTAGAACTGGATGGCCCTGTTGAAATCAGTGTGCAACGTAGTATGTCGGGACGGTTTGAGTGTACCCAGACCATCCGTGCGCAAGGGCCAACCAATAGTAATGCCGTGGAAAATGCCAGCCAGACCGAATATTCTATTACCAGTTTCGGCAACACGTTGCAAATTCCTACCTCGTACAGCATTCGGAGCGGCCACAAATGGCGGGGACAGAAGGTGCGCATTATGCTGGGGATTCCTGTGGGCAAATTCGTGACTTTCGGCGATAAAATCAACAATCACGTTCATGGACGTGTGGATTACGCTGACCCCGAAGACGATTATTATATCCACGATTATCCCAACCGGATGTATCGTATGACCGAGCAAGGATTGGTGTGTGTTGGTTGCCCGCAGTTTGGCGACAATGACTACCACGAAGATCGCAACTACGAGAAATTTATTCTGGAAGGCAATTTTGAGACGGAAATACGCCAGGGCGACGATTTTAAAATGCGCATTGACGGGCCGGCCGATGCCATACGGAAAATTCGGACGGGCGATAAACTGACCCTGACCACTACCGATACCACCGGAAGGAGCCGCGTGAAAGTGTATATCGAAACCCCGGTTTTTACTTCTTTACACGCCGATAATACCGGCGAAGTCACCATTCGGGGCTTTGAGGAAGGCGAGGCGCGTATTTCGGCGCGGGGCCGTTCGCGCATTAAGGCTTACCTCGATTCCCGCCACCTCGACCTGTCGCTTTCCGGCAAATGCACCCTGGAACTCACCGGCAAAGGCAACGATCTGGACGTCAATCTGAACGACGGCGCGACGCTGGATGCGGTCAATTGGCGGACGGATGAGGTGGAAATTTCGGCTTCCACGGGCTCGAAAGCCCGCCTGAATGTGCGCAACAATGCCCGCGTGAATGCGGACAATAGCAGCGAGGTAAAAGTGGATGGCGGTGCCCGCATGGATTTCGGAAACCGCAGAGAAGAAAATTAAGCAGAGAACCTATCCGGGTTTTCCGTTGGAATTAAAAGGCACAAAAGGATACAAAAGGCAACTTTTGTGTCCTTTTGTGCCTTTTGCGTTGTGGTTTTAGGACCCATGTTTCGGGATGAAGCAGATGCTTTATTCCGCCAAACGACCGGCTTATGCTAAAACCTTGCTACTTTTGCCCTCCGCAATTTCGTGTTTTGTATTCTAAATTCTGCATACCATCATGCTGCATACCGGCGATAAAGCCCCCGATTTTACCCTCCGCGCCAGCGACAAAAGCCAGGTCAGTCTGAAAGATTTCCGTGGTCAAAATGTGGTGTTATTGTTCGTTCCCGCTGCTTTTACGGGCGTTTGCACCAAAGAACTTTGCGCGATGCGCGATGGTCTCGACGACTATCAACGGCTGGATGCCCAGGTGCTGGCCATTTCCGTGGACAGCCTGTTTACGCTGGGTAAATGGAAGGAAGAGCAGGGTTTCAACTTTACGTTGCTATCCGATTTTAATAAAACGGCGAGCAAAAAGTACGATGTGCTCTACAAGGAATTTGTCTTTGAAATGAAAGGCGTCGCCAAACGCTCGGCTTTTGTCATTGATAAAGAAGGGATTGTCCGTTACGCCGAAGTGCTGGACAACGCCGGCGAAATGCCCGACTTCGAGGGCGTGAAAAAAACCTTACAGTCTTTGAACTGAACCGGCCTGCCCGGTTGTTATGCTGCTCATGCTAACCCAAATCCGACATATTACCTTAGCCAAACCCCAGTGGGAAGAGGAAGAAGACGTCCTGGTGGACGACGGCACCGGCAGTGACCTGCCCGCTTACATCATCGTCTTCAACGATCACGTCAACTCCTTCGACTGGGTGATCGAAAGTTTCATGGCCGTGCTGCGCCATAGCCACGAACAAGCCGAACAATTGAGTATTATTATTCATACCAAAGGCAAGGCCACCGTGAAAACGGGTACCCGTGAAGAACTGCTGCCACTCTGCGAAGGCCTGCTTGACCGGGGCTTGACGGCGGAGTTGGAAAGTGATTAGGGTTTTTCCCATTCGTCCAGACAGGTCAGTAAGAATCAAGCGGTTAGCCCGGTTCGTCTATCGCAAAACATCCATTTTGTTGTTCATGCCCGGCCCATTTGGAGCATTGTAAAAGGTTTGGAAAAGAATTTGTCTTTTCTAATTACTGTATTACCTTTCGGGCGTCTGTCTCGATAGACCGAACCAACTTTCTTCTCACCTTACCCTTTTGCATTGCTATGGAAATACTTGATCAACCGATTACCACCACCCAATTGGCCAATGCCAGCGATGGCAATCGTATTCTGGCTTATTTGATTGATGCGCTTATTGCCGGGGCACTTTCTTTTGTTCCGTACGTCGGCTGGGTCGCCGCCGTCGCCTACTTCCTCACCCGCGACGGACTGCCTTTTCTGGATGGCCAAAGCGTCGGCAAGAAAGCGATGAACATCCGCGCCGTCACCGAAACCGGTGAAAACCTGACCAATAACTGGGGACCAGCGATCATTCGCAATGCCGTACTGTTGATTCCGCTTTTTCCGCTCATCGAACTTATTGTAATGCTGACCAATGATAAAAAACAACGCCTCGGCGACCAATGGGCCAAAACCCGCGTGGTATCGGTGCGGTAGTTTTTTGGGTACTCTTTTAAATAAAAGTCGTTCTTAACGGCGGCAGGTCTTTCAACACCTGCCGCCGTTGTTCTTTAAATAATAGCCTTGTTTCGTTATGACCATCCATAGATTGAAAAAATTTCGATTGATGATATAAGATGGAGGAATGTTGATATTTGATGGCCCATGACGTGTTCTTTTACATCAAATATTAACATTCATCAATCTGCATTCATCAATCGAAAAATGTTCTACTTTTTCTACAACTGAAAATCAACAAATTGCAATACAACCAGCTTAATTAACAGCCAATGTCTTAATGCCCAATTAACTAATAACCATTACCCATCTCCCATGCCCGTTTTCTGGCTGCCGCAAGACGAACTTACTTTTCCGCATCCTTCCCTCGCGGAGTCGCGCGGCTTGTTGGCCGTAGGGGGCGATCTTAGCCCGGAACGCCTGGTGCTGGCCTATCGCAATGGCATTTTTCCGTGGTTTGAGGAAGATGGGCAGTTCTACTGGTACTCGCCCGACCCACGTTGGGTGCTGCTGCCCGCTGAACTAAAGGTCCACAAGAGTATGCGCTCTATTTTTAACCAAAAAAAATTCCGCTACACCCTCGATACCTGCTTTGAACGCGTGATGCGCGCCTGTGCCGGATCACCGCGCGACGATCAGGATGGCACCTGGATCAGCGAACCATTTGTGGAAGGTTATACTGCGCTGCATACTGCCGGGCTGGCGCATTCGTTGGAAGTCTGGCAGGGCGAAGACCTGATCGGCGGGCTGTACGGCATTGCCCTGGGCAAAATATTTTACGGAGAAAGTATGTTTTCCCAGCTGCCCAATGCCTCCAAAGCCGGTTTCATTACCTTTGTGCGGGCTTTGGAGCGGGCCGGGTTTTGGCTCATTGATTGCCAGCAACAGACGGCCCATCTCGAAAGTCTCGGCGCACGCGGCATTCCCCGGGAAATTTTTCTGGACTATCTCGACCGCAATACCTACGAGCGGACGTGGCCCGGCCCCTGGGTGCTGAATGAATACGGAGACATCCAGATTCCATCTATTTGAAAGTTGAATTATCTTAGCCTTTCAAAAGCAAACATGCAAAAGTTCTGGTTGAATATACTGGGCGGTCTGATGCTGCTGTTTCCCATCCTCTCTTTTCAAGGGCCGCAACAGGCCGCGAAACCCGCGCCGCTGTTCCTGTTTGAGGAATATCCGCAGGATTATTTCGCTTCGCCGGTGAACGACCAACTGCGGCTCACCGGCACTTTCGGCGAGCTGCGGCCCGATCATTTTCACTCCGGTATAGATATTAAAAGTAAGACCGGGCGCGTCGGCCAGCCTATATTGGCTGCCGCCGATGGCTTCGTCGAGCGCATCTCTGTGCAGGCAGGTGGCTACGGCAATGCGCTGTATATCCGGCATCCCAACGGCTACACCACGGTGTATGGCCACCTGGATCGCTTCGCGCCGGAGTTGCAAAAATATGTCCGCGACAACCAGTATCAGCGCGAACGTTTCGAGGTGGATTTGCGCCCGCCCAATGGTCAGTTTAAAGTAAAACAAGGGCAGGAAGTGGCTAAACTCGGTAATAGCGGCAGTTCGTCCGGGCCACATCTGCATTTTGAGATCCGCAATACAGGTACCGGTAAAGTCTTCAACCCCCTGTTGTTTGGCCTGCCCATCGCAGACCCAATCCCGCCGGAAGTCCGCGACATGAAGGTGTATGTGCTCAATGAGCGGCGCGAAGTGCTGACCAGCAAGGCCCTGCCTATCGAACGCCGTCCTGATGGCACCTTGGGCGTGGCGGGCGATACCGTGCGGCTGGCGGCCTGGCGCGTAGGTTTTGGCATCAAAGTCTATGACCACATGGCGGGCTTGAACAACGATAATGGCATTTTTACTTTAAAAATGTACGCCAATGAGCAGCTGGCCTTCCAGTGGAAAATGGACGAACTGGATTTCGATGAATCCCGCTACCTGAATGCCCACATTGACTACCCCGTCCGGCAGCAGTATGGGGCCTGGTTTCATCGCTGCTTTATTTTACCCGGCGATCATCTGGCCAATTATACCCGCACCGAATCGCTGGGAGCCGTGGCGCTGTCCAAAGAAAATGCGGTGAAAATAACGGTGCAAGCCGCCGACCCATCCGGCAATCAGAGCACCGTCACTTTTTGGGCCCTGCGCGAGGATTCTATTCCCTCCATCGTCAGTCCGCCCTACCAATACCAGCTGCCTTTCGATCAGGAAAACCAAATCGCGCTGAACGGATTCTCGATGACGCTGCCCAAAGGTGTGCTTTACGAAACGCTGCCTTTTCAGTATAAAACTACCCCCGACGGCAGTGCGGGCGTCTATTCTTCCACCTATCATTTGCACAACGAGCGCACCCCCGCGCATCGCTATTTCGACATCGCTATTCAGCCGCAGAACCTGCCCCCGGAACTGCGCCCGAAAGCCTGCATTGCCAAATGTGGCGACGGGCGACCCGTCAACTGCGGCGGCATCTGGCGCGGCGATATGCTGACCACTAAGGTGCGGGGCTTCGGCGATTACAGCGTGATGGTGGATACGCAACCGCCGCGCATCACGCCGGTGGGGTTCAGTGCGGATATGCGCCGCAAGACGGTGATTTCTTTCCGTATTCGCGACAACTTCGGGTCGGGTGGCTCCGCCGAGGGCATGTCGTACCGGGGCATGATCGACGGGAAATGGGTGCTGTTTGTGTATGATCGCAAAAGTGCCCGGCTGACCTATGTTTTTGATGAACACGTGGGCGTGGGGCAGCACACGGTGGTAATGAAAGTAAAAGATGATCTGGGAAATGAGGGGGTTTGGGAGGGAAAGTTTCGGCGGTAAAAACTGCCATTCCCCTCATTGCTTCACAAACTTCTGCCAGGCCCGCGCCTCCCCGGCCTTGATGGCCAGCACATAAAATCCCGCTGGCAAAGTCTGCACATCAATGGCCTGATGAACGGGAGAAATATGATCGCGCACCAAACGACCGGCGGCATCCCAGATTTGGAACTGCAGATCAGGGATGATGTTACCCCGAAATCCGAAGTAAATAAAATCGCGGGCGGGATTGGGATAGAAGTACAGACTGGAGAGTGGTTCTTCCGTAGCCAGCACAAAATCGCAGGCTTCGCTGCTGAGGTGGACCTGCGGGAACTGATCGTCCTGGTAGCAGCGCAGGTGGAAGATCGGTCCGTCGGCGATGAGGCCCCAGGAATAATCGAACAAGCCTTCCTCCGGGCCAAAACGGTCATAAACAATGTGTTCCGTGCCAAAGTCATTCGCCAGATGAAACCGGCGGACCGGCTGGTTATTCAACAGCAAGGTATCAATACGAGCGACCACGAAAGCCCGGTACAGGTAATGCATCGAATCGCCAGCCTGAAAATTGGTGCGAAACAACAAACGTGGCGCGTAGGCAGTATCCGTACTGACTTCAAAGATGGAATCGGCCCGTTGACAGAGATAACGTACCGCAGACTGGGCAGTCTGACAATAGGGCGGCGTAGTGGGTTGGGTGTAATAAGAAGTACAGAATTTCTTGCATACCTGCCCGTTTATCAGGGTATCACCCAGACTTTTGGCGTGGAAAAACCCCTCGAAGAGCCCCCACCCGGATTGGTAGGAGTAGAACCATTCGGCTCCGGCGGGCGCAAATTCGGCGGGCTGCGCCGGAGCGGGCGACACTAGAACTAGTAATAAGGGCAACAAAAGAAGATAGCGTTTCATAATATAGCGTGTTTGTTAAATAAAAAGACGCCGTGTGGGGCAGGCAGGTTGGGTTTTCAGGGTGTGGCTGTAAATGCAGTGAGCCTCCGCACTACCATTTAGGTATACAGAGGCTCACCGGAAAAACAAACTGGGTGGTTCTACTATTTCGGAACCATATTAGGGTTCAAGAGATCATAGAACTGATCCAGTTTTGGCATAATGATGATCCGGGTGCGACGGTTGGTCGCCCGGCCTTCCGGCGTATCATTGCTGGCCAGCGTATTGTACTCGCTCCGACCGGCGGCAATCAGGCGGTTCGGGTTGATGTTATACGTTTTTTGCAGCACCCGAATCACGGAAGTGGCCCGTTTAGTGCTCAGGTCCCAGTTGTCTTCGATACAGTTGTTTTTGATCGGCACATTATCCGTGTAGCCTTCCACCATCACTTCCAGATCGGGGCGTGACTCGACGATTTTGGCGATTTTGCCCAGCACTTCATTGGCTTTTGGCGTCAGGCTGGCACTACCGCTTTTGTAGAGCATCTTGTCCGACAGGTTGATCATGACGACCGTTTTGTCCACTTTGATGTCCACATCTTTGTCTTCAATACCATCTTTCAGCGCACCTTTCAGGTTGACCGATAGAGCGAGGTTGATGGAATCCGCTTTCGTTTTGGCGGCTTGCAACAAGTGAATGTACTTGTCTTTTTTCTCCAGTTGCGACAGGGTTTCCTTGATGTTGTCATTGGCCGATTGCGACAGCACTGTCAGGTTGCCCACCTGGGTCAACTGTTTATCGCGCAGTGCTTTGGCATCGTCCAATTGTGCTCTCAAATCCTGCATTTGCTCCTGGCGGGACTGGAGGCTGGTTTGGGCGGCTTTCAGTTCCTGATCGCAGGTAGAAAGGCGGGCCATGTAGTCGTTCAGACTTACGCCACATTTGCCCAGGTCTTTGTTGGCGGTCTCCAGCTGGCTTTGCAGTTGGGTGCGCATGGAAACAAATTTCTTCTTACTCACACAAGACGTGATGCTCCCGCACAAGCACAGAAGAACAAGGAATTTTAGTGTTGATCTCATAAAAAACGTTTATTAAGTTTACTGAATAGTGTGTTTAATCTTTCCGGGATTACGTTGCACCTTTGCTTCAACCCCGCGAACTAACGGAGGTTTTTTTAAAGTGAAGCAAAAAAGGAGAGATATACGACCTGCACCAAAAATTGGCACCATAAAGGCAGGCTTCTTGCTCTGGTGAATTTTTTGGCAAACGGAGGCAAGCGAAGCCGCAGAGCGGAAAATGAACTAAAAAATCGTGCCATATCTTTCGGCAAGATATATATTCAAAAACAACCTGACCCAACTGCTGTGCCGGATTTTACAAATATTTTATCTGCCTACTCGCTTTCCCCTGCCGATTGCCTGCTGGAACCGCTGACTTCGGGCCTTATCAACACGACTTACCGGGTGACCGATCAGCGCGATCAGCAGCACTATATTCTCCAGTCTCTCAATCAACGCGTTTTCCCGCGACCGGAAGATATTGCGGTCAATATTCGCCGGGTCGCCGATTATTTGCAGCAAAATTACCCCGATTACTGCTTCCCGGCACCGATCCAAACGGCAAATAAACAGGAAGTAGTGTACAGCGAGACCGGCGATTGCTACCGTTTATTTCCTTTTCTGGAAGGTTCGCGCACCTTGCAAGTAGTGGAAACGCCCGAACAAGCCTACGAAGCGGCCCGCCAGTTTGCCGGATTTACCCGGCGGCTGAGTGGCCTGCATCCCAGGGAAGTACACGTGATTTTGCCGGGCTTTCACGATTTGCAAACGCGGTTTGCGCAGTTCACCGCAGCCCTGCAAAATGGCCAGCCGGACCGCCGGAAGTCAGCCAACGACCTGATTGTCTATTTGTTAGACCAGCAATACATGGTGGAACAGTACCAACAATTGATTCGAAACCCGGCGGTAAAAACCCGGATTATGCACTTCGATACCAAGATCAGCAATGTCCTGTTCGACCACCAGCATCGCGGTCTGGCGGTGATTGATCTGGACACCATTATGCCCGGTTATTTTTTTGACGACGTGGGTGATATGCTGCGTACTTACCTTTCGCCCGCCAATGAGGAAGAGGCCGATTTAGAAAAAGTCTATCTCCGCGCGGGTTTTTATGAAGCTGTAGAAGCCGGTTATTTCAGCGAAATGGCTGATGAACTGACCGCCATCGAACGACAACACTTTGCCTGGGCGGGCCGGTTGATGACCTACATTCAGGCCCTGCGGTTTTTGACCGATTATTTGCTCGGCGACCCCTATTATAGCACCCGCTATGCCGACCATAATCTGGTGCGGGCGGCCAATCAGGTTGCTTTGTACCGGCACATGAAGAATGCGGAATAACGAATACGGAATGCGGAATTGACACACTATTTCTTTAGCCGCCGAAGTCTTTTTCACACGAAGGCGGACACTTACTTTTCTCACCCTCTCACCTTTTACACATGTCCAAACTTGACCGCCGCACTTTTCTCCAGCAGGCTACCCTCGCCGGTGCCGCCCTTGCCGTGCCTACCGTCTCCGCTGCTGCGACCCAACCAAATGCCCGTCCGCTGGACAAGCCCCGCGAGAAACTCCGGCTCGGCTTCATCGGTACCGGCCTGCGGGGACAAGACCATGTGGATATGGCCGCACGGCGCGACGATTGCGAAATCATCGCCATCGCCGATCCCGATACAGGTATGGTTGCCGCTGCTTTGAAAGTAATAGAGGAACAAGGCAGGAAACGCCCCAAGGTGTACGACCAGGGGCCACGCGACTACCAACGCCTGCTGGCCGATCCGGCTATTGATGCGGTCGTGATCGCCAGCCCCTGGGAGTGGCATACCGAACAATGCGTGGCGGCCATGAAGGCTGGCAAATACGTGGCCACGGAAGTAGGCGGCGGTTTTTCGCTGGATGAATGCTGGCAACTGGTCAACACCCACGAGGCGACCGGCGTACACCTGATGTTTATGGAAAATGTCTGCTACCGCCGCGACGTGATGGCTGTACTGCAAATGGTGCGGGAAAATCTTTTTGGTGAATTAATTCACCTGGAAGGCGGCTACCAGCACGATCTGCGCGGAGTGAAATTCAACGATGGCGTCACGCCCTACAATTCGGGCGTGGAATTTGGCGAAAAGGGCTTTTCGGAGGCCAAATGGCGCACCAAACATTCGGTGCATCGCAACGGAGATTTATACCCTACCCACGGCGTCGGGCCGCTGGCCATGTGTACCAATATCAACCGTGGCAATCGCTTTCTGCACCTCACCGCTACGGCATCCAAAGCGCGTGGGCTGCACGACTATGTGGTCAATCACCCCAAAGGCGGCCCAAGTCATCCCAATGCGCAGGTAGAATTCCACCTCGGCGATGTGGTCACCACCGTGCTGAAAACCGCCAATGGCGAAAGCATACTGCTCTCCCACGATACCAACCTGCCCCGTCCGTACTCGCTGGGTTTTCGGGTACAGGGCACCCGTGGCATCTGGATGGATCTGAATAAATCGCTGTATATGCAGGGCCAAAGCAAGGCCCATACCTGGGAAGAAGCGCAGCCCTGGCTGGATCGCTACGATCATCCGCTCTGGAAACGCTACGGGGCCGACGCGAAAACGGCCGGTCACGGCGGGATGGATTTCTTTGTTTTTCACCATTTTGTCGAAAGCGCGAAACGCAATCAACGCCCTCAACTCGATGTGTATGATGCCGCCACCTGGCTGGCGATCACCCCGCTGACCGAAGCATCTATTGCCACGGGCAGCACGCCCCAGGCTTTTCCCGATTTTACGCGGGGCAGATGGACGGAGCGGGTATCGGATTTTGCGATGGGGGACGGGTTTTGAATCGTGGTATAGTATAGGCCACGGGTTGAAAAGAATTAGATATTGGATTCTGGTAAAAACGCGCCTACTTTTGTAGCAAACACATCACCATAAATTATGGAATACTCTTCCTTGCTTAACCGCATTACTATTGATCCCGCAATCTGCCATGGAAAGCCTGTTATCAGAGGCCTTCGTTATCCTGTGGAGAGCATTTTGGAGTATTTGGCAGCGGGCGACACCATAGACGAATTGCTCGCTGAATTTTCTGACCTGGAGTCAGAAGATATTCTGGCCTGCTTGGCCTATGCTGCCCAAGCTATCAAAACCAAAAGCGTGTATGTCTATCCCCACGCAGCATGATTTTTATTATTGACGCGCACCTGCCCAGATCGCTTTGTAAGTATTTCAGAGCACTCGGTCATACGGCATTTCACACTACAGACTTCCCTTTGGGCAATGCCACCAGCGATGGGTGGCTGGCCGAAGAGGCCGCCAAGCGGGATGCGGTGGTGGTTTCAAAAGACAGCGATTTTTTTCATTCGTTTCTTTTACAGCGCAAACCGCCAAAATTAATCATGGTCAAAGTCGGAAATTTGAGACTACATAACCTAAGGCAACTCTTTGAAACACAGGCCGAAAACCTCGCCTTGTTATTGGAAAGTCATGATTTGATAGAGCTACACTTGGATAAAGCCACCGCATTGGACTGATAGATGGGCTCTCACGTTATCCTTTCAACAAAAAAAACCGCCCCATGCACACTGCCGAAATAAATCAGCAGTGTCCAGGGGCGGCCCGGTTATGTTTAGAAAGATAAAACCTACTTCGATTTCACGATTTTAATGCTCTGTTGCATTTTGCCGTTGATGATGGCCGCCAGCACATAGCGTCCCGGTGTCCAGTCAGCAGTCGGTACATTGATTTGGTAAGTACCAGCATCTTTCGATTCCTGCATCACGGTGCGCACGAGTTTACCCGTCATATCATACACGCGCAGGTCCACTTTGGAAGGAGCACTCAGGTGCAGTTTGACGGTAGTAGCCTCCACAAACGGGTTCGGGAAGTTAGACAACGCCACTGTAGCCGTTTGCAGACCGAGGACGCTATTGCGATTCGACATCTGACGCATATTGTCTGCCACCACTTTGCCACCGCATTTTCCATCGCCGACCCACGGCATGGCGAGGTAAGGGAAGCTGGCACTGAAGGTCGTATCATTTTCTTCCACACCGGTCGTATAAGTCAGCACATCCAGCAGGTCCTGCGTCACCGGGCTGCCGCCAGGCACGTAGTCATCGTACCACAGGCCAATAGCCGCCAGCACCACACCGGAAACGGCTTGCAGCTCAATGCGCGTCACATCATCTTCCAGACGGCGACCATTCGGGAAGCCATCCATGTTCGGAATAAATTGCAGTTCTGCATTACCAGCATACGCCGGATCAGTCAAACCCAACACGGCCGCCTGGACCAGACCGAGCGAACTAAAAGCAGGATCATTACGCGGGGTGACTGGCACCGCCATATTCAGGCGCAACATATCGCCGCCATTCGGCAGGAAGTTGTTGATGAATGGTTTGCCAACCGCTAATGGGTTACCGTTTTTGCCGGTCGCCAGTTGATAAGGGACTACGTTGGGCACACCCGTGTGGAATATAGGCCAAAGGTCCACCGAACGCGGCTTTCCAGGTCCAGGCAACAACAGGGTACCAAAGACAGCATCATCGAGAGCGGAACCAGCCAGGGCAGCATTGCCTTTCAAGCCGTAGAGACCATCCTGGCCGTAACCGAAATCGAACATACCCAGGGAGTTACGTTGTACACGCAGTTTGGAAAAAGCCGGAACAGCAGCACCAAACAGCGAATCGTCCATATACAGGGACAGCTCAGGATTGTAGAAAAACTGGTCCAGTATCGTATCGGTAATTTCTTCGTACGGAGACAGCGAATTCCAATAGTCTTTGTAACCAACCGGAATAACCGCTTCGTTAGTCAGGGGCATCCCCAGGCGCGATACCTGCACCCACGGGCCACTGTTAGTCACCTGTGCATATTTACCTAACGTCTTGATTTGCTGACGGCTGGTAGAGGCATACACCCCGATCACATAGTTCGGATCAAGGATGTTGGCCGGTTGGGCAGGTGCACCATCTTTCAGCAGGTTGGCAATCGGAATCTTCAACGCGATAGCACAGACATTCATGCAACCCAGACCATCGCGTGGCGGACCGCTTTCCTGACGTGGCGAATCGCCGAGATCAAAAATACCCCCTAAATCAACAAAAAATGGATCATCCGAATAACCTACGTAGGCCGTTTCTCCGTCGCCAATATTGGTAATGGCCCGGTTCATCAGGGCTTCGTAGGTCGTATTCAGGCCCACCGGGCTTTCGATAGAACGTTTGCCAATATTCGGCGGCGGCACAAAACCGGAATTCGTCACCATCTGGAAACTTTGGCCACCATCGGTGGAACGCTCCAGCGTATAGTTGCTGCGCAGGTTTTGCAGCCCTAAACGCACCCTGAAGAAGGTGGACGGATCTTCGTACACGTTTTTGAAAGTAAAACGGTAAACAATGTCGTCACCAGTCGTGGTAACATCATTGTCAACGTGAATTTCGTAGCGGATATTTTCGCCGAAAAAGTAGTAGTTCGGGCCGCCATGAGGCAGCTGAAACGGAATAAAAGTGGCGATCAGCGTCACCGTATTAGGATCGTCGGGACTGCGGAACGCATATACGTCCACGTTATCAGCCAATGGATCATCGGCGATGAGTGGGGCCTCCCGGTGACTGGATGCCTGGGCAGCGGGCAGACAAGCTACCAGCATAATGCCGATCATCCAGACTAGGTTTAGAAAATTTTTCATCATTATATGAAGAATTAATGGTGATTTAAACGGTGGATAATCAGGCAATTACTCGCCTGGTTGGTCGGGGCGTGACACCTCGGTACCGCGCCAGGGTGTAGCAACGTACGGGAAAGTCGGTTCGAACGCTTTATCGTTTTGCTCCACACCAGTGCTATAGTTCAGCACATTGAGCAATTGCGGCGTTACCGGGCTTCCACCATCTACGTAATCGTCGTACCACAGACCGATGGCGGCCAGCACAATACCCGAAACAGCTTGCAGTTCGATCCGCGTCACATCATCCTCCAGGCGGCGACCATTGGGGAAGCCATCCATGTTCGGGATGAATTGCAGATCAGCAGTCGTGTTATAGGTCGGATCCGTCAGACCCAACACCGCCGCCTGCACCAGACCGAGCGAACTGAAAGACGGATCGTCACGTTGGGTGACGGGCACCGCCATATTCAGGCGCAACATATCGCCCTGACTAGGCAAAAAATTGTTGATAAATGGCTTACCAACGGCCAATGGATTGCCGTTTTTGCCCGTTGCCAACTGGTAAGGGGCCAGATTCGGCACACCCGTATTGAAAATCGGGAAAAGGTCCACCGAACGGGCGTTACCCGGGCCAGGCAGCAATAGACCGCCAAATGCCGATTCAGCCAATGCTGTTCCGTCCAATGCAGGATTGCCTTTCAGCGGGAACAGGCCATCTTTTCCGTAACCGAAGTCATACGCACCCAGCGAATTGGTTTGCACCCGCAGTTGGGAGAAAGCCGGTACGGCAGCCCCAAAAAAGCGGTCGTCCATATAAAGGGACAATTCGGGTTTGTAGAAATACTGGTCAAGGAATTTGTCATAGACATCCTCGTAAGCCGTCAGCGAGTTCCAGTAGTCTTTGAAGGCCATCGGGTTGATCACCTCGTTGGTCAATGGCATACCCAAACGGCTGACCTGTACCCAGTCGCCACTGTAAGAGCTGCTGTCTCCGGTAATCGTTTTCATGGCCGGACGGCTGGCCGAAGCCCACACGCCGATCACAAAATTAGCATCCAGAATGCTCGTCGGCGTAGCAGATACACCGGCTTTGAGCAGGGTCGCAATCGGAACCTGGATCGCAATACTGCTCACGTTGTACTCTGCCAAACCATCGCGGATCGGGCCATCCTGCCGTGGAGAGTTGCCCAGGTCGAAAATACCACCCAGATCAACGAAGAATGCGTCGTCTCTGGGACCGGCAAACACGCGTTCGCCAGTAGAAGCCGTCATAATGGCATCGGCTACCAGGGTTTCGTAAGGCGTAGCTAAGCCAACATCGCCCTCGATGGAGCGCGGGCCGATGTTGTTGGGCGGCACCTCTCCATTTTGCACAATGGTCTGAAACGTTTGTCCGCCATCCATGGAGCGCTCGAGGGTATAGGTGGCGCGGAGGTTACGACTGCCGAGGCGAATATTGAAGAAGGTCGTAGGGTCTTCATTAACGCGGGTAAAAGTGAAACGGTAGGTCACTTCATCGCCAAATTTGCTGGCATCGTTGTCAATGTGGATTTCATAGCGGACATTTTCCCCAAAAGTATAATAATTGGGACCGCCATCGGGAAGCTGGAATGGTTGGTAGTTCGCGATGATGGTAACAGTGTTTGGGTCATCTGGACTACGAAAAGCATACACGTCCGTGTTGTCCGCTACCGGGTCTGAGCAGATAAGTGGGGCTTCCCGGTGGCTCGAGGCAAAACCGTTGAAACTCCAACCCACCATTAACAGCACTCCTAATAGACGGAATAGTCTGTTTTCAAGCATAATGTGGTGACTTTAAAAGTGAAAGGATAAATATTTTGACCCCTGGCTGAGACCCAGCGTAGTCATTGTTCAAGGTTATATTCGAGCAGGGTGCAGGATTAGTTTTAAAATAAAAAAATAATTTTTTCCTGCGGAAATAAGCGGATGGAGCAGTAGGGCCGAAAGGAAAAGAAACGGGCTGGAATTATTGATTTGAAACATTCCGGGTATTCAATTTTGACCCCAGCCATTTGGAGACACAATAATTTTTATGAACAGGTAAAAAAAAGAGCCATGAACGCAGAACGCTCATAACTCTTTAAAAATCAAATATATAATTCATTTATCTTTAATCTGTTCAGTGCCGCCCTCTGCGTTCGCCTTGTTTGCCCTGCACTTTGGTAGTGGTTTGCTTTTTGGTGACCGAACCCCCACGTCTGCCATGTACGGTGGTTGTTTTTTTGGTTCTGCTGGCTTCTACCCGACCATTTCGGTCATTTCCAGTGTTCCGGCCATTTACGCTGCTTCGATCATTCCGGTCGTTTCCTGCATTTCGGCCATTTATGTTGCTCCGGCTATTCCGGCCATTGGTCTGCACGTGAGTCACCGTCCGGTTATGCACGACCGTAGAGTGGGTGCGGTGGCCGTGGTACACATTATGCGCCCGCACGACCCGGTGTGTGGTCACTACATGATAATGGGCGCGATAAGGCCGAACCCGGACGTGGTAATATCCCCAGGGGCGCGGGTGGAAAGGACGCCACCAGGTGGGATATACGCTCCAGCGCCAGGGCGACACATACACCACGTAGGCTGGCCGGTAAATATAACGTACCGCTGGCCAGCCCCACACATTCACCACGATGTAGTCGGGTGCCAGGCGCATGGCCGGGCCATGACGCCCGTCTTTTTTTGCTGCCTCTTCGGCAAATGGCTCGGCGATCACCTCCTGGCCATACACATTTTCGTCACCGACAATCTGTAAAGTGGCACTTTCAGCCCCATCTTTTTCGATCTCGATAACGGCTATATCCTGGGCATCGGAAGCACTCAGCGGAACTTGCAGCACAATAGCGTGTGCGTCGCCATCCATCCGATCAATCACCCGAATATAGTCGGTCTGGCCATCTTCATTCAGGTCGAGGTTGTTGACATCGTTGTCTTCGGTGTTCAGCATTTTTTCAAAGCTCTCCAGCGACTCGGCCTTCTGGAACATGGCCAGGGCCGCTTCCAGACTGAAATTATCGCCAGGCAGGCCTGTGCTGTCGGCACTTTCACTCTGGGCGTAAGTGTTAAAAGAAAGCAGGGTGGCGAGCAAAATGATCACCGGAGTCACATTGCAGTATGTTTTCATAGTACGCGTTTTTTTGATGAAACAATAATTCAATCGTTGGACTTGCGCCGGGCATTATGGTTTATCGGGTTTACAGATTTATAACTCCAAATTGCTGTTTTTAAGAGAACTATAACTGTTTTAAGGAATGATTGAGAAATGAGTTACCATTTCCCACCTATGAATGTCATTCCGACGTCAGGAAGAATCTGGCAGCGTGGCATTGATAATCAATACCTTAGCGGATTCCTCCTTCCGTCGGAATGACAGCTCAGGTATGGCCGTTTATATCGCCTTTTTGCACGACCCTAAGAGTATTGCCTTGGCAGCCGCTGCGTCCGGGCAAAGACAAAACTACCGTTTCCGGGAAAATAATCCATCGCCGGGTATAAATTTGGCGTTGGTTTTTTAAAAATAATTTTAAAAATGATGACCGTCAAACTGCTTTGCCTCGCCACCTTATTTACAGCGGGTTTCTATCTTTTACCTCCCTCTTTTGCGGGTATGAAAAAAACATCTGCCACTACGGTGGCCATTACTACTCTGCCGCTGCCTGCTGCACCCGATCCCCAACCGGAAGAGCTGGGACAGGTGCATTGGTTGCGCGATTTGCAGGCGGGCCAGGCTGAATCTGCTAAAACTGGCAAGCCTATTCTAATTCTGTTCCAGGAGGTGCCGGGCTGCTCCAATTGTACGCATTTTGGCAATACCACCCTGTCCCATCCGCTGATTGTGGAGGCTATTGAAACGTATTTTGTGCCGGTTTGTATTTATAACAACAAAGGCGGCAAAGACGCGGAAGCCCTGAAAATTTTCGATGAGCCCGCCTGGAATAATCCGGTGGTGCGTATCGTGCGGACTGATTATAAGGATATTGTGTTGCGCATGCCCGATTTCAGGACTTCGACCTCATTGGTTAAAGGTTTGCAAAGTGCGTTAGAGTTGACGGGGCAAGCCGTGCCGCGCTATCTGGAAGTGCTCGACGAAGAGTTGCAGGCCCGCGCTTCGGGTCTGGAAACAGCCACCTTTTCGATGTACTGTTTTTGGAGCGGTGAAGGCACTTTTGGGGCCATTCCAGGGGTTATTGAGACGGCACCCGGCTTTCAGGATGGCCACGAAGTGGTGCGGGTTACTTTTAATCCAACGATTATAAAGCGTTCCGATTTGGCGGCTCGGACGCAGCCCAAAGGCATCACTGCCTGCCAGAAAAACGAGGGTTTTCGCCATGATAATGAGCCTAAATATTACCTGTCGAAAACCAATTACCGTTTTGTGCCCATGACCTCACTGCAAGCCTGCCGCGCCAATAGTTTGGTGGGTGAAAATCAGTCGCCGGATGCACTGCTATCGGCGCGGCAGTTGGCTTTATTGAAAAAAATACAGGCCAATCCGAAACGGGACTGGAAGAATATGATCGGGCGCACGGATTTGACCAAAGCCTGGACGGAGGTGCAATAAAGGTAGTGGCGGGTTCAGCAGCCGATTTATAAATATTTTGGCAGCTCAATCCGCCAATACTTATCTTTTCGCCCAAAATAACCTGGTATGCAACTTTGGGCACATATTCTCTCTTGGGTGGGCGTGGCGTATGTCGCGCTGTGTGCCGTATTTTATTTCGGGCAGGACTACTTTTTTTTCCGTCCCGAACGGCTGCCGAAATGGTTCATGTATAAGTACCCCTTCCCTTTCACGGAGGTGGACTTTGAAATGGAAGACGGCGGTAGCGTGAACGCGCTGCATTTTCGGGTACCCAATAGCAAGGGCGTGGTCTTTTACATCAAAGGCAACTCACGGAGTATCAAGGGTTGGGGCAAATTTGCCAAGGATTTTGTCGGCAAAGGCTATGATTTCCTGATCCTGGATTTTCGGGGTTTTGGCAAAAGCCGGGGTCGGCGCACGGAAGAAATTCTCTTTTCCGATCTGCAACAGGTCTATAAGTGGCTGGCCAGTCAGTATGAGGAAGAGCAAATTGTGCTGTACGGTCGGTCGTTGGGCAGCGGTTTGGCGGCGCGCATTGCTTCCTGGAATAGTCCGCGATTGCTGATTCTTGATTCGCCGTATTATTCGTTTCTGTACCACATTATGCGCTACGGTTTTCTGCTACCCATGAATTGGCTGTTGCGTTATCACATTCGCACGGATCGGTTTATCAAGAAAGTGCATTGCCCGATCTGCATTCTGCACGGCACCCGCGACCGGCTGATTCCCTTTCGCCAAAGCGAGATGTTGCGCGATCTGGCCCCCGATAAAATTACGCTTTTCCCGATTGAAGGTGCGGGCCATAATAACCTGCCCGATTTCCCGGAATACCATGATTTATTGTATGATATGCTGCATGAGACGGTGGAGGCGGAGGAAGTGGCCAAAGTGCGGGCGTAAGGATTTTATTTCAAACGCAATCCTTACAATACGCTCAAAACATCCGGTTCCGGCCAGCGTTAATGGCTGTAAATCAATGCAGTCCTCTTAATTACTGCATGTCGGCATGAAGAATTCTCTTTGTTTCTTTTTTTCGCTTCTGGTTGTAGCAACGTCGCTCTCTGCCCAGTCCTCCGACGGCCAGATAGATGCCCGTGCCCATGCTATCCGCCTGCGAAAACTCGACCTCATCCAACTGACCGATAGCCTCACCGCACCATATTCTACCGACCGCGAAAAGGTGCGCGCCATATTCGCCTGGATCACCGACAACATTGCCTACGATTGCAATTTCCAGAACTCCCGCGACCCGCTGCTGGACGATGCTGACCGCATGACCGACATTCAACTGCGACTGGCCCTGGTCCTCAAAAACCGGCGGGCACTGTGCGGTGGTTACGCTTTTCTGTTCAAAACCATGTGTGATTTGGCCGAAGTAGAAGCCCGTGTAGTGGAAGGCAAGGCGTATGGCGGTCATACCGAAGGGGAGGGTCATGCCTGGAATGCCGTGCGGCTGGACGGTCGCTGGTATTGGCTCGATCTGACCTGGGCCAGCGGCACGTGCAGCAATGGCCGTTTTCAGCAGACCTATCAGGAGCATTATTTTCTGACCCCGATTGCGCAAATGCTGTATTCGCATCGCCCCGCCGAGGAATTTTGGCGGGAAGAATCGGGTGGTTAATAACCGGCGGTTAGCGCACGGGCGTCCATTCTTCCGCATAAGATTTGCCCCGAAACAGCAGCGAAAGTCCTTCCCGCAAATAAATCCAGCTCACCTGCGCATAGCCGTATTCCCGGAACCGACGCGGCGAATGATGGACACTTAGGCGATGCAAAAAAGCGATGCGGCCCTCTTTGTGCAGCCGGTAAAACAGGTTGCAATCCTCGCCCGCCACCAGCCGCTCGTTGTAGCCGCCAATTTTCTGAAAAATGTCCTGGCGGATCAATTGGCACTCGCCTTTGGCCAAATACACGCCAGCCGTAAAAGACAGCCGAATCGTACTGTTCATCAACAAATGGTACAGGCGATCATTGATTTTCGATTCGGCGGCATATACCCAGATCGGCACCGTCGCAGCGACGATATTGGATTTTTCAAATTTGGCCAGCACCGTTTGAAAAAAGCGATCCGGCTGGGGAATATGCACATCGGCATCCGTGTGGAAAAGCAGATCGCCGGTGGCGTGGGCCGCACCAAAATTCCGTCCGATAGCGATGTTTTGTGGCCCGCTACTTTGTACCAGCCGGATTTTGCCCGCTGTCTGGGCCTCGTACTGCCGCACGATGTCCACCGTGTTATCCGTGCTGTGGGCATCGGAGACAATGATTTCCAGGCTGTATTTTTCTACATAACCGACCAGCCGGGCCAGCGTTTCGTCAATGTATTTGCCTTCGTTTTTAGTGGGAATAACGATGCTAAGCCGGGTATTTTCCATAAAAATGGGTAAGAAATGGGTTTCCGAAAAACTTAACAAAGGTACCTGTCCCAGCGAGCAATGAAATTAAGTTTATGTAATGTAATGAGGCCGGTTTTTCCAAATCCATCTATCTTTCGCCCTTCATTTTTCAATTTAATTAATCAAAAACCGATCTCCCAATGCGTTTATTTTTCCTCCCCCTTTTTCTGCTTTTTCACTTCATTAGCACAGCCCAAACCCCTTCGATTCGTCCGATTGTCTGCGGAAATGACCTCTTTTCCGACATCCTGCGGGCGCACTATCCCGATCTGCAAGCAAACTTCGACGCCACATTTGAGGCGGCCCGGCAAAACACATCCGTCAGTCAGCGGTCGCCCTACACCATTCAGGTAGTCGTGCATGTAGTGTGGAAAGAAGAGGCCGAAAACCTGGCCGACAGCATTATCGAGAACCAAATTCAAATTCTCAACGCCGATTACAACCGGCTGAATGCCGATACTGCGCAACTGCGTTCTGTGTTCCAGCCCGTGGCCGGCAATGCTCAAATTCAATTTCAGTTGGCTGAAATAGTCCGGGTAAAAACCGAACAGGAATTTGCCGTTGATCTGTTTGGAACCAATCTTTTGACCGAAGTAAAACACGATGCCGACGGCGGCAGCACTGCCTGGGACAATGAGCATTATCTTAATATCTGGATTTGTAAAGTCCAGCCGATTGCTTTCGGGCCGATTGTTTTGGGCCAAATTCTCGGTTTTGCTTTTCCTCCCGCTGACCTGGTGAACTGGCCCGCGGGCAGTAACTCCCCAAACGCCGACGAAGATGGCGTAGTCGTGGACTACCGGATGATTGGCAGTAACAATCCCAACACCATCGCAGTGCCCGGCGGGACCGACGATCTCGTGGTGCGTGGCCGAACGCTCGTCCATGAAACGGGTCACTACCTCGGGCTGCGCCACATCTGGGGCGATGGTGGCCTGCTTGGCCCCAACGACTGCGCTCAAAGTGATGGCGTGGACGATACGCCTTTCGCCAATGCGCAGTCCAATTTTGACTGCGATATTACCCGCAATACCTGCGACACCATAGAAGATTTTTATGGCTTAAATATGCCCGACCTCATCGAAAATTACATGGATTATTCCAGCGAGACGTGCATGAATATGTTTACCAAAGGGCAGGTCGAAATTATGCGCAGCGTGCTGGAAGGGCCGCGTTCGGGATTAATTGAGGTAGTAAGCGTGGTGGATATGAACAATGCCGCGCAACTGGAAATTTATCCGAACCCCGCTTCTGAACGCGCTACGGTGAATTTTACCTTGTCAGAAAATAGCGGCGTTATGCTTCAATTGACGAGCGTGGATGGCCGCATTGTAAAGCAGTTGCCGCGCCAGTCTTTCGCAGCGGGCCAACAAACACTGGTTTTGGAAACCAAAATGCTGGCGGCGGGGTTATACTTTTTGCAACTACAGATGGGCAGTAGTGTGGCTACCAGCCGGTTGTTGATCGCACGATGAGCCTGTTTTAATCAAGCCAGCATTTTCTGCTTCGCAAAATGAAAAATAAAATTGTTTACCTTTGCCGCATTACAAATAACGACATGATTTTTTTACCGATAATTTCCAGCAGCATTATTATTCGTCCCGGGTCGCACACCTGAGCACGGAGCGTGGCTGTTTTTGGGAAAACAGAAACCCCGGCTGGTGTGCTACACCGGGCGGGGTTTTTGATTGAAAATGCACTAGCATGAAACAACAATCGGCAATCATGGCTGAATATCGTCCGTGGCTTGAAAACTTCAAGTCCCGGATTCGCTCTGCCCAAATCAAGGCAGCATTGTCAGTGAATACGCAGTTGATTCAGTTGTATTGGGAGTTGGGGCAAATGATGGACGAAAAAACGGAACAAACCGCTTGGGGAGAAGGAGTGATAGAAAATCTTTCTCTTGACCTCAAAATGGAATTTCCTGATCTATCAGGCTTTTCGCGGGATAATCTATATTTCATGCGCCGCTTTTTTCGGTTTTACCAAAACGCAGATGAATTTGTTGAACAACTTGTTCGACAAATACCTTGGGGGCATAATATACTGATTATCAAGAAGTCCGGGTCGCTTGAAGTTGCCCAGTTTTATTTAATAAATACTATCCAAAACCATTGGTCGAGAGCCGTTTTGGGAGTCCAAATCGAATCCCGGCTACACGAACGGCAAGGCCAAGCCATTACGAATTTTGCCCAAACCCTTCCCCAAGCCCAAGCCGATCTGGCCCAGCAAACCCTGAAAGACCCTTACTTATTCGACTTTTTGGCGATGACTCCGGCTATGCACGAGTTGGATATGGAAAAACAATTGACCGACCATATTACCCGATTTTTGTTGGAACTGGGTGCTGGATTTGCCTTCATTGGAAGACAATACCCTTTGCAAATAGGCGAAAAAACCTACGCGCTCGACCTGCTTTTCTACCATATTCGCTTGCGGTGTTTTGTCGCCATTGATCTTAAAATGGAAGAATTTGCCCCGGAACACGCCGGGAAGATGAATTTTTACCTCTCCGCCGTAGATGATTTGCTACGCAGTGAAAGCGACAATCCCAGCATTGGCATCATTCTTTGCAAGTCCAAAACGCGCATTGAAGTCGAGTATGCTTTACGCGATCTCAATAAGCCCATCGGCGTAAGCCAGTGGGTAATTACCCAAAATCTGCCCGATAATATTCAATCGGCTTTTCCTACGATTGAACAGTTGGAACAAGAACTCTCAGAATAATTCGGCGAAATGCTAAATGTTCCGCTTCTCGCGAATAATTCATAATTCATAATTCATAATTCCCTACAAGGTGTACCGCGAATTCAAACAACTCAATCTCCCCGCCATTGATGCCGAAATCCTGCAATTCTGGGAGGACGAAAAGATTTTTGAACAATCCGTTGAGCAGCGTTCGACGGACCATGCCTTTGTATTTTACGAAGGGCCGCCTTCGGCTAATGGCAAACCCGGCATCCACCACGTGATGGCGCGGACGGTAAAAGACCTTTTTTGTCGCTACCAAACGCTGAAAGGCCACCGCGTAGAGCGCAAAGGTGGCTGGGATACCCACGGTCTGCCCATCGAATTGCAGGTGGAAAAAGAACTGGGCATCACCAAAGAGGACATCGGCAAAAAGGTGACCGTGGAAGAATACAACGCCGCCTGCCGCAGCACCGTAATGCGCTATAAAGACCTGTGGGAAGAAAAGACCCGGCTCATGGGTTATTGGGCCGATCTGGAACATCCCTACATCACTTTCGAGAACAGTTACATCGAAACGGTGTGGTATATGCTGCAACGCCTGTACAACAAGCGCACCCCCGATGGACGCTCGTATTTGTACAAAGGCTTCACCATTCAGCCGTATAGCCCGGCGGCGGGTACGGGCCTTAGTTCGCACGAATTGAATATGCCCGGCACCTACAAAGAGGTGACCGATACGACCGTCGTAGCCATGTTCAAGGTGCAGCGCGATACCCGTTCCGAGTTCCTCTACGACGATACGGACGAAGACCTGCGTATCCTCGCCTGGACGACCACGCCCTGGACTTTGCCTTCCAATACCGCTTTGACCGTCGGACCAAATATTTCCTACGTAAAGGTTAAAACCCAAAATCCTTACACCAAAGAAAACGTGAGCGTAGTGCTGGCAGAAGCCTTGGTGGGCAAGTGGTTCAATGGGAAAAACCAGCCCGAAGTGCGCTGGCAATCTGATCCCTTCCTCGGCCAGCAACTATCCGGCCTGCGCTATGAGCAGTTGATGCCCTACGTCCAGCCGACCGATGGCGATGCTTTCGTGGTGCTCACCGATGGTTTTGTGACTACCGAAGACGGGACCGGCGTGGTACACACCGCTCCTTCTTTTGGTGCGGATGATATGCGTGTCGCCCGGCTGCACGGCATTGGCTCACTGACTTTGGTGGACAAGCAGGGCAAATTCACCGATGAGGTCGGCGAGTTTGCGGGGCGTTACGTCAAAGACTATAAGGATGAGGCTGATTATCAATCCGTTGACGTGGATATCGCCGTCAAACTAAAAACCGAAGGTTACGCTTTCAACGTCCAGAAATACGTCCACCCTTATCCGCATTGCTGGCGGACGGACAAGCCCGTGCTGTATTATCCGCTGGATTCGTGGTTCGTTCGTGCTTCCGCCGCCAAAGAGCGTCTCGCCGAACTGAACCGCACCATCAACTGGCAGCCCGAAAGCACGGGCGAAGGTCGCTTTGGTAAATGGCTCGATAATTTGCAGGACTGGAACCTGTCGCGCTCCCGGTATTGGGGTATTCCGTTGCCGATCTGGCGCACGGAAGATAGGGAGGAAGAGATTTGTGTGGGCTCGGTGACGGAGTTGAATCAGGAGGTGGAGAAGGCGATAGCGGCAGGGGTGATGAAACGCAACCCCACCCCTAACCCCTCCCCTGCGGGGGAGGGGGATATGCGCTCAATTCTGGCTGGGGATAGTGAGAACCTTGGAGAAGGTGAACGTACAGACAGGGAAGGATTTCATGGGACGTGGTTCCAGACGACTTCGCCGGAGCGGTGGAAAATATTGAAAGATTTTGCGCGAGGGATGCGGAAAAACCAAACATCGGGTGAAGCAGCGATGTGGGATATTCTGCGCGACAAACAATTGGACGAAGTCAAATTCCGCCGCCAACACGCTATTGAAGAGTTTATCGCCGATTTCGTGAGCCTTGAATATAGATTAGTGGTGGAAGTGGACGGCACGATGCACGATTTTCAGCCGGAATATGACGAAATGCGCACCGAATTGCTCCATGCCGTTGGTTTTGAAGTGGTGCGTTTTACGAATGAAGAGGTGCTGAATAATAGGTATAAAACCATTGATAGACTGCGGGATATTCTTAAAAAGCGGAAGGCGGAATTGCTTGCACAAAAAGACCCCACACCTAACCCCTCCCCCGAAAGGGAGGGGGATATGCACTCAATTCTGGCTGGGAATAGTGAGAACCTTGAGGAAAATGAACGTGAGTGGAGCAATCCCCAAGGTACAGCCGACCCCAAAGAAAGCACCACAATGAAGTCCCCCTCCCTATCGGGGGAGGGGTTAGGGGTGGGGTTTGACCTCCACCGTCCCTTCATTGACGAAATAATCCTTGTCTCCCCCTCCGGCAAACCCATGCGCCGCGAACTCGACCTCATTGACGTCTGGTTCGATTCCGGCTCCATGCCCTATGCCCAATGGGGACTGGACTACGAAAAACTGAAAAATGGCGACGACAAACCGTTCAAAACGCCGTTTGAAGTCAGCTATCCCGCCGATTTCATTGCCGAAGGCGTGGACCAAACGCGTGGCTGGTTTTATACACTGCATGCCATCGCGGGTATGGTTTATGATTCCGTGGCCTTCAAAAACGTGGTTTCCAATGGCCTTGTTTTGGACAAAAACGGTGAGAAAATGTCCAAGTCGAAAGGCAATGTCGTGGACCCTTTTGCCACGCTCGCCGAGTTTGGGGCCGATGCCACGCGATGGTACATGATGGCCAATGCCAATCCCTGGGACAACCTGAAATTCGACACCGGCGGCATCATCGAAGTGCGCAACAAACTCTTCGGGACACTATATAATACCTACAATTTCTTCGCGCTCTACGCCAATCTCGACGGCTTCCGGCACGATGAAATGAATGTACTGCCCTACGCACAACGCACCGAACTGGACCGCTGGATCATTTCCAAACTTTATTCCCTCGTCGCCGAGTACCGCGCCGCGATGGACAATTACGACGTGACCCGCGCCTGCCGCGCCATCGAGGATTTTGTGGACGCCCACCTTAGCAACTGGTACGTGCGCCTGAGCCGCCGCCGTTTCTGGAAAGGAGAATTGAACGAAGATAAGAGTGCTGCCTATCAAACCCTCTTCGAGTGCCTCATGGTCACTAACCAACTCATGGCCTCCGTCGCGCCGTTCTTTTCCGACTGGATGTACCGCAACCTGACCGCGCCCATTAAGGAAGCGGCCAAAGCGAAAAATACCCCGCTGCGCCACGATTCCGTCCATCTCACTGATTTGACGAATGAAAGCACTTCGTTGATAGACAAAGACTTGGAGAAACGTATGGACTATGCGCAGCGCATCTGTTCGCTGGCGCTGAGCATCCGCAAAAAGGAAAAACTGCGCGTCCGTTTGCCTTTGCAAAAAATCATGCTGCCGGTGTTGGACGAGGCATTTATCAAAGAAGTGGAAGGCGTACAAGACCTGATTTTGAGTGAAATCAACGTCAAAAACATCGAATTTATCACCGATGCAGATGGTTTGCTGAAAAAAGGAGCCAAAGCCAACTTCAAAACGCTGGGCGCAAAACTCGGCAAAGACATGAAGGCCGCTGCCGAACTGATCGCCGGATTCAGCAACGATGACATCAACACGCTGGAAACTTCCGGCCTGGAAATCCTTATCCACGGCAACCGCTACACGATCACGCCCGACGATCTCATCATCACCACGGAGGATTTGCCGGGCTGGAAAACGGCTTCGGATGGTGCCCTGACCGTGGCACTCGACGTGCATTTGACCGATGAATTGCAGGCCGAAGGCATAGCGCGCGACCTCGTCAACCGGATTCAGAATATCCGCAAAGACAAGGGCTTCAATGTGACCGACCGCATCATCGTGACGGTGGAACGCCACCCGAGCATCCTGACAGCGGTGGAGCAGTTTGGCGATTATATCAAAGAAGAAGTACTCGCCAACCAACTGCGCTTGTCCGACCACGTGGAAGCCGAACAAGTAGAAATGGAGGACCAGGTGATGCTGCGGATTGACGTGATGGTGGATTGATTTTTACCTTCTAAAATGCAATAATATTATGGAAGAAGATAGTGCTAAGATTAATGCTTCTAAAATTGTCAGGATATGGAAGCCTATTGAGTTCACTTCTGCGTGGGCTGAGGCCAATACATCCATTTTAGATGATATTGCTGATTCATGGCTCATTCAACGCCAGAAATTACAAGGCAACTCCTTGGAATATAAAGAGTTTTTAGAGAGATTGAAACGGGAACACGCCATAGAAACAGGTATCATTGAAAGAATGTACGACCTAAGTGCAGGTATGACCGAGACATTCATAAATGAAGGGTTCCAAGGTTCTCTATTAAGTAATAACGATACCAATGTTGAACCCCAAACACTTATGGGCCATTTAAATGACCAATTAGAGGCTGTAAATTGGGTTTTTGACATCATCAAAGATAACATTCCATTTTCTGCTTGGACGATCAATCAATTGCATGAGTTGGTTACAAGACATCAAGCAACTACCAAAGCCATAGATTCATTGGGAAGAAAAATAGAAATACCACTTTTAAAAGGCAAATTCAAAGAACAAGAAAACAACCCAATTCGACCAGATGGCACTATGTATCTTTATTGTCCACCGACCTATGTTGCCTCGGAGATAGACAATCTTGTTCGCATCTACAATCGTTTGGAAAGTGATGGCACTCACTCCCTTATCCAGGCAGCCTGGGTACATCATGCATTTACTACTATACATCCTTATCAAGACGGCAATGGCCGGGTTGTGCGGCTTCTGGCCAGCCTTATTTTTATTAAAGCAGGTTTTTTCCCTTTAACAGTATTGAGGGAAGAAGCCAAGGCAAGGTATATTGAGGCACTTGAAAGAGCAGATGTTGGTGAGGCACAACCATTTGTGACCTATCTCGGCGAAGTACAAAAGAGAAATATTCAAAAAGCACTGAATGTACCAGAAGTATCTGCCTCTTCCTCCTTTGAAGCAGTACAAGATGCTTTAATTCAAAGAATCAGGGCGCAAAAGCAATCCATGCTTGATGCAAAAGAGAAAGTGCTTGTAGAGGGAAGGAATAAAATATTCGCTATTTGCGATACCTATCTACAAGAGGTTGAACAGAATTTGCAGAAAAAATACGGAAGAGATGCCGGTGTTTATCTTAAAAAATCACCTTTCGATGACCAGCGAACGCACGATATTACTCACAGGCCTTTTCAGGATTTTTACTTTGCTCAGATTATCGGCTATGCTCAAAAACACGGTTACTATTTCAACCGTAGTTTGCCAAAAGCATGGTTTATATTAGGGTTTGATTTTTCCGAAGAAAAGAAATACCATGTTGGTATAACCATCCACCATTTTGGCTATGAAGATGGTGCGCTCGCCATCGGGGCATTTTTAGAATATAAGGGTAAAAATGAAGAAGATATCCCTAATCCAGTTTTACCCTTAGCAATTCCACCTTATGTTGTTTCTGCCTATACAAATGGCGAAGGAAAAGTGGCCAACATAAGACGTTATTTAGAGGATACCTTGACCGCAGTTCTGGCACAAATCGCCAGCGAAATTTAGGGCCAAGTGGAGATGGCCTAAATTTTTCCTATATTTGGGCACTAAACCCACCGTGTAATGACGAAATCACCATTTCCCGGCATGGACCCATATTTGGAAGGTGAAATATGGTCTGATGTACACAATGAACTAGCGTCGGCCATCAGACAGCAAATTGCTTTGCAAATTGCTCCCAAATATGTCGCACGTCTGAATCCTTACAACATCACCGACTCCACCCCGGAATCGGAGATAGGTATTACGTACCCTGATGTGTCGGTGCGCAGGCATCAAGACTGGGTGCGCGAACCCGTGGCCGTGTACGAAAGTGCGTTGGTGGCCACCGAGCCAACCATTATCATTCCTACTTATTCTGCTGTGGAACTACGCATCCCAGTGGTGGAAATTCATGATGTGGCCCAAAACCGACTCATCACGGCCATCGAAATCCTTTCGCCAGTCAATAAAAAGAAGCCGGGCAGTGAGCAGTATCAGAATAAACGCTTGATGTTGCACCGCAGTGGGGTACATCTACTGGAAATAGACCTGCTACGGCGTGGTATCCGGCCATTTTTACACCCATTATTGCCCAAGTCAGATTATGCCATGATGCTCATGCGCGCCAATACGCAGCAAACGGAAGTTTGGACAGTAAATCTGCCTGACTCACTGCCCGTTCTCCCTGTTCCGCTGGCCGATTCAGATCCAGACGCGTTGCTTGACTTAAAAAAAGCCATTGATTTGATTTATGAGCGGGGCCTATATGAGTTATCCATTGACTATCATAAAGATCAGCCGCCGCCTGAATTATCAGCAGAAAATCAGCAATGGATGCAAACCCTGCTGAAAAATGCTGCCGTTTGAAAACTGACCCAAAGTGTTTTTTCAATTGCAAATCAACCAATTAACCAATAACTAATCAACCAATCCATGTCCACCCGCATCTTCCATTGGGGCATCATCGGTCCCGGCAAAATCGCCCGCAAATTTGCCAGCGACCTGCGCAGCCTGCCCAACGCCCGCGTCCATGCCGTAGCCTCCACTTCGGAGGAACGCGCCCGCGATTTTGCTACGGAATTTGGTGCCCCGCATGCCTTTGGCAGTTATGCGGAACTAATGGATTGCCCCGGCCTCGACGTGGTGTATATTGCCACACCACACGCCCTGCACTGCGAAAACACGCTGATGTGCCTCGAACATGGCCTGCCGGTGCTTTGCGAAAAGCCCTTCGCTATGAACCTGGCGGAAGCGCGGCGGATGGTCACGGCGGCCCATCGGAATCGCGTATTTCTCATGGAAGCCCTTTGGACGCGTTTTATTCCGAGTATGCATCATGCGTTGGAACTCATTGCCGAAGGTGCAATAGGAGAAGTGCACACCGTGAAATCGGATTTTGGCTTTATCATGCCTTTTGATCCGCAGTCGCGGCTGTTCAATAAAGCCCTGGGCGGCGGCTCACTGCTCGACATCGGTATTTATCCGGCTCTGCTCAATCTGCTGATTTTTGGTAAACCTGCCCCCGAAAATATTCAGGCCGTTGCCACATTCACCGCCAGCGACGTGGACGAAAGTTGCGCCTTCACCTTTCAATACCCGGGCAATAAACTCGCCTTGTCCCACAGCACGTTACGCGCCAACACGCCAGTGGAAGCCAGCATTTATGGCAGCGAAGGCACCATTTATATGCACCCGCGCTGGCATCACAGCCCACAACTCACTATTTCCCGTTATACTGGCAAGGAAGAAGAAAAACGCACCCTGGATTTTCCCTACGATGGCTGGGGTTACGCCTTTGAAGCGGCGCACGTCATGGATTGCCTCGAAAAAGAAATGCTGGAAAGCGACCGCCTGCCCCTCGATTTTACCCTGGATTTAGTAGAAACACTGGATACCATTCGGGAAAAAATAGGGCTGGAATATTAAAAGTGGTAGAGGAAAGGGTATTTAATAGACTGCGTTAAAGTAAAAGGAGTAACGACTTTTACCAAAAAGCGGCCACCGCATCCCTGCGATAGCCGCTCTAAAATCAATTTGATTTTTTATCACCACGCTACCACTGTACCTCCAGCCACTATCTGTCCATCCGCCGAAATGCTCCACGTCAACGCCCCGACCGGCAAATCTTCCCGGCGCAGCAGGCACTTATTTCCGACAAAAGACAGCGTCCGCAGTGTACGGCCAAGACCGTCGAACAAGGTGAGTTGGTAATCAGCCGACGGCGCATTGGCCGGAATTTCAAAAGTCGCTTCGGAGATAAACGGATTGGGATACACTTGCACCGGCAGGGCCGTTTTACCAGTTATTTCCTTGATTTTTACAAAAGCGTATTTTCCATAAACCCGCTGTACGGTATTGGTAATGACGGGCTGATTATAGTCAAAATAAATAGCCGCACTATTAAATACCGGCGTGCCATTGGGCAAATTAGGTTTGGGATACACATTGAACTCCACAAAACCCTGCGAACCTTCCAGATTGGTCGTGCTATCGGGCAGCAGGATATTTTCAAAAGTAAATTGCACAATACTGTCGCTGATCTGCGCAAACTCGTAGGTATGACTCGATCCGCGTGGTTCTATTTTGGCATAGTCAAAATGCCGGGAAAGCGTATCGCGGATCACCACCAGAAAAGCCGTGTCATTACCCGTATTCTGGAAGCGAATATGATATTCGAGTGGGGTGCCGGGATGCACAAAATGTGAGGGTCCGCTGCCCTGTGGGATGGCGTTCTTGTCGTTGGGATCATAAGAACCGGTGATCGAAAAGCATTCCTGATAATTATAGGGGCCTGCCGGGCCGCCGAAACCGCTGCCGTTACCCGTACTCATACCCATGTTGCCGCAATTCAGGATATTCCACACCACCGAAGTATCACCCGGATAACCGGGTTCCTGATCGGCAATGATGGTCAGCGGCAGGCCATTGGCGGATACCGTATCCTGGATTGCATCTCCGATACCCAGTTGGAAACCTCCCGGATGCAGTACGATCTGGTCTTCGACAATGATGTATTCCAAATTCGCGCTGGCAGCATTACCGATGTTTCTAATCGTAAAGATGGCTCGTTCATCGTTTTCGCACACACCCGATACCGATATGATTGCCCCCGACCACTCCGGTTCATCCGTGCAATCCTCATTGGGAGAAACTGTGGACGAAACGCAAACCTGATCGCCAATCGCCAGCGCACAATCCACGGCAACATGAATTTTGATACTTTGCCATTCACTCCCCAGCGCAGGCTCTAAATTGCCCAACTGAAACGTAAGTGTTTGTCCGTCAATAACGTCTGGTGTTTGTTCAGCATCCACATAAGTCAAGTGCGGATCCAAAGTTACGGTCATGGAAGCGTTATTAGCCGTCGTGGTGCCATCGTTGCGGTAGTAGGCCACCAGATTGCCGGTCATGCAGGGGCGGAAATTAGACCGGGCCAGATCAATGCGCATTTTGGCACAAAGGAGTTCGGGCTGGGCCACGAAATCGAGCGTGGCCGTTTGTGGGGTGGGGCCAACCAAATTCACAAATTGAGGACTTGGGGCACAAATCTGGAAGTTGTTGTTCAGCGGCACGGCCCACACTTGGTAAGTACCATCCGGGACAAAGGCTTTGTACGCACCGTCGGCATTGGTGGTCAGATTCAAAGTGCCCGCACCCGTGAAAATCTTAACTTTCCAATTTTTTAAACCCGGTTCTCCGGCATCAGCGGCGCAATTTTGATTTTGATCAAAGTAAAGCGTCCCCGATATTTCATGGATCAAATCCAGCGATTGCACGGGTAAATCCAGGTTAGCGGTACCATTAGTACCCGCCGGAAAAGCAACCGTAACGTTGGCGGTGGGGCAAAGGAAAAAAAACAGTTCATTGGTCTGCACGGACAACGTGTAATCGCCGTGCGGCAGGGTCATCTGGTAATTTCCATTAAAATCAGTGAAAGCAACGAAGGTTTCCAAACCATTACTGGCTTCCACTTTGGTGTGAACAAGTCCCGGTTCTGCGGTTTCCACCGCACAACTTTCATCATCATCTTTCGCTACGCGCCCACTGAGTACATTGACCGAAATGCCCGAATTAACGCCTACTTTCAGGAATCCAAACTTGTCGCCAACGGTGTTACCCACTCCGGCTGCCCAGCCATCAGTGGTCGGAATAGCGTTCAGGGTGGTCAGGTGAGGCTGGCCGTCTTCCGGTGATTCTGCCGACCATTCGATGCCATCTGCGGCGGCATTCATTTGGGCGATGAAGCCGCGATTGGTCGTGGTATGACCGCTTAACAGGAAACGGCCATTTGACGTAACTTCCACACTGGTAGGCCGTAAAGTGGCTGGAATGGCCGTTTCAGGGGATTGCCAGGTTTGGCTGCCCAGCGCATTAAAACGATGTAAACGATTGTTATTCAAGGTATCATCGTAAAAAAGCGTCACAAAACCACCATCGGGCATTGCTGTCAATTGCGGTTTGCCCAGATTGGCCCACCACTCTAGGGCGGTAGGGGCGGTGTGCCAAATCACGTTGCCGTCTATGTTGGTGCGCAGGAAACGCGTCTTCTGCGTGTTGGGAACTTGGTAGGCGGTCAGCACTTCGCCATTGGATAGCAGGATAGATTGGGCATAACCCGTAAACGCAGTGACGGGCAGGGTGGTGCGGGTCACCACATTACCATCGGCATCCAGATGCAGCAGTTCGTAAGGCTGCGTTTTTATCGTAAGTGCGTAACCACCATCGGGCAATACCCCGAGTAATTGTATCGCGTTGATCCAGGGAGCGAAATCTTTCTCCCACAATACATTTCCCTGCGCATCAAGGCGCACAAAATCGGTCGGCAAGGAATCATTCTGGACGGCCATCGCATAACCGCCATCGGGCGTTTGCTGGGCCGGAGTATAGAACCAAACCGTGGTACCGTGCGGGGGGAGTTGTACAAAGTAGTTTTTGTCCCATTCCACTTGCAGGTCGGCGGTCAGTTTTATCAGGCGCGGAAGGGCGTAGTTACCCGTGTTTTCGTTGCTGGCCGTGCCGGTGAGGAGATAACCGCCGTCGGCCGTTTGTACCAGAAACTGCCCTTCCGAAGTCAGGGTGTTGGGGGAGTTGGGGAATACTATTTTCTCGTTGGTTGTTTGGGCGGAAGCGAGCCCCAGCGAGATCAGTAAAAGGGTGAGAAGCACCATGGTCTTTTTCATAAATCGAGTGATTTTGTTTGTGATGGTACAAAAGTCAGCGTAAGTCGCACCGCCACCAAAGTCATTTTTCGGGTTTTATCAGCATAATTTTATTAAAAAAATGTCTTTTTTTATTGATTAACAATGCTTTAAAATACAGGCTATCGAAAATAGTATGCAGATTTGTGTCGAAAAGTAATGTACCGGCGGGTCTAGTCGCCAAAAAGCACTTCAAAGTCGGCGGCTAAACCTACCGGCACCTATCGCCATGCAAGATTCCGCCCTGCTCGAACTTTTCAACGCCCTCAATGCCTGGCAGATTCGTGCCGCCCGGGCCTGGGTAACCTCCCCTGCCTTCAACCATCGGGAAGCCCCGTCGCGCCTGTTTGATTATCTGGCCGAATGTCGCAATACAAATACCGAAACTAGTCAGAAAGCCGCTATAACCGCTGTTTTTGGTCAAAAAGAAGGCGATATTACCCGTCTGCGCCATGAAATGACGGCACTCACCGAACTGCTGCGCGACTTTCTGATCTGGCAGGAAATGCAGCAAATGCCCGGACAGCGGGAATGGCTATTGCTCCGCGCTATGCGTAAAATGGGGTTGGAAAAAAACTTCCAATTGGCCGCACGGGACGCAGAAAGGGAACAGCATCGTCCTGAAAGTCAGGCTATTGACCGGCATCTGCTGGCCTTTCGGTTGGGTATGGAAAAATATGACTGGGAAGTGGGCCAAAAACGCGGACATGAGTTTTCCCTGAACCCGCTGCATGCAGAATTGGATGCCTGGTATGCTGGTCAATTGCTGCAACTGGCCTGCGTGGAACAATCGCGGCAAAACGTACGGCGCACCGAAATACCGGAGCCAAAATCCGCGCACCATTTGGACGAATTGCTCGACCTGCTGCCCACCAAACCGCATGAACATATTCCCGGCATCGCCATCTACTACCTCGGGCAACGGATGCTCGCCGCTCCGGAAAATGGTGAGGCGATGGAAGCCTACCGGGAAATGCTTGCCCAAAACCTCGACACCACGTCCACCGCCGAAGCCCGCGATTTGCTCAAACTGGCCATCAATCACGGCATTCGGCGTATCAATGCGGGGGATAAAGCGGCCATCCGCCACACGCTCGGTTTTTACCGGCTGGGACTGGGAAAAAAACTGTTGCACGACGAGCAGGGCCGACTTTCCAAATACACTTACAACAACGTACTGATGACTTTTCTGGCTCTCGAAGAATGGCAGCAGGCCAGGGAATTTCTGGAGCATTACCGCGCGGAACTGCCTGCCGCCGAGCGGGAGAATATTTTTCAATACAATCTTTCCATCTATCATTTTCGACGGGGCGACCATGATGCTGCCCTGGAACTGCTCCGCGACGTGACTTTTGCCGACCCAATGTACAAACTGGAAAGCCGGAAGATGCTGCTCAAAATCTACTACGAACAACAGGCGACCACCGCGCTGGAATCGCTGCTCGAAAACCTGCTGCTGTGGCTGCGCCGCCACGGTGAAATCGGCTATCACCGCGAGATGTACCGCAACCTGGCCCGTTTCACCGGGCAACTATTGCGCCTGTCGCCTGGTGCTACGGATGCCCGCAAACGTCTGGAAAGAAAGATACTGGATACACCTTTGGTGGCAGAGCGGGCGTGGCTGCTGGAAAAGGTACGGGGGAAGAAGTAGGGGATTGCCGCGAACCATAAAGTCAGCATTAAATGGCGTGAAAATCCCTTAACTTGCCCACAAAATTAATTGCCATGCCTACTGCCACCGCTACGTCCACCGCGCCGCCCAAAAAAGCAACGCCTGTGCCGGACTATTTGATCTACGAAATAATAGACGGTATTCCGCTCTATTATGCTGGATATGAGCAGGTTCTGAAAAACAAAAAAACACTGGAAGACATCATCGGTTATGGAAGTTTGCAATGGGTATTGCTCACCCTTATTGCCGATACACTACGGCCTGTGATTGGCGAAAAATATCGTGTTTTACAGGGCGAAGGCGGCTTGCATCTTTCCAGCCGACTCAATTTTTCGCTGGATTTAGCGGTTTTTGAGCAAAGCCAATTGTCCTTTGAAAAATTGCAAAACAAGTATTTCGATGTGCCACCCAAGGTTATCGTCGAAGTAGATACGAAGGCGCACTTACCGGAATTCACGGTTCCCAATTATTATCAACGCAAAACCCAACGCCTGCTTGATTTCGGCGTGGAGCAAGTTGTGTGGGTGTTTACTGATCCACATAAGATTACGACTGCCCGCAATGATGGCCCCTGGCTTACGGTGAATTGGCACGATGATGTGGAAATAATGGGGCATAAAGTGAATTTGCAGGCGTTGGTGGATAAGTTGGGGTGAATGACTAATCCACCGTCAGACACAACAGCACCACGCTCAACAGGAAAATACCGAAATACAAAACCGCCTGCCGCCGCTCGTCGCGCATGATCTGCCGGTCAGAGTGTTCGCGCATAATTTGGTTGCCCGCCCGGATTACCTGCAACAGAATCAACGAGATAAGCGCATAACTCAACAGGTAAATCTTATCCATCAGCACCATATAACCGGAATCGGGCAGCGCATCACTGTAAGATTGCTGCAAAAAAACCGTGGTCAACAAGCCTCCAATCGGTAATGACGAGCGTGTATCGGTATGGGTTGGGTGCACCAACAATGCACCCAGACTGACCAACAAAATAATGATGAGCGGCAGCATCATTTTCAGCATAAAATAACTGAACGGTCGAACCAGCGTGAGCAGAAAAGTCAGGTTGCTATATTTCCGGGCATTCTCTTGCGAGTTGCCAAAGTCAGTCCCGTAATCGTGTACCCGCGACTCCATGCGATAGTCCCTTTGATTCCAGCCACCCAGATCGAGCGTATGGCGCACCCCCATGGAAGCAGTGTCGGGCAGATACACCAGCGAGTCGGCGGGATAGTCCGGATTCTCAATCTGAATATCGAGCGCGTGGCGATCCAGCGGAAAACCATTCATCGAAAAATCGTGAAAAAATCGTGCTTCAATGCGCATGATCTTATACTTCGACCCGTCTTTCAGCGTCACCGGCGTACTGTCGCCATCAAAACCGGCCTTATCCATACTCCACTTTTCAATAGAATTGACAAACTCAATATTGGTCGGGTCAATGCGTCCCTTCCACTTGAACCAGATATAAAAATCGGCATAAAAAGAGTGTTCGTCCATGTTCAGGCCGTACAGGTTCATCACGTAGATGCCCGTGCGAACCTGTTGCGGCTGCGCCAAAGCCGACACCAAACTGCCCAGCACTATGACTATGCAAAGCAGACTTTTTTTGAACAAATTCCAGCCGGGAGAGAGCAACATCTGGCTGGCTGCGTTCCCTTTTTGCAACTTCAAAAGTGCGCTATCCAGCGAGCGCAGCCGGAAATCGTGTTGTACGGGTGGAGCAGAATAGATCAATTCTTGCATTCGGAAGATGGTTTTGCCAAAAAAATGGCATTTTTGACGTTCAAAAGTAAAAAACATTTCCAACCGTCCGCAAAATGAATGTACATCAGGCTTTGCTCGAACAATTTTACACCGCTTTTCAGCAGCGCGATTATCGCGGCATGGCCGCTGCCTATCATCCCGCCGCCACTTTCCGGGACGAGGCATTCGACCTGAAAAACGGCAAAGAAGTAGCGGCCATGTGGCACATGCTCTGCACCGCAGGCCGCGACTTGCGCGTGGAGTATCGCGAGGTGCAGGCCGATGAAAAGCGGGGCTCCGCGCATTGGGAAGCCTGGTACACGTTCAGTCGGACGGGCCGCCCGGTCCACAACATCATCGAATCGGCTTTCGAGTTTCAGGAGGGCAAAGTGATTCGCCAGGTGGACACGTTTTCGTTCTGGCGGTGGTCGCGCCAATCGCTCGGGACGCCTGGCTTACTGCTCGGCTGGACGCCATTTTTGCAAAATAAAGTCCGCGCCACCGCGATGGCCGGACTGCGAAAATTTATTGCGGAACACCCCGAATACCAGTGATCAGGAACGCTGCATTTGCTTTCCTGCTAAAACCCGCGATATTGCTTCGCCTTTTTGCCCTTTGCCCTTTGCCCTTTTGCTTATTTGCCCTTTGCCCTTTATTTTTCCGTCCCATAGCATGAAAACCCGCGATCTCACCCTCACCGCCATCCATCTGGCGAACCACGCCCTGGGCCGGGAAGCAGTCCTCGGCCAGTTGCACCAGCAACTGCTCCAAACGCGGCTGCCGCTGGTCATTACGGGCATTGGCGGACTGGGCAAGACGACCCTGGCGCAGATGTACTGGCAGCGGCACTGCGGCGAATATGACTGCACGGCCTGGCTGAGTGCCTACGCACTCTTCACCAGCGATGAGCAGCAGCGGGCAGAAAACGCCGACGCTTTCCTGCGCGCTTTTCTGGATAACGCGGCCTTGAAAGACAGCCTGGCCCTGACCTTCGATCCGCAACGCCCGCCGGTCGAACACTTCCAGCAGATGGTCAAAGCCCTCGCCGCCATGGAAGGACAAAACCTGCTGGTCATTGATAATGTCCCGGAGACGGCGGCGGTGTATTTACCCGCCCTGAGTGCGCTCCAAAACTGGCGCATCCTGCTGACCAGCCGTGATAGTATTCCGAACACCGTCACCTTTGAACTGGATACGCTGTCGCCCGACGAAGCCTCTACACTTTTTGAACAAATTTACGGACAGCCCGCCCGCTCCACGGCTCTGGATGATCTTTTACAACACATTGATTATCATACCCTGACTATTGAGTTGCTGGCGGCCTACGCCCGCGAGAAACCGCTCGACCCACCCGGACTACTGGCATTGGTGCGCCAAAAAGGACTAGCCCAACTCGACGATCTGGACGTGACCACCCCGCGCTACCCCGAAAGCCGCGACATAGCGGCCCACCTGCGCCGCCTCTTCCTGCTCGAACTCAGTACCGAAGAGCAGGAAATACTCCGCTATTGCGCCATTCTGCCCACGGCCAATGTCGTGCTTGATCCTGCTCTGGTAAGCGCAGACCTTTTATGTAGTTTATTTGGTAAAAAGGACCAGGAAAAGGACTTCAAAAAACTGCTCCGCCGCCTGACCAAACTACACTGGCTGGTCGAAAAAGACGGCGGTTATCGTTGCCACCCGGTCATTGCCGAGACCACCAAAGCGCAACTGCAACCGGATGCGGTGAACTGCGGGATTTTGATAAAAAATGTAACAGATTTATTAAGACCTGATGAAGCAACCAACGAATCTATAATAACTCGTGCCCCCTATGCGCCGTTGGCAGAGGCGGTTTTCAAGGGGGTTTGGAAGGAAAAGGGAGATTTTATAGCAGAGGGCGAGATTGTAGCCACGTTGGCTGTCTGGTTAGGTAATTTGTTCCGCGATTTGGGAGAACTTTATGCCGCTTTGGACTATGATGAAAAAGCAATTATCATTCGGGAAAAAGTATTACCCCCGGAACATCCTGATTTGGCAGCATCGTATACCAACATTGCGGAGACCTATGGAGAGTTGGGTGAGCATCAAAAACGTTTGGAATACAATCAAAAAGACCTTGCCATTTCCGAAAAAGTATTACCTCCAGAGCATCCTGATTTGGCCGTGTCGTACAACAATCTTGCAGAGACCTACCGGGCATTGGGCGAGAATCAAAAAAGTCTGGAATACAACCAAAAAGCCTTGGCCATCTGTGAGAAAGTATTATCACCAGAACATCCTGATTTAGCCCGTTCGTATAATAACCTCGCATTGGCATACAGAGCATTGGGCGAACATCAAAAAAGTCTGGAATACAACAAAAAATCTTTGGCCATCGGGGAAAAAATATTATCCCCCGAACATCCCAATTTGGCCAGATCGTACAGTAACCTTTCGGCGACTTACGGGGCATTGGGCGATCATGAAAAAGATTTGGAATATGCCTTGAAAGCCTTGGCCATCCGGGAAAAAATATTACCTCCAGAACATCCCGATTTGGGTAGGTCATACAATAATATTGCCTGGACTTATAATAATTTGAGCGATGTGAATAAAGCGGTGGATTTTATGCGCCGCGCCCTGACCATTCGGGAAAAGTCCCTGCCAGCGGCACATCCAAGTACTGCTGCGTCCAGAAAGAGTTTAGCCTTTTTCGAGGAGAAACTATCTGGAAAAAATATGTAAAACTAATCATGCCTACGTCCTCCCCCATCCACCTCCGCCGCTGCACTCCCACCGACTGGCCCACCATCCAAACCCTGGGCCGCCAGATCTTTTCTGATACTTTCGCGGTACACAACACGCCAGAGAATCTGCAAACCTATCTGGATACCGCTTTCTCGACCGAGCAGATACAAGCGCAATTAGCCAATCCCGATTCGCAGTTTTGGCTGGCCATACAGGAAGAAAATCAAGCCGTTGGGTATTTGAAAATCAATTTTGCAGGCGCGCAAACGGAGGCACAGCCGGAGCCTTCTTTGGAAATCGAGCGCATTTACGTGCTGCAAAGTTTGCAGAGCGCGGGGGTCGGGCAGATGCTTTTTGAAAAATCACTGGAAATCGCCCGGGCCGCCGGAGTAAAATATATATGGCTGGGTGTGTGGGAGCATAATCCGAAGGCCATACGGTTTTATGAAAAAAACGGCATGCATATTTTTGACCAGCATACCTTTCATTTGGGCGACGAAGCCCAGACGGATATGATGATGAAATTGGATCTGTGACCCACGCGCATTTACCTTGGTTGAATTTCGTCGGACTGTAATCGGATATAAGTATGTTTGTGTCGAAGATATAGTAGTCCTCGTCTGGTTCAGACGCAAACTTTCCGCCATCAAACCGTCATTTTTTTCAAACCAAACTTTTTTCCGAAACCAATTTCCTCAGCCCTATGGCACGCTTAACCACTTTTTCCCGACTCCTCATTACCTTACTGATCGTTGGTGCCGTTTTTTTTGTCGCCCGCATGTTTCTTGGCAGTTCCGGCTTATTGGACAAAAAAGTAAACGTCGTTGATCTCGAACGCACCGACAATACGACCAATGAAATCCTCTCTTCTGCGCCGAAAAACTACGAAACTTCCGGCCTCACGCAATTGCCTTTTCCCAGCGAGGACGATTTTAATGCCAGCAACGCCACCAAAATGACTTACCTCGGCATGGGCTGGAATGCCCAGACGCCGATCTCGTATGCCAACGGCGGCTCCAACACCAAGGCGGGCAGTTTGATGGCCAAAAACAATATTGACCTCACTTTTACCCGGCAGGACGACTATGGCAAAATGCAGGAAGCCCTGGTCAAATTTGCTTCCGATTTTAAAAACAACCCGAAAGCACCGCCTGTTTTCTGCGGCATTATGGGCGACAACATGGCTTCTTTCAAGGTGGGCCTCGATCAAAAACTGGCCGAAGTGGACCCTTCCTATAAAGTAAAAGGCTTCTATATCGCCGGTTACTCGTATGGTGAAGACAAATTCATCGGGCCCGTTTCCTGGAAAAAAGACCCGCAAAAAGCCCGTGGCGGCGTCTGTTCGGTGGTGCTCAAAGACGGCGACCAGAATATCGCCATCAAATGGGCTTCCGACAATGATGTGCCGGTGAATCCCGACCCGACGGTCTATGATGCAGGTCGCCTGAATTTCGTGGGTGTCTCCACTTTTGTGGAAGCTGCCGACCGTTTTGTGGCCAATCAGGGCGTGGAGCTGCCCGAAGTGAAAGACGGCAAGAAAACCGGCCAAACCAAGACCGTAAAAATAGACGCCGTTGGTACCTGGTCGCCGGAAGACGAAAAGGTGTTCAAAACGGGCCGGGACATCGTTACCCTGCTCAGTACCCGCGAAAATGTGAAGCAAATGCCCTGCCTCATATTGGGCCTGAACAAATATCTGGAGCAGAATATTGATCAGACCAAACGTTTGGTGACTGCGTTGGCTGCAGCTGGCGATCAGGTGAAAACCTACGATGCTGCGTTGCGCTATGGCTGCCAGATGAATAAAGATGTCTTTGGCGAAGAGGTAAACTGGTACGAACTCTACAAGGGCAAGGAAGTGGACATGCCTTCCGGACGGACGGTTTCGGTGGGTGGTTCGCGCTCTTGTAACCTCGCCGACAACGCGGATGACCTGGGCGTGGCGGACGGTGCTTCCAACTCTTATGCCTCGGTTTATACGCTGTTTGCCAACTACATGAGCAAACTTTATCCCGAAGATTTGCCGAGTTTCCCGTCGGCTGCCGATGCGCTGGATTTGTCTGCCCTGAAAGTCGTGTACGCCAGTTCGGACAAAGGTAAAATGACCGAAGGCTTTAAAGAGACCTATTCCAAAGGCGAAATGACCGACGTTTATGGTCGCCGCAATTACAATATCGAGTTTGAAAGCGGCAAAGCCAAGTTCACGCCGCAAAGCGAAAAGGTGCTGGAAGAAATATTCAACAGCGTGACCACCACTAACTTACGCATGAGTATCAAAGGCCATACCGACAATGTGGGTAACTACGAAGCCAATATGGACTTGTCGCAAGCCCGGGCTGATGCGGTGCGTCAGTGGATCATGAAACGCTCGAAATACAGTTTCGCCGCCGACCGTTTTGCCCAGGTGCAGGGCTATGGTTCCGACAAAGCCATTGCCTCCAATGATACACCGGATGGCCGCGCCCGCAATCGCCGGGTGGAGATTGTGTTTGGGGACTAAGTGGCCATCATCCATTAAGCGAAATACGCTTTTGTTTGTCATTCTGACGGAAACCGTCCACGTCGCGGCGTACACCATAGCGTGGACGGTTTCCGTCAGAATGACAAAAGCACCGCCCACCAACTAATGTGTTGGTTATCAATACCAATACCGGGATGCCACTTTGCTCCATTTGCTTATTGCCATTTTGCTTATTTATTTATCATGCAACAACTCAAAGAACTGTTCCGCTGGAACGGCACCATATCCGGCACCACCCGCGCACTGCTGATCGCGACTTATGCCGTTGTTATTTTTCTGGGCTGGCAATTTTTCTGTCCCGTTGGTCTGCCGCATCCCGATAAAGTCTGGAATGCCTGGTTCGAGTTAGTTTCGCAGTACAATTTGCTCGGCGAACTGGGCGCAAGTGCGCAAACCGCCCTGCTGTCCATGACGGTGACCATTGTGGCCGCCATGATTTTGGCTTATTTAAGCCGCGTACCCGTGTTCATGCCGCTGGTAGAATTGATTACCAAATTCCGGTTTTTATCGCTTATCGGGGTCAGTTTCATCTTTCTGTTATTTACCAGCACGTCCTTTCAGGCCAAACTCCTGACCATGAGTTTTACCATCCTGACATATTTGCTGACGGGCGTTATTGCCGTTATCCGTGACATTCCGCAACGGATGTATTCGTATAGCCGCACCCTGCGCATGAATGAGCAGGAAGTCACCTGGTACACCGTGGTGCGCGGCACACTGTACGAAGCCGTAGATTTGATGGCCCAAAACTTTGCCATTGCCTGGATGATGCTGACCAGTATTGAATCTATGTTCCGCGAATACGGTGGTGTCGGTGCGCTATTAGTAAATGTCTATCAACGTAAAGGTTTCGAATACGTTTTTGCCATTCAAATCACTATTTTATTAGTGGGTTTACTATTAGATAGCCTGTTGCGCGGCATTATTTGGATTGCTTTCCCTTGGAAAAGAAAAGAGACACGTAATCCGTTGTTGAAGTGGTTGGCGGGGAATGGGTAAATAGTTATAAGTTATGAGTTATAAGTTGACTTGGCCTGAAATAAGTTGCCCTGAAAAAGCACTTATCACCTGACAAATCCAGGGTTTAGAATAAGCTGCCGCAGATATTCCAGGTCGTTTTATACAACCATTCACGAAATACGCGTTATGCTCACCTCATATAACAACTTACATTCAACTATGCGCATACTCCTCTTTTGCCTTTTCCTCGCCCCCGCCGCTCTGCTGGCACAAGGCATCCAGTTTGAATCGAAAGCCTGGACAGATATTCTGGCGAAAGCCAAAGCCAGTAAAAAACTGGTTTTTCTGGATGCCTACGCGTCGTGGTGCGGACCCTGCAAACAGATGTCCAAGCAGACTTTTTCCGATAGCAAGGTGAGCAAGTTTTATAATACCAATTTTGTCAATGCCAAAATTGACATGGAAAAAGGCGAAGGCCCCGATCTGGCCACCCGCTACGCCGTGGAAGCCTACCCGACCCTGCTTTTTGTGGATGGCGACGGAGCGGTAGTGCATCGCGCCTTGGGCTACCATGATGCGGCGCAATTCATTGCGCTGGGCACCACCGCCAACGACCCGGCTAAAAATCAGCGCAGTCTCGACCAGCGTTATGCTAAGGGAGACCGCGACCCGGCTTTCATTGCCAGTTATCTAGCTGCCAAAGCCGAAGCCAGCGATCCCGGCGTCAATCAGATCGCTGCCGATTATTTGAAGACCCAGAAAGACTGGACGACGGAGGCGAACATGGGCATCATTTTGCAGTACGCCAATGACCCGAAGTCCGAGCCGTTTGAATATTTTATGAAAAATCGCGCGGCGTTCACCAAAAGTTTTGGTGCGGAAGCCGTTGCCGAAAAATCGAAAATTGCGCTGCGCCAATACCTGGAAAGCCATCCCGAAGCCACTTTGAGCGAAACGCAGGCCGCGATTCGCCAGATCATGGGCGGTGAAGAAGGCGAAAAATTAGCCAATTACTATCCCGTCGTATTCCACCATAATGCCGGGGCATTTGACGAATATGCCAAAGCGGCGGTGGCTTATTTTGATAAATATCCACCGACTACCTGGAATGAACTCAACGAAATGGCCTGGTCCTTCCATGAAAATGTGAGCGATCCCAAAATGCTGGAAGTAGCCGCCGGATGGGCCAAAAAATCGGTCGAAATGGAGGCCAACTACTACAATACCGATACGCTGGCTGCGCTGTACGCCAAATTGGGCAACAATAAAGAGGCGATTAAATATGCAGAAATGGCCATCGAACTGGCTAAAAAATCGGGCGACGACTATTCGGGAACCGAAAACCTGCTGAAAAGCCTGAAAAAGTAAGGTTTCCAAGAATCGTTTTATCTTTGTGGCCGGTCCGGTGTGAAACTTTCGCATCGGACCGGCTGTTTTTTTGATTCACCTACGGCTTTGAACCGTACAACGTGTCAATATCATGTCCAAATTAGGCAAAGCCCTCGTCGCCATGTCCGGCGGCATAGACAGCACCATGGCGGCTGTCTTACTCCACGAAGAAGGTTGGGAAGTGATCGGTGTCACCATGAAAACCTGGGACTACGCCACGGCAGGGGGTTCCAAAAAGGAAACCGGTTGCTGCTCGCTCGATAGCATCAACGATGCCCGCCAGGTGGCCGTTCACCTTGGTTTTCACCACTTTATCGTGGATATTCGCGAAGAATTCGGCGACTACGTCATAGATAATTTCGTGGATGAATACATGGCCGGACGCACGCCCAATCCCTGCGTACTCTGCAACACCCACATCAAATGGAACAGCCTGCTGCGCCGCGCCGATATGCTCGATTGCGAGTTTATCGCCACGGGTCACTACGGCATTATCAACGAACTGGAAGGTCGCAAATACATCACCCGCGCTGTGGATCGGCAGAAAGACCAGAGCTACGTACTCTGGGGACTTAGCCAGGACTGTCTGCAGCGCACGCGGATGCCACTCGGCACTTTCACCAAACCCGAAGTGCGCCAAATGGCCGCCGAACGCGGTTGGGACGAATTGAGCAAGAAATCGGAAAGTTTTGAGATCTGCTTTGTGCCCGATAACGACTATCGCGGTTTCCTGCGCCGCCGGGTGGATGGGCTGGACGACCAGGTGCGCGGCGGCCAGTTTGTGGACGCCAGCGGCAAAATCCTGGGCCTTCACGAAGGTTATCCTTTCTACACCGTCGGGCAACGCAAGGGCCTCGGTATTGCGCTCGGCGAACCGATGTTCGTCACCGAAATACGCCCCGACACGAATACCGTGGTGCTGGGCCGCGAAGATGATCTGATCCGCAACGGGATGCTGGTGGGGAAGGTTAATTTGATGAAATACAACGAGTTGCCTGCTAACGGCCTCGAATCGGTGACCAAAGTCCGCTACCGCGACGGCGGTACCCTCGCTACGCTCAAGCCCATCAGCGACACGGTGGTGGATGTGCAGTTTCATGCCAACGTGAAAGGCGTGGCACCCGGTCAGAGTGCCGTTTTCTATGAAGGCGACGACGTGGTAGGCGGGGGCATTATTCAGGGGAGTTTCTTTGGATAGACGTATTATCCGAGGCTATCTTCACCTTCCCACTCCATCAAAAATCGGTCTAAAAACTGCTCCATGAATTCATGCCGGTCCTGGGCTATGCGCCGGGCGGTTTTTGTATTCATCAAATCTTTCAGCAAGAGCAGTTTTTCATAAAAATGATTGATCGTAGGGCCAGTGTTCTTTTTGTATGCTTCAAAGGAATCATGTTGTTGGGGCCGTATAGCCGGATCATATATTGCCCTTCCTTTGTGTCCGCCGTAGGCAAAAGCTCGCCCGATGCCGATCGCACCTATGGCATCCAGGCGGTCGGCATCCTGCACCACCATACCTTCTTTCGTAGTTAAAGTAGTGTCCACCTTCGCGCCCTTAAAGGATAGACCCTTAATAATGTCGAGAACCTGGAAAATGATAGTCGGCTCAACCCCCGACTGCACCAGCCACTTCTTTGCCGCCAACGGTTCATCGGTTGCGTTGCCCTTACCTAGTTTGTAATCATCAATATCATGTAGCAGGGCGGCCAGTTCCACGATAAATAAATCGGCACCTTCCTGTTGGCCAATGTGAACGGCATTTTTCCAAACGCGTTGAATATGCCACCAATCGTGGCCTGAGCTGTCGTCCGATAAAATTGCCTCGACATAGGCGGCGGTTTGCTGTAGAATCAGTTCTTTATTCATTTTTTTACATTTCTATCGTGGAAGGGCCACCATTATTCCAGGCAAATTTAGCATCGAATAAATTCACGAGGTCGGCGTTTAAAAAAACATCCGCCATGTCTGAAACGCTGGCTACCTCCAACCCATCAAAGCAGTACTAATAGTAGTAGTCCCACTTTGAGTGGGACTACTACGAAGATCGGAAACCTGACTTTTGAAAAATTCTGGTACCTCGCCAAGCCCTTCTGTCGCCTACCTTGCCCGGAAAAAGATGTTATGCTTAAAAAAATCCCTTTCTCTGCGCTGTTCCTGATTTTTTCCAGTACCCTTTTCGCCCAGATTGTTTTGCCGCAGGAGGCCGAAATTGGCACTGGCAAAGTGACGGCTCATGTCAGTACCACAGGTGCTTTGATTGATGGTTTTTTTGTGCCAAATGCTAATGGTGGGCCGCCGGTGTCTTTATTGAACGAAGTCTCTATTTGGATGTGTGGAGTTGATCCAGGCGGGAATCTATATATGGGCATTCAGCAAAAGGATTCGGTAAACGATGATTTTTTTGGCGGGTTTAGAGGGCTTCCCCAATCGCAGGGGATCTGGAAAGTGACCAGGCAACAGATAGCAGCACATTTAGCCGATCTTAACGATAATGGCCATATTGATAATCCAATACCAGCGATATATGGCTGGCCTGCTTTTCGTAACCCTTTTTCACTTGATTATAATGGTTTCGCAATTGATACTTTTGACAGAGGCATAACTGCACCTTTTCAAGATGTAAATTATGATGATATTTACAATCCTGATGATGGAGATTACCCTTTTGGGGTTGAGGTAGGCGTTTTTCATATGCCAACAGATATGCTGTTTTTGCCTTTTCATGTGGACAGGCCTCCTCCTTGCGGAAATCCTGTTTTTTGTTTTCCCACCACATTGAATTGTAGTGCTTTGCTGTTCTCCTATGACTGTGATGATGCCAATTTTTTGGAGGATGCAGTATTTACACGTATTGCGTTGGTTTCTAAAGCAACATACACCCTTGATTCCTTTTTTCTTGCTTATTATGTAGATGGTGATATTGGAGGCCGCAAAGATGATTATATGGGTACCAATGATAACAGGCTCTATTTTTATAATGCCGATAACTATGATGAAGGCGGATTTGGGGGTAGTTCACCAATGTTGGCATTTCATGGCTATCTAAGTTTGCGGGATGAAGATGGAAATAATGTAAGTGCATATAGTATTATGAATATTAATCCTGGCGATGGCGTTCCACCTCCACCTCAGGGTACGGATGATCCTAATGACGCTGTAGAATACTATCGTTACATGACTGGAAGTTGGCGTGACGGGGTACCGCTTACTTTTGGTGGATATGGAAAACTGGGCACGCAACCTACATCTTTTATTTTCCCCGGCAATCCAGCTCATCCGAATGAATGGTCGGAAGTATCGGCCCAAAGACCATCAGGCGACCGCCGGGCTGTTATTTCTTTTGGGCCAGCCACGCTCGTACCAAATGTAACCAACTACGCACTATTTTCATTAATCCACATTCCTCCGAATCCTATTGGGGAACAACTTGCCAACATGGATTCTTATACGGGTGCTCACTTCGGCTTTCTCTATGTTGATTACTTCCCACCAGACCCCACCCCCTTCGATTCCATTATTTGTTTGCATCCCACCACTTCTACTACCTCCGCTTTGGAGCGGCCTATACGTATATTTCCCAATCCGGCCCACGATCAGCTGACTGTACAAACCGAAACCGCCGATGTAGCGACTATCGCTATTTACAGTGTGTTAGGCGTGAAAGAGTTTTCCGGCAATTATACAGACCATCAGACCTCTACTATACAAATAGGCGTAAAAGGCCTAACACCCGGCATTCATTTGCTGCAATGTATCTGGAAAGACGGCTATAAAAAAACCTGGAAAGTGCTCATCGAATAAATTCACATTAGCAACGTTTTTCCAGAAAAACGCCGCCATGCTGAAAGCCTTTCGTTTTCTGTTTTTTCTGCTGCCCTGTGTCTTAACGGGCCAAAATCTCGTCCTCAATCCCGGTTTCGAGCTACTCAAACCCGGTGCGGTGGTGGTGGCCTGCCAGTTCATGCAGTACTCCAGCAATTTTCCGGCGGCCGCGCAGGAATGGACGTCCTTCGGCGGACTCACGCCCGATGTGCTGCGGGGTGCAGAAAACTGCCCCACTATGCCCCAAACCCACGGCGGCGACTATTGCGTTGGGCTCATTCATTATATGCCCAGCGCCGATATTGGGCAGGCGGGCGATTACCATGAGATGATCCAGGGACGATTGTTGCGCCCATTGAAAGCCGGGGTGCGCTACCGACTGGACTTGTGGGTGCGCGAAGATTCGGCCCTGATGCGCCAGCACCTGGCCCAGGTGTATGATCCCAAAACACCCTGCCTGCCGGTGCGGGCGGGCAATTTGGGTTTTTGTTTTATGGTGCAATCGCTGGATACCCGCCGGGAATTTGCCGGGCTGGCCAAAAAGAACAACCTCCGCCCGCAGGTCAATTTCCCGGAAGTCATTGCGACCAATGGCCAGTGGGTCAAACTCTCTACCACTTTCGTGGCCGATCAGCCGTTCCAGTATTTTATTGTCGGCAATTTTTTCAATGATGCCAGCACCCACACCGATTTGCCGGAAAAACGGCGGCTGGATATTGAGCAGAAAAACGCCTCGATTCAGGACCCGTTCAATCGCATCAAACGGGTGGGTTATGTCTGTTTGGATGATATTTCTATCACCCCGGAAACGGAACCCGCACCCGCTAAACCCGCCGACCTGGAAACCCAACTGCTGACCGAACGTAAATACACGTTCAGCGCGGGGGTGCTTTTTGATTCCGGGAAAGCGATGCTGCGTCCGGAAGCACAACCAGAATTGGATAAACTGGCCGATTTTCTGCAAAAACACCCCAAAACCCGCCTCGGCATTGCGGGCCATACCGACGATGTCGGCTCTGATACGGATAATCTGACCCTTTCCGAACAACGCGCCCAGGCCCTGTATGATTTTCTATTGACCAAAAATATCCCTACCGAACGCATTCAGTGGAAAGGCTTTGGCGAAGTGCGGCCCGTGGCGGATAATACCACAGAAAATGGTCGCCAGCTGAATCGCCGGGTGGAATGTGTGGTGCTGTAAAACAAATTTGCAAAGGGCAAGAAGCAAAAAAGCAATAAGCGACAGGCAACAAACGAATGGTCGCTTGTCTTTCGACGAAAACTGGAATAACACTAAATTGTTTGCCTTTTGCCTTCTCGCCCAATAGCGGGATGCCAAGTTGCTCCATTTGCAAATTTGCTTATTGCTTTTTGCCTGTTGCCTTTTGTCATTTAATTCAACCCCAACACAACCGTTGCCCCATTCTTGCCGTTTCACACGAAAATAAAAACATGAAAAAAATATGGTTTTGGCTGCTCCCACTGGCGTGGTTTGGCTGCAAGTCCGCCGAGAAAGTTAGTTACACGCCCGAGCAGCTCGTACCGACCGAGAAATCGGTGTTTTGGAAAATTACCGGCAATGGCCTGAAAAAGCCGTCCTATTTATTGGGCACCATCCACATGATCCCAGCCAGCCAATTTGATTTGCCGGATGCCGCTGATCGCTCGCTGGAAAAAGTGGAGCGCGTGACCTTCGAGATTGATATGAAGGAAATGACCAGTTTCCGCACCCAACTGAGCCTGATGACCAAGGCGATGATGGCGGGTGGCAAGACGCTCAAAGACCTGCTTTCGCCGGAAGATTATGCTTTTGTGCATCAGAAACTGGCCGACAAAGGGATGCCCGGCGGGATGCTGGAACGCATGAAACCGCTGTTTCTGAGCACTATGCTCGGCAGCGACGAGGCTGGTGCCGCTTCGGCCAATGATAAAATGACTTCCGTGGAAATGGAGGTGTATCGCCTGGCGCGCCGCAAAAAACTCGAATCGGCAGGCCTGGAAACGGCGGCCTACCAGATGTCGGTTTTTGACAGTATTCCCTATACGGCGCAGGCCAAAATGCTGGTGGATGGCCTCCGGGCCGCCGAAAGCACCACGGGCAAAGAAGCCGGAGAAGATGAACTGACCACCATGTTGCGGATGTACCACGACCAGGATATTGCCGCGATGCAGGCGATGATCGGCAGTGAAGGTTCCGGGATGGCGGGCTACGAAGATATTTTATTGAACAATCGCAACCGCAACTGGATCCCCATCATGGGCCGCATGATGAAGGAAAAACCCACCCTTTTTGCCGTGGGTGCCGGGCATTTGGGCGGCACCCATGGTGTGGTCGCCGGACTGCGCAGCGCGGGGTATCGCGTCGAAGTGGGCCAGTAGGATAATAAGCAATTGTACAAAGGGCAAAAAGGCAATTTGCAAAATCGCAAGTTGCCTTTTGCCCTTTTTGCTTTCTTGCCTTTTGCTATTTTGCCTTTCACATTCTTTTTGCTTGGCTATTCCGGCAGAAAGATGTACTTTTGCAGCCGTTTTTTAAAAATTCACTTTATTTTTTCACAACTGACTGATAATGAGACATTACGAAGTCACCTTTCTCGTAGATCCGGTGCTGTCGGGCGAGGAAGTCAAATCGACAGCGGATCAAATCCAGCGCGAGCTGACGGGCTCTGGAGCCACGATCATCGCGG
>JANPIV010000106.1:0-12389 GCA_031425155.1 Saprospirales bacterium | reverse complement strand
AAAACCTGTGTCGAACCCATGCCACCACTCAAATCTGGATTTTCATTTAGAAAAATTAGACAGATTTGAAACCTATTTATTTAATCGAACCCATGATTCGCAATGTTTATATATCTCGATCCGGCCAGCATCCTGCTTCGTCCAACATAGATCGTTGAATAATTTAATTGCAGACTGCTAAAAGACGCCGCGCCCGGGCTTTCGCCAAACCAATCAGCATATCGAGTGCCAGATAACGCTCCAGTTCGAGGGTCTCTTCAAAGTTAATAGTACCGGCTTTCTTTTTATTGACCAATATTTCTACCTGCTTCGATATTTCAGCCGAAGCCTGTAAGGCTACGATTTTGGTCGGATCTACTTGGGCGAGCATTTCGGCCACTCCATCAAAGGCTTGGGTAACAGTCATAGTTAGAAGTTTCCTACAAAAATAGGGAATATGCGACTGTAATATAGATTGTTAATGCCTTTTATTTACAAATCGCATATTCCTCCCCCTTTCCCCTCAACGAATATACCCTTCTTTCCCTTCCGAAAAATCCAGTTTCGTTTCCAGTGCCTGATAAAACGATTCCAGGTAACGGTTCAACTCTTTAGCGGTGTTTTTAGGCAAAAAAGGTGCATTACACCAGGTGATTAAATCCGGTTTGGCAGCTTGTATGGTCGCGGCGGCCTGTTTCATTACCTGGGCCGAAAGTCCTTTGGCGACGAGTTTGCGCTCCGGTTTGGTGGCCTGATTAGCTTTGGCGTAGGAGGCGCCCACCAGTCCCGAAAAGTCGAAATCGTAGGGAATGACGCGGATTTTGTCGCCGTTGTTGGGTTTGAATAAATACACGTTGCGGAAGTTGTCAACTGCCCAATCGGTGTTGCCAATCATGTACTCGAACAGGCTGGTCAAGGCCGATTGTTCGCCATCCAGTTGCTCGGCAGAGAGATTATAATCCTCCACCATCGTGCCGCGCAGACGGGCGGCCACTTGCTCTTCATGTTCCAATAAAAGGCAATACACCGGCTCTTTGACGCGCTCTACGTGGCGGTCGCGGAAAGCCACTTTCACCAGTCGGGCCCGGACGGCATGGGTAGGACTGATCTGCTCGAACAGCCGGTAAGCCACGTATTCGCGCAGCAACAGCGACTCGCTTTCGGCATCATTGAAGCAGGGCACCACCAATTTGACCTCGTTAAGCGTATCCAATTGGGCGGCGCGCAGGACTTTTTTGGAAAATTTGAGTTTCAATGGCGGTACATCGCACATTTTCCGGCGGTATTTGCCCCGCGCCCGAATGTCCACTTGCAATAAATTTCCGTCCGCTGTGGTGATGGTGGCCGGGAAAAACTGATTGGTATTTTTGTTGTTGATTAACTCGGTCAAATCCAGTTCGATGGTCAGCACCACGCCTTCCTGCGGGCTCAGATAATCAAATACGGACTGGGGCAACGGCGGAGCCTGACTGAATGCCGACACCGAAAAAAGCATGATTAAAAGACTGAAAATCAGTCGGGTAGGCGAATAAAATGTGGATGACAATTGCATTATGAAGTAGTTTTATTAGTATGGCAGAGCGATATTGTGGTGTATTGCCGCGCCGAAAAAGCGCGACGGATGGCTGGCACGAAGCGGAACTTCGTACGGGCGGCAAAATGTGACTTATTGATTTGGTTGTACGGATAGACAGCAGCAAAAAGCATTACGTTGCAGAATGGCACTCGGAGTTTATGTTAAATATTTTGCCCACCTACCCGCCAAAGTGTTTCTTTTGCACATCTGATTAAAAGGAATGTGGCCAATGGGATTAATGTGGCCAATGAATCAACCGACCAGTCAACTAATAAACTAGTCAACCAGTCAACCCTTATGACCGAAGACCTGCTGATCGAACGTCTCAAAACGCAAGACCGCGCGGCGCAAAAATGGCTCTACGACCGTTATTCGCCAATGCTGTTCGCCGCGTGCCGTCGCTACGTGCGCAGCCACGAGGATGCGGAAGAAGCGTTGGTCAGCGGGCTATACAAGGTCTTTTCCCAGATAGATTCTTACGCCGGACACGGGAGTTTTGAGGGTTGGATGCGCCGCATTGTCGTGAACGAAGCCCTGATGCTGCTGCGCAAGGCGCAAAATTTGGTATTCCCCGGCGATGATTCGAATATTATAGACCAAGCCGACCAATTTTCCATCGAAGCGGAACTTTCGGCCCGTGAAATACTCGAATTGCTCGATCAATTGCCGCCCGGCTGCCGCACCGTTTTCAACCTCTACGTACTCGAAGGATTCAAACACCACGAAATAGCCGACACGCTCAGCATCAGTATTAATACCAGTAAAAGCCAGTTGATTCTAGCGAAGGAGAAATTGCGGGGATTGCTGAAAGCGAAAGGGTATTAGAAGTTATGAGTTATGAGTTGTTTTACCTGAGCATTCTTGTAGTGGCCTGATAAATTAATGGAACACGTAAATTTTTTCATTTTAAAACACCGGCGATGCATCTTTATTAACCACGTTAGTAAACTAATAACAGAATGAAGTTGGTTTGGGCATCTCCCGGCTCATAACTCATAACTCATAACTTATAACTCTCTGTCATGCCCGATCTATTCGATCTCTTTAAAGAAAGCGAACCCCAACTGCACGAACGCCCTTCGGAGCAAGTGTGGCAGAAGTTGGAAAAACGGCTGGACAAAAGTCGGCGGCCCAAGCGGCGCGGCATTCGTTTCCTGCAATTGTGGGTGGTGGGATTGCTGGTGCTGGTGCTGCTGTTTACGGCAGCAGTGGTGTGGTATTTTGTTCGGAAGTAATAATAACTTTAATGAACCACGCTCGCGGATCGTCTGGATTCATACAGGGTTTTGCCAGTTTGCCAAATTTCAGAAACAATAAAGGAGAGGCTGTTTTTATATTGCTCCATTTCTTCCGGGGTAAAGACCAGAATATCTATGCCGAAGAGCCAGCGTCGTCCATCAGCGCGCAAGGCCTTGCGGAACTCATGCGAACGCTTATGGTGCGGCAGATCCGTTTTTTTGACAATCGCCAGGTCCAGATCGCTGTCCTCCGTGGCCGTACCCTGGGCATAAGAGCCAAATAAAATGATCTGCTCTGGTTGGCATTCGCGGACCAGGATGCGGACAATTTCGTCAATTTGATCGGAGGTGACCATGTGGTGGCTGTTGCTGTGGCAGTAAAACCGGGATAATTGCAAAGGTAGGGGAATTTCCGTAGCGAACACCGCATCATAAACGCCCGCTGTTTCTACTTTTTACTACCTTTCGCCGGTTTTTCAACAAAAATTGCGACATCCGCTCTACGCGCGATCCATTATCATGGCAAAATCCAGCAAACCCAGCCCCAAATCCCATTCTGTTCCGGTCAAACCCAAGGCCATGCTGCCACCGTCCGCCGCTGCCCGTGTGGCCACCGACTGGCTGGCCCGACCCGCCGTCGAGAGCAACCCGCTGCTACGCAAAATATTCTGGGGCGTCGCCCTGCTCGGTCTGGTGATGCTGGTCGGCCTGTCCTTTGGCTCGGGCATCAATGCGGATGATAAATTCCAGGTGGATTACTCCCAGAAATTAGTCAATTACTACGGCACTTTTGGGCGCGATACGGCGGCACTGAATATCCCCGAAGGCAATATGCACCTCTATGGTGGCGCGTTCGAGGTGGTGACGGGTTTTGCCAATAAAGCCCTCGGCTATCAGCCCACCGATCTCGGTTATCACCAGGTACGCCACGCTACCAGTGCCCTGCTGGGCTGGATCGCCATGCTCTGCGCCGCGCTGCTGGCCCGCCTCATCGCAGGCGAACGGGCCGCGCTCATTACGCTGATTATCATGCTGTTATCGCCACGATTTGTCGGCGATTCGATGATGAATCCCAAGGATATTCCTTTCGCAGCGGGCTATATGCTGGCCATTTACAACCTCGTGGCGGTGCTTATGCGTATGCCGCGACCGCGGATGTGGAACCTGGTGGGGCTGGCGGGCGGCCTGGCTCTGGGACTGGCTATTCGAGCCGGTGGCCTGCTCACTTTCGTGTATGTGGGCCTGTTCGCCGGGCTCTATTTTCTGCTCAGTTATCGCCGCCAGATGCAGTCGGCGACCACCGATCAGTCCGGCCATTCGCTGGGTCGGTTTGCGCTGATTTTACTTGGTACGGTCGTGGCGGGTTATGTCGTGGCCATGCTCTTCTGGCCCTACGCTTTGCAGAGTCCGCTGAAAAATCCCTTCACCGCGCTCTCGAAATTTGCTGATCTGGAAGTGAAAATCCGCGTGCTCTACGAAGGCGATAATGTAATGTCGGACAAAACGCCCTGGCATTATCCGCTGAAATGGATGCTCTATACTATTCCGCTGGCGGCCTTGATCGGCTTTTTTGGCAGTATTGTTTTGCTGCCGCGTTTGCTCAAAAAATACAACCCGCTGTGGGTCATGCTGGCCGGATTTACGGCGATTTTCCCGGTTTTTTACATTATTTACAAACATTCCGTCATCCACGATGGCTGGCGTCACTTGACTTTTGCCTACCCGCCCTTATGTGTGGTGGCGGGTCTGTTCTGGCACGAAGCGGCGAATTTCTTTACAGGTAAAAAAGCCTTACAATACGCCGTTTTTGGCGTTATGGGCCTGCTTTTAGTGGATTCGGCGGCCTTTATCGCCCGAAATCCGCAAATTCCCTACGTTTATTTCAACCCCGTTATCGGCGGTACCAAAGGGGCGTATGGGCAATTTGAAACCGATTATTGGGGGGTCAGCACGCGGCAAGGCATCGAATGGCTGGAACAACAGGGCATTCTGGGGCCAAATATGCCGCAGACCGTAGTGATTGCGACCAATATGCTCTATTCGACGCGCCAGCTGACGGCCAAGTACGGCGATAAGGTAAGACTGCGCTATTTGAAATGGGAAAAACGCTGCGACGATGCCTGGGACTACGCGCTCTACCCGACGCGTTTTCTGGATGGCGCGACCCTGCAAAAAGGGATGTGGCCGCCCGACAACGCCGTGCATATTGTGGAGGCCAATGGTGCGCCGCTGCTGGCGGTGTTAAAAGATAATGGCAAAAACTGCGCGTTGGGCATGGCCTCCGCCAAGATAGGCGACTACGCGGGTGCCATCGAACGGCTAAAAGCCGAAGTAGCCAATGTGCCGGACAACGATCTGGCCTGGAGTAATTTGTCGCAAAACTATCTGAATAACAACCAGTTAGAAGAAAGTAAAGCTGCCGCCGAGCAAGCCCTGACGATCAGTCCCGACGATATGCAGGCGGGCAATCTGCTCGGCATGTACTGGCTGTCCAAAAACGATGGCACGAAGGCCAAAGCCCAGTTTGAGGCCAATATCAAAAAAGAAGCGTCCAATGCCGCCGCCTGGTATTATCTGGGGATGATCGCGCAGCGGCAGGGCGACAACCAGACGGCACTGAATAATCTGATGACGGCTATCAAAGTGGCCCCCAATTTCAAGCCTGCCTACGAACTCTCGGCGCAAATATATGAGGCGCAGGGGGATGCGCGGGCGGCGCAGCAGTTTCGGGCAGCAGTGGGGCAAATAAAGTAGGGGCCTATGGACACAAATGTGCTGACTGCCACCGAATTTCGTGGAATCGTACCAAAAGGTGGTTCTACCAAACCTTGGGTGGTAGAGGCATACGATACAGCGGGCAACACTGATCTATACGTGGTGAAAATGTTTACTGCTAAGCAAGTCCGGCAGCAGAATGCAGTAGCAAAAGAAGTTTTTGGCAACGTATTGGCCCAGAGTTTTAGCTTACCTGTGCCAGATTTTGCTTTTGTACGGTTTGAGGAAGCCTTTCTGGAAACCTTGCCGGATGAATATCGTGAAATTGAACAAAATACTCATCGAGGGTTACGATTTGGTAGCCGTTTCGCTTCGGGATATGCTATTTTTGACGATGCGTTACCTGCTACCCATCTTGATCCAATTACTATGGGAAGTGTCTATGCTTTTGATAATCTTGTCCGCAACCTTGATCGGGGTGGTTTCCGAAAAAAACCCAATTTGCTTATTCGAGATGGTGATTTCCTGCTAATCGACCATGAACAAATTTTTCCGTTTGCTGATGACCCGGAGCACTACAATGACGCTCCAATACGTGATTTTCAAGCAGGCAAATGGGCGTATCCCTATCAAGTGCATCTGTTTTACAAGTACTTACAGGGAAGGTCGCAAAGCCAGAAAGAAATTCTTTTCCGTAACTTTATAGAACAATTACGTGTTTTAGATTTGTTTCTTTTGGAAGAATATGCCCAGTACTTAACAGAGAATAATCAGCCTGTTGGAAATTTAGAACTTATTCTGGACTATTTAGCCGCTATAAAAGATGCCCCTGAACCATTTGCCGCGCTGCTACAACAACAACTGACATGAATACATCTAGTCACTATTATTACAGTCTTTTACGTTATTGCGATGTAAGAAGAGAAGAGAGCCTGGTGATAGGAGTTCTGCTGATTTTTCCAGCAGCAGGAGAAGTGCGTTTTTTATATCCTAATAATCTGGAACGCTTGCAAGTTGCATTTCCAGATTGTCCACTGCAAACCATCCAGGATTATTTTGAAGGTTTTGAAAGACGAGCCACAACGGCAGGAGAGAATTTTCTTATTTCCACTAATTCTGTAAAAGGAATTTCTAAATTTATTGCTGACAATTTTCTCGCGGAAGATGCATCGGCATTACAATTCTCAGAGCCGCGTACTGGCGCACTTGTGCATGACAATATTGATCTTGTAACTCAAAATTTCTACAACCGTTATTTACAAACTTACCAATCTGAAAATACATTAGAGCCATCAGCAAATAATGAGCTTAGTTATTTTATACTTCAAGTACCTAGCCCATTTCAGGTTTTACAAGTTTCTCGTTGATCAATTGTATCAAAATAATCTCTGAACAATAATTCTTTGCTCAGCATGTAGGATAAGAATCACCGTCCTTTACTCTAAAATTTCTCCATATTAAATAAAAAAATATACATTTATAGCATAAACCGCGTCCACACGCGGTTTTGCGGGGCTGACCTTTGTGTCAGTAATCATGTTCAAACCCGCCTCCCATGAACAAGACCTGCCTCCTTTCCCTTTTCTTACTTGCGCTTTTTGCCCACCCGGTATTCTGTCAGGAAAGATGTGATACCATCATCTTAAAAGATGGCCGACGCATTGCTGCGGAGATCATTCGCACCGATCGGGAGGGTGTGCTGTATGCGCCATGCGGGGCCGAAGACGAGCGCGAATATCTGCTCAATCAGGAGAAAATAGCGCGCATACAGCTTGGGCATGAAGCATTGCCGAAACTGAATTTACCACCCGTTCCGAAAGAAAAGCCGTTGCCGCCGGAGTTCAGTTATTTGCGTAAATCCAGCGATCTCGGCAAACCCAAAACCATTATTTGGGCTGGTATTTCGCCTGGGAATAACTTATTGTCTAATCTTGATTTGACTAAAAATTCTTTTTTCCAGTTTGGTGCAGAAATTGGTTTTCGCAAGGCACCGCTGCGCTTGGCGTTGCTGATGCGCCCGGTATCTTTAAATAACAATAATTACTACGAAAATGTCAGGAAAAGCGGCATAAACAGCGAAATCGGACTGGTTTTGAAAAAATTCACCCTGGGCCGACTGACTGGCAATCTTAGTAAAATTTATTGGGGAATGGGTGTACATATTGGACGTCAGGCTTATCAGTATAAAGATGGTTATCCTACTGCAAACCAGAAAGTGATCTATACCTGGACGACTATTATGCCCCGCGTTGGTTGCCAGTTTACTTACAAAATGTTCGCCTTGGACCTGGCCTTACCTATTGGCTATCACCACTCTTCTGGTAAATCTAATAGCAGTAATAGTAACAGTTACTACAAATCTGATGCTTTGACTATTCAGCCATCTGCTTCATTAGGATTCAGGTTTAACCAATTAACTGATAATTAATAACTACTAATATGAATTTCATTAGATTCTCCCAACGTCCGCTGGCGTTTTTTCTGGTCAGCCTGATGCTTTTAAGCACTATGAGTTGTTATAGTCGCTATCAGCTGGAAAAGTCGCGATTGCCCAAACTAGCGGACATCGAAGGACTGCGATTCATACTGCTGGATGCCAGTTCGCCAGTCACAAATGTCTGGCTTATTTCCAAGGCAAAATTTACGACAAACACCCTTACCGCCCGGCTGGATCGTGCTCCTGCCGAATTGGGGCAACGCATAAATGCCATTCGGAGCAGTGCCGATAAACGCGCCAATCAAAACCTCGTGCTGATTTACCTTAATTCCAAAGTAGCCAAATCGCTGCCCGATACGATGAGCACCCAACTGGAATATAAGAACATTACTAAAATAGAAGTCTTCGAGCCAGATGCCGGTAAGGCGGTTCTACTCGCGCTGGGCGTGACTGCCGGAGCCATACTGACCGTTTCCATTATTGTGGCTGCGAGTTTTAAAAATAGTGGTCCGATTGCTCCCGTCAGCAGTTCTTCTGGTTCAGGTGACTGCAATTGCCCTCATGTCTATACGGAATCCCCTGACGGTACCAGTTATCTGGAAGGTTCTCTGTACAGCGGAGCCATTTATCCCACCCTCGAACGCGGCGACTATTTACCCCTAAAACATTTACAACCCATTGATAATCAGTACAAAATCCGACTGGCGAACCAGGAGAAACAGCATCAGCATACTAACTTCCTTGCGCTCGAAGTGCTCGACCACGCGCCAGGATTACAGCCGGTTTTTGATAAATACGGTCAAATTCACACCCTCGCTTCGCCACAATCACCGTTGGCGGCCACCAATGTTTCAGGACAGGATGTGCTAAACGAAGTGCTGGCTGCCGACGAAAAAATCTTCCTCGGCGACCTCGAAAATGAGCAACCCGACGCGACAGAACGCCTGACGCTCACGTTTGCCAAACCCGCGAATATCCAGCAAGCGAAACTGATTATAAACGCCAAAAACAGTGATTGGCTGGACTATACGTATTTTCAATTTCAAAATGCGCTCGGTCAATATGCCGATGAAGTAACCCGGAAACGCAGCAAATTGCCCGCTGCCAAAAACCTGGCCTGGGCGGAACGCCAAAAAATTCCGCTGGCCGTCTGGCTCGAAACCAGGCCCGATCACTGGGAAAAAGCCGATTATTTTAATTTGGTGGGTACCTCCACTTTTCGCCAGGATGTGCTGCCGCTCGATCTATCAAAGATTCAGGGGGATATAGTGCGGGTGCGGCTCGAATTTGGCTTCCATTTCTGGGAAATAGACCAGGTGGCCCTCGATTTTTCCACCGATCAGCCCGTGCAGCGAACCATCCTGCAGCCCGTTTCCGCAATCGCTCAAAACGGCGAAGATTTGACGACTTTACTAGTAAATGATGATGATCTCTACTATCATCAACCTAATATTGGCGACGAAGCGCAAATTACTTTCGAGGCACCGCCGCTGGCACCCAACCAGACACGTAGTCTCGTCGTCCATGCCAAAGGACATTATGAAATAATAGTACAACCTGCGCCGGATCGTCCCAATTTGTTCCAATTAAAAGCCTGGGATAAAAAGAATGCTTTGCCGCGTCTTTCGCGGGAGCGTTGGCGGGCGATGACTCATTTAGTAGTAGTAAAACAATAATATTTTGTTCTGCAGCCTACTTTTGAATTTACATTAAGTCAGTCTTTTGGCCTTTCTTTGAGTCCGTATGCCCATCTCAGCAAATACCGCACGGTGACCGGCATAGAAGCGGCCGTTATATTTGGACAATTGCGGGACAAGCGCATGCGAAACAAATAAACTTTATTCCCCTTTTAAATCCTGTTTTCATGAAGTCAAACTCATTTTCCCACCAAAAATCTAGTATTATTACTGGCTGGCAGTACCAACTACTGGAATTAACCATGCTGCGCGAAATGGCCCGCATTGCTTTTCGCACTTACCCGCAGCGGCGGTTGGCCTGGCGGGCGTTGCGTGGACACATCGCTGTACACTTAGCCTATAAACGCGCCTGTCACCTCACCAAAGCCGTCCGCGTGGGGGAACAAATTTTGTTGCAAATGACCTTTCCGCGCCTCGGTACGGAAGCCATGGATGTGCTGGTAAAGAACGAGTTACATCGTCAAATAGCTATTCCAAACCATCGGCCCGGTCTAAATGTACTGGTGCTGGCGATCACTAAAAAATGCTCCTTACAATGTGCGCACTGCTTTGAATGGGACAACCTGAATGGCCGCGAACAACTCTCGGCAGACGACGTGGTCACCATCATCCGCAAGTTCCAGGCGGACGGCGTGGCCACCATCGAACTCAGCGGCGGCGAACCGCTCAATCGCTTCGACGATCTGCTGCATATTTTGCAGGAAAGTAATACGCAACACAGCGATTTTTGGCTACTCACTTCGGGCTATCGCCTCACGCCGCAACGCGCACAAGCACTGGCGGAGGCGGGCCTCGTGGGTCTGGGCCTCAGTCTCGATCATTGGAATGCGGCGGAACACGACCGTTTCCGGGGGATGACGGGCAGTTTCGAGTGGGCGCGGCTGGCCGTTCAGAATGCGCAGGCCGCCGGTCTGGTCGTCTGTCTGACGTTGACGGCTGTGCGCGAATTTTGTACGCCCGAAAACCTTTGGCAATATGCCCGTCTGGCGCGGGCCTGGGGCGTACCCTTCATCCGCATCCTCGAACCGCGTGCCGTGGGACATTACGCCGGGCAGGAAGTAGAATTGCAACCGACGCAAATCGCTGTTTTAGAAGAGTTTGTCCGTAACATCCAGCAAAACTCCGCTTACCGCGACTACCCGGCGGTGGACTACTACGCGGCCTACCAACGACAAGCGGGCTGTTCGGGCGCCGGCAAACGCTTCCTGTACGTGGATACCGATGGCGATATGCACGCCTGCCCATTTTGTCAAAATAAATGCGGCAGCGCACTCTGCGGCAGCATCGAAGCGGGCATCGCCAAGATGCAAAAAGCGAGCGGCTGCCATGCGTACGAAACCGTGTGAGAGGGTGAGAGGCGTGAGAGAAATGTGAGAATCCATTATGTCCTCAGAACACTCATATTCATACAGTTATAAATTTTTGCTAAGGTTCTATTCGATCAAAAAGTAGAGCGACCCTCTCACCTCTCTCACCCTCTCACTCATGACTACTGCTTATTCATCAGACGAAACAACCCAGATTGAGCGTCTTATCCGCATCAGTAAGGAAAAACCATTGTTGCCGGAGACGTTCATTCCCTGGGAAACCGCCGAGACGGAGCAACATGTTTTTTTGCCGGAAAAATTAGTCTCGTTGGTTGGATTGCCCATTTATGACACCCTCACTGTCGCGCAGAAACGCGAACTGGGCCGCCGGGAAGTAGCGCAGGCACTCTACGCTTACTGCTGGTCGGAAGGGCTGTTCTGTGCGTTTATGACCCGCTACATCGTGCATCTTTCACCCGACCACCTGGAACGCCGTTTTCTGCTGCGCGAAGTGATCGAAGAATGCCGACACCAGGAAATGTTTGCCAATGCTATTCAAAAACTGAACTGTAAACCTGTGTTAGTCAACCGTTTCCAACGTATAGTCAGCCAAATTACCGTGCAGTATTTCCCGGTGGATGTTGTTTTCATGTCCTGCATTGCCGTCGAGATGATGGCCGACCGCTACGGCGAACACTTGCGCCACGAACCGACGGCGTTTCCGGTGCTGCAAAAAGTATCGCAACTGCATAATATTGAGGAAGCGCGGCATATCTTATTCACCAAAGCCCTGCTGCGACAATATACCGAGCGGGCCGGTTTCTGGCGCGGCACCTGGTACAGTCTGGTCGTGCTACTCAATATGCGCTTCTTCCAAAGCACCTATGTCCGGGCTGAAATCTACGCCGCCATCGGTTTGGAAAACCCGCAACGCCTTCGTAATCAAGCCTTTCAAAACTATCAAACCCGTTTTGCCGCCGAATGCCTCGACAGCGTCCGCGAGTTTGTCGAAAGTTTTCAGGGTTTCAATTTCCTGACCCGCCCGCTTTGGCGTTGGGCGATGAAAATGGAAGTGTGAAGAATTGAGGATTTGAGGAGGCGAGGATTTGAGGATTTGATTAAAATGCGAGATGTATTCGCGCATTCGCTTATTATAAATGCGAATCATGGGTTAAATTGATATTTTTTAAATCATCACAATGTTTTGATAATCAATTTATTATGATGATTTTACCTCTCGACATTACGTAGTAATATCGATTTTTGACAAAAGGCTATTGATTTTCAACAGTTTCTTTGACTGACTATAACTAATCAATGTCGAAAGGTATTTTACTTGCAGAGCATAGTTGAATTACTGATTACGGAAAAAGGCATTGAGCGGTTGATAGTGGTGGCATGGGTTCTACAAAGTTTTTTCAAAGAAAAAAATTTGTAGAA
>JANPIV010000105.1:0-11660 GCA_031425155.1 Saprospirales bacterium | reverse complement strand
TCCACCTTTCTCCCCCAGTTTCACTGGGGGCTATTCATATTCGACCCCTTTGGGGTCACATTGTGTTGATTATCAATGATAAATACCATTCAGCCGCAGCCTATCCACAGACTGGCAACTTGTGTACATACCATAGGTTTTTTGAAACCTTACAGGTTTGGCGAAAATGAAGATTTAAAATGCCCCCGCCAATCCGTATTCCATCCATGTAATCCGCATTCCCGCGCTCCCTCGTTCACTTCCGCACAAACATGTCCGAATCCGAACAGCAAACAGTCACTTGTTTTTTATAAAATATTGATAATCAATCACTTTTTGTTTCGGCACGGACTATGACATTCCTATGTGTAATCACTCCGCTTGTCGTAAAACCAGCCAACCAATCAACCAATAACGAATCAACCAATAACGAATCCATGCTGCACAACTACCTCACCATCGCTTTTCGCGCCCTTTGGAAAAACAAGGGCATTGCCGCCATCAACGTCGTCGGGCTGTCGGTCGGGCTGGCTTGTTTCGCACTGTTTTTGCTGCATGTGGTGGATGAATTCAGTTTCGACCGCTTCCACGCGAAGGCCGGAAACATTTTCCGTATTTATCAGGACAATCAGGCGGTGGGCGATCATGCGGCGAAAAAAGACACTTATTTGCCGATGCCTTTGGGTCCGGCTTTGCAGGCCGATCTGCCGGATGTCGTGCGTTTTACGCGCTATCGGGGTTGGGGAGAGCCTTTTGTGCGCACGAGCCGGGGCGTGAATCTGGCCCAGGTGGACTTCGTGGATGCCGCTTTTTTGCAGATGTTTTCTTTTCCCTGGGCGTATGGCGACGCGGCGACGGCATTGTCGAGTCCCAATCAGGTAGTGCTGACCGAAGCCACGGCGCAAAAACTTTTTGGCGAAGCCAATCCGGTCGGTAAAACGCTGGAAATCAAACTGGAAGAGACTTTTGAACCCTTCGTGGTGGCGGGCGTGACCCAGAATTTGCCTTCCAATTCCACGGCCCAATTCCAGATATTAGCCTCTTTCGAGAAATTCGAGGCCACCAGTCGCGGCCAACGCAGCAAAGACCGCTGGACACATTTTTCCATGCAAACTTTCGTGGAACTCCAGCCCGGATCCGGTTTGCCACAAGACTCGGCGCGGCTGTTGCAGTTTTGGCAGAAATACTATCCGGGAGACGAAGCGAAACTCCGCGAAAAAGGGCAGTGGGCCAAAGCGGGCTCCCCTTCTACCTACGGTCTGCAACCGTTGCTGGCTATGCACCACGCCACCGAAACCGATGGCGTGAATCCACAATATGCCTGGATTTTACTGGCCATCGGCGGTGTTATTTTGCTCATTGCCTGCATCAATTTTACCACACTGGCCATTGGCCGCTCCGCCGGTCGGGCGCGGGAAATCGGGGTGCGCAAGTGCATCGGGGCCAGCCGCACACAGTTGTCGCGGCAGTTTATGACCGAAGCCCTGATGTTGAGCGTTTTTTCCACGGGGGTTGGTCTGGTAATGGCCCGGGCTTTATTGCCAACTTTTAATCAATTGATTGGCAAGGAATTGTCTTTTAATTTTCAACAATTCCCCGAACTCTGGTGGCTGGTACCAGCCCTGACTTTAATGGTTGGCGCATTGGCAGGCAGTTATCCCGCCTTCGTATTATCGGGCTTTTCGCCATTGGATACTTTGAAAAGTAAACTCAAAGTAGGCGGCGAAAACTGGTTCACCCGCTCCCTCGTCACGCTGCAATTTGTGCTATCGGTCGGGCTGATGGCCTGTACCTTTATTATGCTGCGCCAACTGGATTTTTTGCAATCCAAAAGCCCCGGTTTTAATCGCGAAAATGTGGTGGTCGTCAACGCGGAAGGCACCACCGAGCCGCTACAGGTGCTGAATCGTTTTCGCGAAGCATTACGCGGCCAACCGGACATACTGGGCGTCAGTGGCGCGGAACTTTCGCTGGGCCAGGAAGCCGGTTGGAGCCAAACGTCTTTTGACTATAAGGGCCAGGAAAAAGAATTGTACGAATACCACGTGGACCCGGAATATATGGAGGTATTGGGCATGCAACTGGTGGCGGGCCGCAACTTTAATAACAGCATTACTTCCGACTCGGTAACGGCCATTATTCTCAATGAAACTGCTGTGCGCGATTTCGGCTGGACGAACGAAAGTGCTTTGGGTCAACCATTTACGGGTTATAATGAAAAAAATCCAGCCCGCAATCCGGTGGTGATCGGCGTGGTACGCGATTTCAATTATCGCTCCTTCCACGAGCAGGTGAAACCGATGATGTTTCAGATGTTCCACGACTATCAGCCGCAGCAGTTTTTTGTACGCATGTCTCGCCCCACCCCAACCCTCCCCCGCTGGGGCAGGGGCGATTCTGCTCCTGCCCTCGAACACCTGCGCTCGGCCTGGGCCAGCGCGGAGCCGGTGTTGCCTTTCCGTTACCAGTTTCTGGACGAGAATCTGCGCAAGTTTTATGATGCCGAAGACCGCTGGGGTAAGACGGTCGGTCTGGCCGGGGGTATCGCCATTTTTCTGGCCTGCCTGGGTTTGTTTGGTCTGGCCGCCCTTACCACGATGAACCGTACCAAAGAGATCGGGATTCGTAAAGTACTGGGCGCTTCGGTGAGCAGTATCACGGGCCTCCTGGCCGGTGATTTCTTAAAACTGGTCCTGATTGCTATCGTCATTGCCTCGCCCATCGCCTGGTATTATATGCAACGCTGGCTGGCCGATTTTGCGTATCACATTGATATTCAATGGTGGATGTTCGTAGCGGCGGGTTCAGCCGCCATATTGATAGCGTTTGTGACAGTGAGTTTTCAGAGTGTGCGGGCGGCCTTGGCGAATCCGGTGAAGTCGTTGCGGAGTGAGTAAAGCCCCTTTGAGAAATGTCTAAATAACCCTTATCCCGGAAGCATGCCATTCAGAACGAAGTGATGAATCTGGATGCTAGAAAAGTGAGCATTCACCTTCGCTCCTGGGCAGATTCTTCACTTCGTTCAGAATGACAAGTTGCTGGGGTAACTATTGTTATTCATCGTTTTCTTAACGAATAAATACTGTGCAAACATACCTCCAACCGCCTCCATGAAAACATAAAATCCATACATCATGCTGCAAACCGACATCAAAATCGCCCTACGCAACTTGTTGAAATACAAGTTTTTCTCCTCGCTCAATGTGCTGGGACTGGCCTTAAGCATGAGTGCATCGCTGGTGGTCATCACGGTGATCCGCAACCAGTTTGGGTTCGATAAATTCCACCCGGCCCCGGAACGCACCTACCGCATCAATACCGAAGCGATCCGTAAGGAAGGCGGTACGGAACACTATGCCTCCTCGCCTTTTCCAGTGGGCGAAGTGCTGCGCCGCGACTATGCAGTGGCCGAGGAAGTGACCGCGCTGAGCCGTGGCCCGGCAGGCGATGCCATCGTGCAGGGACGCACGTTGCCGATCCAGAGTTTTTATGCTGATCCGGCCTTTTTCCGGGTGTTTGGTCTCCCGCTGGCGGTCGGGAATGCAGCGACGGTGCTAGCCGAACCTTTCTCGATTGTGCTGACCCAGGAAGCGGCCACCAAGTTTTTTGGCAACGAAAATCCCATTGACCAGACCATCCATATTCCGGCCTTCGGCCAATTCAAAGTGACCGGGGTGTTGCAGAAAATTACGCAAAAAACCCACCTGCAATTTGAGTCGCTGGTGTCGGCCAGCACCATACCGACTGTGGAAAAGCGACTGGCCCCAGACGAACGGGAATATGCCGTGCTGGACAATTGGACTAATTACTACGCGACCTATAATTATGCCCTGTTGCGCACCGGCAAAACCCAGCAGAACCTCGAAACCGCTTTACAGGAACTTTCTGCCAATCGCTACCAAAACCTAACCCTCGAAAGTCGCGACGCGGGTTATCGCTTTTATGCCCAGGCCCTGACAAATATGTCGCCGCAGCCCGAATTGCTGAGCAATGGCATGGGCAGTTCCCTGCCAATGTTCCTGATCTGGGGACTCATGGCTTTTGTGGTGCTGCTGACCATTTTTCCCTGCCTTAATTACGCCAATCTCAGCATCGCCCGCGCCCTCGTGCGGGCCAAAGAGGTGGGCATTCGCAAGGTAATGGGCGCAAAGCGGAAGGAACTGCTGCGCCAGTTTTTGACCGAAGCCATGCTGACGGCGGGCATAGCCTTGGTGCTGGCTTATATGCTGCGCTTTCCGTTGTTTGCTATCCTGAAAAACGTCGCGCCCGACACTGACTCGGACTTGTACAACCCCTTCGCGGCAGATTGGAAAACCTACGCTGCCTACGTGGGTTTCGCGATGGCCGTTGGCCTGGGTGCCGGTTGGTTGCCCGCCTTTTATCTGTCTAATCTTCGCCCCGATGCCGCCCTGCGCAACATCACTAAAATTCGCCTGTTCTCCCGGCTGACGCTGCGTAAGTCAATGATTGTGTTGCAGTTCACCATTTCACTGATTTTCATTATTGTGGTGGCGGCGATGTGGCAGCAGTTAAATTTTACGACGCAAGCCAATTACGGTTTTAATAAAGAAAACATCGTGAATGTGTCGCTGCAAGGCGCGGATTATCACAGTCTGGCCACGGAAATTGCCCGCGATCACCGCGTGGTGGGCGTATCGGCTTCGTCGCATACCGTCGGTACCTGGGAAGATTTGTCGGTGGATTTGCGCAAGACCCGCGACAGCGAGCCGGTGCTGCTCCGCGATTTTTTCGTGGATCAGCAGTACCTTGCCAACCATGACTTACAGCTGCTCGCCGGCCAAAATTTCCCCGCTGACGCGAATCCGAAGCGGCAGCAGTACGTTATTTTGAACGAAAAAGCCCTGGAAACTTTCGCGCTGGGGCAGCCGCAGGAGGCCGCGGGCAAGACGCTCTGGCTCAACGATTCTACGGAATTAACGGTGCAGGGCGTGGTCAAAAACTATCATTTCCGACCACTGACCAATGCCATCGGCCCGTTGGCTCTACTTTATTCGCCACAGCAATTTACCCAACTCAATGTTCGCCTCACGGCTGGCGACCCGGCGGGCGCGCTGGTCGTCATGGAGGGTATTTGGAAAAAAATGGACCCGGTACACCCTCTAAAATACACTTTCCTGGATCAGAAAATCCGTGATTGTTATGCCGAGGTGCGCACCACCACCGCACTGCTCGGCTTTTTTGGTCTTTTAGCCATTTCAATTGCCTGTCTTGGTTTGCTCGGCATCGTCACTTTCACGGTGGAGACGCGTGCCAAAGAGATCGGGGTGCGTAAAGTAATCGGTGCCTCGGTGAAGGATTTGGCTGTACTGCTTTCGCGCAACTATCTGATTCTCTTAGGCGTGGCGATTTTCATTGCTTTGCCCATCGGCTATTTGCTGGCCAATATGATGCTGGAAATGTTCGCCTACCGCATTTCTATCGGGGTCGGGTTGCTGGGTGGTAGCGCTGCCGCACTACTCCTTTTTGGGTTGCTCACGGTGGGCTGGCAGACGATGCGGGCGGCATTGGTGAATCCGGTGGAATCGTTGCGGAGGGAGTAATTTTATTGCTTCAGAGAACATGCCAAAACATTTTTTGCCACAGAACACGACGCATTTTGTCATCCTGACGGGAACCGTCCATGCCACGGCGTGTTCTGCGGCATGGACGGTTCCCGACAGGATGACAAACGTAGCGTACACTGTGGCTTACACATACTTATCCATTGATTTTCAGTAATTTACAACATCACAGTCATGCTTACCAACTACATCAAAATCGCTTTTCGCAACCTCAGCAAGAGCCGCCTCTATTCTCTCCTGAATGTTTTCGGGCTGGCCCTGGGCATTGCTGCCTGCCTGCTCATTGCGCTGTTTGTCGCCAACGAACTGGGTTACGACCGCTGGAATCCGCTGGCCGGGCGGATCGTGCGTCCGGTAACCGACATCAACTTTGGCGGCAACCACTACCAAATGGCGGTCTCCGGCTCGGTTATCGGGCCAGATGCGGCGCAGGAATTGCCGGAAGTGGAGGCGTGGTGCCGCTTCCGCGACTATGGCAGTTATCTGGTGAAACGCGCCGGGGCCGGACAAACCAACGTTCGTGAAATGGAGGTGCTGACGGTGGACAGCACGTTTTTCACCCTTTTTCCAGTAAAAATGCTGGCAGGCGACCCAGCCACCTGTCTCACGCGCCCTAATACGCTGGCCCTGTCGCGCAGCCGGGCGGAAAAATATTTTGGTTCCCCGCAACTGGCCGTCGGGCAGACGCTGGTGCTGGAAAACCGCCAAAACTGGCAAGTAACCGCCGTATATGAAGATTTGCCCGTCGCTTCCCATTTCGAGGCGGATTTGCTACTGGCTATGAACGGCAATGAGGAGGTGAAAGCGGACCCAACCCTATGGGCTACCAACAATAACTTTTACAACTACCTGCTGCTGCGGGCTGGTACCGACCCGGCGGCCTTTGCCAAAAAATTTACCCAATTATCCGATCGCAAAACCGCCATCACGGTACAGCAAATGTTGGGTACTACCACCGAGGAAATGGCCAAAACGGGCCAGTACGCCCGCTTTACCCTGCAAAATCTGACGGACATCCACCTGCATTCCGACCTCAAAGCGGAACTCACTCCCAACGGCAACAGCCGCTACGTCTGGGTTTTTGGCGCCATTGCCGCCTTCATTTTATTGATTGCCTGCATCAATTTCATGAATCTGGCCACGGCCCGCTCCGCCGGGCGGGTGCGCGAAGTGGGTGTACGCAAGGCCTTGGGTAGCAGTCGCCCGGCGTTGATGGGCCAGTTCCTCACTGAATCGGTGTTACTGGCAGGCTTCGCCATGATGCTCGGTGTCGGGCTGGCCGTACTGGCCCTGCCTACTTACCGCGATCTCACGGGGCGCGACCTGACCATGCCCTGGGGCAGCTCGCTGTTTTGGACAGCATTGGTCGGCGGTAGCGGATTGGTGGGCGTGATTGCGGGCAGTTACCCGGCATTTTTCCTGTCGGCTTTTCAGGCGGTACGGGCTTTGAAAGGCCAATTGCATCGGCCCGGCCAGACTGCCACGATGCGTAGTGCCCTGGTGGTGTTCCAGTTTACAGTTTCGGTAGTGTTGATTGTCAGCACTTTACTGGTGTTTCGGCAGTTGAATTTTATGCAAAGCAAAAAACTGGGTTTTGACAAAAGCCAGGTCATCATCGTCGAGGATGCCCACGTGATGGGCGATCAGGTTTATACTTTCAAAGACGAAATGCTGCGCCAGCCCGCTATGGAGAGTGGTACCGTGTCGGGCTTTCTGCCGGTGCCGTCCAACCGTAGCGACCAGACTTTTTCTACCAAAAGGGCTTTTGAAAAGGAAACCTCCGTCGGGATGCAGCACTGGCGGGTGGATAATGATTATCTGGGGACGCTTGGTATAGAAATGGCCCAAGGCCGCAACTTCGATCCCACCCGACCGACTGACAGCAGCGCAGTCATTCTCAACGAAACGGCGGCCAAACTTTTTGGCTTCACCGAAGCCGCCGGACAGAAAATATACGTGCTGGGTAAGCAACTTTCCGGCCCACCCCAGCCGGAGGATTTTCTCGAACTGACCGTCATTGGGGTAGTCAGGGACTTTCACTGGGCCAGTCTGCGCGACAATATCGGCCCGCTCTGTTTTCAGTTGGGCAAATCACAGGGCCTGGCCATTTTTCGCTACCAGGGAGCCGAAACCACCAACGTCATCGCTGCGCTGGAAAGCAAATGGAAACAAATGGCGCCCGACCAGCCCTTCAGTTATCGTTTTCTCGACGAATCATTCGCCGAAATGTATAAGGCTGAGCAACGGATTGGCAAAATCGCTGCTCTTTTTGCTCTGCTCTCGGTCTTGATTTCTTGTCTGGGACTATTTGGGCTGGCCAGTTTCATGGCGGAGCAGCGCACCAAAGAAATTGGTGTCCGTAAAGTATTGGGAGCCAGCGTGGGGAGTATTACGGGGCTGCTGGCCCGCGATTTCCTGAAACTGGTGGTCGTAGCCATACTCATCGCCTCCCCTATTGCCTGGTGGGCTATGGATAAATGGCTGGCCGATTTTACCTATCGCATTGATATTCAATGGTGGATGTTCGTGCTCGCGGGTGTAGTCGCTATTGCTATCGCCTTTCTGACGGTGAGTTTTCAGAGTGTGAAAGCAGCGTTGGCCAATCCGATCAAGTCGTTGCGCAGCGAGTAGCGGGTAGATAACCAGGACCGTCGCCTAGTACAATACGACGGTCCTGGAAATCTAACCATGCCGCTTTTACTGCGGTTTAGGCATAGGCTTGCTGTTCAAAGGTGCGCCCACCGCGATGTCGCAGCGGTGGCCGGGCTGACCGTGGGCTGGGTTCATACCGGCAGCAACGGGCTGTGGTGCGGCCATAGTCGGAGCAGCCTGGCCTTGTGGTACGACTTGTGGCTGGGCTTGTGGCTGGGGGGTGACAGTAGGGGCGGCCACATCTTGCATAGGTGCACTTGCGGCATTGTCTTGCGGTACGGCGGTGGATGGAGCGGTTTCCGTTGTTGCTGGCGGCGTTGCGGATTGCGGAGCATCGTTCTGGCAAGCGGTCATAGCAGTCATGCCCAAAAGCAGGGCCACAAAAAGGTTGCTGATTTTCATTATTCAAATTTTTAAGTTAAAAAAAACAAAGGTAGCCGGAACGAATGGAAGTTAGGATTTAAAATGTGGACATTGCTTGTCAATTTCGCGCCATGTTTAGAATCTACTGTTTCTCGCTCCTTCTGCTGGCCCTCCCCTATTTCGGGAGCAGCCAGATCCAGCCCACCTCCATTGATATCGTCCGCGATAGTTTCGGGGTGCCGCATATTTTTGCCAAAACCGATGCCGAAGTAGCCTACGGGCTCGCCTGGGCACATTGCGAAGACGATTTTGCCACTATTCAGACCTGTTTTCTGGCTGCCAAAGGTTTGCTGGGACGCGTAAAAGGCAAGGAGGGCGCGGCGGTGGACTTCGTAGTGCAGGCTATTGGCGCACGGGAATTGGCCGAAGCAAAATATGCCACGAGTATTTCGCCGGGTTTTCAAAGAGTGCTGCAAGGCTACTGCGATGGCTTCAATCGCTTCGCCAAAACCCACCCCAAAGAGGTGCTGCACCGCGATCTGGCCCCCATTACGCCCTTGGATATGGCCACTTTCGGGGTGTTGCAACTGTTCGTTTTCACCGATGGCGACGGGGCTTTGCAACGCATATTAGGCAACCGGGTGCCGCCCGCCGCCATGATGCCGCAGGCGCATGGCTCCAACGGGTACGCTTTTAATTCGCATAAAACCAAAGACGGGCAGGTGTATCTGAACATCAATTCGCACCAGCCCTGGGAGGGCATCGTGGCCTGGTATGAGGCACATTTGTGCAGCGAGGAAGGCTGGAATATCGTCGGCGGGCTGTTTCCGGGTGCGCCCTGCATTTTGCACGGAGCCAATGCCTTCCTGGGCTGGGCGCATACCGTGAATCGGCCCGACAAGCTGGACATTTATCAATTGGAGATCAATCCAAAAAATCCTGCACAATATCGTTTTGATAATCAATGGCTTACGCTGGAAGAACGCAGTATTCGTTTGAAAGTAAAAATCGCGGGTGTGCCCGTGGGCGTACGCAAAAAGGCGTGGTGGAGCGTCTATGGCCCGACTTTCAAGAACAAAAGCGGCATGTTTTCCATTCGCTGTTCGGGTCTGTTCGACATCCGCGCTTTGGAAGAATGGTATAGAATGAACAAGGCCCGCAACTTCACCGAGTTTTATCAGGCCCTGAAAATGGAGGCCATTCCCGGCTTCAATGTGGTGTACGGCGACCGCTACGACACGATTTTTTACCTCAGCAATGGCAAACTACCGCTACGCCCGCCCGGTTACGATTGGAAACATACCCTGCCGGGAAATACCAGCCGCACCCTGTGGACGCAGTTTCATCCGCTGGAAGACCTGCCACAAATGCTGAATCCGCCTTCCGGTTATTTATTCAATAGTAACCACTCGCCGTTCAATGCCTCGGCTCCGGCAGACAATCTGCAAGTCAGCAAATTTGACTCGACAATGGGTTATGAAACCTACGAAAACAATCGCAGTCGCCGTTTTATGGAACTAATTAAACCGTTGGATAAAATTAGTTACGACGATTTTAGACGGATTAAATACGACCAGCAATTACCCGCGCAACTTTCCTACGCCGTTAATCTGGATAGTCTTTTACTATTAAAATCCAGTAATTATCCAGACATCGCGTCACTGCTGGATACGCTGCACCACTGGAACCGGAAATCAGATGTGGGCAACGTAGGTGCAACCCAATTTCTGGTCATGGTGCAGTATGTTTCCAGAAAATATCATCTCACGAATATCTACCAACAAAAAAACCTCACCACCGCCGAAAGTGTGGATGCGCTGCGCGAAACCAAAAAATATTTGCTCAAACATTTCGGACGGCTGGATGTGCCGCTGGGCGATTATCAGAAAATGGTACGTGGCAAAATAGTGCGGCCTTTGGCAGGATTACCCGACGGTATTGCGGCTATTTATAGTACGCCCTATAAAAAAGGTATGATTAAAGGTTTTGTCGGCGATTGCCTGATCCAGTTAGTACGCTTTACGCCCGATGGCCCGGTGATCGAATCCGTCAATGTCTATGGCGCTTCCAATCGCCCGGACAGTCCACATTACAGCGATCAGATGGAGATGTTTTTGCAGCATAAAACCAAACGGATGTCCTTGAATAAGCAGGAAGTATATAGTAAAGCGGAAAGGGTTTATCATCCGCAATAACCCGTGTCACCACTTATTTCTAATAAAACCCTTGTGTCGTTGTAGTTGTTATTTTTTCTACCACGACGACACAACGGAACACGACGTAATAAATAAAACGTCGTGCTCGTCGTGTCGTCGTGGTGGTTGTCTTGCTACTTAAATCCATTGTGGCAAAAACACCCAAGCACATGGTTAACGGGCCGCCCAAAGGTCATTTTCGTATAAAACCCAGCATGGTAGAAAGCACATCAGTCTATTTTTAGAAAACATTTTTTTCTTAAAATAACAACCGACCATGTCCGCAAACCTTTCCCGCAAACGCTTCCTCACGCTGGCTGCCGTGGTGCCTGCCGCCGCTTTCCAGGCCTGCACAACCGCAGGCACAACCGCCACGACTATTCCCACTACGACCGCCACACCAGCACCCGCTGCTTCCACGCGCCCGCCCAAACCACCGGCACTGGCCCCCGAACTCGTCAAGGAATTTGTCGGCAAAGCCCACGGCGACCTGGCCCGGGTGCAGGAATTGCTGGCGCAGGAACCCGGCCTGCTCAATGCGGTATGGGACTGGGGCGGTGGCGATTTCGAGTCCGCAATGGAGGCTTCCGGCCATACGGGCCACCGCGACATCGCCGAATTCCTGCTCAGCAAGGGGGCAAGGATGAACATTTTCTGCGCGGCCATGCTGGGAAAACTCGATCTCGTGAAAGCCACGTTGGATGCTTTTCCCGACTTAAAAACATCCAAAGGGCCGCATGGATTGATGCTGAAACACCATGCTACCAAAGGTGGCGAACAGGCGGTAGCCGTGCTGGCATATTTGGAGCAGATTCAGGCGACGTAAATTAGTAGGATTATCATCCGAGCAGGCCCGAGTGGTGGCATGGGTTGCGGAAATATTTTTCAC
>JANPIV010000104.1:0-19122 GCA_031425155.1 Saprospirales bacterium | reverse complement strand
CGAATTTTTTCTTTGAAAAAATTCGCAGAACCCATGCCACCACTTACGTCCGAATTTTCGTTTAGATAAATGGAGCGGATGTAAAGTACCGACTATTCTAAACCATTTTTAACCGTTAAAGCCTTTTTTAACCGCCGTAGCCTTTTTCAGGCGAAGGAGGTGGGTGAATACGGCCCTCAACCTTTTCCTCTACCCTTCTAAACCCCTTTTCTCAACTTTTAATCACTCCCCATCCAGCACACAATTATAAGGCCCCACATCCCGACTAATTCCTTTGAATTTCTTATCGGCTTTCAAGTTAGCAAAAGAACCTTCGGTATTATTACGAATACAAATACGGTATTCCGGTTTTACCATGCCTTCGGCAGTTACGTAAGCGGGATTTTGAATACCATCATACAGAATATGCGGCACATTGCGGCCAAATTTCAGCCAAAATAAGAAACCCAATTTATTCTTCCAGGTCGGCATACGTTTACCTGTGGAATACACATTGTCGTGGACATAAATAGCCGACGGATAGGGATTATACGCCTTATCCTTAATTGGATTTTCAGTAATAAAATAACTAACAATAGCCGTGGAAGCCGTCTTGTTATTCCAGATTTTATTATTAAAAATCTCTACATCGCTGGTCGCCAGGATCATTATGCCGGTACCGCTCGGCACTTTCCCGACGATGTTGCCTTTGGGCGCGAAGTTCTTGAAATTATTGCGGGCCACCAGATTATCATAGACTTTGACGTGGCCACCCTGCTTTTTAATCAGGTCGGGCAGGTCAAAAACCAGAATGCCGCCCGTATTGTCAAAAGACTGATTTTTCCAGACCCAGGCGTTGGTGGTGTTTTCGATCTCGATGCCCGCCACGTTGTTTTTGGCCACGCAGGCAGTCACCCAGACGCTATCGGACTGGCCGATGTACAGACCCGCGTCGGAAGCACCGATAGCCGTACAACGCTCCATGCGTACGTTGCGGCACTGCACCGGATACAGGGCGTAGGAGCCGTTGCTGGCCTTGGGTTTGCCGGTCCAGCGAGCGGTCAGGTCGCGGAAAATCAGGTTGTTCACCTGCTGGGTTTTGATGAGATCACCTTTGGAATCCTCGATGGTAAACTCTTGAAGGACAATGTTTTGGGCGTTGGTGATCTTCATGCCTTCGGCCCCTTGCTGCTGATTTTTGAAGGTCAGAATGGTTTTATCCTGTCCGGCACCACGGATGGTGATGTTGTTTTTAGCGTCGAGCCACAGGGTATTGGAAAGCGAAATAGTACCGGCGGGCAGCACGATGGTATCACCATCTTCGGCCATGACGAACTGGGTTTGGAGGGTCTTTTCGAGGTCGCTTTGGGCGATTAGTTGGACGGCCACAGCGAAAAGCAAGCAAACGGGGAGCAGTATTTTTTTCACGGTTCGTAGTAACACGGACGTTAGTCCGTCTTTAAAATGGCTTAATTTGTAGCACGGAGTTTAATCCGCAGAACGGAAAACGCTTGACATGATAGTTCGTTGTGCGTAAAAATGAATAGGACTACAATTAGCAGAGCCTTATTCTAAAAACCGACTCAAGTCGGCGGCACATAAAAAAAACCCCGACGGCTGCCCGTCGGAGTTTCTGCATTATATCATCAAGAAAGTCTGCTTCGCTTAGGCGAGTTGGACATTCACTGCGTTCATGCCTTTTTTGCCACGCTGGGTTTCGAAAGTGACGGTGTCGCCTTCACGGATTTTGTCAACTAAACCGCTGACGTGAACAAAGATTTCTTGCCCGGAGGCGGAGTCAACGATGAAGCCGAAGCCTTTTGTTTCGTTGAAGAACTTAACCGTTCCTTTGTACATTACTGAAAAACTTTAAAAAATGAATGAATCTGGCCAAAGCCGAGGCAAAGATAGGGGGATACAATTGAAAATCAAGGATTTTGATTTTTTTAGAAAAAATTTTTTAGTTTACCTGCACGCGCCTGCCCCAGGCGAATTTCAGGTTTTTTGCAACTATCCCTGTTTTTGACTGTTCTTTGCGCCCATCCTCTTTTGTGTTCGCTCGTTTTACCTGCGTGAACGTGTTGGTTTTTTCAGCCTAACTTTCTTTGATGTTTTTGATGTCTATGACGTATCCACGTTTTTCGCCGGTCCACCGTATAAGTTGGATGGCCCTTTTTGCCGTGTTGCCGACCTTTTTATTCAGTCAGTTCCCCCAGGGCGCGCCAGGTGGCCGCCCCAATGCCGCCCCACTCAACATCGGGCATTTTTACGGAAAAGTGGTGGATGACGCGACCGGCAAAGGACTGGGTTACGCCTCGGTGCAACTCACGGGGATGCGCTTCGATAGTACGACGAAAGCCATGAAACCCGTACTACTGGCCGGGCAACTCACCGCAGAAAACGGGGATTTCAGCTTGGAAAACCTACCCATCCGTGGCCAGTTTACCTTGAAAGTCACTTACTTGGGATACGGGGAGGTGGAACAAAAAGTCAGTTTTGGCAGTGGAGAAAAACCGGCGGGCGGGCCACCACCTGCTGCCAGTGGCCGACCAGGCGGTGGTGCGCCCGGCGCAAATGCCGGAGCGGTGGACAAGGATTTGGGCAATATCCGGCTGGCGGTGTCTTCGCAGGTGCTGAAAGAAGTGACCGTAAGCGGCGAAGCCTCGCAGGTGACGCTGGCCCTGGACCGGAAAATCTACCGCGTGGACAAGGATGGTGTGGCAGCGGGCGGTACTGCCGAGGATGCCATGAAAAATATTCCTTCACTCAATGTGGACATAGATGGCAACCTGACGCTGCGCAATTCCGCGCCGCAAATCTTCGTGGATGGCCGCCCCACGACCCTCACGCTCGATCAAATACCTGCTGATGCTATTGATAATGTGGAAGTTATCACCAATCCTTCGGCTAAATACGACGCTTCGGGTGGCAACGCGGGCATCGTCAATATTGTCCTGAAAAAAGACCGCAAAGTAGGCTACAACGGCAGCGTGCGCACCGGCGTGGATATGCGGGGCCGCTTCAATCTGGGCGGCGACCTGAATGTGCGGCAGGGAAAAATCAACGCGTTCGTGAGTGGCAACCTGAACCAGCGCCGCTCGCTCAGCACTGGCGGCACTGACCGGCAGAACCTGTTTGGCTCCCCGCGCACCAATGTTTTCCAGACTACCGACTCGGAAAACAAGGGCTATTTTGCCTCGGGCCGGACAGGCATTGACTGGTTTTTGAACAACCGCAATACCTTCACCGTGGCGGGCAATTACACGACCGGCAGTTTTAATTCTGGTGACGATCTGCGGATTCAGACGGATACTATTGGCGGCTCATCCAGCCTCGCGCTGCGCAATTCGGACAGTCACCGGATGTTTAAGAATTTCGGTGGGCAACTGTTATTCAAGCACTTATTTCCGAAGGAAGGTAAGGAATTAACTGCCGACCTGAACTACAACGGGGCGCGTTTTGACAATGAAGGGCTGTTTAATACGGACTATCAGGATTCGCCGCTGCGTACGCGGCAACGGCAGGAAGGCAGTGGTACCAATAATTTCCTGACCATGCAGACCGATTTTGTGCATCCGATCACGGCCAGCACGAAACTCGAAATGGGCGCGCGGGGTGCTTTCCGTGATTATCAGAGCGACAATGCCAACTATCAATTCAATTTTGCCGATGACCAGTACATCCGTGCGCCGGGTTTTGCGGATCGCTACAAATTCGACGATCGGGTGCTGGCGGCTTATGCCACGTATAGCCATTCTTTCCCCAAATGGGGCTACCAATTGGGTTTACGGGCCGAAAGTTCGCAATACACTGGTACCCTGCTGGATATAGATTCCACTTTTAAAAATGATTACCCACTCAGCCTGTTTCCCAGCGCGTTTTTGACCTATAAACTGAACGACGAGGACAACGTCCAGTTGAGTTATACGCGCCGCGTCAACCGGCCCAGTTTCTTCAATCTCATTCCTTTCTACGACTTTTCCGATTCGCTGCAACTGTCGCGCGGTAATCCGGGATTGAAGCCGGAGTTCACCAATTCCTTTGAGTTGCAGTACCAGAATATTTTTGTGCAGGGCCACAATTTGCTGCTGTCCGTCTATTACAAACAGGCGACCGACCAGATAACACGCTACCAGTTCACGGAATTTAATGATATATTGGACCGGGATGTCGTCGTGTCCAGTTTCGCCAACTCTAATTCGAGTATTGCGTACGGTCTGGAATTTACGGTAAAAAACACGTTTTTCAAGTTCATAGAATTGACCAGTAATTTCAATTTTTATAACTCCGTAGTGGACGCGCAAAATGTGGAAAGTCAACTGAAAGTGGAGCAATTCACCTGGTTTGCCAAAGAGAACCTGGCTTTCAAATTGCCCCAAGCTTTTACCATTCAATTCTCTGGCTCCTACCAAAGCCGTACAGCCGCCTCCATTGACGGCGGCGGCGGTGGTGGCGGCGGACGCGGTGGTGGTGGTGGCGGATGGATGGGCGGCACCTCCAACACGGCGCAGGGATACACCATTCCGGTGGGTTACGTGGACCTGTCCATTCGCAAAGACCTCTGGAAACGTAAAGGCAGCCTGACGCTCAATGTGCAGGATATTTTCCGGACGCGGCGCAACGGTTCCCACGCGGAATCGGCCTTTTTTGTGCAGGATACCTGGCGGCGGCGCGATCCGCAGCTGGTGCGGCTCAATTTCTCCTACCGATTTGGCAAATTCGATACGTCGTTGTTCCGCCGGAAAAATACACGGGTGGAAGAAGGGGGAGAGTTTTAATCGGCTTACTTTTGCCCTTCAAAACTCGCTGCCCGTGAAATTCCTCGCCCGCCTGCTCCGGCGCTGGTATCGTACTGTTCCCCAGGATGAAACGGGGTGCCTCTTGTGGGGAAAGTACTTCCGTCGGTTGGCCCTCCGGCTGGCAGCCTGGTTTTTCGGGCTTTCTATCGGTTTCACGCTGCTCTATGCCTTTGTGCCGATTCCCATCACGCCGCTGATGGTGGTACGCTGCTGGGAACAGGCCTGGGATGCCAAACGTTCGGTGCGGCTCGACAATTACTGGGTGCCCCTCAGCGAACTATCGCCGCACTTGCAACTGGCCGTCGTATGTGGCGAAGACCAGTATTTTCTGGAACACAGTGGTTTTGATTTGGAAGCCATTGAAAAGGCCTATTCTTACAATCAAAACCATAAGCGCAAGCGCGGGGCCAGCACCATCAGCCAGCAAACAGCAAAAAACGTGTTTCTATGGCCATCCCGGTCGTGGCTGCGTAAGGGTTTTGAAATCTATTTTACCTTCCTGATCGAGACCATCTGGAGCAAGGAACGGATTATGACGGCTTACCTGAATGTGATAGAATTTGGCGATGGCATTTACGGCGCGGAGGCAGCGTCGCAGTATTATTTTCATAAAAGTGCCAAAAGTCTCAACCGCGAGGAAGCCGCCGTTTTGGCTGCGGTGTTGCCCAATCCCCTGCAATATTCTGCTACCAATCCCCAGCGCAACGTGCGCGACCGGCAGCAATTTATTCTTGGACAAATGCGCATGTGGGGTGGCCGCCTGGACTATGATAATCCGAATACACCGAAGAAAGACGATGAGTGAGGGAGACGCTTTTTAATCTAAGGTTATGTCAAAAAAGAAAAAAACAGCGGTTTTACCAGCTGCGCCTGCCATTGCCCCTACCCTGCCTGATGCTCCCGCCGAGCTGGTGACGGAGGTTTCTTTTCTGGACCGGCGCTGGATACCGGAACTTTTGCTGGCGGTTGCGGCCATGCTGACTTTCTGGCCCTCTCTGCAGCACGGCTTCATGAGTTTCGATGACGGCCAAACCGTTTACTATAATAATATTATTCAGCATCCTACTCTGGTCGGCTTACTGACTTCCAGGATTGTGGGCATGTATGTCCCCGTATCGGCATTTTTATATGCGGGGCAGTACCAATTGAGCGGCGGTAATGCCTTCGCTTTTCACCTCACGAGTTTAGTGTTACACGCGGCAGCCTCTATCGCGGCATTTGCGTTTTTACGGCAGCTGCGTTTTTCCGCTTTTGTCAGTTTTTTTGCTGCATTGCTGTTTGCCGTACATCCCTTCCGGGCCGAACCGGTCTGCTGGGTAGCGGCACAGACGACCCTGGTTTTCTCGCTGTTTTATCTATTATCGCTCATCAGCTGGGTGCGTTATCGGCAGCGCAACACTTCCAAGTGGCTGATTGCCAGCCTGGTATTTTTTCTGCTGTCGGCTTTGTCCAAGTCGGCGGCCGTTACTTTACCCATGCTGCTGCCAGTGATAGATTGGTACTTGCGGGTGCATAAAGATGGTTTTAATCTGCGCCGCTATGCCTACCTTTTGCCCTTTATGGCGATCAGCGTAATACTGGGTGCCTACACTTTTTTTACCCGTACGGAAGATGGGGCTACTATTGCAATAAGCAATAAATCGCTCAATGTGCTGGATCGGGTGCTGATGATCAGTCATACGCTACTATTTTATTTATACAAACTGGTATTACCGTTCAATCTGACCATTTCCTACCCAATGGTGAAAGAGCAGGGGGTGTGGACCTTCGATTATTATATAGCACCCATACTGGTGGCCGGTCTGATATATCTGGTATATCGCTCTTTATCCAAAGGTAAAGTGACGATGCTGGGCGTCGTATTATATTTATTGCCGCTGAGTATTATGTTACCCCTGTTTTCAGTGGGCAATTTTGAACTGCGCAGCGACCGCTATCTATATATTCCGGCACTGGGTGTATTCTTATTACTCGTTTATTTTTCGCAAAACCTGCCGGTTAAACTTCGATGGGGACTGTGGCTTACGGTGGCAGCGGGATATAGTTTTCTGGGTTGGCAGCAGTCAAAATTTTGGAAAAATGATGCTACCTGTTTCCAGAATTGTGTGGACATCTATCCTAATTCTGTCACTTGCAATTGCAACCTGGCTTACGGCGAACTGCTTACTTATCAATATCAGAAAAGTATAGATCACTATTCGCGGGTGCTGAAAATGGATGTCACCTGTATGGAATGTTACAATGGACGGGGGCAGGCCTATTTGGGATTGCGAAAAATACCGGAAGCACTGGCCGATTTTGACGCTGCCATTGCTGCGGGCATTATTACGCCCAAATTATTTCTGAATCGCGGCAGATGCCTCGTTCTGTTAGGCCGGTCTGCCGAAGCCCTGCCCGATCTGAACCGCAGCCTCGAACTGGAGCCGCGTTCTCCCCTGGCTCACTACTTCCGTGCGGTGGCCTATCAAAAAACCAATGCCCCGGAGCAGGCGGTTGCCGATTACACGCAGGCCCTCCAGCTAAATCCAAAATACGTAGAGGCACTGATAGATCGCGGGATGCTGCACTATAGCGTACAACACTACCCGGAGGCGATTGCTGATCTTACCCAGGCGTTGCAGATGGCGCCTCCCAACATGCAAGCCATGATCCTGGCCAACCGCGCCAGTGCTTATTTACAGTCCCGTCAGTTGGAAGCGGGGCTGGCTGACGCCAATCAGGCTATGGCTATGAATGCCGGTGACGTACGGATATATCAGATCCGGGCTGCTCTCTACCATGCTTTGGGGCGCACTGCGGAAGCCGAAGCGGATGCGCAAAAAATGCAGCAATTGCAACCCGGCAGTAAAAACTAAATACTTTTTTTCTGCAGGAGCTTGCTGAACGGTTTGTTAACCTGATAGCGGATGCCGGACAGATGGTTACTTTTGCCCGCCTTTTTCCCAAAATCCGTCTTTATCAGTCTTCTTTTTTATTTTTCAAACTGTGAATTTGCTTCTCATGAAGAAAACACTACTCCCGCTGCTTGCCTTCGTCTTTATCTCCCAACTGGCTCTTGCGCAGACGGCGACCAAGAATTATGAATTTCGCAATGGCAACTGGTTCAATGGCACCGCTTTTACCACTGGCACCTGGTATAGTAACCGGGGATTGCTGACCCGCAAGGCACCGGTAAAAATAGATTCCATCATTGATTTGTCCGACCGCTGGATCGTGCCGCCATTTGGCGATGCATTTTCCTCCGGCATAGCCGACAATCCTTCCGCTGCCAACACGCTCAAAACCTATTTCGACGAAGGTGTTTTTTATTTGCAAATTCTTAATAACACCCAGGAGGGCCGCACCGCTGCACAGTCGTTGGTCGGTAAAACCAACACCCCGGATGCAGTTTTTGCCAATGGCGGTTTTACCTGCACCCTCGGCTATCCGTTTGCTATTTATGAAGGTCCGGCCAATGGCATTCGCGGACCACAGCGCATTGCGGAGCGGTATGATTTTATAAAACAACAGCGCAAAATGTTGGGCAACGCTTACTGGTTTGTGGATAATAAAGAGATGCTGAGCAAGAACTGGGAGAAAGTAATGGCCCAAAAACCCGGCGTTATTTCTATTTATCTGCTGGATACCGAAAAAAATGGCGGTAAAGAAAGCGGCAGCCTTACTGCCGATGCAGCCCAGGCCATTGTCAAAAAAGCGCATAAATCTGCTTTGCGCGTAGTCGCCCACATCCTTACACCCAAAGACCTGCGCCTGGCCCTGAAAATCGGGGTGGATGGTATAGCCAGCCTGCCTGGCAATAGCTGGGATGGCGTCGGCACCCCAGAACGTTTTGAACTAACGGACGACGATCTGAAAAAAATGGCCAAAAAGAAGACCCCCATTGCTCCGCTCTTTTTTCATGCGCAAGGAGCCACCAACCAGTCGGTAGTGCAGCAGTGGCAAGCCAAAACGTTGCAGCGATTGTTCGACAATGGCGTAAACGTGGTGATGGGTTCTGACGACCTGCAGCGTACCCTGCGCTCCGAACTGAACTATTGGAGCACCCTGCCGAGCCTGAGTCCGGCAGCAGCTTTGAAATCGCTCTGCGAGAACACCCCGCAGGCCATTTTCCCCAACCGGAAAATCGGAAAAATTGCCGAAGGGTATGAGGCCAGTTTTCTGGTATTGAGCGATAATCCGCTTGCCAATAATCTGCTCCGGCTGCGAATGACCAATCTGAAGGTGAAAAATGGAGAATTAACCAAATAATTACCCCTCAATGGCAAAAATTGAAATATTATTTGGTAAAAAACGCAGGAAGACTTAACATGAACTTAAAAGACATTCCTTTGGATCGCCCATAATAAGGTCTTTCTTTGCAGGGTAAGTTCACCTTCTTTTTTACAATTAAATCAATACGCCATGCTGTTTAATGAAGAACTCGACACTCTCGAGACCGACCTCCTTGTAACTGACTCCGAGCTCGACGGCGACCAGGCTGAGCCAGAAGAAGAACTGGAAAATGACGATGAAGCCGATGAAGCCGATGAAGAGGCCGATCTGGACGAAGCCGATGAGGATGCTCAAGAAGAGGCTGCCTAATTAAAGCGACTAACCGTCAACCCAACAGCGGTCTCCCGGAGCATTTCGGGGGACCGCTATTGTTTGGTACCAGCATTTATTTACCGTCCGGGGCGGGCGGATGGAGCACAATTACTGTACGACGGTTTTGCTGGCGGCCCTCCGGCGTTTCGTTGGAGACCAATGGATAAAATTCACCACGTCCGACGGGCGTAAGTTGATTGGCATTGACATTATAGTCCTGAATGAGGGTGCGCACCACACTGGTTGCCCGTAAAAGGCTCCAGGTCCAGGTATCGCGCACCGTTCTGTCTTTTGGCAGTACATTATCAGTATAGGCAATGACCTCGGCGTCCAGATCGGGGCGGCTGGTGAGCAGGATGGCTAAAGTGGTCAGCACAGGTTTGGCGGTCACACTTATTTCCGTTCCTTTCAGTTCAAAAAGCACCTTATCGGGCAATAACAGCGTTACAGCCTCCCTGTCTATGGCTACCGCTACCCCCAGTTTTCCCTGTTCCTGCAAGGCAGTAGCCAACATATTTTGCAAATCTTGCAGCAACATATCATATTGTCGTCTTGCTTCCTGTATAGCCTGCAGGGTGTCCGTACATTGTGCCAAGTCCGCTTTGGCAGTAGTGAGTTCCTTCTCCAGCACCATTTTCTCGGATGTCAGTATGCCCGCCGATTTACCCATTTGCTGAATAGACTGATCGAGCTTGGCGGTCACCTGCGTCAGCTGGGCTTCCTGATTGCCAACTACCCGATTGAGCTGGCCTACCTCTTCGATCAGCTTCGCTGTTTCTGCCCGACGGTCAGCGACTTCGCGTTGCAGTGCTTTCTCGCGGCCTTCCGTAGCGGCCCGGGCAGCTAATTCGGCGCGGTACAGTTTTGCGCGCACACAGGCCGGGGTGGATAAGAACAGTAAAAGCAGTAAAAATGGGGCAAGGGTTTTTCTGAGCATGACATTTCGTTTTTCCAGGAGCAAAAATACATTACTGATTCAGTAAATCAACCAATGAACCCACTTGATCGGGCACGATCCGGCCTTGCGCATCCTGACGTACGGTAGCGCATTCCGCCACCGGGTCATGTTCCAAAAAAAGAATATGCCGTTCGCGGACGGCGGTGGCCAGCATCCGGGCTTTTTCCTGCATCGTCTGTAAAGGACGAATGTCGTAAGCCATGACATACGGCAGGCCAACATGCCATTGAGAAGGGAGCGCATCGGCACAATACAGCACCGTGCCTGCCGTTGTTCGCAGGAGCGGTGCCATCATCGCTTCGGTATGTCCATAGAAAAACCGGACGCGAAAACCAGGCACGAACTCCACATTCTGGCGCACCGGCACAAACTGAAGCCGCCCCTGCTCATACAATGGAACAAAGTTTTCGGGCAAAAAAGAGGCTTTTTCACGCGGGTTGGGGTGGGTGGCCCAATCATAATGCCGCTGATTGCTCCAGTAAACAGCATTGGGAAATGACACTTCCACCTCACCGGTCAGCTCATTTTTCCAGAGCGCACCGCCGCAATGGTCGAAGTGTAAATGCGTCAGAAAAACGTCGGTGATATCCGTACGGGCCACCCCCGCCGCCTGCAATGACCCAAAAAGCGATTGCGTACCGTGGGGCAAAAAATGGGCCCGAAAGCGCGCATCCTGTTGATTACCAATACCTGTATCTATGAGTATTTTTCGGTTTTCGGTCTCCACAAGTAGGGCGCGCATGGCCCAGGTGCATAAGTTTTGCTCATCGGGCGGATTCATGGCCGCCCACATCCGGCGGGGCACGACCCCAAACATGGCCCCGCCATCGAGTTTGAGAAAGCCGGTATGCAGTGCTGTTAGTTTCATATTTAGCAGCCAAGGTATGCCAGATAGACGACAAATGGGGAAGTTTTGCAACGCTTCCGGCAGCTTGCGAATGCCAATCTCTACTTTTGTGAGTTACGCGATTACGTCTTCCTTTGCCTAATAATCACCCATCATGCGCTATATAGCCACGTCCATTTTTTTACTTATTTCTTTGATTTTCAGTGTCTTACCTGCTCAAAACCCCATTAAATCTGCTCAGGCAAACCGCACGGAAACGTTTAATTTTGCTGATACGGCCCGCCTGCGGGAAAAAAACCTGGAGATCGGGCTTTCGCTGGGCATAGCCCACTATATCGGCGATCTGGCCACCGACAAAGAACCATTGGATGGCGATTTCACGCCGATGGGCGGCCTTTTTCTGCGGCGGCACTTGATTCCTAATTTGGCATTACGCGCCAATGTATCGGCAGGCCAGCTTTCCAGCCCGGACATCGCCTACCCGGAACGCGATTTTTCCTTTAAAACCGATCTGATAGAACTGTCGTTGCAGGCAGAATGGGATATTTTTGGCAAACAACGCTTCCGGCGGGTAGATACCGTTGGCTACACGCTGGATAAATACCGGCAATTGGCCATGGTCAACACCTTTCACCACCTGCTGCTACCTTATTTATTTGTCGGCGGGGCCGCTATTTCTACGAAAGCCCATGCTGTTTTCGATGAAGCCTATATCGAAGATGCTCAATTGCAAGAAGAAGTAGCCAAAGACCGGCAGGCGAGCAGCCAGCGCAGGACGAATTTTGGCGTGTTGGTCGGCGGCGGGCTCGATCTGGACCTGGGCCGCAACTGGATGCTGGGGGGCACCCTGGGCCTTCGTACTTCCTTTTCCGATTTTCTGGATGGCATTAGTTTTTCGGGCAATCCCGACCGTTATGACTGGTACTGGTGCGGCGGTCTGCAACTGAGTTACCGGCTGGGCAAAAAAGACCGTGATGGCGACGGCATAGTGGATGAGCGCGACCGCTGCCCGGAAATACCCGGCTCGGGCAGTACGCTGGGCTGCCCAGATGCGGACCATGACGGCATCGCGGACCGCGACGATGAGTGCCCGCACCGGAAGGGCATCCTGGCCCTCGGTGGCTGTCCCGTCAAGGATGCCGACAACGACAGTGTACCCGATGTGGACGACCTTTGTCCCACTGTGGCCGGTGTAGTTGCCCTGCGCGGTTGCCCCGATACCGACGGCGATGGCCTGGAAGACCGGGCCGATGAATGCCCGAAAGTGGCGGGTTTGAAGGAATTTCACGGTTGCCCGGATACAGATGGTGATGGTTTGGAAGACCGCCAGGATTCATGCAGCACTTTGGCCGGGCTGGCCATATTCCACGGCTGCCCCGATACGGACGGCGATGGCATTGAAGATCGGCTGGATGCCTGCCCGAAAGACTCCGGCGCGGTGGAGTTCTACAAGGGCTGCCCGGTGCGCGATACCGATGGCGATGGCTTGGAAGACAAACTTGATCCCTGCCCCACCATAGCCGGTAAACCGGAACATGAAGGCTGCCCCGATACGGACGGTGATGGCGTGGAAGACCGCCGGGATATTTGTCCGCTGGTAGCCGGAAAAGCAACCAATCGCGGTTGCCCGCCGATTGCGAAAAAAGACCGGCGCAAATTAGAGATGGCCGTAAAAGCGGTGAAATTTGAGACCGGAAAGGCTATTTTAAAACCCGTATCGAGCAAGATACTGAGCGATTTAGCCAAGATAATGGTGAAATATCCGGGCTACCATCTGCAAATAACCGGCCATACCGATAGTCAGGGCAATGACAACGCCAATCAATTACTTTCTGAAAAACGCGCCCAGGCTTGCGCCGACTTCCTCGCTGGAAAAGGCGTGGCCAAAGAGCGACTGCCAACCGCCGGGTTTGGAGAAACTAAACCGATTGCCAGTAATAAAACCGTGCAGGGACGTACGCAGAACCGGCGGGTGGAATTTGAGTTGGTGTTTCCGAAGTGAGGGAAACTTTGCGGAATGCGGAATGAAATTCCCTTGGATCAAAAATTCCGCATTCCGCATTCTTTTTATTCCGTATTCGTCAAGGTTCCGTATTCGTCAAAATCCTATTTTTCGCTTCCCTTCCTTCGTTTCTTGTTTCAAACCGGCCATACGGATGGCGGTGACCGCAGCTTCCACGCCTTTATTGCCATGAATGCCCCCCGCACGATCCAGGGCCTGTTGCTGGTCATTAGGCGTCAGCAGGCCAAAGATGAAGGGTCGGCCCGAAGCAACGCTCAGGTTCATCAGTCCATTCGCTACGGCCTGATTGATGTATTCATGGTGATTGGTTTCGCCGCGAATGACGCAGCCCAGGCAAATAACCGCATCGGGACTATGACGGCTGCTCAACAGTCGTGCGCCGGTGGGCAGCTCAAATGCGCCGGGCACTTGCAGGGTATGTATTTTTTCCGGTGCTACGCCATGTCTGATGAGGGTATCGTAGCAGCCTTCGTATAAGGCGTGGGTGATAACGGCATTCCATTCGGAGACGACAATACCAAAGCTCATCGCTTCGGCATTGGGGATGCTGCTCTCGTCGTATTCGGAAAGATTTTTTAGTGCGCTGGCCATGTTTGGTTGATTAGTTAATTAGTTATTGGTTTATTGGTTGACTAGTTATTGGTCATTGGTTATTAATGCGAATCACGGGTTAAATTGCTTTCTCTTTAATCAATACAACATTTGACAATCAATTTATTGTGATGATTTTACTTGCAGAGCACAGTTCAAGCCATTGAGCGATTGGTAGTGGTGGCATGGGTTCTGTAAAGTTTTTTCAAAGAAAAAACTTTACAGAACCCATGCCACCACACAACTCTGGATTTTCATTAAACAATCAACTAATAACTAATAACTAAATCCCTACCTGGTCGGGATTTTTCGCAAAAAACGATAAGCCACGCCTTTGGATACATAGCCCCCTTTTTCATTGGGCGTCGCATCCGCGATATTAAAGATGGACAGCGTATCATTCTGATTACTGTATTTAAAGGCAAACATCTTTTCAGACCCTGCTTTTTTGGAATCGCTCAGCGTTATGATGTCCATTTCGTTGCCCATCACGAAGCAATCACCGCCCACGCATACTTGATAAGTATCGTATTGTGGCCAGCCCTTAACAAAGCCCTCCGGTAGAAATAATACTTTAGGATCAGTGCCTTTCACAGCTATGGGCGAAAAACTTCCACGCAACAGATGGTGATTCAGCGACATGCTAAAAGCCAGGTGTCCATCTTCACTGGGAACAGTTGATTTAAGAAATCTATCAATCTGTGTTCCGGCTTTATTGGTGCCATCGTACATAGAAAAATACTTCTTGCTCTGCGAATCATAGATTAAAAAGATGGATTTTCCCTGGCTGGCACCCACCAGTTCTACCGTATCCTGATTAATCTTGATAGGCACTTTCCAATCTTCAAACCCGTTGAAACAATGTACGCTGTCCATTTTTGCTGAATTAAAAACCATGGCGAAAGCATAGGGACGGTAAGTATTGAATTCTGCCTGTAGCACAGAGCCATACTGCTCCACCCGAGAGCAGAAATCTATGGCGATCCAGGCGCCCCCCAGGCTGTTGGGGGTGTCAGACAATGGCGTAGCCGTGGCGGTGTTTGCGGTGGGATCTTGCTTACAGGCAACAAGCAGAAGTACAACTGCGAAAGGCAGAAAAAATCGAATGCGCATAATGGATGATAAATGGTTCAAAGTCAAGAAAGGATTTTTTGAGTATTTGAAGATGCGAGTATTTGAAGATGCGGTTAGGTATCTGATGAGTAAGTGCTTTGATCGAATACTCAAATCCTCGTATCCTCAAACCCTACTCCAGAGTAATCATTTCAAAAATTTTAATTTCACAAAGAACTTGGGGTCTTTGGCACCAATTTTCCGGGCGGCTTCGGGGGAAAGCACGATCTCAATATTGGGTTTGTAGCCCGCTGGTATCCGCCCAATTACTTTAGCATATACCGTGGCATCGTACATGGGGTTGGTGACCGCAATGATGGTGCCAACCGCTGCCTCCCGGTGCAGCGCGTACAAATCGCCCTTTTCTTTGCTGTCTTTCTGCCAAAAACAGACGCCCTGCGACACTACTTCCCTGCGCTTGGCCTTGTCCTCATTGTATCGCTCTTTCAGGGCCGTGGATTGGGAATATTTGCGCACGGGCCGCCAGCTGGCCGGAATGCCACTGATTGGCAACCAGCCCACCACCAGTAGTTGCCCGGCGTGTATGTTATTGTCTTTCAATTTATTATGCTTCAACACGCTATCCACTGGCATATCGAAATAACGCTTGCTGATCTGAAACAGGTTGTCTCGATCCTGCACAATATAATAAATTGGCGTACAGGTCTTGGGCGAATACTTCTCGTTTTTGAAGCGAATAATAGCGCGGTTGGGTACCGGAATCGTCACCCGCGACCCAATTCGCAGGGTCGGGTCGGTGCGGAAAGCGGGGTTGTTCTCATACAATTCCTCGAGGCTCAGGCCGTAGTATTTGGTTAGGGCGTACAGCGTCTGCCCGCCTTTCACCGGATGAGTGAGGAATTTCTTTTTATCTTTCACCATCAGCATCAGCGAATCTTTCGGCGTCAGCAGCGGCTTGTCTTCGGAGGAAGTGGCTTCCCCGGTCTGGTGTCGGCTCAACAGCACCAGGGGTGATTTGGATTCCTTCTGGGCAGCAACGTGAGCCGGCCACAAAAATGAAATCAGGGCAAAAAAGAACAGGATTAGGCGCATGGTAGTGGGTTTCTTTGAATCTTTCGGCCGCAAAAGTAAGCACCAGCCAACCAAACTCATAATTCATCACTTATAACTCATCACTTGATCCTCGCCGTTATTCCCGCCCGTTACGCTTCCACCCGTTTTCCCGGCAAGCCTTTGGTGCTCATCCAAGGCAAAACCATGATCCAGCGCGTCTGGGAACAAGTGGCCCTCAGTCGCCAGGTCACGGAGGCTGTGGTGGCCACCGACGATGACCGTATTGCCGCACATGTGGAAGATTTTGGCGGACGGGTCGTGCGCACGCGGAGCGATCATCCCAGCGGAACGGATCGTTGCGCCGAGGTCGCCCGGTTATTCCCGGAAGCTGATTTCGTGCTCAATATTCAGGGCGACGAGCCTTTTGTCCAGCCCGAACAGATTGATCTGCTGGCCACTACGCTCAGTGGCGACCCGGCATTTTCTATTGCCACGCTGGCCAAACGCATTGAAAACCCGGACCTGCTTTTCAACCCCAATGTGGTTAAAGTGGTCTTTGCCGACAGTGGCCGGGCCCTTTATTTCAGCCGTCACCCCATTCCTTTTGTACGGGGTTATGCACCCGCCGACTGGCTGACGCAACAGGTTTTTTTCAAACATATTGGCCTCTACGGTTTCCGGCGGGAGACGCTGCTGCATATTGCCGGGCTGGCCCCTACTCCACTCGAGCGCGCCGAATCGCTCGAACAATTGCGCTGGCTGGAACACGGTCTGCCGATTCGGGTCGGCGAGACGGAGCTGGAAACGATTGGGATAGATACGCCAGAGGATTTGTTACACCTTTAAATTACCTGCTCAAATTCCCCTATCTGACGGGTCAGCAAGACGGGCAAGGTGCTGGAATTGTGCCCAATAACGGGCCGGAAGCGGGCATTCCACATCACCTGATCGGCGGTGTACGAACAGCGGGCGTGCAACACCTGCTGGTTGGTCTCATCGGTCCCTTTCACCAAGATCATAATTTCGGCCTTGCACTCCAGCAGGTCTTTGTCCGTAAAACCATACATCGGGCTTTTATCATTCAAGGCGTGAACTATCGTCCAGGACAGCGGGAAAAAAGAAATTTTAGCGATTTCCAGTTCCAAGGGAAAAAAACGCCGGATGAGGCGACCATCCTCGTCGGGTTGATTCAGCGCAATCACCATTTGGGCCTCCGTCTCGAGCAGTTCGCTTTTGCGGGCATTGGCCAGACGCAGCATCAGGGCCTGCCCATCGCGATACGGCGACACCAGCAGGCTTTCGCTAAAAACTATTCTGGCCAAAGGCCGGGAAAACCGACCGTATAACACCCCGGAAATGAGCGAAAAAGCCAGCAAGCCGGTAAACGATTCCAGCGCAGCAATAACATTGGCCGACCACCCCACCGGATTGATTCGTCCGTAACCTACTGTGGTCAGGGTTTGGGTGCTGAAAAAATAAGCTTCCATGAAGTCGTGCAGGAAACCGCCAGACTCGATGCCCTGCAAGTGGTGAATGCCAGTAATACAGTAAAGTGCGGCAAAAATGGCATTGAGTAACAAATAGAGACCCAAAACGAGCAGGAAAAAACGACCCCAACTCATGCGGATCAGGTGGTAATAAATGTTGTCGCCCAGCTGAATACTTTCACGCCGCGAATTAAAGGAGCCGTCCGTATTCATCATCCGGCCCTCGGTGGTGATGTTCTTGCCAAAACCCAGTTCCAGGGCTTTGGATCGGTTGGAGACGTAACGAAATATGGCCATAGATCTTGCCGGATAAATAGTTTTGTTTAAAAGAAAGGGGTAAAAAAGCGTATTTTCCCAAACAAAAGGCCGATTTAAAAGTTGTACCACCACGATTCGGTGCACTGCCCTGTTGGCTGGATAATGCCGGATATTTTCTTTCCCTGCGCAACTTTTTTGTTTTCTGACCTGCGTATAACCGCCTGATTTATTATGAAACACCGTGCGATTGTTTGGTTTCGCCAGGATCTTCGTCTCCACGACAATGAGGCGCTCACTACTGCGCTGCGCATGGCCGAAGAGGTCATTCCGGTGTATATTTTTGATGAACGCACTTTCCAGGGCGAGACGCGGTTTGGCTTCCCGAAAACCGGCCAATTCCGGGCACAATTCATCCTCGAAAGTGTAGCCGATTTGCAACAACAACTGCGAAAGCTGAATAGCGAACTGATTATTCGCGTAGGCTGCCCGGAACAAATACTGGCCGATATGTGCGCCCAATCGAAAGCCTCCTGGGTGCTTTGCAACCGCGAGCGGACGCAGGAAGAGGTGCTGGTGCAGGATGCGCTGGAACGAAAACTATGGGGCATTGGCACCGAACTGCTCTACACCCGTGGCAAAATGCTGTATCATACTCAGGATTTGCCGGTGCCAGTGCATCATACGCCGGACATTTTTACGCAGTTTCGCAAAGACAATGAGCACATTACGCCCATCCGTCTGCCGTTGCCGCCCCCTACCCTGTTCCCGCCGGTAACTGCCGGGATAGAGCCGGGCGAACTGCCGACACTCGCTGATTTCGGCCATACTGCCCCCGAACACGACCCACGCGCCGTGCTGGATTATCGCGGCGGCGAGACGGCCGGGCTGGCCCGCTTACACTACTACCTTTGGGAAACCGATCTGGTGAAAACCTATAAAGAGACCCGCAACGGCCTCATCGGCGGCGATTATTCTTCCAAATTTTCGGCCTGGCTGGCGCAAGGCTGTCTGTCGCCCAAACAAATCTATCAGGAACTGAAAAAATACGAACAGGAGCGAGGTGCCAACGAGAGCACGTACTGGATCTTTTTCGAGTTGCTCTGGCGCGATTTCTTCCGGCTGATGGGCAAAAAGCACGGCAACCGCATTTTCCTGCGCGGCGGTATCCAGAATAAGCCGATGAAACACCTGAAAAACAACCACGAACTCTTCCAGCTCTGGGCGCAGGGCAAGACCGGCGTGCCTTTCGTAGATGCCAATATGCGTGAGATGAACGCCACCGGATTTATGAGCAACCGGGGCCGCCAGAACACCGCTTCTTTTTTAGTTAAAGACCTGAAAGTGAACTGGCAAATGGGCGCGGAATATTTTGAAAGTCAATTAATTGACTACGACCCCTGTAGCAACTGGTGCAACTGGAACTACGTGGCCGGGGTGGGCAGCGACCCGCGCGAGGACCGCTATTTCAA
>JANPIV010000103.1:0-25628 GCA_031425155.1 Saprospirales bacterium | reverse complement strand
TGCGGGAAAATCCGCTTTGTCGCCCTTCCAGTTGCGGCAATGCAACCAAATTTGGTTGCATTGCCGCAACTGGAAGGGCGACAAAGCGGATTTTCCCGCAATTGGCACCATAGGGGGAAGTGCGGGAAATAATAGTTGTAGGCAATCAAAAAAATAAATAAAATGAAAATCCAGAACTACATAAATAGTAGAAATAAATATAAAATCGATTACACCTATCAAAGACCAAATGATGCTTGGTCATTGGAAGACAAGCAATGTTTGATTGATACTATTTTACGGGGAGAGCCTCTTCCGATTTTTTTTCTAAATTTTATTTCTGACAAAGGAATATATTTTGTTGTTGACGGGCAACAGCGGCTCAATTGCATTGAACAGTTTTATGACAACAAAATCAAACTAAATGAAAAGTTTTCGGGGAAAAAACTAGCAGGCCTGACTTTCAATGGCGAAAATGCCTTGAATGATGCTGATAAAGATGCGTTTTTAGGTTACGACTTGAAGACGCACATCATGGAGGATTATGATGATGAAAGAGTTAGATTAATATTTTCAAGACTGCAAAGAGGCAAACCTCTTGCATTGGGTGAACGCTTAAACGCAAAACCGGGTACCGTTGTAGAATTGATGCGAGAAATCGCAAAACATCCATTTTTAGAAAAGTCAATTGGAGTTGCAAAAAACCGTTACGGAGTTTACCCCGATGCAGCCAGACTTTTGTTTTATGAAAAACTTGGAGCAAAGCAATGCGGTTCGGAACAACTTTATACGTTTTTCGATGATTTTCAATCTTTGGATAAAAAATCAAGAGAATTTAAAAACGTGCAAAGCGTATTAAATTATTTGGAAAAAGCATTCCCACCTGAACCCGGAGATTACCAATATTTAGAAAAGCATGCTTGGGTTTTTGCTGTTTTTACGATGGTCAGAGAATTAAAACTAAGTTATTCCATTGTTGGTCAAGAAGAAAACTTGCAAAAATTCATAATCGAATTTCACAGCAAGGTTTATTCAGAAGATTTTAGAAAATCCAAAACAAATTATCAAAAATTTTACGACAATGTTCGGGGAGGTTGGTCTGAAAAAATAATAGCCCTAAGAAGGGATATTTTAATAAAAAAATTCCTATTAAAATTCAACTTAGACGAATTAGATGAAAAAAGGCAAATTACTGATGAAGAAAAGATTGCCATTTTTGCTAAACAACAAGTTTGTCAAAGATGCGGCTGCCAATTTAAAGACTATCGAGAAGCAGAATATCATCACATAAAAAAGTATATTGACGGAGGGCGGTCTGAAATTGATAATATTCAAATGTTATGTAGAGATTGCCACGACATAATTCACGGAAATTCAAATTTTACAACCCCAAGCGAAAGTGAAATAGAAGAAATAGAATAATGCCTACAACAATGCATGGTCTCACACGGCCGACTAAGCGCGGCCACGTAGCCCATGCCACAGTTTGATGAAACAATAAAATAAAAATGAATAATAAAAAAATAAAAATATTTTGCTCCTATTCCCATAAAGATGAGGAGATTAAAGATGAACTAGAAAAACATTTGTCAATTTATAAAAGAATTGGTTTAATTGAGTTATGGACAGATAGAAAAATATTGCCCGGAGAAAATTGGAGTTTAAGAATTAATGACGAAATTGAAAATTCTGATGTCGTTCTATTCTTGGTAAGCGCAGATTTTATATCCTCAGATTATTGCTTCGAAGTTGAAGTTAAAAAAGCAATTAAACAGCACGAAATGGGGCAATCAGTTGTCGTACCCATCATTTTAAGGGAGTGTAATTGGGAAGGTGCACCCTTTGAATATATTCAAGGCTTACCTACGGATATGAAACCGATAGTGAGTAAACATTGGTTTTCAAAAGACGAAGGATATAATAATGTTTCTTTAAATTTAGGAAAAATTATAAAAGTTTTTCTTCAAAAGAAGAAACAAGGCGAAATTGATGAGTTTAACGCCTTGCCAGATTCGATTGAATCTTATATAAATTTTATAGAAAAATATAAGAATGGAGAATATGTAAACCAAGTAAAAAGTAGATTAATAGAAATGGATGAGGAAAATGCATGGAAATTGGCAAATAGTGAAAGTACACTTCATTCCTACAAATCATATCTAATTAAGTATCCTATTGGTAGTTATTCGGATTTGGCAAAAAAAGCAATTGCCGAAATAGACATAAAGAAAGAAATAGACGCTCAAAATATTAATAAATATATCGAATCAGTCGTTGAAAAATTAGATTCTGAAAAAGTAAAGGGTCAGATAATCAACCATTTAGCATATTTAATAAATTTAATGAATACTCAGGAGGAAAAAAATCAAATAAACTTGAGTTTAGTTTTTGTTGGAAATCCAGGGACAGGTAAAACAAGCGCAGCAAGAATGTATGGAGAAATTTTGAAAAAGATTGGTTTGTTAAAAAACGGGCATGTAGTCGAAGTATCGAGACATGATTTAATTGCTGGCTTTGTTGGGCAAACCTCTTTAAAAGTCAACACAGTTGTGGAAAGCGCAATTGGTGGAGTATTGTTTATTGATGAAGTTTACACAATATCAATTGGAAGTCAGGATTCATTTGGTCAAGAAGCCTTGAATACACTAATGTATCTTATGGAGAAATACAAAGGAGCCATTTGTTTCATTTTTGCAGGCTATCCAAAAGAAATCAATGACTTTTTTGAATTAAATGTAGGGCTGAAAAGGAGAATTTCTAACACAATTAAATTTGATAACCTTGAGCCAGAGATATTAATTAAGGTCTTTAAAGCAAAGCTCGATAAGCAAGGTTTCAATTATACTCAAGAATATATAGATATGGTAAAACAAATTATTATTAAAGAATCTAAAATGGGAAAACCTTATTTTGGCAATTACATATTTGTTGAAAATTTATTGCAAAATAGTGTGATGAACTTTATAGTTAAGAAAAAGACAAAAGACTTGAATTTAAGTGAAAAAAAATTAGATATTGATGATATCCCAATCGAATTTGAAACTAAATAATGCAGCCAACTCTGCGTGGCTGTCAACCACCCGCTAAACGCAGCGATTTGACAGCTACCCTCACGTTTGATGAGACTAAAAATGACCAACCCAGTCGCAACATAAACAAATCAATAAAAATGAGCCTTTCAAGCGTTTGTGTAACTAATCACCACATACTTTCATTCCATAAATAAAATTGAATCATGAAAGCACTCCTTCCTTTGTTTCTGGCCGGTATGGCCATGCTTCCCTTTGGCTTGATAGCCCAAAGCCCCGTTGGCACCTGGAAAATGTCCATTCCCGATCAAAATGGAAAGATGACGCCCGTGAACGTGCAGATAGCAGAGGATGGTACCTACGCCATCGATTTCGGTGCCGACGGCACCATCGATCTCAAGGGGAAATACACCGTGGAAGGCGGGAAAATAACCGTTCAGGATGCGGAAGGCAGCGACTGTACCGCACCGGGGGTGTACACCCTTAAGATCGAAGGCGATACCCTGACCATGACCCGCGTAAGCGATGGCTGCGCCGGCCGTGGAGGACCCGAAGGGATCATGACGATGCAGCGAGGTTGAGGGGTTCCTGAAACCGGAGCAGGAAGAAACACTTACTGGCCGCATTGAAAGGAGGCCTATTTTCAAGATTTGGTTGCTGACGCAGTAATTGAACTGTGGCGGGATGATATTTCTATTGTTGCCGAGGTTCAAAAGTTTATGAACGATAATGGGCCGCCACAAGAGAACGACTTTTACTTTCTGCGACTAAAAATTAAAGGACGGTGCTCAATCTGCCAGTCCTACTACCCAAAGGGTAATCACTCGTTCCGCGTCATTGACCGTAATGGCCAGGTCTTTCGGCGTGATCAGGTTGAGGAATGCCTGGTTGTTGAACCCTTTGAACAAGCGTAATTCCATGGGCGAGTAGGGATCGCTGTGGTAGTCGAAAAACCAGGTGGTCTCTGCCAGCATGCGGTCGAAGGAAAACCAATTGTCGGCATCCACCCGGAAAAACCAAAGCGCGAAGGCAAGGGCGCCTTCTGGGGTATTGTTGGTATAGGTATCAATATAGTCCGTTAAAACGCTGCCGGTGATGTGTTCGGCTTCCTCGCTTCCATATCCATGGGTTTCCATGGCGGCTCGAATAGCAAGCTGGTGTACGGCGTTGCGGAACGCTGTTGGGTTGTCCACGAGTGTGCGGTGCGCCTCGTCGGTTTCGGAGGCGTATTCGTAACGAATCACCGTCCAATTCTCGTACAAAAGGTTTTTTTCGAACAAATTGGACTCAAACGCTTCAGAAGCGGGCCGCCCAAACGTATAGTTTAGGTCCTCGATCTTGTCCGGGCCAACACCGGGGATGGCGTCAATTTGTTCGAGGGAGTCAAATCGGAAGGAAGGCAGGCTGTTCCGCACGTCAAGGATGCGCTTGGCTACCTTGGTTGTGAAAACCGTAGTCTCGTTGTCGCCCGGATCGTCTTTTACACCTTGGACAATTTCAAATGCGGATTGGACGCTGTTGAAAAAGCGGACGATCCTGTTCGCGGTACCGGGTGTCATTTCTTGTTTCATGCAACAAATGTAGTTGCCTGCGCCAGTCCGGTCAGCGAGGATGCCAAAGTTAACAAAAAATTTATGAGCGGGGCTGCGGGCTGGACAATGAAGGAGACTAAAAGGCCGAAAAAAAAAGCAAAAATGGAAGTAGCAAAGAAAATGAAAGATAGAGGAATGCCAAATAAAGATATTTCAGATTTGACAGATTTAACAGAAGACGAAATAGATTTACTATAAATTGCTCAATATCTAATCCTCCTCAATCTCAAATTCCGCATCCTTCTCCCATATTTCCATTTCACAGGGCTTGCAATTGAATTTCAGTTTGTATTCAATCTCACCGTGCTTCAACGTGAGCGGCTCGGCGAGTTTGGTACCCATCGTTTCGCGTTGGTAACGCGGACATTTGCCCAATTCATATTTCACGCAGTATTTGGTCACCATCACCCGCGATTTGCCGGGATCCCATTGCAATTCAAAGGCCTTTTCAATATCCGTGACCCCGTGACGCTGGTAAAAGGCCCGGGCCAGTTTATTAGATACATTATACGTAAAATCGAGGGCCTTGACCGGGTAGGGGTGTTCGGTTTTAACGATCTGATGCTCTTCCCGCTGGTACTCCCGGATGCGTATTTCCGCCAATTGTTCCAGCGTCTGTCGGCGGATTTCGTTGACTTTGGAATTGGGCAAAAACCAGGGTTGGGAGAATTCCACCGTCACTTCATCGGCAATAAAAGGCGTGTTGCCGGTTTTGGCGAGGTTCTTCTGGATGTTTTCGAGTAGTCCTTCGGCGTTTTTAGCGGGTTCTTTGGGCGTTTCGAGGGTGTTGGTACAAGTGTGCCCATCTTCATCCACCACGTGCAGGAGAAATCCGGTCTCCGTTTCGCTGAAACGCATTTTTACGCCGATTTTCCGCACTGCACTGTTTTCATTTTCCAGCATCCGATTGAACTCCGCATCGAGGTTGCGGTAGATGTCCGTACCCACCGGCATCCGTTTCAGTTCGTTGGGTACCACCAGTTCATTGACGATGATGTTGACCAGCACGCCATCGCCCACGCCTTCTTCGTTGACAAAATACAGACCGTCGCCGTTGCTGAGTTGCTCGTAGTTTTCGATCCGGTAACCGTTGGCTTTGATTTCCAGCAACTTGCCGATGTATTGCCCTTTGGATTTGGGGCTTTCCCAGGAGCCGATCCTGGCGTGTCGCTGGTTGACAAAATAATCGGTATAGCCCCGGTTGAAACTGCGATCCAGCACCGGCTCAAATTGGTAAAAAGTACGGCCCGAAGAGGCTTTTTGGTGAGAATCGGGATGCGCCTCCAGAAAAGTATCTAATTTTTTGCGCAGGTAAGACGTATTGTTTTTGACATAGACAATGTCTTTCAGACGGCCTTCAATTTTAAAAGAAGACACCCCGGCCCGGATCAGGTTGGGCAGTTCGTCGCTCAGGTTCAAGTCTTTGATGGAGAGCAGGTGGCTGTTTTCGATCAAGGTGGTGCCGGTACCATCAATGAGTTGGTAAGGCAGGCGGCAGTTTTGGGCGCAGGAGCCGCGGTTGGCCGAGCGTTCGCCGTTGGCTACGCTCATGTAGCAATTGCCGCTGAAAGACACGCACAGGGCGCCGGTGACAAAAAATTCCAGGTCCACTGGACTCGCCTCGTGGATTTCCCGGATTTGGCTGAGGTTCAGTTCCCGGGCCAGCACCACGCGTTTGATACCCGCATCGGCCAGGAATTTCACGTGTTGGGCATCGCGGTTGTTGGCCTGTGTGCTGGCGTGTAGCACGATGGGCGGCAGGTCCATTTCGAGGATGCTCATGTCCTGGATGATGAGCGCATCCACTCCGATGTTGTACAACTCCCAGATCAATTGTCGGCAGGCATCTAACTCATTATCGTACAGAATGGTATTGACGGCCACCAACACCTTGGCTTTGAACAGGTGCGCGTAACGCACCATTTCGGCGATGTCTTCCAGCGAGTTGGCGGCATTGGTGCGGGCACCGAACAGATGCGCACCGATATACACGGCATCGGCACCGGCATTGACGGCGGCCATGCCCTGGTACAGGTTTTTGGCCGGGGCCAGGATTTCAATTTTTTTTCTGATCATGACAGTTTGCCGGGCAGGATTGGTTTGCAGATAAGCGGGGCGGGCGGACAATCCTGCGGGCAGGGCGCAAAATTACGAGAATTGGCTGCTTTTTGGGCAGATTAATTTGGGTATCGCGTTTCACCCCTCCCCAAATCCCAATCGTTCCCCCATCTTTCCTTCCAACAGCCGCCCCTCGTGCCAGGCCAAATGCCCGCTCACCACGGTACTCATTACTTTCCCGCGAACCGTTTTGCCAGTCAACGGCGACCAGCCGCATTGATACAAAATATTGTCGGGTTGCACCGTCCAAGCGTGGTTCACATCCACAATGCTTAAATCCGCCCAGCAACCTTCGTCCAGAAAACCGCGATCCTGGATGCGAAATAAAATGGCAGGCGCGTGGCACATTTTCTCGACAATTTTTTCGAGAGAAATTTTTCCAGCATGGTAAAATTCGAGCATCAGATTCAGCGAATGCTGCACCAACGGCAGACCAGAGGGAGCCTGTAAATATGGCTGCGACTTCTCGGCCCAGGTATGCGGCGCATGGTCGGTGGCCACCACATCCAGCCGGTCGTCCAGCAGCGCAGGCAATAAAGCAGCGCGATGTTCACTGCTTTTAATGGCCGGATTACATTTGATTTGATTACCCAAAAGCGCATAATCGTCGGCGCTAAAATGCAGGTGATGCACACACACTTCCGCAGTTATCTTTTTGTCTTTCAATGGAATAGAATTGTCAAACAAAGCCAATTCATCCTTTGTACTGATGTGCAAAATGTGCAGCCGTGTACCGTGTTTTTTAGCCAATTCCACCGCCATCGAAGAGGAACGCCAGCAGGCTTCCACGTTGCGAATGAGCGGGTGAAATTCCGCCGTGAGTTGATCGCTGTATAGTTCCGTGTAGTGCGCCAGGTTAGTGCGAATAGTGGCCTCGTCTTCGCAGTGCGTAGCAATCAGCATGGGCGATTCAGCGAACAGGCGTTCCAGCGTAGCGCGATTATCCACCAGCATATTCCCCGTGCTGCTGCCCATGAATACCTTGATACCGCAGACGCGCCGGGCATCGGTTTTCAGCACTTCCGCCAGATTATCGTTGGTGGTACCCATGAAAAACGAGTAGTTCGCCAGCGAAGTCCGCGCCGCAATCTGGTATTTTTCTTCCAATAACTCCTGCGTCACGCTCGGCGGATTCGTGTTGGGCATTTCCATAAACGACGTGACCCCGCCTGCCACCGCCGCCCGACTTTCGCTGGCAATAGTGGCTTTATGGGTCAGCCCCGGTTCCCGAAAATGCACCTGATCGTCAATAATGCCGGGTAGCACGTAATGACCCTGGGCATCCAGTTCTTGATCGGCGCGGTCAGAAATTACAGGTGCGATTTTGGCGATGCGTCCATTTTGAATAAGTATATCGGTGGTGCGGATTTGACCGCGATTGACGAGTTGGGCGTTGCGAATGAGGAGACTGGACATAGATGTAGTGCGAGACTTATTTTGCGGGCAATTTCAGGAAGATTCAGCAGCAATTCTAATCAAATACTCAAATACTCGCATCCTCAAATTACAGTGTGTTAAGTAATGATGTAGTTTTTTAAAACCGGAAAATGTGCGCTGGAGATGGTGCAATTTTGTGCAAATCATCTGGAACAATATCCTACTATGACTTACTACAAAATCATCGGCGGCGTCCGCTACGACCGTCGTTTGCTCGAAGCCGCCGACGCCTGCACGAAAGGCCGGGGCGAATTTCGCATTTCATTGGAAGAAATACAAAGTCTGTATCAGCAAACCGCCGACGGGCTGGCGATGACGCCGGTGGAAACCGAGACCTTACGCTATATTGGCCAACATTATCCCCTGACGGATAAAGCCAAAACATGGCTGGCGGAGCAGTTGCCATCCACTGGTGACGATATTGAAAATGTTATTCAGCAGGTGTTACGCAGCGAATACGAGCTGGCAAATATGCAAATCGAGATCAATAAAGCGGTGGTGCAGCAGTATTTGGCGGGGAGCAGCACCCGAACCTGGAAAGCAGTGTTGCGCGGGGCAGTCGAGGCTTTTCTGCACACCAGTCAGGGGCAATTAAGCCTGACCGCTTGTGTGGCCCGGCGCGATGGGATGTACGACCTGATGAGCGACCCGACTGACTTGGTGAAATCGTACCTGGATCGGGGTACTTTGTTTCTCATTCCGCCGGATGCCACCCTGGAATCTCCCTTGCCTTACGATCTGCCGCACGTCCTGGATGCCACTTATTTCTGGACTTTTGTGCTGCAAATTCCTGATTTTGAGATGGTTGAGTTTTTTGCTTTTGTTCACCGCGAACAAAATTTCCAGTATAGCCGGGGGAATTTTTCGAGAAAAGCCGACCTGGAAAGGACGATTAATGCAGCCGTTCGGCAATTTGCCCGGTTTGATCGCCTGAAATGGAATATTCCGGCAGAGGAAGTAGAACGGCAGATGGCCATTATTCCCGACCAAAATTTTGGCAACGCCTTGTTTGCCGCCTTAGCTATCGGTATTTACAACCAGGAAAGCAGTAGTTCGTTTGGCGATTTTATCCGGCAGGAAATCTGGCCCGACCCGGCAATTGATATACAGGAAGAAATGCATATCTATGCCGATAGAGGGGTGCTGCACCTGATTCCGCTCGATTACCGGGCGCAGACGGAAGCAGGTACAGCGGCTTTTCCGGTGCCCGAACAGTACTCGTTCTGGACGGATGGCGAATGGGTATTTGGCCTGGAAATGCCGAAAAAAACCGAGGTTCGGCTCTTCCTCACTACGCAGCGCGACGGCAACGATGGCGAAACCGCCTGGAATGATGGTTTTATTGATACGCCTTTATCTATCGCTGAGCAGATACAAAAAATAGTGGCCGAAGAATTTCGACTGGAAGGGTTGCAGGTAAACTTTCAGGAAACGGAATATGTAGCGCAACGCCAGCAATTTGGCCCGGAATGGCGAACACTGTCCAGCATCCTGCGCCAGGCGTTGAACACATTACTGCACGATTATTTATCGCCAAACGGGATGTTCAACGCCGTAGCTGGAGGGCATGAAGCCGATGTGGACCCCACTTATTTTGATGATCCAAAGGAGTATCGCGCCGCCATTCAGCATTTGATCGAAAACTATCTGCGCACCGATGCCGTGTTGGACTTGCTGCCCTACACGGGGGAAAACGTGTTTCCGCAGGGAGAAACGGTGGCGGAAAACTGGCTGGCCCGGGCGGTAGCCGAGACTTTGGCCGACCACTGGTTCTGGATCGTACTTCCGCGCTGGTTGGAGGAACCGCAACGACCTTACAATTATATTGATTAAGAGATTACCCAATCACCACTCTCCTACCCTCCGTCGCCGACTGATGGATTGCCTCGACTACCCGAATATCGCGCAGTCCTTCTTCGCCTGGCACGATCAAAGCGGTATTGTTCATAATGGCCAGCGCATCGTCGTCCATTTGTTTGGCTTGTTCATTCGGGATTTTCAGGTCGAGTATTTTGCCTTTGCTGGTCATCCCCTGCACGCCGCTGTACGACTGAAAAGGTTCGAGTTTGTACCAGCCTTGTTCGGCGGTCACGTGCATATAATTCATGCTCATGCCAAAACTGGTGGCGCAATTGGCCAGTGCCCCGGACGGAAATTCCAGTTGAAAAAGCGTGGTTTCGTCGGCCTGGGTATATATCTCCGGGCGGGTCGTTTTTTCCTGCGCCAGCACGGCCAGGGGTTCTTCGCCGGTCACATAACGTGCGGCATTGAGGCAGTAAACGCCCATGTCGAACATCGCGCCGCCGCCCATGTTGCGCTTTTGTTTCCAGTGATCGGTGCGCGGATCGAAGTAGCCCGCGCCGTTGGCGATGAGGCGTACTTTACCGAAGGTTTTATTTTTGCCATAGCCAATAATTTCTTGAGTATTCGGTTCGTGCTGCATCCGGTAACCGATGGCGAGTTTCACTTTATTATCGTGGCAGGCTTTGATCATCGCCTCGCATTCGGCCACCGTCATGGCCATTGGCTTCTCGCACCAGACATGTTTTCCGGCATTTGCGGCCCGGAGCGTGAAGGCTTTATGCAGCACGGGTGGCAGCACCACATACACCACATCAATGTCGGGGTTGTTCGCAATGCTGTCAAAATTGTCGTAGTTGTAAATGTTTTTGGCCGGCAGATTATACTTCTTCTGCCAACTTTCGGCCTTTTCGGGCGTACCCGTGACGATGCCTGCGAGGTAACAATGCTTCGTCAGTTGCAGGGCGGGAGCCAACAAATCCGTGCTGTAATAACCCAGACCCACCAGGGCCACGCCGAGCCGTTCTTTTTTCTTTGGAGTCAGCATCTGGGGAAGACCCGTGGCGGCGGTAGCCACGGCAGCAGCGCCAATGGCGGCTTGCTGGAGGAATTTTCTGCGTTTTATCATGGTTGGATGTGTTATGCGATCAGTTTACAAAGGTTCATAACGTTTGCGCAATTTGGTGCATCTTTGTAAAAAAAATTGTTTAAAATACTGCATTCCCATGACGGAATACCTCGCCTATAAATTTGAAGACCAACCCGATTTTGTCGAGACGTTCGATGAACTGCCGCTATGGAGTGCTTCGTTTGGGCTTTTACTATTAAAACACCTGGAATTAAAGCCGAATCTAACGGTAATTGACATTGGTTCCGGAGCCGGTTTTCCGTTAATGGAACTGGCGGAGCGACTGGGTAAATCGTGCAAACTGTACGGTATTGATCCCTGGATAAATGCTAACCAACGCGCTCAAAAAAAGATAAAAAACTATGGATTAAGCAATGTGGAGATTATCAATAGTTCGGCGGAGCAAATCCCTTTTGACGATAATTCGATTGATCTAATAGTCTCTAATTTAGGTATTAATAATTTTGATAATCCGCCATTGGTGTTTCAGGAATGTTATCGGGTATTAAAACCAAATGGCAAACTCGTATTAACCACCAATCTAAATGGACATTGGATAGAATTTTACCGCATCTTTGAAACAACTTTACAACAACTAGGTAAAGATGATTTATTAACTAAATTAAAAGCCCATCAGGAACATCGCGGCACGGTGGAAAGTATTAGTCAATTATTTATAAATAGTGGATTTAAAGTAGAAAGACATTATCAGGAAGGTTTTGCCATGAAGTTTTTAGATGGCAGTGCTTTTCTGAATCACCACTTTGTGAAACTTGGCTGGTTAGGCTCCTGGAAAGAACTTTTACCAGCCGCAGAAATGACGGATATTTTTACTTTACTGGAAGAAAATCTGAATGCTTATTCTATACAATCTGGTGGACTAAATTTAACAGTACCAATGGCGTATGTAGAAGGAGTAAAATATTAAACTTTTGTCTTCTTTTGTGCCTTTTGTGTTAAAAAATTCTTTTTGTGTTAAAGCACCCTTTTGTGTTTAAAAACCACAGCTATTCCACCACCACCATCCGCTTCGTTAACACCTTCCCGTCGCCCGTCAGCGTCACCCAATACGTGCCCGCAGGCAAGCCCTGTACGTCCACGCGCTCCGTGTATTTGCCATATTCGTAAGGCTTTTCTGCAAAGACGGTACGCAGTTGTTTGCCTTCATTATCAAGCACTTGCATCGTCACCAGTGTGTGTCGGCGAATTTTGAACGGTACCCACACTTCGCGAGTAGCCGGATTAGGATAGGTCTCCTGCATATCCATCGAAGCCTCCGGATTCTGCTGACTGACGGTCAGCACGTCGGGATGCACCAGTGCCGTCCAGACACTCGTGACGTTTCCTTCCTGGCGCGTCCAGATGGGCCGTACTATATTATTATGGGCAGTGACGTTATTATAGTCACCAAAAAACACATTCGTGTTGGGTGAAAATGGTGTTTCACTAATTTTGAAATTCTGGAAAGTACTGCCGCCATCCTTGGAAACGGCCATGAAAACGTCGGTGTTATTACCAGTCGTATTACGGCGATCATAGAAAACAAACCATAACCAACCAGTCACCTGATCTATGGCCATCCAGGTTAAAAACTGGTGCCGATTACTAGTATCATTGTTCACACGAATTGCTGGACTCCATGTAGAGCCGCCATCGGTACTTTTACTCAACCAAATATCAGTATTCGTCGCGCCACTCCGTTGGTCGCTCCAATTGACATAAATAGTGCCGTGGTAAGGGCCATTACTCAGATCGCAGCCGGTCACGGGCAGGCCATTGCAGCGGCCCAATCCCGACACTTCATAGTCCCAGCCGCCGGGCATGTCATCCACTTTGATGTCGTCGGCGAGCCAACTCTGCCCACCATCGGTAGAGCGGTCGAAACGTAAGTCCTGCGGCCCGGCCCAGGCTACATACACCTCCCCATTCGGGCCAATGCTCGGCACCGCACCCTCCACCGTGTTGTCGCTGTCCACACAATCGCCGGATATTTTATTGATACGCAGCGGCGGCGACCACGTCTCCCCGGCATCGGTACTTTTGGAAAACAAAATACGCGAACTATCCAGCGGATTGGTCGTGCCATAATGATCAAATTCCGTCCAGGTAATAAAAAGATGGTTGGTGTTCCGATTCACCGCCAGCCAGTGTTTGTCCTGCGCTTTTTGGCTGTTCAGCCCCGTAAAAGTGCCTGGCGACCAACTTTGGCCTTGATCCGTGCTTTTTTGACAGACAATTCGATCAATCCAGGTGCCATTGGAGGGATTGGACAGGTGAAAAAAGTAGAATGCCCCACTCGTATCCACGCCCGTGCAAGGGTCGCCCCAAACCCCATACGTGGAGGTCAATTGCGATTTAATCCAGGTTTGGCCGGTATCAGACGAGGTATAAACGTTGTTCAAATTCGCGCCCGCCACCAAGCGATTGGGATGCCGGGGGTCAATGGCAATAGACGGTTCGTTCGGACTAAATTTGTCGCTGATTTTAATGTTGGGATGCTGCGCAAAAAGCAATATTCCCTGGCTGAGCAGCAGCCAAAAAAGCAGATTTTTTTTCATGGCATTGATATTTTGGTTGAGAAGGGTTGAGAGAAAGGTTGAGAGTCCGTCTTCGCCTAAATCTCCTTTGCCTGGAAAAGGCTACGGCGATTAAAAAAGGCTATGGCGGGTAAAAGGTTGAGTATTTGATCGTAGTTAATTTCAAACGGGTGCATTTCAAACTTACGTACCCATCTAAACCTGTAAGGTTTCAAAAAAACCTTACAGGTTTGGCGAAAATGAAGATTTGAAATGCACCCTTTAAAACAGATCAGTATATCCAGCACAATATCGGTTTTGAAATAATGTTTGGAAACAATTTTACAGGTTAGGCGTTCTTTGCGGCTTCTTAATATCAATATCTTTTGAAATAATCACCTGCAATATATTGAAAATCAATGACAATTCTTGAAACCGCACGTTTGCGCATCCGCGAATTGCGCGACGATGATCTGTACAGCATTTTTCTGCTGCAAAGCGACCCGGCAGTGATGCGCTACATTCGCCCGGCAGATACGGACGCGGCGGCGGTGCGCGACCGGATCGTGCATTGGGCAGCCTATCATGCGCAGCAGCCAAAATTGGGCGTATTTGCCATCGAAATGCGGGACACGGAGTCGTTCGTGGGCTATTGCACCGCGCGGCACATGGATTTTGAAGCCGGACGCGACCTGGAAGTGGGCTATGTATTGATGCCCCGTTTTTTCGGGCAAGGCCTCGCCACGGAGGTGGCCTCCGCGCTGACGGACTATTTATTTCGGGAAATGGGCACTGGCAAAGTGGTGGCTGTCACTGACCCGGCAAACATTTCCTCGCAACGGGTGCTGGAAAAATGTGGCTTTCAGCAGGCGGGTTATATCCAGATTTATGGTGCCGATTGCCTGCTTTTTGAGCATTTGCGCGACCCGGAACGACCGATTGTGTTATAAATAACCCATACGCTGCAAAGAACGCTCGTCGTCGCGCCAGTTGTCGCGTACTTTTACGGTCAATTCCAGGAAGACTTTGGTCTGCAAAAATCGCTCAATATCGGTACGGGCATAGGTGCCAAGTTTCTTGATCGCTGCGCCGCCTTTACCGAGAATAATGGCCTTTTGGGTTTCGCGCATTACAAATATCGTCGCCTGAATCCTGGAAATTGCTTCCCCGGCGGTGGTTTGCCCTTCCTGAAAAGTATCCACGTTTACCTCACTGGAATAGGGCAATTCATCGTCGTACAGCATGAATATTTTCTCCCGAATGATCTCGCCGACGAAGAAACGTTCAGGCCTATCCGTCAATTGATCCACGGGATAAAAAGGTTCTCCCTCCGGCAAATACGACAGAATTTTTTCGAGCAATAAGGCCGCTTGGGGGGCTTTTAAAGCCGAAATGGCCAGATAATCGGCTACATCTACCCGTTTTTTCCACCAACCGACCACATCTTCGATGCGTTGTTCCTGCACCAGATCGGCTTTATTGCCAATCAAAAAAATCGGCACTTTGGCTTTGTTCAGTACCTCAATCACCGGGTTATCATTCTCCAGTTCTTCGGTCAAATCAGTCACGAACAGCATCAGATCGGCATCTTCCACGGTGCCTTCCACAAAGCGATTCATGGCCAGGTGCATTTTGTAGGAGGGCGTTTTCACGTAACCCGGTGTATCGGAAAACACGATCTGAAAACCCTCGCCGGTCAAAATACCGATGATGCGATGGCGCGTGGTCTGCGGCTTATGGGTAATAATGCTCATACGTTCGCCCACCAGCGCGTTCATGAGCGTGGACTTGCCGGCATTGGGCCGACCGATAATATTGACGAAACCGGAACGGAAGGAGGGAGTGGACATTCTTGTTGAGATTGTTGAGAAGGGGTTGAGGCTGTTGAGAAAAGTATAGAAGTATGAGATTGCTAAAAAATGGAAAGGTGAAGAAATCCAGGCAATCGTGTGCCTTCTCAACAACCTCAACTCTTCAACTTTCTCAACATTTTTTTTATCCTTCACCCAGTCGCTGCACCCTGCCTTCTACCAGCGCATTCAGGATCGAAAAAACGATCTGCGGCTTTTGGGGCTGCCAGTAAATGTCGTTATAATCTTCCCCAAAATACGCATATAACTGCACCCGCGCCTCGTGCATTTCTTCCTCCACATGGGTGCGCAGATTAATAAAGGCAATCCAGCCGCCCTCTTCGCGCACTTCTTCGGCCCATTCGGCGTAATAATCGTCATCGCCGGAGGCATGAAAATTGAGCACATTCTCGCAGAAAAACACAAATTTCGTGATGCCTTGCAGCATGAGCGGATCCACGATTTCGCGCTTCAGATACATGATGTCGTTGTGCAGCGTGTCGTTCCATTCACCGATCAGCTCGATCAGGGCATAGTTTTCGTCATAATCGGCAAAGAGAATTTTCCCGTACAGTGTGGAAGACCCGAAGTCGTCCCATTGCGGATGGAGGTAAAAATTGTACAACTGATGCGTGAACTCAAATTCGCTGTATTCCCGTCCAAAAAAGGGCGAGCGCTTATCTTCCGAAGCGATATATTGGTCGCGCCACTGAAAATGTGGTTCAATATTATGCATGATTCAACTGAAATAAATAATCGGATTGGTTGGATGGAAAGCGCAAAAGTACCCAAATGCAGACAATGTCACCAGAACAGCATGTTTTAAAGATCATCGTTACTGGCCCGGAATCGTCGGGCAAAACCACTTTGGCCCTGCAACTGGCCGGGGCTTTGGGGGTGCCGTGCGTGCCGGAATTTGCCCGTCCGTACGTCGCCCATTTGGGTCGCCCCTACCAACGGGAAGATTTGAAACGCATTGCTTTGGGACAACAAATTTGGGAAGATTGGTTCACTCAACGTGTCCTGCATCAATCTGTTCGCCCGTCAAATTTACTGGTCTGTGACACGGATTGGACGGTGCTCTATATTTGGGAACAATATAAATATGGTGCTACTTCTCTCTCACCCTCTCCCCTCTCTCACCCTCTCTCACCCTCTCCTCTCTACCTCCTCTGCGCCCCCGATATGGACTGGCAACCCGATCCGCTGCGCGAACATCCGGCAGAGCGCGATGCCCTGTTTCAGCAATATGACGATTTATTAAAATCCATTTCCGCTCATTACCACATCCTGCATGGCACTGAATCGCAACGATTGGAAACTGCCTTGCACCTGGTTCAGAAATATTGCTGACCTTTGCGGTTCAATACTCATTGGGGTGTCCCGCTATGTATGTAGCCGGACTGAGATTACACCCATCGAACCTGCCCGGGTCATGCCGGGAAGGGAATTGAGACGGGTAGTGGCATCACTACACCTGCGAAGCCCCTTCGTCGGTGGATGTTTCACTCATTTACTCATTTACCATGTTTTTTTCAAAAGTAGCCCCCCCCTGCCCCCCCGTAAAGGGGGGGAGTGCATTGAGCGAAGGTAATAACTCAGGATTTTCCCTTGCCTCTTGCCTCTTGCCTCTTATTTTCTTCCTTCTCCCCTTCTTCCTTTCTGCTCAAAAAACCGACTCCATCGCCTTACAAACGGTTGTCATTCAAGCAACCCGCGCCGATGCAAACAGCCCGGTGCCGCATACCAATCTGTCGGCGGCGGCGATTGCTCAAATGTACCAGGCGCAGGATATACCTTTTCTGCTGACGGGTGTGCCCTCGCTGGTGGAGACTTCCGATGCGGGCGGTGGTGTGGGTTATACGGGCCTGCGTATCCGGGGCAGCGACCCCACGCGGGTGAATGTGACGATCAATGGTGTGCCGCTCAATGACGCCGAAAGCCAGATTATGTATTGGGTGGATTTGCCCGATCTGGCGGCCAGTGCCGCAGAAATCCAGGTGCAGCGCGGGGTCGGGACCAGCACCAATGGCGCGGGTGCTTTCGGGGCGACGGTCAATGTGGACTTATCGCGGGTAGAGGCGGAACCTTTTGCGACCATCACTAACACGGCTGGCTCATTTGGGACGCGCAAACACTCGGCTTATCTCGGCACGGGCCTGCTGGCGGGTAAACTGGCTTTCACGGGCCGCATTTCTACCATTCATTCCGATGGCTATATCGAGCGGGCGCAGGTGGATCTGAACTCGTTTCACCTGACCGGCACTTACCTCGATGACCGGCAATCATTGCAGGCGCATCTGCTGTCGGGCCATGAAATTACTTACCAAGCTTGGGAGGGCGTGCCGGCGCAATACATAGAGAATGAGCAACTTCGGCGTTTCAATACCGCCGGAGCCGAGCAATCGGGTACGCCTTATGAGGATCAGGAGGATGACTACACACAACACCATTTACTGCTGCATTACAAGCGCATTTTGTCGCCGCAACTTAGTTTGCAGTTGAATGGCCACTACACGCGAGGTTTCGGTTTTTATGAGCAATATAAAGCCGATCAGAACGTTGCAGATTATGGTATTCCTGATACGGCTTTGGTAGCCACCGATCTGGTGCGGCGGCGTTGGCTGGACAATGATTTTTATGGTGGCACTTTCGCGTTGCGATGGTCGCCAAAGATGCGCTGGCAGCCCACCGTGGTTTTAGGGGGTGCAATTAGTCGTTATGCAGGTAAACATTTTGGAGAGATAATTTGGTCTGAGTATAATATAAATCGGCCAAAGGACTTTCGTTATTATGATAATGATGCTGACAAACGGGATGCGAACATTTTCCTGAAAACGGAAGCACGAATGGGCCGGAATTTGACGGCTCTGATTGACTTGCAAATACGGAAGGTGCAGTACGAGTTTTTAGGTTTTGATAATGAACAAAAAGCCGTAGATCAGTCTGCCGGGCTGTTTTTTTTCAATCCGAAGGCGGGGCTGAACTGGCAATTTGCACCGCGCTGGAGTGCTTATGGCTTCTTTGGCGTGGCGCACCGCGAACCGAACCGCGACGATTATACGCAATCCACGCCCCGCAGCCGCCCACGCGCCGAGCGGCTGTTTGATTGGGAAGCCGGGCTGAAAACCACCCATGCAAAATGGAATGCCACAGCCAATATCTACTGGATGCAGTACCGCGATCAGTTGGTGCTCGATGGCCGACTCAATGATGTGGGGGCCAGTATTCGCACGAATGTGCCGAATAGTTTCCGGGCCGGGCTGGAACTGGAAGCTGCCGTGCAGTTGCACCCACGCTGGCGGTTCACGGCCAATGCAGCGTTCAGCGAGAATAAAGTCCAGACCTTCACAGAATACCGCGACAACTGGGATAGCGGCGAACAAGAGGTCATCGTATATAAAAATACTGACCTGGCGTATTCGCCCAAGGTGATTACACGGGGAGAATTAAACTGGACTGTTTTACAAAATAGCCGCCACCTGCTGGCAATTTCATGGGCGGGAAAATACGTGGGCCAGCAGTTTTTGGATAATACTTCCAATCCCAATACTGCTCTTGCCGGGTACTTTTTCAGCGATGTGCGGTTGAATTACAACCTTAAAAAAGTGATCGGTGAGGAGGTTAGTTTTCTATTAGCCATCAATAATATTTTTAATAAAAAATACTCTTCCAATGGCTGGACATACCGCTATACTTCGCAGGGCTACGATGCCCGGCCCGATGATCCCTACGCCCGTGCCGAGGGAAATGGCGTATATAATCTGACCGGATTTTTTCCGCAGGCTGGCCGCAACTGGATGGGTACGGTGGTGCTGCGTTTTTGAAAAAAACCCTACCGTCGCCTAAAAAGGGTATGCCGGGTAAAAAAAGGGGTTTAGAAACATCCAATCTACTGATTTTCAGCATCTTGAATTTTTCTAAACCCCTTTTATAAACGATCTAAATCTTCTGCAATCAATTACTTTTCACCGGCACCAGAATGCGCTGCCCGGAGATGAGCACTTCGTTTACTTCCTTGTTATTCACAATCGCCAGTTCCTGCGCATCTGCTTTGTATTTAATGGCAATAGAACTCAACGTTTCGCCTTCTTTCACGATATATTCCTGATAGTTGGGCGTCTTATTTTGCGCAGGCAGCATGGACTGCGGAGTAGCCGCTGGCTGACGTTGGGCATTCGTAGCGGCTGGATTCGGTTGAGTCACCGTGCCCGTCACTGGCGTTTCATAAAAACGATCCCGGTCTTCCCCGCTTGGCGTTGGATAAGTCGTGGTTGGGTTGTTGTATTGGGCAGGTGCTGGTGCCGACGAATTATTTGGCGTACTCAAGTATGCTCCGCTGGGGGTATTCTGGGTTCCCTGGGGAGAGGTATTGTTGTTCGGATAGGTATAGGTAGCAGCGGGCACTCCTTGTCCTGAGTATTCTGATACTGCGAGACGCTGGCCCGGACGGATCATCACGTTGCCGCTGGGCGGCATATTATTCAGTATGCGCAAATGACTGACCGACATATTATACTTGCGGGCGATGCCGGTCAGGGTCTCCCCTTTTTGCACCGTGTGCAGCGTTTGTGGCTGGGTAGTCATAATGACCGGCGGAGCCACGTATTCATTGGTATTGTACTGCGCGGGCGTGTAGTTATACTGCGGCTGCGGCACCGTTTGCGTGGTGACCTGCGGTGGCTGCTGCTGCTGATTCCAGTAAATAGCCTGATTGACTACCGTCGTTTCTGCTTTGGTTTTGGTGGAATATCGTGCGGGAGCAGGGGCAGCACCTTTTGGCGAAGTCTGGGCCGGAGGGGCCATCAACCAGATTTTTTGGCAGACCTGCACTTTATCCGGGTCTTTGATCTTGTTCCAACGTACCAGCGATTTCACATCCACACCATAGGTGCGAGCCACGGCATTCAGCGTTTCACGGGGTTGCATCAGATGGTAACCGGGACCCATGGGCTCCGGGCAGTTGGTTGGCTGGGCATAAGTCGGCGTGTTTACGCCTGGAATACCACCATTCTGCTTAATAGACTCCATTTCCTTATCCTGATTGGGTGGAGTGGCCGTAGAAGTAGGACCATAGACGGCCTGGCCTGCCCATTTGGAGACCGTAGAGCCGCCACCCGGAGGACAAAGCGAGTTAATATAGTCTTCCAGAGCCAGGCCGTTGATCTTCGTCAGGCGCATTTGGTTGTTTTCCGCCTCGGCAGCACTTCTACCAGTCCGATCAGTGGTAATCCCTATTCCAGCAATGAAGTCAAAGTCCGAGCGTTCGGGATTGTTTTGAGTAGGCACGCGCCGGAAAGAATATTCATTGCGGCAGTTGTGCGCTTTATTTCCGCTAAAATAAATATAGGCATTCGAGCCGGGCAGGGCCAGATTCTGTTCATACACCAGGTTGTTGGTGTCCACGGCGAAAGCGAAACGCGGGGTACGGAACTGGAATACCGCCCCATATCGGGTAACCTGCGATGCACTGGCCAGTGGCACCAGCGTATAGCCCTGCGGATTCTGATGCACCATATAGACCGGACGGGCATTTTTATTGATGGCATCCACAAAAGCGGTGTTAATATTGAATTCGCGGCAATTCAAGGTGCCGGGTGGCATGGAGGGCGAAGTAAGCGCGGGCTGCCCGGCCGTGAGCAAAAATTGCTCTTCGGCCCGTGGATGCACTGAGTAAGTAAGCTGTATGTTGGTGCCGTAGGTATAGTTGTACTCCAACTGATCCATGCAATCACGGGTGAAGAGCAAATAGATCGGCGCGGTTTGGGCGGAGAGCGAGGCCAGGGCCAACAGAGAAAGACAAGAAAGCAAGATTCGTTTCATAGCAGACTATTTGATTGAGAAAGTGGGTTTTACGTAGTTTGGTTTTGGGTATGATAAAAGGTGATACACTCGGCCAATACGAAATAACTGGTGCAAGGTTAGGTCAAAAAAATTAATCAATCATTTGAAAATCAGGAGAATATTGATTTTTATACAAAAAAACCCTTGCCAAACCGATTTAAAATCATAAAACCCCGTTTTTCGCAGTAAATTGTACTGTATCCATGGCATTTGAATGGAAATTTTCCAACTAAATTAACCCTCTACGCTGCATCGGAAGGCAGGTATGCACTACTTTTGCCAAATGTCAAAACCGCTGATCTTAGTTACCAACGACGATGGTATTATTGCGCCCGGCATCCGGGCCCTGGTGGAAATAGCCGCCGAAATGGGCGAAGTCGTCATCGTTGCCCCGGATTCTCCCCAAAGTGCCAAGGGGCATTCCATCACCATCAGCAATCCGCTGCGCCTCAAAAAAGTGCAGGCTTTCCCCGGCATAGATGCCTACGAATGTTCCGGTACGCCGGTGGATTGCGTGAAACTCGCCAAACACGTGGTGCTGAAAGACCGCAAGATTGACCTTTGCGTATCGGGCATCAACCACGGCAGCAATGCCTCCATCAATATTCTGTACTCCGGCACCCTCTCCGCCGCGATGGAAGCCTCGCTGGAAGGCATCAAAAGTATCGGATTTTCACTACTGGATTTCAGTTTCGAGGCCGATTTTCAGGCTGGCAAATCGTGGGTCCGCAAAATTATACGTTACGCCCTCGATCAGCCGTTTGTGCATGGCCATCTACTGAACGTGAACATTCCCAAGTTGCCAGAAGCGGAGATCAAGGGTCTGCGGATTTGCCGTCAGGCCGATGCACGGTGGGTGGAGCATTTTCAGGAGGGCCGCGATCCGTATGGACAGCCTTACTATTGGCTGAGCGGCGAATTTGTCAATCTTGACCAAGGTGAAGATACCGACGTACACGCCCTACATCAGGGCTACATTTCGGTGGTGCCTTCCATGCACGATCTGACTAATTACCGGGCGATGGAGCATATGATTGACTTAGAAACTTATTAAATTAGTTGTTTATAAAGGTTGATCGTTGCAATACATTGGCCACATTAATCACATTGACCACTTTAAATTATATGTTTCAAAAAAATGAAATCTGGGTCGGTTTGCTCGTCGGGTTACTTTTGCCCACGATGGGTTATATCTTGCTGTACGAAATATTTAATTTACTGGAATCGCGCGGCGCGGCCAGTGGTGCCGGGTTTTCGGTCAATTTCCGCGAACGCACCGTGGGCATTGTGGCTATTGCGCTGAATGTCATTCCCTTGAATCTCTACCAAAAACGCCGCTGGGAACTCTCCATGCGCGGTGTGGTGATCGCTACTTCGCTGCTGGCCGTGGTGTGGGTAGTGGTATATGGATTGAAGTTGTTCTAGGTACCGCCGATCCCTGATCGGCGAGGCCCCTTAAAAAAGACCCCGCCCGACCTTTTCAGGCCGAACGGGGCAAGTATTTTTTGAAGCAAATTATAGAGGAATACTAGTCGCAATCAATCTATACCACCGCCTCTTCCAGCAACTCATACACGCCTGAGTGCTCGCAGCTCTGCATCCAGCCATAGTGGTCGGGTTCGTGGCCCATCCGCAGGCGGTTGAGATAGTTCTTCAGACGGCTGGCGACCGGACGGTGCATCTCATCCACCGGCGGCAATTCCAGTTGGCGGTCGCGCCAGGTAATAGAGCTGACGTGACTGACCACCGCTGCGGTACCGGCTCCAAAACACTCCTGCAATTGGCCACGCCAGTAAGCGTCCGCAATTTCAGCAATGCTCAACAGGCGATCTTCCACCGTATAACCCCAGCCTTTCAGCAGGGTAATAAAACTTTCGCGGGTGATGCCACGCAGGATCGTACCAGTCGTGGCGGGCGTAACGACCTTACCATCAATCACAAAAAAGAGATTCATGGTGCCCACTTCCTGCACGTATTTCTTCTCCACGGCATCCATCCACATCACCTGATCGTAACCAGCTTGTTTGGCGCGGGCCGCTGGCAGCAGGGATGCGCCATAGTTACCGGCACATTTGGCTTCCCCGGCACCGCCCTGGGCTGCACGGGTAAATACTTCTTCTACCCAAAGTTTCACTGGCTTGGCATAATAAGGGCCAACCGGGCCGGTGAAAATGAGGAAACGATATTTCTCCGAAGCATGTACGCCAAAATATTCGTCGGTCGCAAACATCAGCGGACGGATATACAGCGAGCAATCGGATTCTTCCGGAATCCAGTCGCGGTCGAGGTCCACCAGCATTTTCACGGCTTGCAGAAACAGTTCCTCGGGAATCTGCGGCATACACATCCGTTCGGCGGATGAATTGAGGCGGCGGGCGTTCATTTCGGGGCGAAACAATACTGGTTCTCCATCGCGCTTGCTGGCTTTCAGGCCTTCAAAAATGCTCTGGCCATAGTGCAGGGCCAGATTGGAAGGTGCCATTTCCAGATTTTGGTAAGGCATTATCCGGGCATCCACCCATTGCTGACCGTCATAATCAACGACAAACATGTGGTCGGAAATCACTTTGCCAAAAGGCAAATCTTGAAAATCAACGCTCTGGAGCCGGGAGGCGGTCGTTTGGGTGATCGTAACCGGATAGTTTACTGCCATCTGTAGGAAATTTTGACACTGATGAAAAGTAATATTGACACCACAAAGTTAGGTAACTTTGCCAAATAAAAAAAATATTGTTCTAAAATCGTTAAATTTCATGGGCATATTCAGAATTATTGTCTGCCTGAGCCCTTTTTAGCGGTTTTAATACTTTAAATGAGCATTTACGGAATTCACAACAATGGTTCTGCCAATGCCCGTCGTTTCAAATTTTTCTGATGTACTCTGCCAAAGACTTGCTCATTCTCGCCCCCGAACAATCCCTGTTCACCACGGCCACCGGCGGATTCGCCCGTCAGGTACTGGTGCTTAGTCTGGCGGACGCAACCACTGCCCCTACCACGCGCCCTTTTTTAGCAAAAATACTGGCCGCCGCACAACTGGATTTGGAAAATGATGCCCTGTTCGTCGAACTGCCGACTGGCCAACCCGTTAGTTTACTCACCGATGCCCGGCAAAAAAAACCTGAGCACGTGCTGGTTTTTGGTCTGCCTGCTCCGCAATTAGGATTGAACATGGACATTATCCCGTATCAACCCTTTGTTTTTCAACAAATTACTTTTCTATTTGCGGATACCTTATCGGTTTTGGAAGGCAGTAAAGAGAAAAAAGGGGCACTCTGGACGGCCTTGAAAAGTATATTTTTATGACCTTTCCGCGCAATAGAATTGACCACATTGGCTGTATTAGCCCATTGACCACATTAGCAACATTGACCACATTATTTGATTAATTAGCATGAAAGCATACGTTTTTCCCGGCCAGGGTTCCCAGGTCGAAGGCATGGGCAAAGCCCTCTACGACGCCAACCCGGCAGCCCAGGAACTTTTTGAACAGGCCAATGAACTGCTCGGCTGGCGACTCACCGATGTGATGTTTGAGGGCAGCAAGGACGATCTGACCCAAACCAAGGTGACCCAACCGGCCGTCTTTTTGGAAAGCATCGTCCGCGCGAAAATTGCCGGGGCCGATTTCCAGCCTGCGGCCGTGGCTGGTCACTCTCTGGGTGAATTTACGGCTTTGGCTGCCGCAAATGCCCTGTCATTCGACGATGCGCTGCTACTGGTGAGCCAACGCGCCTTTGCGATGCAAAAAGCCTGCGAACGCGTGGATGGCACGATGGCCGCCGTGCTGGGTATGGAAGACGCCGCTGTAGAAGCCGTATTGGCCACCATCACCGGGGAAATAATTGTCGCCGCCAACTACAATTCGCCCGGCCAGTTGGTCATTTCGGGCAGCCGTGCGGGCATCCATCTGGCCGTCGAAAAATTGCAGGCCGCTGGAGCCAAACGTGTCCTGATCCTGCCCGTGGGCGGTGCTTTCCACTCGCCGCTCATGCAGCCTGCGCAGGACGAACTGGCCCGCGCCATCAATGCGACCAATTTCAAAACGCCGATCTGCCCGGTGTATCAGAACGTACACGCCCGGCCCGTGACCGACCCCGAAGAGATTCGCCGCAACCTCATCGCTCAACTCACCGCGCCCGTCCGCTGGACGCAGATCATCGAGAATATGATCGCCGATGGCGTGACTGAATTTATCGAAGTGGGCAACAGTACGGTACTGCGGGGCTTGATTCGGAAGATCAATAAGGAGGTGGGCGTAGAGGCGTTGTAATTGCTGTACCGGCGGGTTCAGCCGCCGATTATCTATAAAAAAATTCTGTGCGCTTTGTGAT
>JANPIV010000102.1:0-34922 GCA_031425155.1 Saprospirales bacterium | reverse complement strand
ATTTGCGCCAGGTCTTCCGCTGTTTTGCGGTTCTGGACATAAATAATGCCCGATTCGCTGCGGAATTCTTCCTTGATCAATTGAATGATCTGACGCACCGTCTGTTCCTTCTTAATCTTCGGCCGGATCTCATAGAACAGGTTATCGCGGTTGAATGACGACATAAAAGTGTTCTCTGCCGCCATGTCCAGGTTCTTCAGAATATCCTGCTGCACCTTGGGCGTTGCAGTGGCCGTGAGCGCCATGATCGGCACGTCGCGGGCAATGGCATCCAGCATGGTCCGAATGCGGCGGTACTCCGGACGGAAATCATGGCCCCATTCTGAAATACAGTGGGCTTCGTCTACGGCCACAAAAGAGATGTCGCTGTTCTGGAAAAATTCTATATTTTCTTCTTTTGTCAGCGTTTCTGGTGCGACGTATAATATTTTGGTGCGCCCGTCGGTAATATCCTGTTTTACCTTTTTCATCTGCGCTTTGGTCAGCGAAGAGTTCAGAAAGTGGGCGACTTCATCTTCTTTGGAATAACTGCGAATGCTGTCCACCTGGTTTTTCATCAGGGCGATGAGTGGACTGATCACGATGGCCGTGCCGGGCAACATGAGGGCGGGCAATTGGTAACAAAGACTTTTGCCTCCGCCGGTAGGCATGATTACAAAGGTGTCTTTTCCGTCGAGCAGGCTTTGGATGATAGCGTCCTGTTCCGCTTTGAAGGCATCAAATCCAAAATGTTTTTGTAAATGGTCGAGCAACGTTTGTGGCTCATTAGAAATCGCAGTCATCTTCTATTCAATTAATTTTTGTCGCAGGCAGGGAATTTTCTGTGTCGTTATTTTTTAAAGAAAAGCCCCCGGTTTTGGGAAAGGAGCCGTGAAATGAGTATAAATCTGGTGTATGGGAAATACCAACATTTTTACGCCGATGAAAGTAAGGATTTTTGAAGTATTGCACTCACATTCCGGTTTTTTTTGGACAAAATTTCGTTTTTCACCTTTCAATTTCAGCGCTGGTTTTGGGCATCCATTGCGCCAACCTTTCGCCTTTTTTTAAAAAGTCGTCAAAGATAGAAAAATAAATTTCGAATATACCGCAAGATTAATGAGGATTTTTTTTGCCAAAACATTTGGCATTCCATCGAATATTTGGCCATGCGCTGATTTACAGGGCATTCTCAAAATAAAAGATTGCTTCCAATGCTTCCACGAGGTGGTAATTACTCAATGTATTAACTTTTCATAAAGATTTAAAATTAGTGGAAAGCAGCAGAATAATGTTTGGCATTTCGCGACAAAATGAAAGCATTCTCCTCCCCAAAAGATTTTTTTCTGTAAATTAAGTGTTTGAATATCAAGCCGTTGGCTGCTCTTGTTCATCTTAAAAAAGCCTGGAAATTCGATTGAAAATGCCCTGAAATGGCTCAACCCCATCACCGAAAGATTCGACAGGGCCGCTGTTTAAACGGGGAATGCCGCGATGAACGTAGTTTTGCACCGCCCCGGGCATTTTGCTAAAAAATTATGCACACAGAAAAAACATCTACTCTGATCGCCATTGCGCAACAGACCATCCGCATCGAAGCCGAGGCACTACTGGCCCTGGCCGACGCGCTGGACGATACCTCCGATTTTGAAACTTGTGTGGCCGCCATCGCTGCTTCGCCGGGCCGACTGGTGCTGACGGGCATTGGCAAGAGTGCCATTGTGGCCCAAAAGATCGTGGCCACCCTCAATTCGACCGGCACACCTGCGCTTTTCCTGCACGCCGCCGATGCTATTCACGGTGATCTGGGGATGATTGGCCCGCACGACCACGTACTTTGCCTCTCCAAAAGTGGCGAAACAGCGGAGATAAGAGTGCTGATTCCACTGCTCAAAAACTTCGGCAATCCATTGATTGCCATGACCGCCAACCGCCAAAGCACTCTCGCCCGCCAAGCCGATTACCTGCTTTGGACACCGATTACGCAGGAAGCCGACCCGAATAATCTGGCCCCCACTGCCAGCACCACCGCGCAAATGGCCCTCGGCGATGCGCTGGCTATTGCTTTGCTTTCTTATAAAGGCTTCTCAACCAATGACTTCGCCAAGTTTCACCCCGGTGGTGCGCTGGGCAAACAACTTTACCTGCGGGTGCGCGACCTGTACACGCTGCACGGGCGGCCTGCCGTCAGTCCTGGGGCAACGCTCCACGAAGTGATCCTGGAAATTTCTTCCAAACGTCTCGGTGCCACGGCCGTGCTGGACGCCAATGGGCAGGTGCTCGGTATTGTCACGGACGGCGATCTCCGCCGGATGCTGGAGCGCGATGCGGTGGACTATAGCGCACTCTGCGCACAGGACTTGTTCACGCCCGATCCCAAGTGTATTACGCCCGACGCGCTGGCCGTGGATGCACTGGTAATATTGCGGCAATATTCTATCAATCAATTAGTTGTGTTGGAAAATGGGCAATACGTGGGTATGATTCACCTGCACGATCTGGTGCGGGAAGGCCTGGTATAAAGGTCACATTTCGATGAATATTTCGCCATCATTTTGCAGCCACAGCCGCACGGTGGGGAAGCGGAACATGATGTTGGAAAACAAAATATGAAAATCCTCGGCGTTGATATTCGGCGCATCGGCGGGATTACGATGCAGGTTCAGCAGCCGGTGAAAAATGGCTTCGGGGATTTGGGTATCCCAACTCAGGGCTTTTAATTGCACCTGCAACGGGCAGGTCTGTAAAGTGTGCAGGTACAAGTCTAGCAGCCGGGATAAGTAAATTTTGTCTTGTACTCGTTGGGGATAGAGGCGGCGCATAGGGGAAGTATGAAGTATGAACGATGAAGTATTCAATATACGGCAATCGCTATCGTCGCCATGCTCAGTTTGGTGCCAGGCACGGAGAGCAGCAGTTGGCCGCAGGGTTCGAGGGTAGCCCCGGTGGTCATCACATCGTCCACCAACAGCAGGTGTTTGCCTTCCAAATCTGCGGGACGCCGGATAGCGAATACCTCTCCCACGTTCTCAAAGCGTTCCATGCGTTTTTTGCTGGTCTGGGTATCGGTGAAAAGGGAGCGTACAAGAGCGCCCGTTATCATGGGCTTTCCCATCGCTTCCGCCAGCCCCTGGGCCAGCATGGCGCTTTGATTGTAGCCGCGCAATCGTTCTTTATCTGGATGCAGTGGCACGGGCACGATTCCATCAATGCGCTGAAAGGCAGGCGATTGCAACAGTAACTGGCCAAATTCGCGGCCTATTTTCACACCTATCTGCGGCTGATTCTTGTATTTCAATTGGTGTAAAGCGTGCTGAATGGGACTCTTACGCGTGAAGTAGTACATGGCAGCGGCACTTTCCAGTGGCAATCTGCCCCAGAAACGGCCTGTAAATTCGTTTTCGCGCTGCAAGTGCATTTTTGAAGGGGAAAGTTTGGTGCGGCAGGGCAGGCAAAAACAGGTTTGGCCACCGGGTACATCCGCGCCACAGGCGACGCATAATTGTGGGTAAGCCACGTGTAAAAGCCCCCGCGCCAAATTAGGCAATGAAACAAAAGAGAACTGGGAAGTCATAAATAAGGGTTTCCGATGTGTTGACGAGGCGATCTTTTTCGTCTCTGATTGATTTAAAAATTATTCTAAAAAAGTAAGCGAACTAAAATTTTGCATTTTGTTTAAAACTCGAAAAACAATTGTTGCGTAGTTCAAAATATGGAAATTCCTTTGTGCGGTTGAAATTCCCCACCAATCTACTTTCTATCGTAAAATGCCCCTTCTAACTGCCTTTTTGTCGTTCGGCGGGAACATTTATCTGCCAAATCGGACCATTTTCACCGCTGGCAAATTATTTGCCCCTTTCCCCGCTACGGATAATCTGGTTTTTTGGGTGCCAGATTGACACAGCAGTGTTTTTTAAACTTTCATTTCGCAAAAAGTCACAATGTTTGCCTGAAATTGAGACGGTATATTTTGGCTGCCAGGAGGAAACGGTCTGTATCTGTTCCCCTTTTTAGTTTCCACTATTTGCTAATCTCCTGAAAATTAGATATATATGTTTGAAAATTGGCTAATGACCCAGCAGTCGGATGATGAACCGGATTTTATCCCGCTTTTCTCTTTGGAAGAAGAAGAGGAAGCCAAAGTCGGCGAGATATTTCCTGAATCCATGCCCATCCTGCCCCTGAAAAATACCGTGCTGTACCCCGGCATTGTTACCCCTATTACGGTTGGGCGCGACAAGAGCATTCGGGCGGTACAAAAGGCTTATGAGGAGAACCGTTTTATTGGGGTGCTTTCGCAAAAAGACCTCAAAATTGAAAGCCCTTCGGCGCGCGACCTGTACCGGGTGGGTACGATTGCCCGCATCCTGAAATTACTGAAAATGCCGGACGGCACTACGACGGCGATTTTGCAAGGCCGCAAACGGTTTCACCTTGATGAAATGACCCACGAAGACCCCTATATGTTGGGTCAGATCAGTACCATCGAATACGAACAGCCAAAAAATAAACTGGAGTTTCGCGCCCTCATCAGCAGTGTACGCGATGCCGCCAAGCAAATCATCGAACTCTCGCCGCAAATTCCTTCGGAAGCGGTGGTGATGCTGAAAAACATCAGCAACGAGAATTTTTTGCTCAATTTCATTGCTTCCAATTTAGGAATTAAAGTCAATGAAAAGCAGGACATTCTCGAGATCAATAACCTGAAAGACAAGGCCAGCGCCATCCTGCATTATATGGACGGCGAATTGCAACTGTTGGAACTGAAAGACCAGATCGAGTCGAAAGTGCGGACGGATATTGAGAAGCAGCAGCGCGATTATTTCCTCAGTCAGCAACTGAAAACCATTCAGGAAGAACTCGGCCAGAACCCGCAGGAAGACGAGATCAATGAACTGTTGCGCCGGGCGTCCAAGAAAAAATGGCCAAAAAACGTACAAGAAGCCTTTGGCCGCGAGATCGGAAAACTGCGCCGGGTGAACCCGCAAGTAGCGGAATACGCCATTGGCCTGACTTACGTAGAGACGCTGCTCGACCTGCCGTGGCAGGAATTCACGAAGGATAATTTTGACCTGAAAAAAGTCAAAAACGTGCTGGATCGCGATCACTATGGCTTGACCAAAGTGAAAGAACGCATCCTGGAACACCTGGCGGTATTGAAACTGAAAGGCGATCTGAAAGCCCCGATTTTATGTCTGGTCGGCCCTCCGGGCGTTGGTAAAACCTCCCTAGGCAGCAGCATTGCCCGTGCCCTGAAGCGCAAATACGTGCGGATGAGCCTCGGCGGGCTGCACGATGAGGCCGAAATTCGCGGCCACCGTAAAACCTATATTGGTGCCATGCCCGGCCGTATTGTGCAATCGCTCAAAAAAGCGAAGGCTGGCAACCCCGTTTTTATTCTGGACGAGATTGACAAAGTCGGCAAAGATTTTCGCGGCGACCCATCGTCTGCCTTATTGGAAGTGCTTGACCCTGAACAAAATGTAACTTTTCAAGACAATTACCTGGACCTCGAATACGACCTTTCCAAAGTCCTGTTTATTGCTACTGCCAATTCCCTTTCGACTATTCAGCCAGCCCTGCTGGACCGGATGGAAATCATCGAAGTGGCCGGTTATTCTTTGGAAGAAAAAGTAGAAATTGCCAAACGCCACCTAGTGCCGCAACAGCGTAAAGAGCACGGTTTGAAGCCCAATCAGGTGAAAATTGCGGATAAAGCCCTGCTGAAAATGATCCAGAGTTACACTGCCGAAAGCGGGGTACGGGGTCTGCACCGGGAAATCGGTTCGGTGATGCGCTACGCCGCCAAACGGGTGGCGATGGAAGAAATACAGGAGTTGATGGTGAAACCGGAGCAACTTGCGACGATCCTCGGCCCCACCAAATACGACGCCGAAGTATATCAGGAACAACAAGCGCCCGGCGTGGCGATTGGCCTGGCCTGGACTTCCGTGGGCGGCGAAATCCTGTTCATCGAAGTGAGCCTGAATCCCGGCAATGGCCGCCTGCAACTGACCGGCAATCTCGGCGATGTAATGAAGGAAAGTGCCAGCACGGCGCTCAGTTATATTAAAGCCCACGCCACGCGGTTTGGTATTGAAGCGGAACAGTTTGAAAAAACGGACATTCACATCCACATTCCTGAGGGTGCAATTCCAAAAGATGGTCCTTCAGCGGGTGTGACGATGCTGACGGCGATCACTTCGGCATTCACCAAACGGCCATTGAAACCTTATCTGGCCATGACTGGCGAAATCACGCTGCGCGGCAAAGTGTTACCTGTGGGTGGCATTAAGGAAAAAATACTGGCGGCCAAACGGGCTGGTTTGCGCGAAGTGTTGCTGTGCAAAGACAACCAGAAACACGTCGAAGAGATCGAAAAAGAATATATTCAGGGCCTGAATTTCCACTATGTGGACAAAATGGAAGACGTGCTGGCTTTTGCCATTGGTTTGGAATTCGCCGAAAAGCCCGCCGCCGAAAATGGCGTATTGAAAGGCAAAAAATCCAAAAAAGTGTTGGCATAGTCTTGACTGTGCAACGCTTATATTTGAGCCGCTATCCTCTGTTCGGGGATAGCGGCTTTTTTAATGCCTTTCCAAGTGAGGCGAATTATGGATTAAGCACTGGTACAGATTTTCAACTACTTGGGTCTTCAAACATGAGTCATCCCGAATGTATAGATTACCTGATTAGCCGCAGCGCGGCGAAATATTGGTAGAGAATAGAATGTCAACAGAATTAAATATGAGTCATCCCGAATTTTTGCAAAAAGCGAAGAGATGTCGTTTCAACCCACGATTTTAATCGTGGGAGAGAAGGCCAAGTGGAGTTAGGAACGGTTTTAACCGTTTTCGTGTACTTGGCCAGGCAGGTACAAACCGTTAAAACGGTTACACATCTCCTGTTTTGGCAAATTCCCACGATTAAAATCGTGGGTTGAAAAATTCGGGATGACTCATGTCCAACGGGTATTCATTTGGGTTTTGCTACCAATATTGTGGGGCGCTGCCCCTGCCCGCGTCAATTGCAAAAATTCGGGATGACTTATGTTCGCACCTGATTATCAGCATTTTGCGTTTTTAATTGATAATTCGCATAAAAAATAAAACAATATGAATAAATATCGACAGATCTTATTAAGTCTCATTTTCATGCCGGTTCTGACCATGCCGGTTTTTGCGCAAGCCGTTTCCGATACTTTGACGCCGCTCTTGATTGGTCGTTGGGAAGTGCTGACCTATTCCGAGCAAGGTGTGCCAGTGGATAAAAAGCAAGCCGCCATGCCCCAGGCGATGGCGGTATATGAGCACATTCGCCGGGAGCGGGCCGAACGCTGGTATGGTTATTCCGACTACGATTATTACTCGCGCCGCGAATCACGCGATTTTGAGCGTTGGACGGCCATTGACAGTGTGCAGGAAACCAGCCGGGTGGCACAGGCGATTGCTATGCCCTATTTTGCGGTGTTTTTTACTGATAGTACCTTGTCGCTTTATAATAAAGAGGACGTGACCAACTTCATTTATTTCCCGGAAGTGAAACATTATGTGCTCTCGCCCGAAAGCCGGAGCATTGATATTTACCCGGTCAATATGCCTTTTGAACGCTGGCAGGTGCAAATCCTCTCGCTTACGGCGACCAGGATGCGGCTTTTTCTGCCGCAGGATGGCGAAGTGGTGGATCTGATCAAGACCCCATTTTTTTTGCCGTAAGGTGGTACGGTTTTTTTAGGAAATGCGCCACGCCTCACATTCCTCTCACGCTCTCACATCTCACCCCTCTCACATCTTCCTGCATGCGCCTGATCCAACATAAAAAAGAAGCCTACTGGTTTTACTGGTATCTCTCCAATTTCTATGATAAATTCGTCAATCCACTGTTTTGGACCGCGCGAATGCGCGACGAATCGCTCGAATTAGCCCAGCTGGACAATCGCCAATTGAAAGTGATTGATGTCGGTTCCGGCACCGGATTTACTACGCAAGGCATTGTCAGTCAGGTAGATGCCACCAATGTCACCTGCGTGGACCAAAGCCCGCATCAGATGGCCAAGGCCAAACACAAAGTCGATCTGCAAGGCTGTACCTTCCAACTCGGCGATGCGGAGAACATTCCTTTCCCGACTGATCAATTCGACCGTTATGTGTCGGCGGGCAGCATCGAATATTGGCCCGATCCGCAACAGGGCGTGGCTGAATCCTACCGTGTCATCAAGCCCGGCGGGGTGGCTTTACTGATTGGCCCGTTGGAACCAGAGAATGCACTGGGCCGTTGGGCCGCCAATACCTGGATGCTTTTTCCCAAGGATCAGGAGTATCGCGATTGGTATGCCCAGGCTGGATTTACCGATATTCAGGTGCGGTATATTCGTCCGCAATGGTTTCGCGGCAAGGCGGAATACGGCATTGCTATCGCCGGGCGGAAACCGCAGGCAGGCGTATCGCCTGCTGCCCGAGCCACGCCACTGCCCAGCGCACCGGAGGAAGAAATGTCTTTGGGTCGGCGTTTACAGTTGTTCTGGCGGGTGCTGGTGGGCTCTACCGCTGGTTTCATTTTCATTCCAGCGGCTTTGATCGGCTATTTGCGGCAGGCTTTTGGGCCTAAACAAGAGATACCCGAAAAATATCGGGAGGGTTTGAATGGCTACCAACTTGGGGCATTGCTAGTGATTGTGCTGGTGATCGGCGGAATTTTATGGTTGATTTTCGATTGATGATGGGTGTATCACGCCGTTATTTAAACATCTGATCGTAGGGATTGTCGGGCTTTTTAGGCTCGTTCTGCCGAGGTTTGGGTGCCTCTTCCACGATAATAATGGGCGGCTCAATGGGCTCGCGGCTGCGTGGTTCGCCCTTGGGCCGACTTTCAAGTTCTTCAAAATCCACAAACTCGTCCTCCGGCACCGGGCGTTGGTTGAGGGGCTGCTGAAACTGGTTGCGCAATTGGTCCACTTTGTTGCCACCGATGGCCAGCAGGAACATGTAGAGCGCAAAAAAAGGAAAGGCCAGCACCGCAAAAGCCAGTTGAATAATGGCACTTAAAGGATTGGTTTTCAGCGTTTTCAGCCAGCTTTTTAGCGTGGCCGGAAACACCTGCCAACGAATAATAAGGGCCAGCACGAGCAGCACGGGGGCCACCCACAGGAGGAGATTGTACAATCCCTTCAATAAAAGAAAACCGGCGACGGCACCCAGAACGCCCATGACCAGGCATCCCAATCCGCTATTGCCACGTGTAGTACTATTGAATAATAACATGATGATGAGTGTCGGTTGTAGTTGGGTTAAGCGGGGTTTGGAAAAAAGGGTTTAGCAACGTTTAGGACCAAAAGCAATCCTAATTGTCTAAGATCAAATGTCTAAACCCTGCTAAACCCCCAAAGTTGTCGCTCCCAAGGCCAGAATGGTGGAAAATTCGTCGAATGTAACCGGCATCACCGACAAACGGCCGTTGCGCACCAGACCGAGGTTTTGTAAAGCCGGGTCATTTTTGATCTCCGTCAGCGGCACGGGACGGGCCAGGGCTTGCACCGGTTCCACTTCTACCGCCGACCAGTCGCCCTTTTCAGCGGTGGGATCGGGGAAATGTTCGCGGGCCACGCGTGCTACACCGACCACCGCCAGACCAATATTGGAATGATAATACAAACACAGGTCGCCGACTTGCATGGTGCGCAAATTATTGCGGGCCTGATAGTTACGCACACCATCCCAGCGCGTGCGGCCGTCGGCCTGCAGTTGCTCAAAACTATACGTGTCCGGTTCGGATTTAATTAAAAAGTACTGCATCGTAAGTAGTTACTGGTTATTGGTTAATTAGTTATTGGTTTAACAGTCAGCACTTTACCTTCATTTTACGCTAAACTAATTGAACCGGAGTACTTAAGTAAAAAGGCAAAATTGCAAAAGGCAAATTGGCAATGAAAACCAATGACTTACACAAAATTTAGGTTAAACTAATTCTGCTTGATTATTTAAGTAAAAGGGCAAAATTGCAAATTGGCAATGAAAACCAATGACTTACGCAAAATTTAGGTTAAACTAATTCTGCTTGATTACTTATAGGTTGCTTGATAAGGTTAGTAAAATGGTTTGTTGTCTTGCGGATAAAAAATCGGGATGTCGTTTTGTTTCACTTGCTTTTTTGCCCCTTGCTTCATTTGCCCTTTGCCTTTTTATTTATTCCCCATTTTCAGTCGCGGGTGGTAAAGGTAAATGGTCTCTTTCAGGTATTCCGCGTCCAGGTGGGTGTAAATCTCGGTGGTCGTGATGCTTTCGTGCCCCAGCATATCCTGCACCGCTTTGAGGTCGGCACCGCCCTCCACGAGGTGGGTCGCGAAAGAATGGCGGAAAGTATGCGGACTAATATTTTTGGTCACTTCTGCCTTTGCCGCTATTTCTTTGACGATATAAAAAACCATCACGCGGGTGAGTTTCGCACCTCGCCGATTGAGAAAGACCACGTTTTCGTGGCCGGTTTTGATGTTTTCCTGTTTGGCGCGGACTTCATCAAGATAAATCCGCAACTGCTTGACTGCCTCGCCGCCAATCGGCACCAGCCGTTCCTTGTCGTTTTTGCCCCAGACTTTGATAAAACCAGCCTCCAGAAAAAGGTGGGTGACTTTGAGATTAACCAGTTCGCTGGCCCGCAAACCACAGGCGTAGAGCACTTCGATCATCGCACGGTTCCGTTCGCCCTGCGGCTCGGAAAGGTCAATAACCGCGAGCATTTTTTGAATTTCATCAAAAGACAGTACCTCCGGCATTTTGCGCCGCATCCGGGGACCTTCCAGCAATTCCGTAGGGTCGTCGTCCAGCAAATCCTCTACGAGCAGGAACTTGTAAAAAGCCCGTAAACCCGCCACCAACCGCGCCTGCGAACTGGCTTCCAAACCTAATTCATTGATCCACAGGATGAATTGCTCCAAATCGGTACGCTGCACCGCCAAGGGCAGCAGTTCGCGTTGTTCTATTTCCAGAAAACGGACAAATTTGCGCACGTCGTTCAGATAAGCGTCCAGCGTATTGAGGCTGAGCGAGCGTTCGAGCAGCAGATAGGCCCGAAAACTGGTGAGGGCGGCGGGCCAGGTCATGGGGCCGCCTCCTGCTCCAAGTCCCCTCCATCTCCCCCATGAGGGGTCGGATCAGCATTCGAAGGCGTAAGCCAAAAATTATTTACGCCTTCACCCTGAATCAACGTAACTATTTGACCATTAAGTAGTTCCAGCAAAGCCAGGAAGGTCACGACAGCGTGAATACGATTTTCCAGATGGATAAAAATATCTTCAAAAGCCGTGTTTTTGCTTGGCATCAGACAACTTTGAATGTAGGTACGCTGATCCTGAATGGTGTAATTAAAATTATACACCGTGTGGACCCGGCGCGATTTCCGGTCTTCTTCATAACGCCCCACCAGTCGCTCGAACACGCGCAGCAGTTTGTACAGCGTCACGGATTCCATTTCGGCATCCGCCAAAGCATGTTCGGCTAACTGGCGCATTTCGGTGCTGGCGTAGCCGCGCGGATTCATAAATGCCCGGACTTCTTCCAGTTGACGCAGTTCTTCCAGCACACTTTTGTAGCGTTTGTACTCCAGCAGCCGGTCCACCAGTTCGCCGCGCGGGTCTATTTCGTTGCCCTCTTCGTCCACCTGTTTGCGGGGAATGAGCATTTTGGCCTTGATGCGCATGAGCGTGGCGGCCACCACGATAAATTCGGAGGCCAAATCAATATTCATCGCTTCCAAATGCCGCAAATAATCCAGAAATTCGTCGGTAATGCTGGCAATGGGAATATTGAAAATATCCAGTTCATCCCGCTCGATGAAGAACAGCAGCAGATCGAAAGGGCCTTCGAAAACCGGGAGATGGATGGTGAAAGTGTCGGTCATGGTTAAGAAAAAAGGCAAAGGGCAAATGAAGCAAGGGGAAAAAAGCAAAATTAAAGAGCAAATATAATTTTGATGACTGCGATTTTACGATTCATCACCAAACGAATGGTTTATTTTTTGTTATTTTGCATAATAATTGACTTTTTCAAAAAATATGGAACCTGCTGCTCCCATTCTTGCTGATAATATACCGGACGTATCCGTTCAGGAAAAGCGCGATATTCGGTCGCTGAATCTGCCACAAATCGAGCAGGCTTTGCAGGCGTGGAAGGAGCCGCGCTTTCGGGCCAAACAACTCTATGAATGGCTGTGGGTGAAATGCGCGACTGATTTTGACACCATGTCGAACCTGCCGAAGAGCATGCGGGAGCGGCTGAAAGCGGAATTTACTTTCCATATCCTGCAGGAAGATCAGGTGCAACATAGCCAGGATGGCACGATTAAATCCCGCTGGGTGACGCATGATGGCCATCGCATCGAAAGTGTGCTCATTCCGGTGCCCGACGATGATCGTTTTACCGTTTGCGTAAGTACGCAGGTGGGTTGTAGCCTGACCTGCAAGTTTTGCGCTACGGGACGCATGGGCCGCAAGCGTAATCTGGAAGCCGCCGAAATCTTCGATCAGGTGGTGGGCGTGCAGCGCCAAAGTCTGGCCACCTTCGAGCATGGCCTCACCAATGTCGTCTATATGGGCATGGGCGAGCCGCTGCTCACTTATGCCAACACGATGGAAAGCATCGCCCGGCTCACGGCACCCGTCCCGGAAGGATTGGGCATGTCGGCGCGACGCATCACGGTTAGCACGGCGGGCATCGCCAAGATGATCCGTAAACTGGCCGATGATGGCTTTCGCAGCAATCTCGCGGTGAGCCTCCACGCTGCCAACGACGAGAAGCGCAACCAGATCATGCCCATCAACGAATCCAATAATCTGGAAGTGCTGATGCAAAGCCTCGAGTACTTTTATAAGCTGACCAAAAACCGTATTTCCTACGAATACATTGCTTTTGAACGATTTAACGATAGCCTGGAAGACGCCGCGCAACTCGTCAAACTATGCCGTCGCCGCTTTCCGGTCCGCGTAAACATCATCGAATACAACCAGATTGACGGGGGCCTCTTTGAAAAATCGGACGAAAATCGCCTGAATGCTTTTGGTGCTTATCTGGCCCAGGAAGGCGTCACCGTCACCATTCGCCGCAGCCGGGGCAAAGACATTGATGCGGCCTGCGGGCAGTTGGCCAACAAGTAGCAAATGGGCAAAAGGCAAAAAAGGCAAGGGGCAAAATGAGCAAGATCCTCTTGGTGCTACTACATGCCAAGTAATTGCGCAACCTCAGATAACAATATTTTTTCAATAATACATTGATTATCAATGATATATTGACAAAATTGAGATTTTGCTGTACCCTGTTGCTTATTGTCCTTTGCTTATTGCCTATTTATTTACTGCCCAATCAATCCCTTATACTCATCCGCCGACATTAGCGCAGTCACATCAGCGATGTTCGTCGGCTTTATTCTCACAATCCAGCCTTTAATATAAGGGTCTTCGTTGAGCAGGCCGGATTCACCGCCTTTGGATTCGTCGAGGGCCGGATTGAACTCCAGCACTTCGGCGGTGACGGGCATAAATAAGTCAGAGGTGGTTTTCACCGCTTCTACCGTGCCGAAAATAGTGTTGGCCTCCACGGTCTCGCCGACGGTTTCCACTTCGATATAAACCAGTTCACCCAATTCGCCCTGGGCAAAATCAGTGATACCCACGTAAGCAGTCCCATCGCCTTCGAGGCGAATCCATTCGTGATCTTTGGTGTATTGGCAGTTGTCTGGAAAAGTCATGGTGTGCTTTTGTGATTGAACGTGAAGAAGTGGAAACTTGGCAAAAGTAGGATTTTTGCTCGTGGGACAAATTCCGTGCATGAAAAAAAACATTGCGCGCGTCGTTTAGCGTCCTTTATTAGCCATTAACCGTTTTTTTAGTCCAAACGCTTGGTAAATCTGGACAAACTTACCTTCATTTGACCGTGGTTTTGGCGAACTTGCCGAAGTGTGAAACTTCTGCGTAATTGTGCCCGCCACGAACCAATCACTCATCATCATCCGCGCCATGAAATATCTGCCACTTTCTCCCGAACTCTTCCAACTCAATCGCAAGCGTTTCGCCCGCGAGATGAAGCCGCATACTATCGCTATTTTCAATGCCAACGACCTGATGCCGCGTTCGGGCGACCAGTTCCATCCGTTCCGCCAAAATGCCGGGCTGTACTACCTCAGCGGTATTGATCAGGAGGAAACAATGCTGGTTTTATTCCCCGATTGTCCGAAAGAAAAACACCAGGAAGTGCTGCTTATCAAGCGCACCAGCGAACTCATCGCCGTCTGGGAAGGCCATAAATACACCAAGGAAGAGGCGGCTGCGGCTTCGGGTGTGGACAAGGTGTTGTTCCTGGATGAAGCCGAACAAGTGCTGAACGAACTGATCCTGCTTTCCGAAGGTATTTACCTGAATATCAATGAGAATGATCGGTATTTGAGTGAGGTGGAGACCCGCGATCTGCGCTACGCAAAACATATTCGCCAACGTTATCCCGCCCACGTTATCCACCGCGCACAACCGATTTTGAAGAAATTGCAGACGGTGAAAAGCAAATATGAAGTGGACGCCACGCAGCACTGTATTGATATTACCGGCAAGGCTTTCCAGCGGGTGCTGGAGTTTGTGAAACCCGGTGTCTGGGAATACGAGATCGAGGCGGAGATCATCCACGAATTTATCCGCAACCGGGCTACGGGCCACGGCTACACACCCATCGTGGGGTCGGGCAAAAATGCCTGCGTACTCCATTACATTGACAACAACCAGCAGTGTCAGGATGGCGAGGTCATTCTCATGGATTTTGGCTGCGAATATGCCAATTACAACGCCGATCTGACGCGCTCTATCCCGGTCAACGGCGTTTTCTCCGACCGCCAACGGGCCGTTTATAATGCCGTTCACCGGGTGCTGAAAGAAGCGCGGGCTATGCTGGTACCGGGCAATACGCTCGAAGAATACCACAAGGAAGTCGGTAAAATCATGGAATCCGAACTGCTGGGTCTGGGCCTGATCAGCCGCGAGGACGTGGAAAAACAAACCGAAGAGAAACCGGCCTATAAGAAATACTTCATGCACGGCACCAGTCACCACCTCGGACTGGACGTACACGACCTGTGTATGCGCTACGAACCGTTCCGGGCGGGTATGCTATTCACCTGTGAACCAGGTATTTATATTCCCGAAGAGAATCTGGGCATTCGCCTCGAAAATGACATTTTGATCACCGACCACGGTCCGCTGGATCTGTTCAAAAATATTCCGATTGACGCGGAGGAGATTGAGGAACTGATGCACGCGGGGGCGATGGTGTAATGTATCGCCTAATGTATCGCCAATCCCCAGATTGGCGGAGGTGACGCGGCAAGCAAGGACGAGCCACCGCCAGGGTCGCCCTACCACAAGTGTTTATTTTTGCTGGTAGGCATGGCCTGAAATTCAGCGTTGGTGCAATTTAGGAATTTGTAAAATCAAATGGCCGACAGTAAAGCTGACATTGGCGGACCCTGCATTTTCAGTGATTATACATACGATACTTGTGCTGTGAAAAAATTATATGCGGAATAAATTTTATACGATCAACACCCACTATTTCCTAGGGCAGGGTTGACCCTTGTGGTCGCCCATCGCGTGGCCCCTGTTCCTGCCGCTCCACGCTCTGCCGCCACCAGTACGCCAGCGCCATGCCCGTCACCAGATCCCAAATGCCCCACCAGGCGGCAATGAGGGCCATACCGCCCAACCCATTGAAAAAACGGAAAATGAGCAGCAGCCCCAACGCCGTATTGTGTACGCCCGACTCAAAGGCCAACGTCCGGCAATCCAGTCGGGGCAGCCGCGCCAGTCGGCCCAGCCCATAACCCGCACTGATGCCCGCCAGATTGTGGACGGCCACCAGCACAAACACAAAACCCAGGTAGTCCACCATGTTTTTCAAATTGCCAGCCACGGCTAAGGCCAGAATGGTAAAAAACAAAGCCAATGACAATCGCTGCACCCAGGGCCTGATTTTGGCCACAGCCGTTGGGAAACGGGAATTGAGCACCATGCCTACGATTAATGGCAGGACAATTAATTGTAAGATTATCAAGGCCATATCGCCAAATCCCAGTTCAAAGGACTTGCGCAGGGCATCCGATTCGGGAATAAATTTTGACCAAAATAAAAAGCCGCCGGGCGTGACCACCGTGGCCGAAAGAATAATGATCGCATTCAGCGTCACCGACAGGGCCACATTGGCGCGGGAAAAATGCACCAGAAAATTGGTCATGTTACCCGAAGGGCACATACTCACCAGCACCATGCCCATCGCCACGCTCACCGGCGGCTGAAAGGCCGCAATGATGGCCAGCGTGAGCAGCGGAAACAGCAGGTATTGCGCCGCCAGACCCGTCAGCACCGAGCGGGGAAAATCCACGACTTTACGAAAATCGGCCAGCCGCACATCCAGCGCCACGCTGAACATCAGAAAGGCCATCGCTGCATTCAGGACGATCATTTGCTGCGGATTGAAGGCGATGTGCAGGGTATCAACAGGGTGCATACTGGTTGATTAGTTATTGGTTAACTGGTTATTAGTTAACTGGTTGACTAGTATATTGGACATTTAAAAATGGCCGCCAATATACGGCTTACACTATGTTTTTTGCGCTGACCGCCCTTTACCCGATGACTTTCCAAATCCTTCCTATGTCAAATCTATAGCATTGTTGCATAGTGGGCAGCGATTTTTTCGTTTCCCGTATCTGATGGAAAGCGTACCTTCGGCTTACATCAGCCCTGAATCACAATCACCATTTTTCGCAATTCAACTGTTGAGCGAGACTGATATCATCCGGGGTTGTTTGCGTGGATCCGCGCAGAGTCAGCGACTTTTGTACGAGCGTTTTGCCGGCAAAATGTATGCGGTCTGTCTGCGCTATGCACATACCCAGGCCGATGCGGCAGACATTTTGCAGGAAGGTTTTGTGAAGGTGTTCACCAAACTGGGCCAGTTCCAGTTTCAGGGCTCCTTCGAGGGTTGGATACGGCGGATCATGATTCACACGGCACTGCGCACCTATCAGCGGCAACGCTATGAGATGGAGCAATCGGGTTACGAACATCTGCCCGAATCGCCCGTGGAACCGGAGGCCCTTTCGTTGCTTTCGGAGGCGGAGTTATTGAAAATGATCAACGGATTGCCAGACGGGTATCGGGCGGTGTTCAATCTGGTGGCAATAGAAGGATATTCACATGCGGAAGCCGCCGAATTACTGGAAATTCAGGAAAGTACCTCGCGCTCACAACTGACCAAAGCGCGCCGCTGGCTGGCCGAACAATTAAAATTATTACAAAAAGTACACGTAGCGAGTACCACTCAAGCCTAAAATAATGGAACAACCGCCGAACATAGACCAACTCTTCCGCGAACGCCTGCAACATGCCGACGTACCACCGCCCGCCTTCGTCTGGCCCCGGGTGGAGGAGGAGTTACGTCGCCGCCGCCGCCGGTTTTTCCTGTGGTTATGGCTGGGCGTTGGTTTGGCGGGAGCGGGCGCGTGGGGTCTGTGGCAGGTGAATGTCCCCAATAATTCTCTGGCAGGAGTTGTAAAAACGACGCAGGAAACAGTCGTTCATTCGCCTTCATCCAGTCACCCAATCCCCGAACTCACTTCCCCGATTACATCCCCGGCTGTTTTGTCTTCGCCAAATAACCCGATAGAAAGCAAATTAGCTGCCCTTCGGGCGGCGGCTCCGCAGGTATTTTATCCGGTTAAAAAACAGGCACAATTCAATAAACCGGCAACATCTGCTACTACATCAGGCACACCTGTGCAGCCGCTTTTCACGACCAAAGACGCTTCTTCATCTGTAATTTCCGAAATTTCTCCCCTGACTTATTTGGCTGCGCCCCTGACTTTTTTGCCGGAAATAAAGGGCGGATTGGCACCACTTCCTCCTGCCTACAGCCTGGTTTTGCCGAAGGCCAAACCCTTTATGCGCAAGAAAAAACAACCGCTTAAAAATTGCTACGATTTCAACCAGCATCCCCGGGTGTGGTTGCTGGATGCCTACGTGGGGCCATCGCTGCCGCAGCGCCAGTTTACGGCTACGCAAAGCGAATATAATAGCTACCTCCAGCAGCGCCGCAGTACAGAAAAAACGGATTGGGCCTTCAATGCCGGAGTACGTGGTTCATTGCTGTTTGGGCGACATTTCCTGCTGCGCACGGGGGCGCATTATGAGCAGATGACCGAAGTATTTGCCTACGGCGATCCCAACTATATCCGGGTGCTGACGGAGCAAACCAGTCAACTGGTGGATGGGATGTGGAAAACGGTCACCGACACGATCAGTATATCGTACGGCGAGCATTTTGTAAAAACCTTCAATCGCTTCGGGATGCTCGAAATTCCTTTGCTGGCCGGGGCAGAGTTCCGCGCCGGACGGGTTGGGGTAAGTGTGCAGGGCGGGGCTTCGCTCAATATCTTGTTCTGGAAACGCGGTACCATTCTGAATGCTGGTGGCAGCCCGCAGAAATTCACCCCCGGTGAGGAAGATGCTTCGCCGGTATTCCGCCACCGGGCAGGATGGAGTGCTACGGCCAGTGCTCAATTGTTCTACCATCTGCGCCCCCGGTTCCGGGTATTTGCCGAGCCTTATTACAGCCGCGCTTTCCGCCCTCTGACGCTCGCCAGCCAGCCGGTTGCCCAGCGTTACACCACCTGGGGGCTCAAACTTGGGGTGACCAAAATTTTTGACTGAAAAACAGGCAGCGTATGCCGTGCAAATAGCATCTTCCTTTTGCCTCCGCTTTCACCGGCGCAAGCGCAGGCTATTCTCCTGAAATCAACCATACCATATTATGTTGCGTATTATGTCTTCAGTCAAACATATTCTATTGGTTGGGTTCCTCCTGATCGGCGTGGCAAGTTGTCGCAAGGATATAGACGAGTTTCGCCCGTATGTGTACGGACCGTCACAAGCGAGCCTGACTCAACTGCTTGGCCAGGTGCCTCTGGCAGGCAGCGCGACGACATTTACTTTGCAAAACCTGAATCATGACACTACGCTGACGACTCCCAGCGGGCTGCGTCTATCCCTGACTGACCCGGAGATGCTATTTGCCAACGCAAATAATCAGCCCGTGGCCACCAGCACCTGCCCGAACTTGCAGGTGGAAGTGATCGAAGCCTTGGACCGGCGTGGTTTGGTCGGCAGACGCCTGCATACGGCGACCTACCCGGATGGTCAGTTGCTGGAGACTGGCGGCGCGGTACACATCCGCGTTACCTGCGAAGGTACACCGCTGCAATTGCTGACAGACCGTACCCTGAAAGTGCAAATTCCAGCGGCGACTCCGGTGAATACCATGCAGGCTTTCGACGGTATTCTCTCCAATAATGTAAATTTTCTCGGCTGGCAAGCCACCGGCGAACCCGTTTATCTGGCCGAATGGATCAGTCATAGTGAGCTGGTGAAAGGCTATGAAGTATATCCCGCTCTATTGGGCTGGGTCGGTGTAGGCCGGGCACTCCCGGAAGCGACCTCCAATTTTTGCATAGAACTGCCCACGGCGATGACCGACCAAACGGCTCAAGTGGCCGTTGTCTTCAAAGGGCCCGTGGTGGTGGCCGCCCCACAGTATGACCCGGTTGCCAAAACTTTTTGCTTTGCGGCACCGGAAGGTTATCCCGTGCGGGTAGTGGCGTTCAGCAAACTGGGCACCCAATATTGGCTGGGCCATCGGGAGACAGAAATTGGCACTAATACCATGCTCCAGGTGGAGCCACAGAAGACCGACGAAGCGGCATTGCTGGAATTTTTACAAAATTTATGATAAAGGTCAATGTTTCACTTTTGGGCCGGAGAATAGGCGCAAAGGATGGAAATTGTGAAAAATACCGTGTTTAGTATTTTGCAACAGCCGAATTGGGAAAGTCCGATTCGGCTTTTTTTATTTCAAAATGTCTGGCAAATGACCTACTATCTACTTATAAATAGTTTGGTTGATTAAAACTTTAGCATAATAAATGAAGAATTACTGGATTATTCCAGAACGTATTTTACATTTGTCGCGAAGAACCACATGAAAGCACATTGAGCCTTCCCGTCCGCCATTATACGGGAAGGCTCGTTTTTTTAAAGAATTTCCTCTCCGCGTTTTCCTCATACGCGTCACTGTCGTACTAAGCCTGATGTGTTTCGATGTCAGAATTCTCCAAGTTTATTGAACATACCCTGTTGAAGCCGGATACCTCGCTGGCCGAGGTGCGTCAGCTCTGTACAGAAGCCTTACAATATGGTTTTCATGCTGTATGTGTCCCCCCCCTTTTTGTCCGCGATGCCCGGCGCTTGCTGGGAGAAGATAGTGCTATCCGCGTAGTCACCGTTGTTGGTTTCCCCATGGGGTACACGGCTATTCCCGCCAAAAGCGAGGAAATCCGGCGTGCCCTCGATGAAGGTGCCAACGATGTGGATGCAGTGATCAACATAGCCGCTATAAAAAGCGAAAACTGGAATCATGTCAATCATGATATAGACAGCGTAGCGCGGGCAACACACATGCGCGGACGGACGTTGAAGCTTATTCTCGAATGTGGTCTGCTGACCGAAGCGGAAATCCGCAAGGTTTGTGAATTCGCCCGCGAAGCCCAGGTGAACTGGCTCAAAACCGGGACGGGCTTTCACGGGCATCCCGCCACGCCAGAAATGGTGCGTAAGTTACGGGCCATCGCGCCGCCCAGTATGAGCATCAAAGCATCGGGCGGGATCAAGACTGCCAAAGACGCGCAGGCACTGCTGGATGCCGGGGCGGACCGGCTGGGTACTTCGGCTTCGCTGGCCATCATTGGGGCGGTTTGAAAAAGTTATGAGTTGTAAGTGATAAGTTATGAGCCTTTTCGATAAACGTTTGTTTTTTTTTAAATGTGTTTTTTGCCTGATGGTGGTGCTTTGGTGCTTCCAATCGGTCGCGGTGGCACAGGAAATTCAGTTGAATGAAGATCCGAAAATCACCCAACTACAACGTAACTGGGTGAATGCCAATCGCTCCACGCCGCGCATAGAAGGCTGGCGCGTCCAGATCATGGCCAGTACGGACCGTACGCAGGTGGAAGAAGGACGCAATCGCTTCCGCCAGCTATATCCGGAGGTGGCTGCGGACTGGATTCAGGAGAAACCCTACTACAAACTTCGGGTCGGGGCTTTTCGCAGCAAGCTGGAAGCACTGAGTTTCATCTCCACAATGGTAGAATATCCGAGTGCTTATCCGGCTAAAGATGCGAACATTCATCCCCGCGATTTCCTGGAATGAGACTTTTTTGTATTTTTACCACAATGTTTTTGCTAACGTCGTATTGACCAGGAAAAGATTCTGCCCTGTTATTGGCGCAATAAAATGGCTACTTCCAAACAAACCACTGCCCTTCCACTCGGCGAAATAGACCGACCCTTGTTGTTGCTGTACACCATCCTGGTGGTAGTCGGTTGGTTAATGATTTATGCCGCCACTTATGAATCGGCCAGCCCGCTTGGTTTCTTCGATCTGGGCCACACGGCTGGCAAACAGCTGCTGTTCATTCTGCTGTGTTTCACGATGATATTTGTGATTATGATGGTAAACTGGTCGTTTTGGCGCACGTTTGCCCTCATTATTTACATTATTTCCATGCTCATCATGCCGGGCACCATCTTTTTCGGGCGGGAAATAAACGGTGCCAATGCCTGGTATCAGATCGGCGGATTCTCCATACAACCTTCGGAATTAGCCAAATTCGGCACCTGTCTGGCGATGGCCGGCTACCTCAGTTCCACGGGTGTGAACCTGCGCGAATGGTCAAGCCGACTGGTTGCTTTCGGCATATTTTTGTTGCCCGTGCTGATCGTGGTGCTGCAACATGACGTAGGCTCCGCGCTGGTTTTCTTTTCCTTCATGTTGGTATTGTACCGGGAAGGACTGGCCTCCATCTGGTATTCTTTGGGTTTTGGCGCAGTGGCGATGGTCATTTTGGGGCTGCTGTATGAGCCGCCTTATGTGGTAGCCGCGCTGATACTGGTGCTGACTTTCCAGTTGATTAGCCGGTTTCGCGACCGAACCCGCATTTGGTGGGCGGTGTGGTTTGCGTGTATACCGCTGCTGATTTGGTGGAAAACTATCTTTTTGTGGCTATTAAACTTGCTGCATAAAGACCCGTTACAATTTCCTAATCCAGCTTTGTGGGTACTGATTCCGTTTGGACTGTTGTTTTTGGCCACTTTTTTGCCCAATTATTTACGGAAAAACAACCTCGTGCAAAGCCAGCTACGCACCTGGGCGTTGCTTTTAGGGCTTTCAGCAGGTTTGATTTTCGGGGCTAATTTCGCTTGTTACACCTTATTGGCACCTCACCAGCAGCAACGTATAAAAATCTGGCTCAATCCCGCAGAGGCCTCGGCCAATGCACGGGGCGCGGCCTACAACCTGCTGCATTCGCAGATGGCTATAGGCTCGGGCGGTTTCTTTGGCAAGGGTTATCTGAATGGCAATATGACGAAGCTGAAGTATGTGCCGAAGCAGAGTACGGACTATATTTTCTGTACGGTCGGCGAGGAACAAGGCTTTATCGGGGTAGTAGCCATCATTGTTTTATTTACGCTGCTTTTGTATCGCATCACGCTGCTGGCAGAGCGGCAACGCTCCAACTTTTCCCGCATCTATGCGTATGGGGTAGTGGGCATTATTTTTACGCACTTTATCGTCAACGTTGGTATGACGATGAATGTATTCCCGACCATCGGGATTCCGCTGCCATTTATCAGCTATGGCGGTTCGTCGCTCATCGGTTTTTCGCTGATGATCGGGGTGCTGTTGAAACTGGATAGTAACCGGAACCTGGCGTAAGGGCTCGGGGAATGAGTACGTAGAGGATGCGAGTATTTGATCAAAGCACTTGATAATCAGGTAATTGATCGAATATTCGAATCTTCAAATACACCATTTTCTTTACAGTGTATTATGGCTACGCCGTTTCTAAATACTGCTGAATAGCCGAGAAGATTTTTTCCTCTGCAAATAAATCATCTCCACCTGTCAGGAATGCATCCGCTGGCTTTTCCGTCAATTGCTGGTACAGTTCCATGTAGCGATCAGTGATTTCCTGGACAAAAGCATCGGGCAAGGCTGGCATCTGCTGGCCTTCGAGGCCCTGGAAGCCATTGGCCATGAGCCATTCCCGCACAAATTCCTTGCTCAATTGACGCTGTTTTTCGCCGCGCGCCAGTCGTTCGGCATAGCCGTCGGCGTAAAAATAGCGCGAACTATCGGGCGTATGAATTTCATCCATAAGCAGAATTTCGCCGTGGGCTTTCCCGAATTCATATTTAGTATCTACCAAAATCAGGCCCCGTGCAGCGGCCATTTCGGTGCCCCGGCGAAACAAAGCCCGGGTATATTCCTCCAAATAAGCATAGTCGCGGGCACTGACCAAACCGCTGGTAATGATGTCCTCGCGGGAAATATCCTGATCGTGTCCGGCGTCGGCTTTGGTGGTCGGCGTGATGATCGGCTCCGGGAAGGCCTCGTTTTCCACCATGCCATCCGGCAGCGGCACGCCACAGAGCGACCGCTCGCCTGCGGCATACACCCGTGCGGCATGACCGACCAAGTAGCCGCGAATCACCATTTCTATGCGAAAAGGCTGGCAACGCTGCCCGATTGCGACATTGGGATGGGGCGTAGCCTCCAGCCAATTGGGACATACATCGCGGGTGGCTTCCAGAAAATAAGCGGCTAACTGATTGAGGATGGCCCCTTTATGAGGAATAGCGCGCGGCAGAACATGATCGAACGCCGAAATACGATCTGTGGCCACCATGACCAGGCGATCATCGAGGGTGTAAACGTCGCGGACTTTGCCACGATAAAAGGCCGTCTGGCCGGGAAGTTGGAAGTTTGTTTCACGTAGTGCCTTCATGGCGCGAAGGTCGGGAAATTATTACAGACTTATTATCGGGTATGACCCCGTTTGCTATCAGTATGGCAGTACATATTTTATATCAAGTGACCGCTTCTATACACTTCATTTAGTTGGTCGTTTGGGATTTCCAGCCATTTTTTAATTTGGCAATAAAGTAATCAAATATCTAAAAACAAAATATTTTTTGTTAATAATCCTGAAAATCAAATATTTGTAAAATATTCCCTTACTTTTGCATCGGCAAATTGCCACATCACAATTTTCAATTTTTTTTCAATGTATAGTGGAACTGTAAAATTCTTCAATGAATCCAAAGGCTTTGGCTTTGTTGTAGACAACTCTTCGAAAGAAGAAATCTTTGTACACATCAGTGGTTTAGTGGATATCATCCGTGAGGGTGACCAAGTCACTTTTGATACCGAACGTGGCAAAAAAGGCATGAACGCAGTAAACGTCAAAATCGCCTAAACGATTTTTGGCCTTCTATTGATAGGAGTCGGAACCTCCGATGGGCAACCATCGGAGGTTTTTTTATGCCCTTTGCCCAAATCTTCTGCCCTACACTTGATACCCCTGCTGAGCAGCGATGCCCATTTCCAACCGCTAAAATGCTGCTGAATACCTGCTAATTAAAAATTTAAAAAAATATTTTTTCCCCGCGCTTTATGGGTTTAATACACAATAAAATTTAAATGTGCTTAATTTACTTGACTGACTATAAACATTTTGTAAGAAAGAATGGGCCAATGATTCTGGCTTTTTATCCCCGAATAAAAGGCAAAAAAGAATTTTTTTTGCCTTTTTTGAAAAAAAACTGCCCCATGTTGATTCCAATTACCTTATCTTCGTCCCAGTTTTCATTTGGTTTTTTGGGGTTTATTAGTCGTCGCGGTGCGTAAGCACTTGCGGCGACTTTTTTTTGGGCACTTTTTCAACCATCTTTGCAAACCCGGCATTTGCTCCAAATCATGCCACTATTGGGTACAACGCAGTGTGGCCATAGAATTCTGAAGCCTGAGCATCATCCAGTTATTCGTTCCCTGGCAGGAATTATCTTCGCGTATGAATATTTCTGCGTCCGCTCCCAGTCGGCTATACTCCCCCGCTTTCCTGTTACTTTGTCTATCGCATGCCCTGTTTGCGGGCAGTTTTAATATGATGATCCCGGAGCTGCCGCATTATCTGGCAGGTATGGGTGGCGGGCAGTACAAGGGTTTGATCATTGCGTTGTTTACCCTCACCGCCGGACTTTCGCGACCTTTCAGTGGCAAACTAGCAGATACAATAGGTCGTCTGCCAGTCATGTTCATCGGTGCTTTTGCCTGTGTATTTTGCAGTTTGCTGTATCCACAGCTGCATTTTGTGGCGGGCTTCCTGATATTACGTTTCCTGCATGGTTTTTCCACTGGTTTCAAGCCCACTGGTTCTTCGGCTTATGTAGCCGACATTGTTCCAATGGAGCGTCTGGGCGAAGCCATGGGGATTTTGGGAATTAGCCTGAGCATTGGATCGTCGGCTTTCCCACCGCTCGGCAGTTGGCTGGTGCAGACCTACTCGATCAACGTGTTGTTTTACGTTTCCGCAGGCCTCGCCCTGGGGTCTGTCGTTATTCTGATGAACTTGAAGGAGACGCTGAAGATGCGTCAGCCTTTCCGCTGGAGCTTGTTGAAAATCAGCCGGGACGACATCTATGATCCGGCCGCTTTACCGGCGGGCTTTATCATGTTATGCTGCTATTTCAGTTACGGTACTATCCTGACTCTGGTACCTGACCTGAGCGATCACCTGGGTGTGCCTAACCGGGGCGTATTTTTTACGCTTTTTACGCTGTCCAGTATTTCCACCCGCTTTTTTGCCGGTAAATTATCCGATACGTTGGGGCGGGTGCCAGTGCTGGAAGCTTCCGCGTTGCTCATCGGCGTGGCTATGCTGGTGTTTGCCAACGTGCACTCGCCCAATGGTTTATATCTGGCGTCGGTGTTATTCGGTTTAGGAAACGGCATCTTTTCGCCGGCCATCAATGCCTGGACGATAGACCTGGGCGATCCGCTGCGCAAGGGCCGGGCGCTGGCTACGATGTTTATTGCGCTGGAAGCGGCTATTGGCGGCGGTGCCCTGCTGGCAGGCTGGTGGTTCGCCGATCAGGACAGCCGAATGCCAGCGGTATTTTACTGCTCCGCTGCTACATCTTTTGCGGGCTTTTTATATTTGAGGCTGAAATTATACCGCACAAACAAGCCGCTGCCTGCACCATGACTTATACAACCCGGAGCCTTTTGCTTTCCCTCTTGGCTTGCCTTTCAATGGCTTTGTTTGCGCAGTCGCCGCAGTTTGCGGGAAAGCAGGCCTGGATCACTGAAGTATTTCTGGTTGCTACTTTCGTCCTGAGCGGTGCCGGGGTGTGGTTGGGCTGGCGTGGCATGCACGAACAACGCGGCCTGCGGGCCTGGCTGGCACCCGGTATCAATGCGTTTATTATCGTGGTTTTTCTGGTATTCCTGGGACTGCTCTGGTGGGGACTTTCGCGGTTGCAGTAACGCCAACTTTTAGTTGGCTAACCAAACCTGCCAACTAAAAGTTGGCATTACCCCTCCACCCGCGTGGGAAATGTCAGGATAAAACTGCTGCCCCGGCCGGGTTCGCTGCGTACGTCCACCAGCCCTTTATGGGCGGTCATCACGGCTTTCACGTAACTCAATCCCAGACCGAAACCCTTGACATTGTGGAGATTGCCGGTGTGGACGCGGTAGAATTTATCAAAAATATGCTTCCGCGCTTCTTTGCCAATCCCAATGCCGTGGTCCTGTATGGTCACTTCCAAACCCATCGGTACGCTGCGGGTGCGCACGATGATCTCCGGTTTCTCCGGGCTGTATTTGTTGGCATTGTCCAGCAGGTTATGAATGATGCTGGCAATGTGTGTCGCATCGCCTTGAATAATGGGCCGGTCAGAATATAACTCGGTGCGTAAGGTACCCTCCCTTTTTTCTACTTGTAGGCTGAAATTGGCGGCAGCCTGCTCGATCAGTTCGTGCATATTTACCTCCATTAAGCGCACCTGGAAATCTTTTTTGTCAATCAACGCCATTTGCAGCACGCGCTCCACCTGGCTGTTCATACGCCGGTTTTCTTGTCGAATAATGTCCACAAAGCGTTTGATTTTGTCGGGATGGCTCATAATCATCGGACTACCAATACTATCGGCGGCCAGTGAAATGGTGGCGATGGGCGTTTTGAACTCGTGGGTCATATTATTAATGAAGTCGGTTTTCATTTCGCCCAGTTGTTTTTGGCGGAAAATCACCTGAATGGTGTACCAAAAACAGAACAAAATAATGCCCGTAAAGACCACCGAGAGAATCAGCGTTTTCCAAACAGAGCCTAATACGAGGCTCGTACGGTTGGGGAAATAAATGGATAAATAACCCGGCGATTCAATATCCTGCTGAAAAAGCGCGACCCGGTAAGGCGAACTAAACAGCGTGGGCGCACCGCCATGCGAGATTTGCGGACTGCTGTCTTCCACCACAAAGTGATCATTGACCACCACATAACTGTTGCGCGATTTGGAATACACGCCATACTGATACTCCGAATGGATGCCGCGATTGGTCAGTTCCTCACCGATGGATTGGGCCAGCACATCGAGATGCACGCGTTCGGCCAGCGGTTTGCTATCCACCAATTGACTCACTTTCATGTACTCCCACATCGTCACATTATCCTCAAAGCCCTGGCCTTTTACCGGCGTGGTGTTGGTGGGGTTTGGGAGGCTATCGGTGCGGGCTGCCTTACGCAGCGAATAGCCATTTTCCAGGTATTTGGCCGCCTGCCGGATGTTCCGATTGGCTTCGCTGCCCGCCCGCGAGTTATTGAGTGCCTCCAGCACGGCGGCATTTTCGTAGTACTGCAGTTTGTCGGCCACGCGATTCAGGGCAGCGTACACGTTTTTGTCGAACTGCTCCTCGTTCAGTCCAATATTCCAGCCAATCCAGTAAATCTGGAGGCAAATCAGGCCAATGAGTGCGGCGGACATCAGGCCAATGATCAAACGAATGCGACGAGGATTCATGGAAATTGAATAAAATAAGCAAAATAGCAAAAGACAACAAGCAAACCAGCGATGAAAACCAATGACTTACTTGAATTTCAGTCTAAATCATTTTTCATGGCAGCACTTATACCACAAGGAACACCCAAACGCGCAAAAGTGCATTGGTTAATGACCAAAATCGGTTGGTTTAACCTCGGTTTAACGGGGAAAGGGATTTGTATAAAATTAATTAGTAATGCGAATCATGGGTTTAAAAGCCCCAGTAGGGGCCAAATGTTGGTAGTAATGTCCATATGTAGGCCCCGCAAGCCCCGTCAGGGGCGCAATACGTACGCAATTGCGCCCCTGACGGGGCTAAAAGAACGGATGCAATCATTTGGCTACCAACATTTCGCCCCTGCCGGGGCTTTTGCACACTTCAAAAAGCAGACTTAACCCATGATTCGCATTAGTACACTGTTTTTTAAAAAATTTGAGTATTTGAAGATACGAGTATTCGATCAATTGCCTGATTATCATGTGCTTTGATCGAATCCTCAAATCCTCGCATCCTCAATAAATCAGTTAGAACTGATATTGAACAACATACACCGCCGCACCCGCCAAATAACCCAGCAAGGCCAGCAACGAAATATGCCGCAAGTACCAGAAAAAATCAATGCGTTCCATGCCCATCGCCGCTACGCCCGCTGCCGAGCCAATAATCAGCACACTGCCACCCGTACCGGCACAATAAGCCAGTAATTCCCAGAAAAAATGGTCCGTTGGATACTGCTCCAGCCCGTACATCCCCTGTGTAGCGGCCACCAGCGGCACGTTATCTACGACCGCAGAAAGCAGCCCAATGCTAATGCCAATGGCCGTGATATTCCCAACGGTGCGGTCGAGCCAGGCGGCCAATTGCCCCAAAGTGCCCATACTTTGCAAGGCGGAAATGGCCACCAGAATGCCCAGAAAAAACAGGATACTTGGCGTGTCCACCTTGCGCAGCGCATGTACCACGGAACGTTCGCCTTTCTCTAATTCGTCTTTGCCGCTGTGAATCATTTCCGTCAAAACCCACATGGCCCCCAGGCCCATCAGCATGCCCATAAACGGCGGCAAATGCGTAACCGTCTTGAATATTGGCACAAAAAGCAATGCGCCCAAACCAATTCCAAACACGGCATTCCGTTCCAGGGGCGTGGAAGTAAGCCGCTCATCTCCCGGGGCGCGTCCGGCGGGCGACTGGATTTGCCCTTTCATGCGTATATTCAAGATAATCAATGGAATGAGCAGGCAGGTCAGGCTGGGCAGAATCAATTTCAAGATAATATTGATCGGGCTGATTTGATTCCCTATCCATAACATCGTGGTAGTAACATCGCCAATGGGCGACCATGCCCCGCCCGCATTGGCGGCAATAATCACCAAACCTGCAAACATCAAACGATCTTCGCGCCGGGCCATGAGTTTGCGCAGTAAACTAACCATGACGATGGTCGTCGTCAGATTATCCAGCAAGGCCGACAGAAAGAAAGTGATGCCGCCAATGAGCCACAGCAACCGGCGTTTATCGGTGGTACGGATGCGGTCGGTCACCAGTTCAAAACCATCATGGGCGTCAATCAATTCCACGATGGTCATGGCACCCAGCAAAAAGAACAGGATGCCCGATATTTCGCTCATCTGTTCACTGATCTGATGGGCCACCAACATTTTATCCGGTTGCCCCAGCGCATACACCGTCCAGCACAAGGTGCCCGTCAGCAAGGCCGAAGCCGCTTTATTTATCTTTATAGAATGCTCCAGCGTAATCGCCAGATAACCGATGATGAAAATGAGAATCGTCAGTGTTGTCATACAGCGCGAAAATAGCAGGATAAAAATGCCGGATGTACCTATTTTAACGCCCGCATTCACATCTGAAAAAAAATTATAAACGAAATTATGACCACGATCAAAGGCCCGGCCATCTTTTTGGCCCAGTTCATGGGCGACGAAGCCCCTTTTAATACCCTCGAAGGCATCTGCCGCTGGGCCGCGTCGCTCGGCTTCGTCGGTGTGCAAATCCCCACCTGGGATGCCCGGCTGATTGACCTCGAAAAAGCGGCCAACAGCCAGGACTACTGCGACGATCTGCGCGGGCGTATTGAAGCCTGCGGCGTACAGATCACCGAACTGTCCACCCACTTGCAGGGGCAACTCGTGGCCGTGCATCCGGCTTATGATGCACTGTTTGATTCTTTCGCCCCGGAGCATCTGCGCGGCAACCCGCAGGCCCGCACCGAATGGGCCATTCAAACGGTAAAAAATGCGGCGAAGGCCAGCCAGCGGCTTGGACTGCCGGTCCACGTTACCTTCTCCGGAGCCTTACTTTGGCCAACGGTCTATCCCTGGCCACAACGCCCGAAGGGTCTGGTGGAAGCAGGTTTTAAAGAACTGGCGGCGCGCTGGCAGCCTATTCTGGATACTTTCGATGAAAATGGCGTGGACCTTTGTTACGAAATTCACCCCGGCGAAGACCTGCACGATGGTGTGACTTTCGAGCGTTTTCTGGCGGCCACCGGCAATCATACGCGTTGCAAAATGTTGTTCGACCCGTCGCATTTTATTTTACAACAACTTGATTATCTGCAACATATTGATTTTTATCATGAATATATCAAGATGTTTCACGTGAAAGATGCCGAGTTCAATCCCACTGGAAAAAGCGGTGTGTACGGCGGCTATCAGGATTGGATAGATCGTCCGGGCCGTTTCCGCTCCCTGGGTGACGGACAGGTGGATTTCACGTCTATCTTTTCCAAACTCGCCCAATACAACTATGCGGGCTGGGCGGTGATGGAATGGGAATGTTGTATCAAAGATTCCGAGCAGGGTGCCCGCGAAGGTGCGCCTTTCATTCAGGATCATATCATTAAAGTGACCGAAAAAGCGTTTGATGATTTTGCCGGTGCCGAAGTGGATGACGCGTTTTTGCGAAAAGTGATGGGACTTTGATTAGTTCAAATTTGATTGACGATTGCAGATTATCCCGATAAATACCGGGACAGGCTATGATTGTTGATTTTTGATGTACTAAAATTACTGACGGAAATTATAAGCCTTTGATTTTCTATAAAACACGTTTTTAAACATCAAAAATCTGAAATCATGTAATCTGCAATCGTCAATCAAAAGATTTGGACGTTGTTAAACTCCTCTAAGCCTAATACCACCATCCAGACCTTTATGAAATATACCGCCTGGTTTCTACTGGCGATTTTTTTTTCAAGTTGTTCGCGGGCGGAGGGCAAAAGCACCTCCGACCTGCTGCAATATCTGTTGCATCAGGCGGGCTGGTTTACCTGGCTGGTATGTCTGTCCCTGGTCTTTCTGCTGTTCAATTTGTTGCGTGTGGCTAGTTTTGGTGTCCGGCTGCTGCTGAAATCCCTTCGCCAGGGTTATCGTTTCACTTTTGGCTGGGGGCGGCGGCATTTGATCGCTATTTTTTTGCTGGGCACCATTTTATGGTTGCTTAAAGATCAGTTAATCAGCGGATTGCAGGAAGTAGAGCAGCACTACTTGCAGCCGGTGTATGTCAATGAATATGGGGGACTAACCGAGGAACATGTCACCGCGATCTATGAAGCCGAACTGGCCAAACGGGTAGATCCTTACCAGAAAGAAGTGGTGACCCGGCGCACCCGCGAAATAGCTGTCAAAATCCAGTCCACGCCGCTCGCCATTTATCAATGCGCCCACCTCGAATGCGGCCTCGATCCATTCACCGTGCGCCGCGACAAGGTGGCAGCGGGCTGGATACAATTCACGCGGGCAGGCATCAGCGGACTGCGATATCAGGGCAAACCCATCGCCTACGAGACGGTGCTGCAAGCCTGCGCCGCTAAAAACGCTGCCTACATTATGGACCTGACCGAACTCTACCTGACCAGTCAGTACGAACGGGCCAAACGCAAGCCGCTGGACAACACCATTGATCTGTACCTGGCCCTTTTTGCCCCGGCCCTCATCGGTGCGGAGTACGATAAAGTGGTGTACGAAGGGTACGAAAATCCCAAGTATTATAAAAATGACGGCCTCGATGGCTGGTACATTGCCGATGCCGAAAATGGGCGGAAACAGATATTTCACAAAGATTCGGCCAAGGATGGCAAGATCATGATCATTGAAATGTTCCTGGCTTTAGAATCCAAAAAGAATAAGTTGCTGAAGCAATACTTGAAATAGTGGAAAATGAATTCAAAAGTTTTTTTAATACCTTTGCGTCTTTTGGTCCATCTTTGAAGTGAAAACCTTTTTGTCATGGTTTTTGCTACCCTAAAATGGTTACTTTTATAATCCTCCCGCCAGCCAGTGTATGACTTGATATAGCAACAAATATCCCTCTACATGAACAAGTTACCCCGGCTATTGTGTCTCGTGCTGGCCCTCTGCACAGCCATTCCTGTTTTTGCCGAAACAAAGTCCCAGCAAGTGGAACGCTACCTGGGGACATTCCGCTATGAGAATGATCGCCCCCGGGGAACCGTTAAATTTATCTTCCAAAAAGCAGTACTGAAGCGCAAAGGCACGGGGAAAAAGACCTACCAATATCTGCTGTTCAACGAGCCATTTTTCTCCAACGAAGACAATGCCGGTCGCCTGATCGGTATTCAGATCGTGAACAACGGCAAAACCACCACCATTCGCCCGGAATCGCCAGACAGCCCCGCCAACGTACCGGAAGCCAATGCTCAAACCGTCCGGGTCAATGAACCCAGCACCGACCCCATCCGGCCCAAACAGGGCGGTGGACTTAATATAGGCGGTATGCTCGACAGTACGAAAGTAGCGGGCAACATCAATGAAGCGCGAGACAAAATAACTGGCTGGAAAGGAGCCGCCTGGCAGACCATCCGTCCGGTTTGGGCCTTCATTATGTGGATATTCAGCAGCATCATCGTCATCCTGATCTGTTTCGCGGGGCTGTGCCGCTACGTGGCCAAGACCGCCGCTACTGAAAGCCTGATCAATAATTACGGGCGTATTATCGTTGGCCGCTGGATCGTCTCCGTCCACCAGAATGCCGCCGCCATGCTCCTGGTTATCACCTGGATCATCGCCATTGTGCTGCTTTTGGACGTGTTTATGTGGCTGGTTTATCTCAACCTGTCCGTCTGGCTGCTGGTCGCCATCTGGTTTCCTATTCTCTGGATTGCCGAAAGACTGACCAGCTGGCTGGTGCCGAATATTCCTATTTCAGACGAGACGGGCATCCGCCGGGCGTGATGGCTGTCTGATGCTCCGTCTGCCTCTTCTTTTTTAAGCCAGGGTTAATTCCCCAATTGCGTGTTCCAGAAAAGCCGGGATGATCGTGTCGAACGTTCGGCGGATTTTCATCGGATTGGTGAGGTCGTGGATCATGCGCTCGTAACGCGCCTCGCCGTGTTCATCCACGATGCTTTTTTTGCGTTCGTCTTCCAGGAAATAGGCCAGCAAACCTTCTGGATTGGCTTCCGGGTGAAACTGCGTACCTACCATCCAGGGACTGAAGCGCATGGCCATGATAGCCCGTTCGTAATGGACGTGTGGGCGTAGTTTTTCCAGACAAAGAATATGCGCTCCCATCGCTTTGATGCGCTCCTGATGGGGCTGCACCACTTGGTAGCGTCGAAAATCGGCGATGTAAAACGGTTCGGGCAAACCCTCAAAAGTCGGTTCTTCCTTGCCCCAGTGCGTTTTATGGACCGGATAAGTCCCAAACGACATTTTATACCGCTCTGTCACGGTGCCCAGCCCAAAATGATGGCAGGCCATCTGGAAGGAATGACAGATAAAAAAGCACTGTTTCTTCGTCTCTTCCGGGCCACTATTCCAGTCCCACAGGGCTTGGATCAGCGCATGAAAACGCGGATACCACGGGCCGTCATTGAGCAACGGATCGCCGGGACCACCCGAAAAAAGGTAAATATCGTAGGAAGTATTGGGCACCTCATTCTTGGCGCGCACATCGAAATGGTCGTACACCAATACATCGGCATACTGCCCCAGGATGTGGTGGAGCATGGGAATACCGCGATTGGTCTCGCCGTTGTACATATCGACTAAGGCTGCACGTAGCATAGCAAAAAATAAAGTTGGCGCCGGAATGTGAACAGCAGGGTGGCGAAGGCAGACGCGGCAGCGTGGACGAAAATGGAATTAACAATCGGCGGGAATAATTGCCAAAGATCGGTATTAGACGCCAAAATCTACTTAAGGTAACACAGGTTTAATTTTGCGGAGCCGCGCGATTCCTGTACTTTTGTCAACTTTTTTCAAAAAATATTTGATTTTCAAATACTTACGCTATGAAATTCGTCTCCGAAGAGGTGATTGACCAAGTCATTGAGCAGCTGGAATCCTATGCTGACGAACAATATGAGAAACGCATGGAAGCCTTTGCCGAGGCGCAGCCGGTGGTCGTCGCCTGGTTGTTCAGCGACCAGTTTGATCTGTTGAGCGAGGACGAAAAAGGCTATATGCAATACTTGGCCCTCATCGCCTGGAGTGCCAACGAGCAAGTGAATGGCCCCTTGGGTGCCGTCTCGGAAGACGAGATCGGGCAGGCCGAAGAAGCCAATTACGCCCTGCTGGAAAGCAGCAAGGCCCAGGATTTCCGCGACCGTCTCGATGCCTTTTTTGATGGTACCGACCAGGAAGATTTGTTGGCCTTCGCCGAAGAGGCCGTGTTGGAAGAAGAAGACGAGGCCGAAGCACTGATCACCAAAGAGGGTCGGGAGCCGATCTTTATCGCGCTGAAAACGCTGGTGGATGTGCTGACGGGAGGGGAGGAATAGCCCCAAGCCCCCTCCAACTCCCCCTTTATGGGCAGGGTTGTTAAGTTCTGATTAGATTGACAAGTTCTTTGACATTGCTGGCAAATTTTATTTGGCCTTCGGAGATGGACGGATGCCCTTTCAGGCGGTGTATGTTGATGGCAATGGTGCTAAAAATG